>JBBSOQ010000007.1:0-140946 GCA_038259585.1 Flavobacteriales bacterium | reverse complement strand
ACACATTTCAGGCCTAATCGACGAAGTTCGTGAAGGTGACGAAGTAGAATTTGATCTTCAAGAAGGAAAAAAAGGATTGAACGCGGTTAACGTAAAAGTACTTTAATATACGCAACACTTTTTTAAGACAAAGCCTCCCAAACGGGAGGCTTTTTTTTTTGATTATTTTTTTAAACTGAAAACAAACTTGAAATTTGATGATGATAAGTAGTTGATATTTACGATTTTATTCTAAATTTATAAAACTAACTAAATCAAATTTCAAAAATGAAAAAATCAAAACTACTCTTGATGTTGTTTTGCATGTTGGCTATTCAGCTCGCTGCGCAACACAAAAATCCAGAAAAAGAAAAGGAATCTGCAAAACTAGCAACCAAACCTTCGACAATTTCGTTAGAAAAAATCATTAATCAGAACAATGGTTCGTTTGTAGTTACTAATGAAAACGTAAGCAGTGTTAGCGGAACTCGACACATATATTTACGCCAAGCCATTAATGGTTTGGAAGTTTATGGAACAGAGTCCAGCATACATTTTGATAAAACTGGAAAGGTTTTAATTGAGCACAATAATTTTTTGGCAGATGTTCAAGCCACTTTAAAAAATAGTGCGCAGGGTATAAATGACCGTGCTGCTATTGCTTCGGTTGCCAATCAGATGGGTTACAAAATAACCAATCTTAACGAAATAAAAAGTATAGGGGGCAAAAACAAAGCCGCCGTTTTCAATAAAGCAGGAATTTCCTTAGTGGACATTCCTGTAAAATTGATGTATTACTATAGAGAAGAAAAGGGCACACAATTAATTTGGGAGCTTTCAATAGCTGAAACAACATCTGCTGATTGGTGGAATTTTCGAGTTGATGCTTCCAACGGAAAAATAATTGATAAAGACAATTGGACTGTTTCTTGTAATATTATGGAGGCCCATAATGAACATTTTCATAGTGGGGAAAATGTAGCGATTACAGATTTTATTGGCCCTCTTACTGAAACAGAGACTCTAATAAATTATAATGAAGTTTCCAAAACCACAGTTTCAGAAGCACCTTCTGCTTTAGTCGGTGGATACAGAGTTTTTGCAATACCAATGGAATCTCCCAACCATGGATCAATGACGCGAACTTTGGTAAACAATCCTGATAATCCTACTGCATCTCCATTTGGATGGCATGATACTAATGGGGTTGCTGGACCAGAATCTACATTGACCACAGGTAATAACGGAGATGTGCACAAAGGTTCAGATCGTCCAAACGGAACTGCATCATTAACTTTTGATTTTACAATTGATTTAAATCAGAACCCTGCTTCAAACACAGCTCCATATATTACCAATTTGTTCTATTGGACAAATATTGTACACGATGTTATGTACCAATATGGTTTTGATGAAGTAAGTGGAAATTTTCAAGAAAACAATTACGGAAATGGCGGTGCTGGCTCTGATGGTGTAAACGTAAACGCACAGGCTTCAGGAAATTGTAATGCTAATTTTAGCACGCCAAACGATGGTTCCAATCCAACCATGAATATGTATCTGTGCAACCAATCAACGCCTTCCCATGATAGTGGCCTAGATGCTGGAGTTGTAATTCATGAATATGGGCACGGAATTTCTAATAGACTTACTGGAGGCCCTAGCAACTCTGGTTGCTTAGGCAATGGAGAACAAATGGGCGAAGGCTGGAGTGATTTTTACGGCTATATTTTTACTATGCTGCCCACTGATACTGGTACCGATGCTCGAGGTATGGGTACTTATTTGTTGGGCGAACCTATAACAGGTCCCGGAATAAGAACCCAAAAGTACAGTACAGACTTTGCGGTTAATAATCACACATATGATGATATTAAGACGACTACAGCAGTACATTATAGAGGTGAAGTATGGGCCACAATGCTCTGGGATATGACTTGGGAAATAATAGCGATCGATGGTTTTGATGCAGATGTTTATAATGGAACGGGCGGAAACAATGTAGCCCTAGCCATTGTTACAGAAGGATTAAGGTTACAGCCATGTAGCCCCGGATTTGTGGATGGTCGCGATGCAATTTTGTTAGCAGATCAAAATCTTTATGCAGGAGCGCATGTTTGTGCAATTTGGGAAGCATTTGCAAGAAGAGGATTGGGCTATAGTGCAAGCCAAGGTTCATCGAATAGCAATACAGACGGTACGGAAGCATTTGATTTACCACCAAGTTTTTCAAGTCTAGATGTTATGGATGAAGTTTGTCTTTCAGATGGAATTCAAACAGGTCTTTCAGGTGGAAATCCAGCTGGAGGTATATATAGTGGTGCGGGAGTAACAGACGATGGTAATGGAACTACTTTTACCTTCGACCCAACTGTTGGAGGCCCTGGTTTAGTAACCGTTACTTATACCGTTAATGATTTTTGTAGTGGCGTCCCTACAGCCTTAACCGATGATATTAATGTAACCAATGACCCTCCAGTAATTATATGTATGGGCTCAGGGAATATACCAATGACTGGTTCGCAATCTAGTAGTCCGGGAACGGCAATTCCAGATAATAATCCTACGGGGGTTACAGTAACTATGAATGTTACCGAAGATGTTTCCATAACAGATTTAGATGTAAACTTAAATATATCGCATAGTTGGGTTGGCGACCTTATTGTTAAGATTAAATCTCCATTGGGGACAACTGTTACTATTATAGATAGGCCGGGAGTTCCTGCATCAACATTTGGATGTGATGGAAATAATATAGTAACTACTTTAGATGACGAAGCGGGTGCTCCAGTTGAAAATATTTGTGCAGGATCGGTACCAACTATTAATGGGTCATTCACGCCAAACAATCCACTTTCCATTTTCGATGGAGAAAGCACTATAGGTATTTGGGAACTAACAGTTTCAGATAGTGCATCAGGAGACACGGGGACAATTAACAGTTGGGGATTAGATTATGATTATGAAGTAACTGCACCAATACTAGATGTTACCTTAGACGGAAGCGGCAACGCAACTGTAAATGCTGAAGATTTACTATACGGCGTTACCGTTGATTGCGGAAGCTATACAGTACTTGCGGGAAGCCCATTGGCTGCAACGGTTAGTTTTACATGTTCAGACACAGGATTGAATACTGTTGCTGTTGAGGTTACAAATGATAACGGTGCAACATCAACCTGCTCGGCCATTGTAAATGTGATTGGCGGAGGTGGCGGAGGTCCATCTACAATTATTTGTCCATCTGATATTTCACAAGATAATGATGTGGGGGTATGTGAGGCAGCAATTACTATTCCTCAACCCACTGTCAGTAATGGTTGTTCGGGTTCAGAGTCTGCATTAAATTTTGATGGTGTTGATGATCAAGTTGATATGCCACTACCAGTTGTATTTGATGACGTAGCAAATAACGACATTACTATTGAAATGTGGGTAAATCCAGAAACAGCAGTATTTAGTCGAATATTATTTGCGCAAAAAACAGCTTCAAATTTTATGTCTGTGAGTTATAGTGGCCAAATATATTTTTATATAAATAACACTGTTGGTATTAATACAAGTGCCACAATACCTTTAAATACTTGGACCCATGTTGCGGCTAGATGGAATGCAACAACTCAAACGGCACAAATCTTTTTTGATGGTGTATTACAAGCCACTGTTTCAGGAGGAACTAGTTCAACAGGTACAGATAATAAAATGAGCTTAGGAAGCCGAACTAATAGCGCTCAATTTTTTCCTGGTACATTGGATGAAGTTAGAATTTGGGATATACTTCGAAGTGATACGGAGATATTGGCAGATTTCAACTCTTGTGTTTCAGAATCTGCTCCAGGCTTAGTAGCCTATTATAAATTGGATGATAATACCGGAAGTACGGTAGTTTCAGATTCAACTTTAAATGGTTATGATGGCACATTAGTAAATATGGATGCAGCAACCGATTGGGTTAATGGGCAGGTACAGTGTAGTTCATATACAATGACGAATGACTATAATAATACGGCAGATGCATCTGATACTTATCCAGTTGGAACTACAACAGTAGTCTGGTCTCTATTGGACAGTATTGGAAATACTATTGATACTTGTTCAATGGATGTAACAGTTAATGATGCCGAAGCTCCTACAGCAGTATGTCAAAATATAACCGTTCAGTTGGATGCAATAGGAAACATTAGTATCGTAGCAAGTGATTTGGATGGAGGGTCTTCTGATAACTGTTCAGGAAGTCCTGTATTGATTGCAGGATCACCATATGATGAGTTTTTGAATTATTTAGATCCAACCACGTACACTTCGGTTAGTCCGGCTATAGCAATTACGGTAGGTGGAACTGCAGTAAATGGTATCAATGGAATGGATAAAAATCCAACTAATGGTGAAATTTATATAATCGTTAAACCTTCAGCTGGAGGAAGAAGACTTGCTACACTTGATCCTTTAACTGGAATAGCGACGACTATTGGAGGAAACCTCTCTGAAAATTTTGCAAGTATAAGTTTTGATTCAACTGGAAATCTATATGGTGTTACAGGAGATGGCTCTACTACATCAGAGTCATTATTTAGTATAAATCCTACTACTGGTGCGATTACATTTTTAGTTTCGCTTGGCGCCGGTTCAGATGGAGAATCTATAGCGATGAATCCTGATGATGGCTTGATATATCATTGGTCAGGTAGGGATACAAATTTTGCATATCAAAGTATAGATCCAAATACGCTAGTAGTAACAAATATTCCAGTAACTGGATTTGCAACAGATGAAGTTTTAGGAGCGCAATATATTGGTGGCGGAACTTTTCTTCTAGCTAATTTAGACCAAGAATTTGTTACTATGACAACAGCGGGAGTTTCTACAATGGTAGGAAGTACGGCTCCTAATTATTATAAAGGAATGGAGTTTTCAACTACTGGAGGCTCATCTAGTATTGCATTTAGCGCTAGTCAAACTGATTTTACCTGTGCAGATGTAGGTGTAAATAATGTGATACTAACAGTCACCGATACTAGTGGAAATTCAAGCACATGTACTGCGGTTGTTACCGTTGAAGACAATGTGGCTCCAACAGCGGTTTGCCAAAATTTCACCGTGCAATTGGATGCTTCTGGAAATGCATCCATCACCGGAACAGATATTGATGGAGGCAGTACAGACAACTGTAGTATTGCGTCTTTAAGTGTTTCTCCAAGTAGTTTCACTTGTGCAGATGTGGGTCCAAACACGGTGACTCTAACAGTAACCGATGTTACTGGAAATTCAAGCACTTGTACCGCAGTTGTTACGGTGGAAGATAATGTTGCTCCTACAGCAGTTTGCCAAAACATAACAGTTCAATTGGATGCTTCTGGAAATGTTTCCATCACCGCTGGAGATGTTGATGGTGGCAGTACCGATGCCTGCGGCATTACAAGTACCACAATTGATATTACAGACTTCACTTGTGCAGATTTAGGTACTAATAATGTTACCTTAACGGTAACCGATGTTAACGGAAACTCAAGCACTTGCGTTGCTGTAGTAACGGTTGAAGATGACATTCCGCCAACAATAAACTGCCCTGCAAACATAACTGCTGATACGGATGCAGGATTGTGTAGCGCGGTAGTAAATTTCCCGCTGGCAGTAGGTTTTGATAATTGTAGCGTTACAGTTTCCCAAACAGGAGGTCTTTCAAGTGGAAGTGATTTCCCAGTAGGTATAAACACTATTGAATTTACCGCAACCGATGGTAGCGGAAATACAACAGTATGTAATTTCACGATTACTGTTACCGATAATGAATTGCCAACTATGGTTTGTCAAAACATAACCATTCAGTTGGATGCCTCAGGAAATGCATCCATTACCGCAGCAGATGTTGACGGAGGTTCTACTGATAACTGTGGAATTGCATCTTTATCAGTAAGTCCGAGTACTTTTGACTGTAGCAATGTGGGAGATAATCCAGTTGTGTTAACAGTAATAGACGTTAATGGAAACTCTAACACTTGTACGGCAATAGTTACTGTTGAGGATATTACACCTCCAGTAGCAGTTTGTCAAAACATTACTGTTGAATTAGATCCAGTAACGGGAACAGTAACTATTACAGGAGCAGACGTTGACGGCGGAAGCACAGATGCCTGTGGAATAGGAAGCTATAGTTTGGATATTGATACTTTTGATTGTTCAAACATTGGTGACAACACTGTTGTACTTACTGTAACCGACGTAAATGGAAATGATAGTACGTGTACTGCTATTGTTACCGTGGAAGACAATACAAATCCAGAACTTGTTTGTCAGGACTTTACATTGGAACTTGGACCAGACGGAACAGCTATGCTAGATCCAAATGATGTTATTGCTAGCAGCTCCGATAATTGCGGAATTGGAACTGTAGCAGTTGATATTAATGAATTTAGCTGTGCCGATATTGGAACTCCAGTAACTGTGCAAGTATTCATAAGCGATGTGAATGGTAACCTAAGCACTTGTACTGCAATAGTTACAGTAGTGGATCTTTTAGCGCCAGTACTAACTTGTCCTACTGATCAAACGATTGATCCAGGAGTTGGTAATTTATTCTATATACTTCCAGATTACTTTGCAACTGGCGAAGCAACGGCAATTGATAATTGTACAGATCCTGTTACAATAACATCACAAAGCCCTGCTGCGGGTACAGCCTTGTCTGATGGTGTTTATACCATTACGCTTACTGCGGAAGATGAATACGGCAATATATCAACTTGTACTTTTGTACTTACTATTGAAAGTGTATTGGGGGTTGGTAATAACAATGCTACTATTGGAAGCTTGCAAATGTATCCAAACCCAGCTAAGAATACCGTGACTATTGGAAACCCACAAAGTCTTTCTCTTGAAAATTTAAGTATTTTCGATTTAAGAGGAAGAATGGTGAAATCCATAGATCTTAGAAGCATGGGAACTCAAAAAACAATTGATGTTTCTGAAATGGCTGCCGCTACTTACCTTGTAATTATTCAAGGTGAAAACGGGCAGATAACTAAAAGGCTTATCAAGGAGTAAGCTTTAAATTTTAATTTAAAAGAAAAACCCTTCCGATTAAATTCGGGAGGGTTTTTTAAATACTATGTTTTGAATAAGTATAGAAAATTCTTAAAGATTCGAAACCTCTTTTTTGGCAATTTCAAATTCAGCTACCATATCTTTTAAAATCTGCGCCGCGGGTTTAATATTATTGATAAGTCCAGCTATTTGCCCGATTTCCAATTCACCATCTTCTAAATCGCCTTCAAACATACCGTGTTTTGCCCGTGCACGTCCCAAGTGATTTATAAGATCTTCCTTGGAGGGGTTAGTTTTATAGAGTTGAATAACACTTTCAAAGAATTTGTTTTTTAGCAACCGAACAGGAGCCAATTCCTTTAAAGTGAGTTGCGTATCACCTTCTTTTGCTTCAACAACCATTTGTTTAAAATTTCTGTGCGAAGAAGCTTCTTCCGAAGCTACAAAACGACTTCCCACTTGCACGCCGTCTGCACCTAAAACCATTGCAGCAAGCATGCCGCGACCAGTTGCAATTCCACCAGCGGCTATTAAAGGAATTTCTAACTGTTCCTTTACCATTGGAATTAAAGTGAAAGTTGTAGTTTCTTCACGACCATTGTGACCGCCTGCCTCAAAACCTTCGGCAACCACAGCATCTACGCCGGCTTCTTGTGCTTTTAAAGCAAATTTCACACTGCTAACAACGTGAACAACGGTAATTCCGTTTTCTTTCAGTTTTGAAGTATATGTTTTTGGATTCCCTGCAGATGTAAAAACTATTTTTACGCCTTCTTCAATTATGATATCGATTATCTTGTCAATATCTGGGTAAAGCATTGGTACATTTACCCCAAAAGGTTTATTGGCAGCTATTTTACATTTCTGAATATGCTCCCGAAGAATTTCGGGATACATAGAACCTGCACCCAAAAGACCCAAACCACCAGAATTGGAAACAGCGGAGGCTAAACGCCATCCACTGTTCCAAATCATTCCAGCTTGAATTATGGGGTATTGAATTTTAAAAAGTTCGGTAACCCGGTTATGCACTACTGTTTAATAATTTTATAACTTGTTGTTTTGTTGTTTGAAGTGATTGACGCAATGTACATTCCAGAGGAAAGACCTGAAACATCAATAGTATTATTCAAAGTATTAATTCTTGTTTGAAGAATTTTTTCGCCTAAAACATTGTAAAGTGAAAACTCAGCATTATCAGCAGATTTAGGGAAAGATACATTTATTTGTGTAGTTACAGGGTTTGGATACAGTGCAAAATTAGAATCAAGAATTTGCTCTTCTAATCCTAAAGTTAGAAGATAATCCAACGCTGAACCAAAATCAGGAATACCATAACCATACTGATTTGTTGGATTGTTAAATCTATCAGCTGATTCGCGAATTGCTTGCATCACAACACCGTTTTTCAAATGTGGAACAGCTCCCCATAAAGAAGCCACCGCTCCCGCAGTAATAGGCGAGCTAAATGAAGTTCCGCTTGCAGTAGTAACATTTCCGTTTTGGCTAACAATAGCAGCATCTTGACCTTTGGCCATTACGTCTGGTTTTACTACTCCAGCAGAATTAGGTCCGCGTGAGCTGAAAGACACATAATTTTCATTGGCATCTACTGCGCCAATTGTAAGTGAACCGGGAGCGTCAGAAGGCGTAGCTACAAATCCAAAGTCATTTCCAGCGTTTCCAGCAGATACTACATTTATCATTCCTTTGTCAAAACCTATATTAGAACCTCTAGCTGCAATAGTAGTTAGTCCATCAAGGTCTGAATAATCGTGATCAAATGAAGTATTGTCAAATGTTTGGTAGCTTAATGATGTGTTTGTAACATAAACACCCAAGCTGTCAGCACGTTCAAGAGCTTCAACCCAGTAAGCTTCCTCCGCAGGGGATTCGCTATTGTCATCTTCTGTAACATATAGGTAATAAGAAGCACCTGGAGCAGTACCCACAAACTGACCATTTAAAAATCCTGCGGCGTCACTAAAAGTTCCAGCGCCGTGGCTTCCAGTTCCGTTTGGACTTTCTACACGGGCAACAAAATCATAATAACCTTTCAATCTACCTTCATTTCTTAGAGTTGCATAGGCAGGATTACTCAAAACACCTGGATAACCGTTGTCCATAAAGGCAACAAGCACATCTTCACCTGTATAACCATTCTCGTGGAGATAGTCTACATTGATCATTTGTGTTTGATTGGCTGCACTACCGTAATTATAAACAGGTCTTGATTGATTTTCAATTTCGAATTTGTCTTTTGTAAATGTTTTTCCGCTTGTTGGTCTATTTAAGCTTTTATTAGCAAACTCAACATCGGTCACAAAAGATAAGTTTAAAAGATTGTTAATATTAGTTTCACTACCGCGTACGTATACTGCGTTTAACCATTTTGATTTGGCGAGTACTGAGATTCCGGTAGCAGCTTCAATGGCTGCTTTATAAGTTTCATTCAATGGCACATCACGATCATCAACCGCTGTACCTTGTAAATTTTTTCTGTCTAAGGATGCTTGTGTTAAAATAGTTATTGGGTTTGCCAGAGCAGCAGTAATTGTAGCTGGATCCTTTGCTTCCAAATAAACAAGGGCATCTTCAGTTTGGGCAAAACTAAATGTGGTAATAAAAACAATAAATAATAGGGATAATTTTTTCATCATAGATTTTTTTAAGATATAACACCACTTCCCAAAAGCTCTTGGTCATTGTACCATGCTACAAACTGACCTTCAGTTATTGCGGATTGTGGTTTGTCAAATATAATATAAAGTCCCGAAACTGTTCGGTGTAAAGTTGCTTTTTCCAAAGGTTGTCTATAACGGATGCGCGCCAGCACTTCCATTTTTTCGTCTTCGGCAATTTTTAGGTCTTCCCGAACCCAATGAATTTCATCATTTTTCACGAAAAGTCCACGTCTATATAACCCAGGATGTTCCTTTCCTTGGCCAGTATAGATTATGTTTTCATCTACGTCAGTATCAATTACAAAGAGCGGTTCTTTAGTTCCGCCCACGGCTAAACCTTTGCGCTGGCCTTTTGTGAAATAATGCGCCCCGTGATGTATACCCACTTCTTTGCCATCTACTTTCGTGTATTTTCTTTTGGCAGAGAGATATTTGAATTTTTCTTCTTCGGAAGAAAAATCTGTTTTTGTCCTTTTGTATTCTGAAAAACTTGCTGGCACTTCCACAATCACACCGTCTTTTGGCGCCAACTTTTGCTGAAGAAATTCAGGCAATCTCACTTTTCCGATGAAACACAATCCTTGAGAATCACGTTTTTCGGCAGTAATTAGGTTTTGTTCCGCAGCTATTTTTCGAACTTCCGGTTTCAGCAATTCACCAATAGGGAAGAGGGTTTTTGAAAGTTGTTCCTGCGAAAGTTGGCAGAGAAAGTACGATTGGTCTTTGTTTGGATCTTTCCCGGCTAGTAATTGATAGATATCCTTACCATCTTTTTCAAAAATATTTTTTCTGCAATAATGCCCAGTTGCTACAAAATCAGCACCTAAACTGAGGGCGATTTTCATAAAAACATCAAACTTTATTTCGCGATTGCAAAGCACATCTGGGTTTGGAGTTCGCCCCATTTGATACTCGCGAAACATATAATCAACAATTCGTTCTTTATATTCTTCGCTTAAATCTACTGTTTGGAAGGGAATGCCAAGTTTTTCAGCTACGAGCATAGCATCGTTACTATCTTCTAACCAAGGGCATTCGTCAGAAATCGTTACGGAGTCGTCATGCCAATTCTTCATAAAAAGACCAATAACATCATAGCCCTGCTCTTTAAGAAGATAGGCTGCAACGCTGGAATCAACGCCGCCACTGAGTCCGACAACTACTCGTTTTTTCATTTTAATTTTTTGAATAGGTAAAGATAAAAAGACTTTAGGAATCTTGCAGTCGATATAATTCGGGATACCTTACCCAATAACTATTATTTTTGAGGTTTAGGAAACGTTTCTTCCAAGACCACTTTGCCGTCTTTGTAGTATTTCCAAAGACCGTGTTTTTTATCATCTTTATAAAAACCTTCTATCACTACATTTCCGTTGGCATCGTAATAAAATGCTGGACCTTGTAGTTGGTCTTCTCTATGAAGCAATTTTTTTAGTAGAACTCCTTCTGGTGAGTAATAATTATCTTCACCTTCCTTTATACCGTTTTTGTAATTTATTTCTTCAGTGATTTTACCGTTTGGGTAGTAGGTTATTACTTTTCCGTCCAGCTTTCCGTTGGTGTAATTTTCACGAGTCATTATATTTTTAGACTTTTCATGATAATAAACCCATTCACCAATGCGGTCTTTGTCTTTCATTTTTCCTTCACTCACCAACTTTCCTTTAATAGTGAAATATTTCACGTCGGCAATGCCGTCTTTTCCGGTGAAGTTTTTGGTGGCTGCGGGTTTGTCTTTGCAGTCTTCACAATAAAATTTGAATTCGCCCACTTCTTTTCCGTGCTCAAAAGTGCCTTCGTAACGAATCTGGGCTGTGCCTTCGTATGTTTTCTTCCAAAGGCCGTGACGCTTACCTTGAGCATCCATTTGATTTAAATCACTTTGTGAAAAAACATTAAAGGAGCTGAAAATTATTCCTAGAAAGAAGATTAAAGCAGTTTTTTTTATCATATCAGTTCGTTTACTTAAACTGTAAACGGTACAATTCAATTTCTATTTTAAAAGTAATGAAGCAGAAAGGATTTTGTATCCTTCCTGCTTATATAGCTGTTTTATTTTTTTCCGCTTTTTTTCTGTTGCTCTGCCTGCTCCATCATTTCTGACATTTTTCGCTGAAATTTATTCTGCTTTTTCGGCTGTGCTTTTTTCACTTGAATTTTGGCGTGAATTTTTTCTTCATCAATAATGAAATTCTTTATAACAAGCATAATTCCGATGGTAATCAGGTTTGAAATAAAGTAGTAAAGCGAAAGTCCACTCGCATAATTGTTGAAGAATACCAACATAAACAAAGGCGATAGATACATCAGGAATTTCATATTCGGCATTCCCGGTTGCTGCTGTTGCTGCATATTTGCGCCCATGGTCATCATCATATATACAAAGATGGCGATGGATGCCAATATTGGGAACAAACTAACGTGGTCTCCGTAAAATGGAATACGAAACGGCAATTCCGCAATCGTGTCATAACTGGAAAGGTCATCCGCCCAAAGGAAACTTTTTTGCCTCAAATCAAAGGCCGAGGGGAAGAATGTAAAGAGCGCATAAAACACAGGAATCTGCAACAGCGCAGGCAAACAACCTTTCAGCGGACTCGCGCCGGCTGAGGTTTGCAGTTTCATGGTTTCTTGCTGTATTTTTAGCTTGTTGTCTTTATACTTTACTTTTATTTCATCCATTTCAGGTTTTAAAACCTTCATTTTAGCTTGCGCCAAATACTGTTTGTATTGAACAGGTGACAATAAAAGTTTTATTAAAATGGTTAAAACAATAATTGCAATTCCAGCAGGTAAAAAGTCTGTTAGAAAAGCAAAAACTGGAATGATAATATATTTGTTTATAATTCCAAAAATTCCCCAACCAAGCGGCATGGCTTCGTCAAGATTACGGTCGTATTTTTTGAAAATTTGATAGTCTGAAGGACCGTAATACATATTCATATTATATGCTAAAGCACCACCTTTGGGCTCTAAAAGCATTTTTGCACCGTATTGTTTTGTGAATGTTGTATCTGTTTCTTCATTCTTAACTAAATCGACAGAAGTAAGTTTAACCTCTTTAAATGGAGTGTCAGTAAGTAACATTGAACTGAAGAAATGTTGACGGAAGTTCATCCATGTAACATTCTTTTCTAATTCATCATCTTCACCCGATGGGGAAAGTTTTGAATGTTTCTCATCATCATATTCATAAGTTAAACGTGAATACCTATTTTCATACTGAATACTTTTAGCGTGACGATATCCTTTCAATTGCCAATCCAAATACACAGGTTGTGATGTATTTATAATGCCATCCAAACCTTGAGTGTTAAGGCTGAAATCCATCATATATTCACCTGGATGAAGGGTGTATCGATATTCTATAAATCCGGTTTCAGAAGTTTTTAACTTCATGGAAAGCACTTGATCTTCCCCATTTTTGGAAAGCGTAGGCTCAAAATATAGGTCTTGAGAATTCAAACTTCTGTTTTCAGCAGAAAATTGAAGATTTAAAGAAGCGTTTCCATCTTTAATTAAATAAATGGGGATAGAATCATATTTGTGGAAATTCTTTAAACGCGCTTCCGTAATGTAACCTCCTTTATTGCTCACTTTGAAAAAGAGCACATCGTTTTCGAAAACAGTGGTTGCATCATTTGCAGATGGAAGAGTCCCTGAATACGCAAAAGAACCAAGTTTATTTTTTAGCTGTTCAAAAGCTAAAGAATCACCAGGTTTTACAGAATCCATGCTATTTGAAGTTGCATCGGCTAAGGTGATATCCTGTTTTCCTTTTTCAGCTTCTGCTTTTTCTTGAGTAGCAGCTTCTGTTTTGGTCTTTTCAGCTTGAAGTTCTTCCTCAGTTGGTTTGTTGAGGTAAAGCATCCAAAGTAGTATTCCACCAATTAACAAAAAACCTATAAGTGAGTTTAAATCGAATTTCTTTTTTTCCATCTTTTATATCTTCTTTTGAAATATTTCAAAAGTATGTTATCATTAATTTTATGTGGCAGGGCAATAATCCCGCCTTAATTCTTATTACGTCAAATTGTCCTATTTCTTTTTTATAGCATGTTCGTGTACTGCTTTTACAAACGCTACAAAAAGCGGGTGCGGATTGGCAACGGTACTTTTATATTCTGGGTGATACTGAACGCCAACAAACCAAGGGTGTTCGGGGATTTCTATAATTTCTACAAGGCCTGTGTCTGGATTTATACCAGTTGCAATTAAGCCAGCAGCTTCAAATTGTTCACGGTATTTATTATTGAATTCATACCTATGGCGATGGCGTTCCTCTATGGTTTTTGATTTGTAAATTTTACTAACAATGCTTCCCTTTTTCAAATCGCACTTCCATGAGCCCAAACGCATTGTACCGCCCATGTTTGTAATGTTTTTTTGGTCTTCCATAATGCTAATTACAGGATCTTTGGTTTGCGAATCCATTTCAGTACTATTCGCGTCTTTCAGTTTTAAAACATTTCGCGCAAATTCAATAACGGCCATTTGCATTCCCAAACAAATTCCCAAAAATGGTAAATTGTTTTCGCGGGCATATTTTACGGCTGCAACTTTCCCCTCAACACCGCGCTCACCGAAACCGGGAGCAACCAGAATTCCATCGAGTTTTGATAGTTTTTTGCCAATGGTTTTTGCGTTGATGTGTTCAGAATGTATAAATTCCAATTTCACTTTCACTTCATTTTCTGCTCCAGCATGTATGAAAGATTCAAGAATAGATTTGTAGCTATCTTGTAATTCCACATATTTTCCAATTAAGCCAATATGAACTTCGCCTTTCGGATTTTTATGCCGTTGAAGAAATTTATTCCACTGTTTTAAATCCGGTTTTTTTGAATTCTTCAGATTTAATTTTTCAAGTGTAACCGTATCCAAACCTTCTTCAAGCATCATATTCGGCACGTCGTAAATCGTGGAAGCATCAATAGACTGAATAACCGCTTCTTGTTTTACATTACAGAAAAGAGCAAGTTTTCTTCTTAAATCATTAGATAATTCGTGCTCTGTTCTACACACTAAAATATCTGCGCGTATTCCGCTTTCCATCAGTGTTTTTACAGAGTGTTGTGTGGGTTTTGTTTTCAATTCGCCAGCGGCGGAAAGATAGGGCACAAGCGTTAAGTGGATAACCAAAGCATTATCATCGCCCATTTCCCATTTCATTTGGCGTACAGCTTCAATGTATGGTAACGATTCAATATCACCCACCGTACCGCCAATTTCGGTGATAATGATATCGTATTCGCCAGTGTTTCCAAGCAATTGTACGCGTTCTTTAATTTCGTTGGTAATGTGAGGAACAACCTGTACGGTTTTCCCTAAAAACTCGCCGCGACGTTCTTTTTCAATTACGCTTTGATAGATGCGGCCTGTTGTAACATTATTTGCTTGAGAAGTATTTACGTTCAAAAAACGCTCGTAGTGACCCAAATCTAAATCGGTTTCGGCGCCATCATCCGTAACGTAACATTCTCCATGTTCGTATGGATTCAATGTTCCCGGATCCACATTAATATATGGATCAAGTTTTTGAATTGTAACGCGGTATCCTCTGGCCTGCAATAGTTTGGCTAGCGATGCTGCTATAATTCCTTTTCCTAAAGATGATGAAACTCCGCCCGTAACGAAGATGTATTTTGTAGTGCTCATGAATGCCTTTGCTGAAATAACTATACGGGATGCAAAAGTACGTTTTTATTATGGAAAGGAAACAGGTAAATTCTAAAAATCAAAAACCGAAATTCCAAAGGCTCTTTAAAATACTGAAAAATTACTTTTGCGCCTTTCTTCCAATCAATAAGGAGTTGGTGCCATTTCCCTTTTGGTGTATTTGAAACTGAAAATCATTTCCGAAGTTCGATATAATGATTTCGTTTATTTCGGAGTTTTTTTTCGAGATTAATGCCGATATTAAAAATTATTGAGCCGTGATTTTTGAAGTATTTTTGAAATGTTTTCACAGAATTCTTTTCCGTAGAAAATAGGAGGAACGTTAGTGTCTTTGAAAAGATCAATGATTATTAACTGAAATTTTTCGTTAGTATTTTTTACAAAATTAAATGCATTACTTTCAATAATTTGTAGAGTTTCAGAAGAAAAGATTCCAAATTCTTCTTTCGTCAGTTTTATGATTGCGGGGTTAATTTTAACTGCTACAATATTTTTAGAATATTCAAAAGTGTTTCGAAGTGAGTGAATAATGCTTCCACCGCCCATCCCCAAAAGCAAAATGTTTTCAACCGATTTTAAATCAAATTTGGTCAATCTGAATTCCAGTATTTTTTGAAGTGAACTGTAGGAGTAATTTGCAATTTCAGCATCCAAAACCTTTTTGCCGTTTACATAGGTTACTTCCAAAGTTCTATTAATTTCTGAAGAAAACCGGCGTGTAATAGGCCAGATATAGCTAAGGAATTTCTTTACTTTTTAATCAGCCTTTTTAGTAAACCTTCAAGACCGTTCAGTTTCAATTCATACATTTCTGCCATCATCCTTCCCAATTTGCCCTCAGGGAATCCTTTTTGCTTGAACCACACAAAATAATATTCCGGAATATTAGCCAAATAATAGCCTTCATATTTTCCAAAAGGCATCTTATAGTTTGCCAGTTCAATTAAATGATTTGGGTCTGGGTTACTTCCAAGCATTGTATTCGGCTAATTGGTTGGCGATGTATTTCTGCCAGAAAATTTCTTTCGCTTCGTCTCGGGAATGATCGGTTTCAGCGTCAAATTTGTTTTGCATCGCGCGCCTTTTTTGTTCTACCTGCTGGTAAATTCCTTCAATTTCTGATTTCACTTTTTTAGAAAATGTTCTTCCTTCTAAATTTTTTCGAAGCATACGTGCGTGTAATTCCGAAATATCAAAATGTGCCTGTTCATGCCTTAAAATATAGGGAGAAACTTTTTCAGGTATGTACCAAGAGCCTTCAGGATAAAAAAAACTATCCACGGAATATTCCACATTTATGTCTCCATTTTTTATGGAATAGGAATATTGAAAGCTGATGCCGGTATTGGTACTGGCTACGAAACTTGCGCTTCTAACAGCTTTTCCCCGGAAATCTTCCCAAGTTAGTTTTGGGTTTTCCTTCCACATAATCTTTTCCGGATTGTTTTGTGGGAAGAGGAATAAGGACAATATAAAAGCGAAAAGTAGTTTCATAGTAAAGTGAAATCAAAAACAGTACCTAAAATGTGGTTCTCGACTGCACTCGAACGGACAGTTGATAATTTTTTATCCCCAATTAAAAGTAATCACTCTTTCAACATCTGGATGAAGGCTGTAGTGAACGGGGCAAGTGCGTGCGGTATTTTCAAGTATTTTTTTTGATTTGTCGTCTATTCCTGCAGGAAAATTCAAAACCACTTCAATTTTTGAAATTCTACGTGGATCGGCCGCCATGGTTTTTGTGACCATTGCTGTGGTGCCGTCCATATTTACCTGCATATCGCGGGCTTTGATGCCCATCATTGTAATCATACAATTAGCAAGACCAGTAGCAACCGTATCTGTAGGGGAAAAAGCTTCGCCTTTTCCGTTGTTGTCTATTGGAGCATCGGTAATGAATTTGTTGCCCGATTTAAGATGCTCGTTTTCGGTGCGTAAGTTTCCTAAGTATGTTACTTTGGCTGTACTCATTCTACTACTTCAAATTTAAGTTCGTCATTATATTTTAAAATATAAGCAGCTTCGTTACAGTAGCCCTGTGTGTTCGATTTTTCATATCGAAATTTATTTTCAATATAAACCGTTTCACTTTCCGGCATAACTGTATCATAAATATCTTTTTCCGAAGCTAGGCGTAACAATACATCATACGTTACATCAAATCCGCGGATTGCATATCTATTAGGAAGAACGCCATATTTATTTTTATAGCTTATCAAAAACGGATTCCGATCATCTTCCGAAATATTTTTATTTACTGATGGAAATGTAAAGTTCAATTTTGCCAAACGTGTACTTGAAACTTCATGCCATTCAAAAGACTCGTTTCTGTCTAAAGTGAATAAACGCACTTTATAATTTGCAGGCATTGCCGCAAGAACATTAACCGCACTACTCACTAAAACAGGATTTTGAGTCTCGAGTATCACCCAATTCTCCATTCCTTCAGAAGCAACAGCGGTAATATCGCTTGATTGAATATAACCACTACCACGGGGTGATACAGTTTTGGCCGTTGGAATTGCCGTTTGTATCATTGCTCGTTGAGCGGCTCTTTTGGAGTCTGAAACAATGATGATGTTTTTTCCCGAACTATGCTCTTTTATATAACGAATCATCGTTTTTTGAAGCACTGCATCTGTGGGTAGCGTCTGGAAAAGATTGTCATTCATGGCCATCTCTCTGTTGCTTAAAGGTGAAAAGACTGGAATTTTTTCGTCTTTCAACATATCTGAAGCCTTTTCAACATTCTTCTGAAGCAGTGGCCCAATTACAGCATCTACATTTTTAAAATCGTTTTTTGAAATGATTGATGCAACTTTCGCTTCGCTCTTTTCAGTATCGTAAACATTCATGGTTACTGAAATGCCCTTGTCTTTAGCAAATTCTGCAGCCATAATTGCGCCGCTATAAAAATCCAAAGCCATGCGGAGGGTTGGATCTTTTTTCAGCCAGTCATGATCATTTGCGGTAGAATCAGTTGCAGTACGCATCAAACGAAAAGGAAGCATCAGCGCCACTGTTTTCATCTTTTTATTGTTGATTCTTTTTTCAAGATCAACAATTGAAATATCTTCCTGTGAAAGTGTGGTTTCGTCTTTGGGTATTTTTAAAATCATCCCATCCTTAAGCCCATCTTTTGCATAGGGGTTTAAAGCGATAACCTGTTCTTCGGAAAGTCCGAATTTTGCTTTTAATCTGTAAAAACCTTCTTTTGGTTTCACTTCATAATACTGAAAGTTTTCATCGTCAATTTCAGCATTATCAATTACGGTTTTATCGGGAACGATAAGTACAGAGCCAAGCTTCAAATTTTCTCCTAAGTTTGGGTTTAAATCTTCCAGTTCAGCAATGCTTATCCCAAATTTTCTAGCAATTCCAAATTTTGTTTCTTGAGGTTTTACGGTATATTTCTGAGTTCCGGGTAAAAGGTTTTCAGTATTGGAACCGTTTGTTTCAATACCTTTTGAACCTGTAGGAATCAATAAGGTTTCTCCTTTTTTCAACCCACGCGAATACAGGTCTTTGTTCAATTTTTTAATTTCGTCAACACCCACATTATACAATTGTGCAATTCCGTATAGGGTTTCCTTCTTTTTTACTTTGTGTTCACGAAAATTATTATTGTTCGTACCTGAACTTATAACGCTGTTTGAAGGAATAATAAGCACGCTATTTACCTTCAGTCCATTTTTTGCATCTGGGTTTAGATTGTATATTGTTTCTTCAGAAATGCCATATTCTTTAGAAATACTATAAACCGTTTCGCCTTTTTGAACCGAATGGCTTTTGTATTGTTGCTGGGCTACCGAGCCACAACTAACCATAAATAGGAAGGTCACCGAAACGTATATTAAACACTTCAACATAGAGATAATCAATTTTTTAGATTTGCTAAACATAGTCTCAATTTCATTTTTTATTCCCACTCGATGGTTGCTGGCGGTTTAGAGCTAATGTCGTAGACTACTCTATTAACGCCTTTAACTCGGTTTATTATATGGTTGCTCACTTCCTGTAAAAATTCATAGGGAAGGTTTACCCAATCTGCGGTCATTCCATCGGTGGATTCCACTGCGCGAAGGGCAACTACTTTTTCATAGGTTCTCTCATCGCCCATTACACCAACGCTGTTTACGGGAAGCAAAATTGCTCCTGCTTGCCACACTTTGTCATAAAGGTCCCACTTTTTCAGACCGTTTATAAATATTGCGTCAACCTCTTGTAATATACGCACTTTTTCGGCTGTAATATCTCCTAAAATTCTGATTGCAAGCCCAGGCCCGGGAAACGGATGCCTGCCTAACAATTCGGGGTCTATGCCCATCTCTTTACCAACACGGCGCACCTCATCTTTGAAGAGCATTCGAAGTGGTTCAACTATTTTCAATTTCATAAAATCAGGTAAACCCCCAACGTTGTGGTGACTTTTTATAGTAACAGAAGGCCCGTTTACGGAAACGCTTTCAATAACATCTGGATAAATCGTTCCCTGTGCCAACCAATCTACGCCCGTTAATTGATGCGCTTCATCATCAAACACTTCTATAAAAGCGTTCCCGATTGCTTTACGTTTCCTTTCGGGATCACTTTCATTTCTCAAGGCATCCAAAAAGCGTTCGGAAGCATCAACACCCTTTACGTTTAGCCCCATATCTTTATATTGATGGAGCACACTTTCAAATTCGTTTTTACGAAGCAAACCGTTGTTCACAAAAATGCAATACAGATTTTTGCCGATGGCTTTATTCAAAATAATTGCAGCAACGGTGCTATCAACACCGCCGCTCAAGCCTAAAACAACTTTACCGTCACCAATTTGTTCTTTCAAAGTTGCAACAGTTGTGTCAACAAAAGCTGCTGGCGTCCAAGTTTGTGGCACTTCGGCTATGTTTACCAAGAAATTTTCAAGCAATTGCTTACCGTGGGTTGTATGATATACTTCTGGGTGAAATTGTATTGCGTAGGTTTCTTCGCCTTCAATTCTATATGCTGCATTCAATACATCATCAGTGCTCGCCAATCGCACTCCATTTTCAGGGAGTTGCGCGATTGTATCGCTGTGGCTCATCCATACATTTGTGTTTTCTGGAATATTTTTAAAGAAATCCTCGCCCGATTTTATCATTGAAAGTTTCGCCCTTCCGTATTCACGAATATTTGAAGGTTCTACACTTCCACCGTTAAAATGTGCCAAATATTGCGCCCCATAACAAACCGCTAAAAGAGGTTTTTGTCCACGAATTTGTGAAAGATCGGGATGCGGTGCATCTTCCGCGCGAACGGAAAACGGACTACCGGAAAGTATTACGGCCTTAAAAGACTCAAGGTTTTCTGGAATGTGATGGTAAGGATGGATTTCGCAGTAAATGTTCAGCTCCCGTACGCGTCTTGCGATTAATTGGGTGTACTGCGAGCCAAAATCTAAAATGAGGACGTTGTTTTGCATAGGCAAAAATACTTTAAATATATAAGTTGGTTAAATGGTTGGATGTAATTTTTTGTGATATTTCATTTGTCTGGTCAAGCGGAGTCGAGATCTCATTAGTAGTTAGCAATTCAAAGTTCTCGACTGCGCTCGAACGGACATTAGCATTTTTTTCATAACTCCAAAACAGTGAAATTTCCATCCAATGGATTCAAGTTTTCTTTTAAAACAACAAGTAAGTCTTCCCCATATTCCAAGTAAAACTCAGAGAAATTAAGTTGCCGTTCTTGCAAACTTTGATTTTGAAACAATTGATTTTGAATATATTTAACTCTATCCAATTCTTCCGAAAGATTTTTTCTCTGTGCTTTTAACAGCCGTTTTTCAAGATTTTCCAATCCGTTCAATTGTTTTTTTTCTTGCGCGCCAACAGCTCCCAGAAATGAAGCGTCAGTTTGCTTCGCCAATTCATATAAATCCTTAAACTGATGTTTTAAAAATTCTTTTTGTTGGGAAAAATCTATATCTATTTTTGAAATATCTTTTGTGTGTTTTGAAATTAATTCGTGCTGCGGAAGAAATAAAGCGTCAATTTCAACATTCAGTTTCTGTAATTTTTCAGAAAGCATTTTAGGAATTAAAAGCACTGAATTGCGAAGCAACAAAATAGGGAAAGGAACCTCCACTTTATTAAAATAATCCTTTAGCTGAAACCAATATGCCAACTCGCCGCCGCCGCCAATATAACACAGATTTGGTAAAATTTCTTCTTGATATAAAGGTCGCAACAAAGCATTTGGCGAAAACCGTTCTGGGTTTTCATGAAGCTCTTTCAATATTTCTTCTTTTGAAAAAGAGATGTCGGTTTCATTCACATAAAATTTTCCATCTTGTTCAATAATCCGTTCGCGTAAGTTTTCTTTTAAATAGAAAAGATTTATTTCACGTGGATGCACTTGTTCCGAAAAACCTAAATCGGTAAGTTTTTCAGTAGTTTCCGAAACTTTTTTGAAGCTGAGGTTTTCGGTGAGTTCTTTTTCAGCATAAGGGATAAAGCATTTTTTCAGCACATCATCATTCCCGTCAATAATCACCAAACCTTGATGATAAAACAATCGGTTGGCCAAATTGCGAGTGGCATCAGCAAGATTATCGTGCTTTGTATAAGCATCTGAAAAAAGGGAAATCAACTTTTTGGCGTTTTCACTTTCGCCAAATTCCTTTTTCAGTTGCTGTTTTACTTCCTTTAAACCTTCAGTAGAAAGCTCCCCAACGGCGCCAGCAGAATTTCTTTCCCATTTCACTTTTTTTCCAAAAAGGTTGAAATAATTTATTTCGTCAAAATCGTGGTCTTCCGTCGCCATCCAATAAATTGGCACAAAATGATTGGTAGGATATTTTTTGTTAAGTTGTTCTGCAAGGTTAATCGCTGAGAATATTTTATATAGAAAATACAACGGTCCCGTAAAAAGATTAAGCTGGTGACCCGTAGTTACTGTAAATGTGTTGTGCTCGCGTAGTAAATCTATATTGCTGAGCGTAGATTGCGAAATGGAATTGTCGCCATATTGAAACATTATTCGTTTCGATAGTAAATGCCGTTTTTCCTCCGTAAAATTTATCTGTTTTTCTGCTAATTGATGCTTGAAATTTTCCAAGTTTGGAAAACGATTGTAAAAAGGTTTTAAGCTTTCATCTTCAGCGAGGTAATCGCATATCAATTTTGAAAAATACCCTGTGTTTTTATACGGAATGGAATGGTTTGGCATAAATTCTTCAGAAAGATTCAAACAAAAATACAGTATAATTCATAATTCAGAATTCACAATCGGGAATTTGGTAAAACTTTAGTAGTTTTAGACCACTTTTTAAAGCCTTTAAAATGACGCGTTATTTCACTGTTTTATTCCTGATTTTCCCACTATTTATTTTTGCCCAACTGAAATCCCCTGCTGAATTTTTGGGTTACGAAATTGGAACCGAATTTTCTCGGCACGCTGATGTTGTATCCTATTTTGAGCACGTTGCGGGAAATAGTGAAATGGTAAAATATTTCGATTACGGAAAAACCAACGAACGCAGAAGACTGACGTATGCCGTAATTTCTTCCGAAGAAAATATTGCGAATCTTGAACAGATACGCACAGATAATTTAAAGAATATTGGTATTCTTTCGGGCAGCGCAAATCCAGATAAAACCATTGTTTGGTTAAGTTATAATGTTCATGGTAACGAAGCCAGCAGCAGCGAGGCGGCGATGAATACTGTTTACAAATTGATTACGGAGCACCCAGATTATCTAAAAAATGTTGTGGTAATTATGGATCCGGGCGTGAATCCTGACGGTCGCGATCGGTATGTGAATTGGTACAATCAAGTGAAAGCTTCACCTTATAATTCTTCCCGTGATGGAATTGAGCATAATGAACCTTGGCCAGGCGGAAGGCCAAATCATTATCTTTTTGATTTGAATCGCGATTGGATGTGGGCAAGCCAAGTGGAGACTCAACAACGTTTAATAGTTTACAATCAATGGATGCCTCATATTCACGTTGATTTTCACGAGCAGTTTATTAACAATCCCTATTATTTTGCGCCGGGAGCTGAACCCTATCACGAAATAATAACCGACTGGCAGCGGGAATTCCAAAGTAAAATAGGAAAGAATAACGCTAAATATTTTGATAAAAACGGCTGGCTTTTCTTTACCCGTGAGAGTTTTGATTTGTTGTATCCAAGTTACGGAGATACGTATCCATTATATATGGGTGCTATTGGAATGACTTATGAACAAGCTGGCCACGGAATGGCTGGGTTGGGAATTATTAATGATGAAGACATTGAACTTACCCTTGTTGATCGCGTTGCGCATCATACTACCACTGGGCTTTCAACCATTGAAGTTGCTTCACAGCAGGCAGCTTCTTTAAATTCTGAATTTAAAAAATTCTTTAAAAACGATAATTTAAAGTATAAAAGCTTTGTATTAAAAGGTAATCCTGATAATATAAAGGCGCTGACGGAAATGCTAGACCGTCACGAAATAAAATACGGATATGCAACTGGCGGAAGTGCAAGCGGCTTTAATTATTCTGACAATAAAAAAGGGACGATGGACGCTAAAGGCGCTTTGGTTGTAAGCACTAATCAGCCGAAAGGGAAAATGGTACAAGTTCTTTTTGAACCTAACGCTGCGCTTTCAACGCCACTGACATATGATATTACTGCGTGGAGTTTGCCGTATGCTTTCGGACTTGAAACTGTGGCGAGCACAACTTTGATTCCGGCGACGGGAGCAAATCCAAATAATACACTTTCCAACACCGCTTCTCCAACGGCCGCTGGGTATATTGCAAAATGGAACAGTTTGCAGGATGCGGAGTTTCTTTCAGCTTTAATGCAAGCCGGTATAAAAGTTCGCTTTTCGGAAAATGAACTCAGCTTTGGCGGGAAAAGCTTCGGTCGTGGTAGCTTGGTTATAACGCGAAGTGACAATAAAAACAACCCTGATTTCGACAAGAAAGTTATAGAAATTGCCAATAAAATGGAGCGCCAATTGTATGCCTCCCCAACAAGTTATGCAGATAACTTGACCGATTTTGGTTCGCAATATGTGCATTTAATCAAAAACAAAAGAATAGCAATGTTGCAGGGTGAAGGTACATCTTCTTTAAGTTATGGAGCACTATGGCATTTTTTTGAAACCCAATTGAAATATCCAATCACTTCAATAAATACAGGTGATATTGAAAATATTCAATGGAGCGATTATGATGTTTTGGTAATGCCTGATGGAAATTACAAATCTATTTTAAATGAAGAAGTTTTTAAAACTTTAGAAACTTGGATTGAAAAGGGCGGAAGGATAATTGCCATTGCCAATGCAGTTGGCACTTTTGAAAGTAAGGAAGGTTTTGATCTTAAAAAGAATGGAGATGAGAAAGCAGAAAAAGAAAAAGATACATTGGGAAATATGGTGCCCTACGCACAACGCGAACTGGAAAGCACCAAAGATTTCATCACCGGAAGTATTTATAAAATTTCATTGGACAATACCCATCCGCTAGCGTTTGGTTATGGTGAAATATACTACAGTTTAAAGCTAGGTAGCGATTCCTATAAATTTTTGAACGATGGCTATAACGTAGGTTATATAAAAGAACCAGAAAGTGTTTCTGGTTTTTCTGGGGAAAAAGCAAAAGCTGCATTAAAAAACTCTATTGTGTTTGCTGAGGCGAAAAAGGGCAGTGGTAGTGTGGTTTATATGGTGGACGATGTTTCCTTCCGCTCCTTCTGGCAAAATGGGAAATTGTTTTTGGCAAATGCGGTATTTTTTGCGGATTAAGATTAGTGAAATTTATTATTATTCATTTTTCAAGGTTAAAATATCTGTAGCCAATTGCGCCATCGAGGCTCTGTTTAAACCGTTATAAATTCCTCTAATATGTTTGCTTTTATCAATAAGTAAAAAGTTTTCGGTGTGTAGAAAATCGTCTATACTTTTTGGAATTCCTAAATCATTTTCAACAAAATATTGATCCCTTCCCAACGAATAAATTTCTTCTTTATCACCCGTTACAAGATGCCATTTGTTATCTATTGCTCCATGAGTTTCAGCATATTCTTTTATAACCGGTACCGAATCTACTGATGGCATTACGGAATGCGAAAGCAGAAGTACTTCTGAATCATTTTTAAATTCTTCTTGTAACTTAATCATACTTTCAGCTAACTGCGGACAAATGCCAGGGCAAATGGTAAAAAAGAAATCGGTTACATAGATTTTATTTTCAAAAGTATTTTGAGTGATTGTATCTCCTAATTGATTAAGCAATTTAAAATCTGGAATTTTGTGAAAATCCTTTTCTTCTTCAGAACCTGGAGTTAACCAATTCGGCGTAAACGATTCATCGCCGTAATAGGGTAAATGATCAACCCTGCTCGTTTCAACTACTTTTATATCTTCTTTTTTAAGCTCATTTTTACAACTCGCACATAGTAGTACGAGTATTAAAATTAAAAAAGGGCTATATTTTTTTATCTCTATTAACAACTTCATTTTCTAGTTTATAACATGAATTAGCTTTCCGCATCCCAAAAATGCGTCCGTTTTTGGCTTCGTAATTAACGTATAAGGTTCCATTTTGCAACCAAGCTTTTTGCAAACCTTGTTCTTGCCCGTCATTAAGTTGCCGTTGTTTTGCCAATTGTCCTGTGGAATACCATTCTTCTTCAACGCCTTGTTTTACACCCTCTACATAGTTGGACTTTGCAGATAACACTCCATTGTCCCACCAAGTTTTATAAACACTATCTAAACGGTTTTCTTTATAATAAGATTCAACCCTAAGGACACCTTTTTCTGACCATTGTCTAGCAACTCCTTCTCTTTTGCTGTTAATAAAACCAAGTCTTTCTGCTGAAGTATCATTCGGATAAAACGTAAGTGAATATCCAGAAAAGGGCTCGTTTTTATAATACCATTTTCCTTCTATTTGGTTTAGAACCAACTCTTTCTTTAATACCTCAACATCATTAACAACCACTGCAGCAGTTGTTTTAGCTTCCTTAATATTACAATTGGTAAATAGGAAAAACACAAAGGGTATAAAAAAAAGAGTTTTCATAGTTTAGTATTAATATCCTTGGTAAGGTCCTGCAAATGCTAAATAAGAACCTGTATTAGAATATAATTCGTTGATAATATGGTAATGGTATTCTGCTTCACCTGATGTATATTGTGTACTAGAAGTGTGACCTCCAGAAGCATCTAAATCTGTAGGATACGTTCCGGTTGAGTTGCATTTTCTTCCATATAGGAAAACTCCATCCAATAGAATTCCCGCCAAATTTTCATCATCGTTTGTAAAAGCTTTTGGCTCTAAGTGATAGTGATATACGCCTGGGCCAATATGCGCTCCCGTCCAATCTAGACTTGCAGCTGCTTCATCTAATGGTCCGCCACCTTCTTGATCGTTAAAAATTGCCGAACCACTAACTGCAATACCAACGGTGCCGAGTTGAGTAGACACGGTACTGCCCGTTAAATTTGGTGTAGCGTCTACCCTAATTGTTTCAGCGTTGTTGTTACTGGAAATAATGGAAGGTGTTAATCGCACATCTGGTTCATCTCTGTATAGCGGATGACCTTCGCCCCAATAAACCGTTTCGTGATTGGGCAATCCCGTTGTCTCTATAACCACATTTGATCCATCTAAATAAATAGTGGTAGCTTCTGGATTAAATGCTGCAAAAGCGGCGTGTAATTCTGTTACAACTTCTTCGTCTTCCTGAGTGGTTGATTCATCACTTGAGCAAGCAATAAAAGCAGCAATTGCTATTATAGCTAGCATAGAAATTTTAAATGTATTTTTCATCTTTCTTTATTTTTAAGTTATAATATCTGTTCGTAGCTTCTACTTTTGAAGTATTTTCTTTACTGAAATTTGAACCCGCTGGAAACAATTGGAAATTACCTTTCATAGATCGTGTTATATTCATAATCTGTTTATTTAAAATTTCTTTTGAAATTAATTTGCTAAAATTGGGCTGAGAGTAAAAAGGCTCCGAAATCGTTCGCGGAGCCTTTTTGAATTAACCAACAAACAAAAATTACAATTACTAATTCTTTTTCCGCTCTTTACGTTCTGGCTTCGGCGCTTTTTCAAATTCCGTTTCAGTAATAAAGCCATCTTCATTTGTATCAACTTTTGCGAAATCATCTTTTAAAGGCCCTTTCAATTCTGCCTTTGAAAGTTGTCCATCGCCATCTTTGTCCAAGTCTTTTAGCAATTCGCTAAATGTTGGCGGCTTTTGTTGTTTTCCTCCTTTTTGCTGTGCGTTTGAAAACGTAATTCCGAAGCACAATACCATTGCTGTAAATACTATCTTTTTCATTATATAATTGTTTTAAAATTCATACTTATGACATCAAATGTCTACAATAGATTTATACAAAAGTTGGGTTTTCAGTGAACTCGCTCCTCTTTTAAGTGAACGAGTGTTTTTAATAGTTTCTCATTGAGTTTAGATAAGTGAAAAAGGATCGTTTTTCAGCTTGTATTATATTTTAAATTAGGCTTTATAAATAAAAAAAGCCTCACAAATTAGGTGAGGCCTTTTCAAAAAAAAAAGGGGAAGCTTTAATCTTTTAGTATTCTTATCATGTTGGTATCGTTAACTGAAACCAAATAAGTTCCATTGGCAAAACCAGAAAAATCTACTTGTACGGAAGAAGAACTGTTATATGTTTTTGAAAACAATAACTGCCCAGTAATTGAAATCACTTTCACGGAAGTAATGCCACCCTCAACATTTTCTATATTCAATATTGACTTAGTTGGGTTGGGGTAATGTTTTAAATAGGATGCTGCATCAAAAGAATCTACCCCTAAAATTGTTTCATTGTTCAACTCAAAGGTTGGCTGTTTAATGATAAAATCGCCAGTACCGTTTGGTATTCTGGAATAGCTCATATCTACATCCTGTTGCCCAAATTCAATATTCTCAATTATGCTTCCATCTGCATAAGATAGAATTGCGCTCTCACCGCCGGCGGAGAATTTAATATCTGCGTGCAAACCATCTTGGTCTAAATCTTTATCACACCAAACTATCAAATAACTATCAGGAGCTAATTTAAGTCCGTTAGGAAAACGCCATTGTAATAAATCAGTTGCATCGTCAGATAGATAGAGTCCATCAAGGTTTAGTGTTTCGTTAGTGTTGTTGTATAACTCAATCCAATCTTCAAATTCACCATCTTGATCTGTTACAATTGTTTCATTATCGGCCATTAATTCGTTTATCACTAAAGCACCCACTGGCAAAGGAATATAGGAAGCGTTAATTGTGTAAAATTCGTGTTCCGCTCTTGCAGGAGAAAAGGCTCCAATATTGTTATTTTCAGAATAAATGTAGTACTGCGTGTAGTCGTTGGAAATTGTATAATTAACCCCATACACATTATCGCCAGCCGCTCCGTCATTGTGTGCGCCATCATCATACATTTGGATTTTTGTAAAAGGAGCGTGTTGGTCTGTTCTATAACCTAAAAACACAGCGTTGCTATTTGTGTTAATTACGGAAGTAGTAAATGTAATTACATCTCCAACATTGGGGTCTGTATTGGAAGGAGCCACGTTTGAAATTATAGGCTGTGTAACAGTGAAATCTGATAAAGCAGACAAATAACTTCCGCGTGCATTCATTAAATTGGTCAATCCCGAGGCCGTATTTTGACCGAGATTGTAATCTGTATTGATATTCCCAACAAACTGTGCGTAGGTATAAAATTTGTTATTATCAGCTTGTACGGCGGCATCAATAATGTCTTGATAATCATTTGCCATAGTCAAGTAATTTGAATTGGTAATGTTTTCTGTCAATATGGTTTTAAAGTGGGCCAAGTACATTTTTTTGTAACGTGGAACTGCCAATAATTTTGAAATCAAAGGAAATTGAGAATTATTCAAATGCAACAAATGGCTTACTTGTGCCTTTTGGGTGGTGGAGTTTAACGGTGGTCCTTCGCCTGTCATACTGAAAGTTCCAAAAGACATATTTAAATCCCAAACAACAGAATTGAACACGCCGGCATCAGTTTTATATAGGTAATAATTTTGCTTAAACTGCCCTATATAACTATCTAAATTTACCATAACATTATCAAAGGCAAGCATCCATAAAGCTCTGTCAACATCAAGCACCGTTTCAATATCTGTAACATTATTATTAAGGATGTTCGTTAATTCAATTAACTCATCCCAATCATCGGTGCCATCAGATTTAATTTCATAGGCATCTTCATAGCTGCTGCTATTAGGACCTAAATATTCCAAACTTGGGTAATCATTAGATCCTGGTCCAGCACCATCTGGAGGACTACAGCTAAAAAAGGCATTGGTTTTTGAACCAAAGGTATCATCTACAAACCTTTTTGTAATTGCTTCTGTATTTGTGTATAGCCCTATTAATTCACCATTCACATAAATATTTGCATAGTTCGCTTTTGGAGCATCCATATATTGGCCTGCAATATTGTATGAAACTGTTTCGCGAACAAAGGAAGGGTCAAAAATAACGTTTGCCAGCTTTAAATCTTTATAGCCCTGATAATCTTGATCTACATAAGTATCCAATTCAATATGAAAAGGATTCTTGGTATAATTAGGGTTATAAGAACTATTCCCTTTATATTTTACACCCACCGTTTCAAAAAGTTCCCCGTTAATGGTTACAGATTCGGCTTCGGTATAATTGTTATCGCCCGCCATCTCAATATCTAAAAGTTCATCCCAGTTAGATTGTGCAAAAACAATTTCAATAGTCTGTATGGTATTGATATCGTATAAATCCTGCGAAAAAGTCTTTTCGCTTGCCAAGGCACATAAAAGCACACTAAGCGCAAGCGTCCATAATTGTTTCATTCGTAGTTTTTTTTGATTCATAGTTTTTTTTTATTAATTGAATTTCAGGAGCAAAGGTGCTATAAATGCGAATGTTGAATTTGTATATTCAGCGAAATGGCTTAACTTTTAAGTGAATGGTTTTAAAACTTCCGCAAAGACCCATTCTTGACCGTTTAAAACCACCCAATACTGGATATCGTTACTTTTATTTTACTTTAATTTGCCCTATGAAAGCGTTTAAGCGAATTATTTTTCAAATACTATTTTGGACCGTTGTCACCGTTATTCTAGCCTTGGGACACGAAAATATAGCACAGTTTTTTTCTGGCAATTGGGGCATTTTTGTAGTTCAAGTAATTCTAATTATTACGGTTTCAATAACATTTAGACCACTTTTGGCAAAGAAAAGCCAAGCCTTGTTTATTTTTCTGGGCTTGGGAACTATGGTTTTGTACGCCTTTTTTGCCTTTCAATTCTCTGCCGGAATTCAAACACGACAGTTACCTCCAGATATTCTGAACGGACTTTCGCACAGACCGCCAATGAGGTTACGCGAAAACCTTACACCTTTTGGAAGAATTTTTTCAGCACCGATTATAATTAACTTTTTGGTATTGTGCTTAACGGTTGTGTTATCGATAATCATTGAGATTTTTCTGTTTGCAAAGAAAAAAGAAGAGGCTTTAATTTTAAGCCAAAACGAAACACTTGCTACTGAGCTAAAACTTTTAAAATCGCAGATAAACCCACATTTTTTGTTTAACGCGCTCAATAATATTTATGCGCTTTCCGCCATAGATACTGGAAAAACACAGAAGAGTATTAGCTACCTTTCCAATATGTTGCGTTATGTGCTTTATGAATGCGAAAGGCCCTTTGTTCCGTTAGAAAAAGAGGTGGCCTATATAGAAGATTATATAAAATTATTCACTTTAAAGAGCAGTAAGAAATATCCTATTGAAACACATTTCAATATTTCAAATCCGCGAATTGAAATCGCCCCGATGCTCTTAATTCCTTTTGTGGAAAATGCTTTTAAACACAGTAATATTGAAAAGGTAGAAAGTACTTTTATCAGAATAAATATCAGCGATGCTAAAAACGGGATTGTCTTTAAAGTTGAAAATACCGTCGCAGCGGAAAACACAACTAAAGATGAGGTGGGCGGCATTGGTTTGGAGAATGTAAAAAAACGTTTGCTTATCTTATATCCCGAAAAACATACCCTTACTATTTCAGAAAAAAATAATGTTTTTGCGGTTGAATTAAATATTGAAACCAATGCTTAATTGTATCATTATCGACGACGAGGAATTGGCAAGAGTCCTGCTGAAAAGCTATGTGGATAAATTAGATTTTTTAAACTCCAAAGGCGAATTTGAGAATCCGTTAGAAGCACTTTCCATTTTAAAAACGGAAAGTATCGATGTTATCTTTTTGGATATACAGATGCCACAATTAAAAGGAACCGATTTTGCAAAACTGGTTCCGGCAAAAACACGCATTGTTTTCACCACGGCTTATTCTGAATACGCTTTGGATGGGTTTGAACTGAATGCTATAGATTACCTTTTAAAACCAATCACTTTTGAGCGCTTTCTTACTGCCGTAAACAAAGTACAAGGTAATGCTGAAAATATTTTAAATGTAGCGCAAACCATAACGGTAAAATCTGGATACGATCTGCATAAAGTGAATTTTGCAGATATTAATTATATAAAAAGTGACAGTGAATACGTAACTTTTTATACAGTGAACGGTAAAATAATGGTGTACCAAAGTTTGAAATCGCTGGAAGACAGCTTGCCGACTTCTCAATTTATGCGTGTGCATCGTTCATCATAATCAACAAAGAAAAGGTAACAGGCTTAAAGGGAAGGGATTTAATAATCGCTGCAACCAAAATACCGGTAAGCGATTCCTACTATGAAAGGGTAAAGTTGGAATTGTTTTAAATTTTTAATTACTTCCTTTGGAAATTTCAACAGTAACATCCTCGGTTTTTATTTCTGAAAGCAGCTCTAATTTTCCAGTATTAAATAGTTCGTCAACGGTTTTTAAATCTACATTTTCCCAAGGCTCCACTTTATAATTTTGGTAATCAACAAAGCGCAAGCCAGAAATCATTCTTGGATTGTACGCTTTTCTGAAGCGAATGCCGCCTTCGCCTGTATAAAATTTATAGGCAAAATAATCTACAGTAAAATCACGCTGATTTATCCAATACATATAGACATCTTCGTGGTCTACGCCGCCACCTTCTTCACCAAAAGTTACTTGTATTTCGTAGTATTTATCATTGTCAATATCGGCTTCACCCACCAACTCTTTTTTAACGGCTGGCGCATTCAAACCAAAAGGCAACTGAACAAAATAAAGGACAGAGTTTATTGAATTAGCATATTTTGTTGCTGTTGAATCTGGTAGGTCAATTTTCTGTGCATTTATAAAACGCGTAAATTCATTATTATTCAGCACGTCATTTACTTCCCCAATAGAATCGGTATGAGTACGGCTGTATTCAAAAAAACCATTTTCTCTTTTGCTGCTGTAATTAATATTTCGGAACGTAAAATTTATAGTGGCTACTTTATATTTTTCACCACCTGCATTTTCAATGGTTCTATCAATAATCTGTTGGGCGGTGAGTTCTTTTGGTTCTTCTTTACAGGATAGCAATAAGAATAGAAGACCGATAAATGGATAGAAGCGCATGGGTTATTTATTTTGAGCAAAGATACGAAGTGCTTAGACAGGCTGAGCATGACCTTTTAGAAAAAAACCTCAATTACATTTTGAACAATCAGGCTCCCCAATTAAATTGCCATTTTTGTCGAATTCATATTTGCAGCATTCACTGAATTTTTCTTTCAGCATATCTTTTGAACGTCTTATGCGTGCCTTTACATTGGCAAGACTTATTTCTAGAATATTTGCAACCTCCTCTTGTTTCTTTCCATCTATATAAACCAACTCGACGGTTTCTCTATACAAAGTAGGTAAGTCATTTATAAATCTATCAAAACAACAATAGGCTTCATTCTTTTCGGAACCGCTCTCTTCAATTTCTCCAACTGGAGCTATATATTGTGATTCCTTTTTAAAATGATTTACAATTTCATTCCGAGCAATCTGAAATACCCAAGCCTTTACTTTATCTTCGTCTTTTAGCTGCTGCAGATTTTTGTGGATTTTAAGGAAGGTATTCTGAAAAATATCGTTGGTGGCAGTTTCGTTCTTTACTTTTTTAAGAATAAAAAAATAGAGCTCTTCATTAAATTGCTTCCATATTTTTTGTGTTTCCATATTCAAAAATATAACAAAGGTTGGCGTTTAAGCCAACCTTCGTTTAATTTAACAACAACTGCATTTATCGCATTCACATTTTTCACACGGGCAGGTGTTTGCTGCGCAGTCTTGGCAATTACACTTTGTGCAATCACAGTTATTACAGTTACAAGTATTCATAATTATAGTTTTTAAAATTCATAGAGTAGACTTACAAATGATAAAAAGGATACAATTGTCAATGAACAATGAACAATTAACAATGAACAATGAACCATGAACAATGAAAAGTTGGCGCTTTTTTTTATTTTTTTTCAGGTTGCTTTAAATATCTACCTCTTGGCGCATTGCTTTCGTGAAGGGCAATCTCGGAATGAAGAAATTGTGCGGCGGCGGCGGAATCTTTCACTTTTGAAGCACTGCGTTCCAACATTTCTGATTCAAATTCATTTAAAACACTTTTCCGAATCCCAACTTCTCTCCAATTTGAAAGAAATTTACATCCTTTTGAAATGCCACGTGCGAGCGCCAATGCATCTAACAGCGCTTGATTCGCTCCCTGTCCTTTAAACGGACTCATAGGGTGGGCTGCATCTCCGATAAGGGTTACATTTCCGCTCTTTTGCAATAATTCTGGTTTGAATAATTCCCTGTCATAAACGGGATAGCCAGAAACTTGGGCTTCCAAAGTTGCCGCTAAAATTTGTGGAATAGGATTGTGCCATTGCGTTCTTCTGCAGGCTTCTTCTTTGAGTGCTTTCGAGCCTTTTGCACTCAACGCTTTTGCATCTTCTTCCGGCATTGGAAAACTGAGTTGCCACATCACAGAATCAGGCGAATAAGGCATTACATAAATCCGTTCATTGCCGTTGGCGGTTTGAAATACGGTTGCTGAATCTAGCAAATCACTGTCAAGATCTTCAAGCGCCTTTAATGTGCAAATACCCAAAATCACAATACAATCAAGATAACGCAAAGGACTAATTTCATCACCAATTAGCAAGCTGCGCACAGAACTTCTAATACCATCGGCTCCAACCACAAGATCTGCCTTAGCGCTTTTTATCTCCCCATTTACTTGAAAGCTTAAATGAATGCTTTTATCTTCACATTCCTTAAAATCTATTAATTGATGTCCCCACTGCACAGCATTCTGGCCACCAAGTTGTTCGAGCAGTGCCAAGCGTAAAGCCTGTCGGGCAATATGCACGTTTGTTCGCTTTGAAAATGATTTCACATCTGCATCCATCCACTTTCTCATGCCCCATTCGCCAATTACATTTCCATCTGTAGTATGCACTACATGCCTTGTTGAAATTATTCCTTCTTCCAAAGAAAAAATACCCAAACCTTCAATCGCTTTACTAGCCTGTTGCAAAGTAAGTCCGTACCCTTGGGAACGAGCCTCAAAGTTGTTATCGCGCTCAAAAAGTGTGAAAGGAATTCCGCGGTGCAAACAGGCTACTGCTAGTGCTACTCCGCCAATGCCGGCGCCAATAATAGCAATGTGCGGATAGTTTTTTGTATCGGGTATTGGATTATTTTCAGCAGCAAGCAAGCCAGAGCCGGTACAGTTTGAGCAAGAATCTAAGTGCCGTTTGGGAGGAACAGGAGCTGTGCCATCTTCCTTTGTTTTTTCAAATTGATCGAGTTCTTTTTGGTAGCGGAGTTTCACTTTCTTGCGGAGCCTTCTACTTTTTTTACCACGGCCTAAGCATTCTGGGCAAATAGTCCAATTCGTCATTTCATTTTCCGCCATTTTCACTGCTTCATTATTTTACCCGATCTATTTTGTCAAAGTCACATAAATTAAACCTCATAAGCCATCCGCGCAAATTTATTTCTATACTCAATGGGGGTGAGTCCAGTAATTTTTTTAAATATATCCCGAAAGGCTTTGGTATCGGTATAGCCTACGTCGAACATTATTTCTGATACATTCTTTCTGGATGCTTCAAAGAATTTTTTTGCGACTTCTATCCGTACTCTTTGGGTGTATTCAATAGGGGTATTGTTAGTTGCTGCTTTAAACCTTCTTTCAAAAGTCCTTCTACTTGTATTGATTAAACTCGCCAAACTTTCTATGGTAATTTTAGCTTCATAATGCGCTTCAATATAATCTTGCACTATCTGTATTTCCTGATCCTCATGAGTTCTTTGTCCTCTGAAAATAGCAAATTGAGATTGGTTATCTCTTCCAATATCCAACGCAAAATATTTTGAAATCATAACAGCTGTTTCCCTGTCAGAATACTTTTCGATTAGGTATAGTATTAAATTCCACAAACTACTGGCTCCGCCACTGCTGTAAATATTATCGTGTTCTGTTATGATGGCTCCGTCTTCAACTTCCACATCAGGATATTTCTCTCGGAATTCTTCTATATGTGCCCAATGGGTAGAACATTTTTTACCATTTAGCAAACCTGTTTCCGCTAACAGAAAAGCACCAATACACAAACTGGCAAGGCTGGCGCCGTTTTCATATAATTTTTTAAAATAAGGTATTGCTTCAGCATTAGCCGTTATTCCTTTGTTTATATCGCCAAAAGTGGGAGGAATAATCAGTAAATCAGTATGCGCAACATCTTTAAGTAGTCTATCTGTTTTAACTGTGTACTCTCCATTGTTTGCGGGAACATATTCGTGTAAACCCACATATTCCACCTGAAAAACAGGCTCTTTACCAAATGCAGATAAAAACTCATTGGCGGTATTAAAACTTCTGAAAGGTGGTGTAATGGCTTCAATTACCCCATATTCAGGTACAAAAACTGAGATTCGCATAACAATTGAAAATTATAGGTGAACAAAATTAAGAATTGTTTTGGCATTATCAACCCCTAAAGTTGTCATTTTCACTACGGTTATAATTTTAAATCCTGTTGTAATTTTGAATTGTACAATTTTCATTAATAATTAAAACACAATCAAAATGGCACAATCAAAAAGAATTACGGTAGCAGCAACAGTAAATGTTCCTGTAGCAAAAGTTTGGAAGGCCTGGAATACCCCAGCCGATATAATGAAATGGAACACAGCTGACCCAAGTTGGCATACTCCACGTAGTGAAAACGATTTGAAAGTAGGCGGAAAGTTTAAGAATAGAATGGAAGCCAAAGATGGCAGCTTCGGTTTTGACTTTGAGGGTACTTATGATAAAGTGGAACTGCATAAGGAAATTACATATACTATGGCTGATGGAAGAAAGGCTACCACTTTGTTCTCTGAACAAAACGGTAAAACTACTATAGAAACAACTTTTGATCCTGAAAAGGAAAACGACCCAGAAGTACAAAAACAAGGATGGCAGGCAATTATGGACAATTTTGTAAAATACTTGGAATCAAAAAACAATTAACCAATTAAACATTTCAACCATGAAAAAAAATAAAATAATCTTTTGGACGGCAACTATCATCTTGATACTTTGGGAAGGATTAATGCCACTTAGCACTGTGTTTTTTGCACCAGAATATGTAAATGCAGGAACAAAACCTTTGGGCTATCCAGATTACTTTGCCTATGCACTTATTTTCACTAAAGTACTTGGGGTAATAGCTATTTCAGTTCCCAGTATACCTGCCAAACTAAAGGAATGGGCATACGCAGGCTTGGCCTTTAGCTTAATTTATGCCTTTATAAGTCACGCCTGCGTAGATAAAAATATTGCTTATGTGCTGCTACCAATTTTAGTGGGAGGCATACTGGCAGTTTCCTATATCTATAATAATAAAATTCTCAATTTTAGATTGATTACAACCTAAATTCAGTAATCATGGAAAACAACACAGTTTCATTACACCGGGTAATTAAAGCAAGTCCTGAAAAGATATTTCGTGCCTTTGCAGACCCTATAGCCACTGCTTGTTGGTTGCCTCCATATGGCTTTCTTTGTACAATACAGCAGATGGACTTTAAGGTAGGGGGTAGTTTTAAAATGACCTTTATTAATTTTAGTACAGGAAATGAACAATCTTTTGAGGGAGAGTATCTGTCAATAAAGCCCAACGAATTTATTAAATACTCCGATAGATTTGACGATCTAAATTTACCGGGAGAAATGATTACTACCGTGCAATTACAAAAGGTTTCTTGCGGTACTGAGCTGCAAATATTACAGGAAGGAATTCCTGATGTAATACCAACTGAAATGTGCTTTTTAGGCTGGCAAGAATGCCTGGAGAAATTGATAAAACTGGTAGAACCTGAAATTCCAGACGCTTAATTTATTTTTAGTATGATGGCGAACACTAAGGAAAAATTAAAGAGTGCCGTATTTATAACTTTTCCTGGAAATTGTAAAAAGGCACTCACTTTTTACCAATCTTGTTTTGGGGGCATATTGCAGTTAGAACCTTTTAAAGAGGAATTAGAAGCTTATAAAGAAATTGTGGTGAGTGGATCGCTGCTTGCAGAAAGCATAACTATTCACGGATCAGACCTAGTGCACAACGAAGGCCGAAAACTGGGGAACTATATTTCTATTTTTTTTGAATGTGAAAATAGTAGATGCAGAAAGGAACTTATTGAAAAACTACAATTTGAAAAAAGGAATATATTCCAAAAGAATCAAGAGGATCAAAAATTGATTGAGCTAACGGACGCTTTTGATGTGAGGTGGGTTTTAGCAGTTGGCTATTAACTTGTTTAATTGTTAAAATGTTTAATGGTTTAACTATTATCTTTTCTGGATAAACCTGCTAGCGACTTGCTACTTTCATTTCATTATTTAAAATTTGAGCAACTGCCTGCTTGTATTTTATTGGATTTGAAGCTTTTTTTATGGCTTTATAAGTTTTCTGCGGATTTGATGTTGACTGCGAAAAGAACTCCCAAAAGCCAAGCATCTTCATTTTTATGGGTGTTGGCCCAGACAAATATTCATCGTATTGCTGATAAATGGTATCGTGAAATTCTGAGAAAATTTCCCATCTATTTTCGGGATATTCGGTTGTGTTGTTTTTAATCATACTTGGTAGAAAAGGATCGGCAATCAAGCCACGGCCAATCATAAAATGATCGATACTTGGAAACCTTTCTTCAATATTTTTGAAAGCAGCAACACTGGTAATATCTCCGTTGTAGTACAACTTGTGTTTGGTGCTGCCGATGCATTTTTCAAAAGCATTAAGATCTACTGGGCCTTTGTAGAGTTGCTTGCCGATACGGGCGTGAATGGCTATGTTTTTAAGCGGATAGTTGTCTAGAATTTTAAATGCTTCTAGAATTTCTTCAGGGTTTTCGTAGCCCATCCGCATTTTCATGGAAACCAAAATATCGGTTTCGCTATGCGCTTTGTGCAAAACCTCGTCAATTCTATTCGGATTGCAAATTAGGCCCGATCCCATTCCAGATTTGGCGACCATTGGGTAGGGGCAGCCTAAATTCCAATTCAATTCTTTATAGCCTAAACTTTGCACGTATTTGGCAACGTAAACAAACTCCTCGGGATCGTTGGTTATTATTTGTGGAATTACTTCTAGGGTTGTGTTATTTTCAGGTAGTATATCAAGTTGATAGGATTGTTTAATAATCAGTTTTCCGTTGAGCCTGATGTAAGGTGAATAGAAAGTGTCAATGCCACCAAAATAATGATTGAAAGCATTTCGAAATCTGAAATCTGTAAAACCCTGCAAGGGGGATGAAAGTAGGGTGGAAGCCATCTTTTTGTTTAGTGGGGCAAAGATAGGGAAATGTTGGTTGTGGGTTGTGGGTTCTGGGTTACAAGTATTGATGATACTATCACTTGCCCAAATTATCAATCGCCTTTTCCATATCAATCGCTTTGCTTAAAACAGGTTTAAACCAATCGCCATTACTGCTTATGCGTTCAGGCATATTTTTTATGGTAAAATCCAAAATCTCCAACCCTGGTTTTACCTCTTTCCATGAAAGGGGAGTAGAGACTGGCGCACCAAGCTTCGGCCTTACACAATAGGGTGCTGCCAACGTTTGTCCGCGGCGGTTTTGCAAATAATCCAGATAAATTTTGTCTTTACGGCTTTTTACTGCGCGTTCCATACTGGTTAGTTTGGGTAGTTTTTCGTGTATGTAATAACATAGCAATTTGGTGAAATCGCGTGCTTCTTCATAAGTGTATTTCCCATCCAGAGGAAGGTATATGTGTAAACCCGTAGAACCTGAGGTTTTACAGAAACCCTTAATCTTTGCAAGGTCTAACACCTCTTTAGCCGCTAAGGCTACTTCAATAACCTGTTCAAAGGTGTTTTTGTTGGAAGGATCTAAATCGATTACAGTATAGGTGGGATTTTCTAAATTTTGAATAGGGGAGTTCCACGGATTTATTTCTATACAACCCAAATTCGCAATATAGAGAAGGGTCGCCTCGTTTTGGCAGAGCAAATAGTCGATGTCCTTTTTAGAGGATTCGGAATATATTTTTATAGTTTCCGCCCAAGGCGGCAAGGTCTCGTTATCTTTTTGATAAAAGGAAGGTTTGGAAATACCATTGGGATGCCGATGCAGGTTCTGCGGACGGTCAATAAGATAGGGAAGTATGGTTTCTGAAATGTTGAGGTAATAGTCAATCAGATCATATTTTGTATAGCCGGCATCGGGCCAATACACTTTTTCCAGATTGGAAACAGGCACCGAAATACCATCCACTTCTAAATGGGAAGTACTGTTTTTACTACTTTTAGAAGTTGATTTTTTTATTGGTGTAACAGCCACTTCCTCTAACTCCTTATCATTGCGCAAGCCTTTGTAGATGGGGTGGCGCATCAGACCGCTTTTGGTCCATTCTGAAAACTTTACTTCACAAATTAATTTCGGTTCAACCCAATGAGGCACCCTTCCCTTAAGGGCCAGTTTCTTTCCAATGGGATTGGTTTTAGTTTCTAAAGCCTGTAGTTTTTTTAATAATGCCTTTTGTTCCGAGGCGGAAAAGCCGGAACCGCAATTGCCTACATAGGTTAGCTTTTCCTCTTGGTACATTCCCAAAATAAGCGAACCAAAAATAGACCCACCATTTACAGAATCGGTATATCCGCAAATAACGGTTTCTTCGGTAGTGGTATCTTTTATTTTTAACCACTTTTCACTGCGGTAGCCCGGGGAATAAAGTGAATCGGCTTTTTTGGCAATTACGCCTTCCATTCCCTCATCAATTGCGCGTTTGTAGAGCGTGGGTCCCATAGCCGCAATATGGTCACAAAATAGCACGTGCTGCAAGCCTTCCAAAATATCGGGCAGTAAGCTTTTGCGTTCTAAAAGGGGGAGTGAAATAGTATCGTGACTATTTAAGTGAAGCAGGTCGAATACATAATATCGCAATTCGCCTTTGGTTTTTCCAGCTTCATAATTTTGAAGTTTTTGGAAATCGGGTTTGCCATTTTTGTCTACAATTACCACTTCTCCGTCCAAAATGCAGTCGTGGGGAATGCTTTCCAATTCTTTTGTAAGTAAGGCGAATTTGCTATTGTATGAAATTCCATTGCGAGAGTAGAGTTCTACATGGCCGTTGTTGATGTTGGCAAGTACGCGATACCCGTCCCATTTCAATTCAAAAACCCAATCAGGGTCTTTAAAGATTTTCTTGGCGGGGCTGGCAAGCATGGGTTTTATAAATTCTTTGGGGTTAAGCGTTTTTACTTTTCCTGCTTTAAGCTCTTTGGGTGAGGCCGCAAAAACTTCAGCATCATACTCTAAATCGGTTGCATAGTTGTCTTTCTTTTTAATGAGCAGCCATTGGTTTTTTTCTTCTCCTCTGGAAGTATGCACCAATGCAAAAGAGCCCTTTATCTTTTTTCCGAAGAATTCAATTTTTAAATCGCCTTTTTCCAGCTGTTTTACGGGATCCATTCCTTCTTCACTTTCTAAAACCTTGAAAGTACCTTCATCCCAAATGTCCATCACCCCAGCACCGTAATTGCCTTTGGGTATTGTGCCGTGAAAGCTGAGGTATTTCACAGGATGGTCCTCGGTCATAATTGACAAGCGTTTATCTGATGGATTCATGGAAGGGCCTTTGGGAACTGCCCAACTTTTTAGAACTCCTTCCATTTCCAGGCGAAGGTCGTAGTGAAGACGCCGCGCTTGGTGACGTTGGATAACGAAACGGTGTGCGTTATCCTTGTCCACTTCGCCCTTGGGTTCGGGCGTGGTGTTGAATTTGCGTTTTTTTATGTAATCGTCTAAAGCCAAGTTTAGGACGCTTTACTTTTCTTTTTCTTTTCCAAACTGGCTTTTAGTTTTGCCATTAAATCGTCCGCTTGGGTTGGTGTGTTATCTACCTTTTGTGTTCGGGATTTTTTACCGCTGGATTTATTATTGATGATTTTCATCAACTGTTTGTTATATACGTCCTTGTATTTGTCTAGCTTAAAAGAGGTAGTATAATTTTCAATAAGGGAAAGTGCCATATCAACTTCCTTTTTGGAGACTTTCGTGGATGGTAGTTTTAAATCGGAAGGATCGCGTATCTCATCGGCAAAGCGGATTACGTGCAATACCAAAGCATTTTTATAAACGCCAATTAGGCATAAATGTTCTTTTTGGCGCATCACAAAGGTTGCTACGCCCAACTTTTCGGTTTTCTTTAAGGCATCGCGCAATAGATTATAGCTTTTACCACCTTCCTTTTGGGGTTCCAAAAAATAGGGACTTTTAAAGAGCAGGTCATTTACTTCGGCTTCCTCCACAAACTCTTCAATGTCTATGGTTTTGCTTTTTTTCATATTGGCATTTTCAAAATCTTCTTTTTCAAGAATCACATAAGTGTCGTCTTTTTTAAAACCTTTTACAATGTCTTTCCATTCCACTTCCTTGCCAGTATCTTCATTTACACGTTTGTAGCGAATACGGGCATTGTCGTGAACGTCCAACATATCAAGGTCGAGTTTACGATCTTCAGATGCGCTGTACATTTTTATGGGAATTGACACCAAGCCAAAACTGATTGAACCATTCCAAATTGATCTCATAAGTTTATTTTTCTTTTAAAAATAAAACTATTGTTTGAAATGGGTGAGGGGTTTCACGATTCTTTAACGGTGGTTGTTTTATTAGATTTGAGTATTGAGTATTGAGTATTGAGTATTGAGATGTGAGATGTGAGATGTGAGATGTGAGATGTGAGATGTGAGATGTGAGATGTGAGACATGAGGTGTGAATCGTGAGACGTGAATCGTGAGTCGTGAGACGTTAGGTGTGAAGTGTGAAATGGAGTTTTGGGTTGTGGGTTGTTGGTTTTTGGTTGTTGGTTGTTGGTTTTTAGTTTGGAGTTTGGAGTTCGTGGGGCGATTGTACTATTCGTCAAATATCATAAAAGGTTTTAATAGGCGGGATAACTTTTCAGAAGTGGAATTTGTTCTGTTTGCATTCAGATATTTTCTAATATCATCTAATTGTATAGAGGTTGTAATTGTTAGAAATTGGGAAAGATAATTTGAAAAAATTGGCGTTTCCATTTCTCTATTGAATACTTCATAAATATCGGTATGCCTTGTATCTTTTTTTATTTTTTCTTCATACAAATGAATAAGGTCTTTCTTTTCTCCTTCTAAAACTTGAAAGAAATTATCGAATGAATGCAGCAATATTCCGCTTATTCCAGTTGCATTATTGGTAGATTCAGTAATCTTAAAAATATCCTTTACATCATCATTTGTAATATGTTCTGATGCTTTACTTACGTAACATATTGTGTATAAATGCTTCATGAGTTGGTGTTTGGTTGGTTGTATAGCAAATTACAACTTTTTTTTTAAAATTTGCCTGTCACTTCTCACCCTACAATTGATTGTTACTTATGTTTTAAAAATCTACAATATTAAAATTTAAAGCTGATGGAAATTGGGAGAACTTTTAGGTAAGCATACAAATTAGCCCTGCTTTAATACCTATTTTTGCCACTTATTATATAATAGGAAATATGCGGCATTTAGCAGAAAAATCAAAAGACACAGACAAATCACAGCCAAAGGTTACTATGCTTCAGGCTTTCAAAACCATTATTTGGCCTAGACGAAAATTGGTTTTTATAGGGTTATTCTTGATTATTATTAAAAGTTTATCCGCGTTGGTTTTGCCCTGGCAGAGTAAAGTATTGCTGGATGAGGTTGTTCCCAATAAAGATTACACGCAGCTTTATACCTTGATCGCTATCGTTATAACCGCCATAGCTGTACAAGCAATAACGTCCTTTTTACTTACCAAAATACTAAGTGTACAAGCGCAATTTTTAATAAGCGAATTACGCTCCCAAGTGCAGAAAAAAGTACTTTCACTGCCTATCAGTTTTTTCGATAACACAAAATCTGGCGCATTGGTTTCCAGAATTATGACCGATGTGGAAGGCGTTCGGAATCTTATAGGAACAGGATTAGTACAATTGGTTGGCGGAACATTTACGGCTGTAGTTTCCTTAATTATTTTAATAAAACTGAATGCGTGGATGACGCTTTTTGTGTTTGTGCCTTTATCGATATTCGGATTTATAGCTTTGAAAGCCTTTAAATTTATCCGTCCAATTTTTAGAGCACGCGGAAAAATTAATGCTGAAGTCACTGGAAGACTAACCGAAACTCTCGCGGGAGTTCGTGTTATAAAAGCATTTAATGCCGAAGAGCAAGAAAATATTGTTTTTGAAAAAGGGGTTGATAGTTTATACCAAAACGTAAAAAAGAGCTTAACGGCAACCGCTTTAATGACCAGCTCTTCCATCTTTTTAATTGGCGTGGCAACCACTGGAATTATGGGAATGGGTGGATATTATATGATGATTGGCGAAATGACCACGGGAGATTTTCTATTCTTCACCCTAATCCTTGGGTTTATGATTGCGCCTATTATTCAGATGAGTAATATTGGAAGTCAGTTAACCGAAGCCTTGGCGGGTCTGGATAGAACCGAGGAGCTGATGAATATGACCGCCGAAGAGGATAACCAAAACAGAAATATTCAATTGAAAACCTTAAAAGGCGACATTGAATTTAATGATGTTTCATTTTCATACGAAGAAGGAAAACAAATTCTACACAACATTACTTTTAAAGCGCCAGCGGGTTCTGTTACCGCTTTGGTGGGAAGCTCAGGTTCTGGAAAATCTACCATCGCTGGGCTCTCGGCTACCTTTTTAACGCCGCAATCTGGGAAAGTTACGGTTGATAATCAGGATTTATCGAAAGTTAAATTAAGCAGCTACCGCCAATATTTAGGCGTGGTTTTGCAGGATGAATTTTTATTTGAAGGCACTATTCGCGAAAACATTATGTTCCCAAGACCAAATGCTACGGAAGCTGAAGTTCAAAACGCTGTAAAAGCAGCCTATGTAAATGAATTTACCGATCGATTTGATAAAGGTTTAGATACCTTAATTGGCGAAAGAGGTGTAAAACTTTCTGGCGGACAAAGGCAACGTTTGGCTATTGCCCGTGCTATTTTAGCAAATCCAAAAGTTATCATTTTAGACGAAGCCACCTCCAGTTTAGATACCCAAAGTGAGGCTTTAATACAGAAAAGTTTGGCTGAATTAGTTAAAGATAGAACCACAATAGTTATCGCTCACCGTTTAAGCACCATCAGAAAGGCAGACCAAATTTTAGTTATTGAAGCTGGCCACATCGTAGAACGCGGTACCCACGACCAATTGATTGCCAAGGAAGGTAGGTATTTTGAATTGTATACTTATCAGGCGAAGATTTAGTGAATGGTGAGTTTGTGAATATGTGAATATGTGAGTTTGTGAATGTAGGAGCTCTAATTCTAAATGCGGGAGCTCTAATTCTGAATGCGGGAGGTCTATTTCTAAATGCGGGGGCTCTAAGTCTGAATGCGGGAGGTCTTATTCTTAATGTGGGAGCTCTAAGTCTGATTGCGGGAAGTATAATTCTAAATGCGGATACTCTAAGTATAAACGCGGGTGTTATAAATTTAAATGTGGGAGCTTTAATTCTAAATGCGGGTGCTCTATTTCCGAAGGAGGTTTACTATTTATTTTTCGTGCTGTTGAAATTGTTTTGGAAGAAGTAATAATTCTAACGGCAGTGGGAAGATTCTTAACTGCCGTTAGAATAATTATAAAGGGAGTTAAGTAGTGTCATTTGTGCGGTGGTTTAGAGTTTAAGTTTGCTGAATTTAATAGCTGTTATTTGTTTGAATTCTGGTGCTGTGGCGCCGTAGACTGATTTTACGTATTTCTTTACCTCAGCGGCGATGGGCACTAGGCCTTCATCTTCCTTATACAGGGTGTTGTTTCTTTGCAATCTTGCATTGCTGACTGCGGTAAAGGCTGTGGACACGTCATTATTTTTCGATTCTAAATCGGCTAGTTTTGTTTGTAGGCTTACAATTTGTAAATCGGTTTCATTTGGCGTGTAGCTTGGTTCTGATTGCAGGACCGAGATAAGGCCTGCAAAGTGCGCAATCAATTGGTCATAGGATTGTTGGCTTGTGCTGATGGTTTCTGGGGCGGGCGTATTTGGATCTAAGGGTACTTTCTATTTTTGAAGCCCGCTTGCCCTGAATTTTTCTGTTGAAACCTTCTGCATCCTTTACGGTTTCTGAGGTTGCGTCTGTTGCTGCAAGGGCGTTAAGAAGACGCGTGGAGAGCGGACGTAAATCCTGAAATGCTTCCACGCGAGCGTTTACCACATTGAAATAGGCTGTGGTTGCAGCGGTGACGTTGGTGAGCTCGTTTTTTGCATTTGTGTGCAAGGTTTGGAGTTGTGGTAGTTGTAGGCTGGTTTTGGACGGGTTGTAGTTTGCGCCGTAGCCATTGACAAACGCGATAAGGTCTTGGAAGTTCGCTACATTTTTAGCGTGCCCTACTTCTGATGTTGATGCCATAATTTAGATTTTTAGATTGTTAGACTTCAGATTGTTAGAGATAATCTTTATCTAAATTTACGACTTGAATAAATAGGAAGCAAGCGGAAAAACCCTTTTTTTTAGGGGGATTTCCCCCTTTTTTTGTGAGAAGTGAGAAGAGGGGGGATGGCGTTGCAAATGTCTTTTATAATGGGGATGCTTTTTAAAAAGGCGGCAGTTTGATGTTAGTTTTTGAAGCTGGACATATAGTAGAACGCCAGCGCCAGCAATCGGGAATACCATTAAGATAGATCATTCCGATGTATTCTTTCAAACGTATTATTTCCGTGCCTTATAAATTTTTGAAGTAAATATTTTGAAACCTTTAAATTATGCACTAATAAATATCCTACAACAAAATCAAATAGAAAGCTAATGAAAAGTAGTTCGTATTCACTGTATACTTTCTTATTCGCAATGTTACTATGGATATGAAAATCTCTTGACCTTACAATTTTACTAGGAAACAATTTCCATTCTTCTTCCGAAAACTTTCCAATTAGGATGAAAATTTCTTTAAAATGCTTGATGGATTTTGACAAATTATTGCCATTCAACCCTGAGTAAAGTTTACTGTATGCTTCAAATGTAGCAATGCTATTTGTAAATCGTTTGTTGTGGCTTACTTGTTTAGTTATAAAGTTCTCCATTAATTTATCTAAGCAGAATTTAAAATTCTCATTAGAATAGACCGCAATTAATACTTTATCTAGATCTCCCTTAACTTTTTCATATTCTGTATGAACATAGTTTTGTGTCGATTTAGTTAGTTTTTTATCATTAAAATATATTTCTTGCCACTCATTACATTCAGGACATTTAAAGCTAAAACGTTCAAACTTGGAAGAAGAACCGAACAAAAGCTGAAGCATTTTTTGAAATTGATCATAAATTGATATTGCTCCTAAAATATCTACTGGTTCTTCTAATTCGAAAATTATAGATCCTTTATTTTTAATATTTAATTCTGATCTTTTAGAATGAAAATTTAAATAATGTCTAATTGTAATTTTTAATTTCCTTTCAGTAATAATATATTCATCACTAAATTCTTTATACTGAAGTTCTTTTTTATCTGTGTCATACCGCGTGAAATGATGAACCCAATTCACAATTGTGTCATTGATAACAGAGAACTCTAAGATATTATTTAAGGTTTCATCTATGAAATGATTCCCACTTATAAACGTATATTTTGGATTATATATTCTGACCTCGGTAATTCCAGTTGATGCAAATTGAATTCGACAATCCTGAAAAGTAAGATGTCCTAAACCGATAAAAGATCCCAATATTTTTGGCACCCTTGTCGACATACTAGCAATCAGATTTGTTTCAAGTAACAAATTGTCATCATCAAAAGAGATTATTGCAAAATGTTTTTTTTCTGGGTGAGTTGGAAACCAAACTTCACCGTAATATTTCTGGTCTTTTTTCAATTTAGATATCTTATTTCACACAGTTAATACTTCGAAACTATTATGATTTTTTTTAGGGTCTCGTCATATTTTCGCTGATATGACAAATATTTGCTGCTGGACACATATGGCCGCAAGCAACCGCTTACATTTTAAACTAATTACTTTTTTAACCACAATTATAGCCTTCACGTTTATTAATTTCTTCCAATAGATTAATTGCTTTTTCAAATCCGATTTTAGTTTTTTTGTTTAAATCTTTAAAATATTCAGGATAAGATTCTCTTTTGAGAATAAACTCTTTAGTTTTATCATAATTAGAAATTTGACCTAATTGTTCCCACATCTGTTCTGTATTTTTTGAAGTATAATGAACAATATTTATTCTCTCTTTATTAAAATCAGTAAATTCAGACTCTACAAAATTTAATAACCAATCATAGTTTACATCTCCTTTATAATCCTTTTCCAAATCTTTAATCGTTTTTGAGAAGTATACGTTTCCAGTATATTTATTTGGAAAGTATGAAGCAATCAAATCTCCAATTCTATCCCAAAAATTATATATTTTCTCAAATACAACTCCGACGAACATATCATATCTTTTACCTTCTAAATTCACAAACATTGGATATATCCTCCTACTTCCACAGATATAAGAGTCTTTGACTGGATTGTTTATGTAAGGTTTATATAAATATAAATGGGCAATAAAATATACTAATTCATCTGAAGTAAATAATATATCATCTATATTTTTATTATAATCAAAATGATTATTATTGTAATGACACAAACAATGTCTGGTTACTTCGGAATGCCAAACTAAAATTTCTCTACCGTTAGGCAGTATATATGAATCGTTTTCTCCCCGAAGTGGGATTAATTTTTCTTTTTCATATATAGAAAGAATTTTTTCTTGGAATTCTATAATCAAGTTTTTGTCGGTCATATATGATAATGTATAACATTTATGCAGATAAGCCACACGACTCATAGCTCAAAACATTAAAACCACAAAACTATTTCGGAAAAACAAACATTTATTTTATGGAAAAACAAAGACCCATTCAATGCTTTATAAATTATGTTATGCCAGAGTTTTTACGTTTTATGATCTGAATTTGAATCAAAATTAGCTGGAGGCTTAATTTCTATTCCGGGAGAATTATCTTTGAATGAATTATAATTTTTAATGCGTTTTTTGTGAAATGATAATAACAAAACAAGAGATATTAGAAAAACTAAATATGGAGTTGCCTTAATAGGTACAAAATTTGATGCTTCCAATTTCATAAAAGGTAATACTTCTACTGAAAAATGATAAATTAATACTACACATACAAGAATGACAACGAAAATAATCTGAATGATCATCATATCTATGTAAGCATTATTCTTTCTATGTTTCGTGAAATAAAAATGAATATCAATAGCATCACTTTCTTTTAAAAATTGACGCTCAATATTCGCTATGATAACTAAGTTTCTGTTATACCAAAAGTTAGATTCAATAACTATCGCTATACTTAGTCCACATACAAGAACTAATATCACAGAAGCAATATCTAAAGGAATTACATCTTTTTCTACCAATGCAAATATTGCAAATGCACTTAACAGAACTCCAACAATTTGCCAGATTATTTTTATATGTCTATCTATCTCACTACAGAGTTGTTGATACATTTGGATTAAAAAATCCTTTCTATCTTTTTCATCAAAGTTCACATTCATCTTTATAGTTTTTCCAAATAAAGTTAATCATTTTTATAGAGTCAGTAATACAATTGTCATAACCACCAATTGGATGGGGAACAAATTTTGTTCCCACAAAATAATCTCCAAATTGGGCATCTAAAGTAAATCTATTACAGTCAAAACTATAAACATTCATTGTTTTACCTAATTTTCTTTGTGTATCTGGCCTTCCGCCTAAAAGATGCACAGGTCTCTTGAATTCTTCAGGTTTTAATTCGGTACCGCCATATTTGGTAGGAACGCTAAATCCTAAAATATAATTATTAGGTATTAATTTTTCTAATAAACCTTGAAATTCCATAGCTTTAGGAACCACAATTACTTTATCCGAATATTCATTTAATTTTTCGGCTTGCCTGATTGTGGAATCTAATTCTTCGATGTCAAATATATCCATAGCAACTGTTAAATGGGGTTTTGTTCTTTTTACCGCATCTAAATGTTTATCAAAATCATAATTTTTAAAATCAATGTCGATAAAATTTACCTTATCAAAATCTTTTACATCTCTTAAATTTGTATACCGTGCTGATGGTTGCCAACCATATTCAATTGCTATTTTCTGTACTCTTTTACTGTGTGTTGCAAATCTTAATGGCATAATTTCTTATATATTTTCTAAAAAAGGGCGTCAATACAAAATTGTTGTCATACCCATTTGATTATTTATCCAAATAAGCTTCAAATGTATTACAATGTATAACTTCATCATTTTACAAAAAAACCTGAATGAAGAAGGTTTTTATTGGGGAGAACCAAATATAGTATTTATCAATTAACAATTACCATTAAACAATTATCAATCAACTTCTTTCAAAGAATCCTACCTTTGCCAAATGCAATCCAAAATTCTTTTTATAACGCCACCGTTTACCCAGCTAAACACCGCTTATCCGGCGCCTGCTTATTTAAAAGGGTTTTTGGAAGAACACGACATTGCTGTGCATACTTGCGATTTAAGTATAGAACTCTTTACCGAAATTTTTACGAGCGATTTTCTTCGCGCTATGTTTAAAGAAGCACAAGCCTTAAAACATTTTGATTATCCGGAAGTTCGTAAAATGAAGTCCAAGTACATTGGGTGCGTGGATGTTGTTATTCCTTTTCTTCAAAAGCAGGATCTTGCAACGGCGCATAAAATTCTGGCACCTAATTTTTTACCGTTGGGCCATCGGCTTTCTAAAGTAAATACTACTATTAAATGGGACGCTGGCGAAATTGGCATTATTGATAAGGCAAAACATTACGGAACGCTTTTTATTGAGGAGATAGGCGATTTTATACACGCCAATGTGGATGAGTTTTTTGCCTTTACAAAGTATGCCGAGCAGATTGCCACTTCGGCCAGTAGCTTTAATGAGATTGATGAATTTTTAAGTTTTCAGCCAACCATCATTGAAGATAAAATGCTGGATATCCTACTCGATAAAATTAAAAAAGAGCAACCGCTTTTGGTTTGCTTTACCATTCCGTTTCCCGGAAATCTGTTTGCAGCCTTGCGTTGTGCGCAGTTTTCGAAACAGTTTTTCCCTGAAATTAAAATTGCTTTTGGCGGCGGCTATTGCAATACGGAATTGCGTTCGCTTACCGATTCACGGATTTTTGAGTTTGTAGATTTTATTTCCTTGGATGATGGCGAAGGGCCTTTGCTGCAACTGGTTCAGTATCTGGAAGGAACCATTTCTATAAATGATTTGGAACGGACTTATGTGCTGGAAGGCGATGCGGTTGTTTATAAGAATAAATTTCCGAACACCATTTACCATCATAGAAACTTGCCAGCGCCCGATTATTCTGGCTTGCCTTTCGAAAAATATGTGTCTTTTCTGGATGTGGTAAACCCGATGCACCGAATGTGGACGGATGCCCGATGGAATAAAATGACCATCTCGCACGGCTGTTATTGGAAACAATGTTCGTTTTGCGATGTGAGCTTGGATTATATTGGGAATTACCAAAACACCACCGCTGAAGATTTAGTCAACAAAATTGAAAAGATAGTTAAGGACACTGGCATTACAGGGTTTCATTTTGTGGATGAAGCTGCGCCGCCTAAAATGTTACGGGTATTGTCTGAAGCATTACTAAAAAGAAAGGTAAAAATTACGTGGTGGACGAATATTCGATTTGAAAAGACTTTCAGTTTTGAACTTTGTGAATTAATGGCGAAATCTGGTTGCATTGCGGTAACGGGTGGTTTGGAAGTTGCTTCGGATAGACTTCTCGCCAAAATGAAAAAAGGGGTTGATATTGCGCAAGTAACGCGCGTTACCCATAATTTTTCCCAAAACAATATTATGGTTCACGCGTATTTAATGTATGGATTTCCCACCCAAACGGAACAGGAAACTATTGATTCGCTGGATGTGGTGCGGCAATTGTTTGAACGCAATTGTATTCAGAGTGCGTATTGGCATCAGTTTACAACAACGGTTCACAGCCCGATTGGTAAGAATCCGGAGGAATTTGGAATTACAATTACGGGACCTGAGTTTGAAGGTTTTGCCCAAAACGATCTGTACCACGAAGACCCGCAAGGTGCCGATCATCCAAAATACACGAAAGGATTAAATTTAGCTTTGCACAATTATTTAAATGGAACTGGGTTTGATAAAGCTATGCAGCATTGGTTTGATTTTCCAGTTGTTGCTTCTCGGCATCCTGCCGATTTGATCGAAGGGTTTTTGTTTGAGGCGGTAGGTAGTAGGCATTAGGCAATAGGCAATAGGCAATAGGCTTGGCTGATTGGTGAGTATGTGAATCTGTGAGTATGTGAATCTGTGAGTATGTGAGTATGTGAATCTGTTAGTATGTGAATCTGTGAGTATTTGAATCTGTTGGCAGCGGAGGCATTTATTTATATATCTACAGCTATATTCATCATTTTTTAGTTGCTTGAGTTAAGTTTAAACTGGGGTTGAAAATATTTAATTAAATAGATGCTTGTCCATAATTCAATTCTCTTTTTTTCTCATAAAATCATAAGAGCCTTTACGTAGATTTATGCCATGCTCCAAATAGGCTTTTAAGCAGGCAAGAAAATTTGCCCAGCCACCGGAATTATTTAAAGCCCAATCAAGATTTTTCTGATTTAACTCCTTTTCGCCTTCCGTTACTCTAATTACGGTACTGCCGTTGGGTTGGCTTTCTAAACGTATGTTTACTTCCGTTTCAGGGTCCCAAACAAACGAAATTGATTCATTTTCTTTTATTGCAATTACCTTTACAGGGTATGACTCTTCAAACTCTGGGAATTTCCAAAGTACTTCTTTTCCAACCTCCATGGGGCCAGTACTCTCAGAAATAAAGTAATTCGTCATCTTTTCTGGATTCACGATAGCTTCAAAAACTACTTCAACAGGTTTTAAAATTTGTAGAGATGCTTTTGATTTTAGTTTCATTGCAGATTTTATGTTTGGTTTATACTATAAATCTAATCAAATGCTTTTTGAAGCAATATATTCATCTACAAAATCTTCTAAAACATTTAGCGGAATTGCACCGTGAGATAACACTACTTCGTGATATTCGCGAATGTCAAAATTATCGCCTAAAGCATCTTTTGCCTTTTGACGTAATTCTAAAATTTTCATCATTCCTATTTTATAGGCTGTTGCTTGGCCCGGCATTACAATGTGTCTTTCAACCATTTTTACAGCGTCCATTTCGGCATTCGGGGTGTTGTCTGTGTAATATTTAATTCCTTCTTCGCGAGTCCATTTTTTTGAGTGAATTCCGGTATCTACAACCAATCTACATGCTCTCCATAATTCCATAGCAAGACGTCCAAAATCTGAATACGGATCTGCATAAAAGCCCATTTCCTTGGTAATAAATTCTGAATACAATCCCCAACCTTCAGAATATGCCGTATAACCGCCGAACTTTCTAAACATTGGCACTTCCTCCAATTCCTGCTGAATTGCCAATTGCATATGGTGGCCGGGAGTTCCTTCGTGATACGCCAATGCTTCCATTTGGTAGGTAGGCATCGATTCCATATCGTATAAGTTTGCATAATAAATTCCGGGGCGTGAACCATCTGCCGCGGGACGATTGTAAAATGCTTTTCCTGCAGATTTCTCTCTAAAAGATTCCACAGCTTTCACCATAAGTTTGGCCTTGGGTTTGGAGATAAATATTTCGTCCAATCTTGTTTCCATACTGTCTATTATTCGAACAGCTTCGGCTAAATACGCATCTTTTCCTTTTTGATCTTGCGAATAATAAAACTGTTTGTCCGTTCGCATAAACTCAAAAAAGTCTTGCAAACTATCTTTAAATCCTACTTTTTGGCGAATAGCATCCATTTCGCCGTGTATTCTGGCAACTTCTGACAAGCCGATTTCGTGAATTTCGTTTGCAGTTAAATCTGTAGTAGTGGTTCTTTTTAGTGCATTATTATAAAATTCTTTGCCATCTTTAAATTTCCAAGCACCATCATCTGTATTTGCTCTTTCTTTCTGTTCTTTTATAAAAGAAATAAGACCTTCATAAGCTGGTTTTACTGAAGTCAACAAAGCTTGATTTGCCTGTTCTTTTAGTTTAGATTTTGTTGCTTCATCAATCTCCAATTGGTTGACTTTCTTCATAAAATCTTCCAACAATGTACTTTCTTTTGCCGAAGTATCGAAGGGTTGGCCCACCAATATATTTTCTGAATCTTGCACAACTTTATCGTACACAAATTTTGGAGGAGCAATAGCAATTGCTTCGCGTTCCTTTAAATTCTCTACTACTTGTGCGAAAAAGGTTTTAAATTCATTTAACCTAGAAATATATGCCTCAGCATCTGCAACACTTTCTATGCGGTGCATGTTTATTAAAAATGCCGGCAGACCAGACTGGGCGCCGTGCATTTGGTTTACAGGGTAATTATACAATCTGTATTTATAATCGTCTATGCTGTTTTCTAATTTTTGCCTGTAAAGTTTATAACTCAGTAGAGTATCTTTTGAAAGCGCATCAACATTAACCGAATCTGTTAGCCAAGCAAGTTGTTCTTTCTCCATTTGCAACTCTCTTTCTGCAGCTGCAGGCGAATTATCATCGAGTTTGCCGTAGTCCGTTTTTATCCCCAATCTAGTTTGAAATTCAGGCGATAGCGCTACTCGGGCATCAAACGACTTTTGAAAGAAAACGTTTACTTTTTTAGATTCTGCCGTAATTTCCTCTTCTGAAAAGGTATCAGTCGTTTTTTCTGTTTTACAAGAAATAACTAAAGTGAAGGCGGCAACAAGTAGTAATGGCTTTAAGATTTGTTTGTACATAGATTGAATTTAGATTTCAGACTTTTTTTAAATATAATATATTTTTTTTTGGAAGGATATCTATAAAGCTTGAAAATGGAAACTTGTCAGTTTGAGGGTGGGTAATATCAATGAATTAAACTTGGCTTTGCATAATTATTTAAATGGCACTGGGTATGACGAAGACTTGCAGGATTGGTTTGAGTTTCCGGTTGTTGCTTCTAGGCATCCTGCGGATTTGATTGAGGGGTTTTTGGGGGAGGCGAAACGATTTGTTATTGCCGAATAAAGTTTTATTTTAGAATGCTCGCGCCACCGGGGTTGTACCTAGTAATTTATAATTTAATTTATATCTATTTCTCATTTTATCAAAATGTTCATTGAAAATAGAATCATCATCATAAAGTTTCCAAAAATCATTATACGTTAAACTGATAAATTTAAAATCTTTAATCTTTTCTAAATCTTTTTTAAATTCATCAAGATTTTCTTGATGTTGTATGAAATTTGGGATTTCACTAAAATTATCAGGAGTCCAATATAAATAAACAAGAATTACATTTTGTTGGGGATTTTTTCTTCTATGATTAAGTAATCCAATTGAGTGTTTTATTAATTGAGCTACGTCAAGGTTTGAATTGTAAGTTTTGTATTTTTCTATTAAATTAAACCAATACTCATCCAGATAGTCCAAGTTTTCTTTATTATATGAATCTGCAAACTTTGCTTTCTTTTTATTTAATGTTTCAAGATATTTAGATTCAAATGCTATTATTGTTTCTTTATTTTCAATTGTAAAATCAAGATTGGGTGGTGTTCCTGCTAATTCTGTTTTAAATTGTCGTTCAAATCGTGCATCATTAAAATCTGAATAATTTAAGAATTTAAAATCTGTAAGATGTTTCTTGACTATCGCAAAATTATTGACAGCAAGAGCAGATGAAGAAAAAATTGCATTGAATTTACTTTTTAATTCATTACCACTCCCACTCATTAAATCTTCTTGATATAAATCTTCATTAATTCCATCAATTAAGTTTTCTGAATTATTCAGAAAATATCCTTTAATATTTGGTTTCACGCAGTAGCTAATTATCGCTTTTTCAAATTCTTTTCTTGTTGCCATTTTCGTTTTCGATTTTTTAAGTGCTAGCGTTATAGTCCCATATGTCGCAGAACTATAAACCATTTAGTCCTTTCCAATGTAATTCATCCTTTATTTCAATATGCTCCATTAAGTCCTTAATAGCTTCTTCAATTTGCAAAAGTTTATCATCGTGTTGTTGAATTTTCTCAAACTGATTTTGATGTGAAAACCAATGTAAAAGTTTTACTCTATGATATGTTCCGTCCTCAGAAGTAAAAATTGCTTTCACTCTTGAGTCAACCGATTTACTGGATGGATATTTCATTGCTGTGTAGAGTTCTAGAAATCTCCGCATTGCATTTGGCAAAAGAACTGTATGGGGAAAAGTAGATTTGTCAGGGAGCTTATTGAAATCATTTAATATATGGAAAATTGAAACATACTCAGAATTATACTCTTTAAATGTGGTCGGAAGATGCTCAATTTTAGATTCTCCCGAATCATTTCTCTTGATGAAATAAAAATCTGCTTTTGTTTTCTTTTGTCTGTGAAATAACTCTTCACTGTCCATAAGCATTGAAAAGAACTCAAAATTATGTGTCGAAATGAATAGTTGTGCAAAATCATCGGTTTTGAAAAAGTCTTTTAATAATGACCGTACTTGGAAAATGTGATTACTGTCTAAACTTGAAATTGGGTCGTCAAGAAATATTATTGTTTTAGGTAGTTTTGGAGGGTCATCTTTTCTCAATGCTTTCAACTCTGTTAAGAAATAAGCAAATGCGATTGCTGACTTTTCGCCTTCACTTAGGTGTTCTGCTGAATGTCCTGACCTTTCAAGTCTAAACTTATCATCTTTAATCTGGATTTTTATATCTTCTCTATGCAGTAAAATTTCCAAATTATCATTTAACTCACCTTGTCCTTTTGCAGTGCTACTTAATTGCTCGTTGTAACTTTTAATCATAGGAATATTAGCATTAATTATGACTTCAATCCTTTGAATATTATTATTTGCACAATCCTTTTCGGTTTCTTTCTTATTATAATCTTCTTCCTTCAAATATTCAGCAACATAGTGTTTTAGTATTTTCTCAATTGCTGTCTCTTTTCTTTCTGCAAATTCATCAAGCCATATATTATGCTTTTTAATTACTTCTTCTATTGTCTCAAAGTGACCTTTTAATCTAACAATCTCTATTTCTGTTGATTGAATTGAACTGAAAATACTTGAACCTTTGGATTTCAAGTCAGTTTCAAGAATCGAAAGTTTTTCTTTGTAAATATCTTTTTGACTATCATAAGCATTTGCCGCTTCTTCATATTCAAGCTGAAAAGGTTCTGCGATATCTTTTTTTATAGGAAATTTTACCTCGATTAAATTGCTTTCTGTTTCAATCTGTCTAACTACATCTTCAATGGCATCTTGAATTTCTTTCAGCTTTTTTGAGTAAAAAGAATTTAGGTTTTCAATTCGGTTTTCTGGAAGTTTGTTTGTACAGAATTTACATTCCATTGAATTCTTATGAAGTGGTAAACCTTTTTGAACCCAATCAAATAAATCAGTATCTTCTTCAAGTAGCGGAAATGATATAGACTTTGGAGCGGAATCTTCTAAGATACTATTAACAGTCTGAATAAGTATTGTAAGGTTTTCATTAACAGCTAGATTCTCATTCTGAACTCCAAATGTCTTTCCAGCAGTTGCTTCAACTTTTGTGATATCGCGTTCAGAAGGCGACAGAATATAGGTTTCTAGATTTACCTTTACAACATCTACTAATGTTTTAAAATGGCCTTTATCAAAAGTGGTCGGGTCGAAAAGACCCGGTAAAAAATTATCCCTTAAATCTTTTGCTTTTCGAGAAAAATGTCCATTAGCTTTATTATAGCTTTCAAAAATGTCAATTATCGGTTTGTATTTGTTTTCACTTAAAATTGATAATCGCACATTAATTGTTTCAAGCTTTTCGATTTTGTTTTTTAGATCACCTGCCGTATCACCTAAGTAGAATGAAATGGGATTAAAGCCCGCTTTAGGCTCATCCCAAGTAAAAATACGTTTGATGTAGTCGCTATTGAAGACCTTTACAGTGAAGGGAAATGTATTTAGGTTGTCTTGATTGTATGTCTTGGTAGTTATACCATCATTTGTTGTTATTTCAATTTCTTACCCACTAAAACATTTGTTCTTATCTTTAAATTCTAATACTTGAAAAACTTTTGAGAGGGTAGTTTTACCAGAATAATTCCAACCATAAATTAAGTTCTTTTGTTTGAATTCATTTATGCCCCCCCAAGAGTAATTTTTATAAATACCGAATCGCTTAAGTTTATTAATTCTTGTAATCATTCATCCTAATTATTGGTCATATTCTTCATCTATATTTTGATGTTTTATTTTTTCCGTTTCGTTTATTTTGGAATATACAACTCCAGAGTGTATATATTGTTATCAATATAAAATTGACAATCAAAATTAATTTTTGAGGATTGCCCTAAAATATTATTAAGACCTGATCTACTCTGAAGAGCTTTCGAAGCATTAAATTGGTCTATGGAATTCTGGAATTTTAATTTAATTATTTTTTCATTTTCCTCTGAACTAATAGATAATAATCTATCAGAACTATGGTAAGATACATTTGAAAATATTTCCATTAATATCATATGAACTGGATGTTCTTTTACAATAATGCTTGATATATTTTTAAAATAGCTATCCACTTCAACGGTAATCCAATGATATGATCTTTTAACTTCTTCTAATATGTTGCCTAAAGTTTCTTCTATGCCAATATATTTTATCAAATCATTATATTTAATTAATTCCTTAACCTCATTTATTGTGGAATCCTTTATTTTGGAGTCGAGTTCTGTTTGTGCATATTTTAAAAAAGTTGATGTGTCATACATAAAAAAAGTGTCTAATTCCGGAGCTTTAGTGTAAATTTCGTTTAAAAGTTCATTTCTTGGACCCAAATTCTGCCCTCTTTTTTTAAACCACCAATCTTCTTTTATATCTCCAGTAATTAAAACAATATATTTTATTTTATCGGAAATAACTTTCTCAATCAACTCATTCCAAAGAATTAGGTCACCAAATTTTCTAATATATTCTTTATCCTCATAATAGTAAGCTCCTTCTTTCTTTATGTCTTTATATCCTGGAGGAATTTCCTTTTTATATCGCTCTTCTCCATTTTCATATATTTTTAATAATTCTGATCTTTCAAAACCCTTTCCGATTTTTTCTTTAAAAATTTTTAAAACTAATTCTTTCACATCATCATAATCATTTACATCTGATTGTTTTATCTCAAGACTCTCTAGATTTTTTAAAAAATCATTTAAAAATTTATTGCCTTTTTGTTTGTTTTTTGAGTTTATAAATTTATCTGGATTTATTAATGAGTGTCGTTGATTTAATTTTAAATGCTTTAATTCACTATCTAAATCACTGTATAGGTCTTCATATTTCTGCTGCGCTTTATTGATAATTTGTTTAACAGAATTAAATTTATTTTTCTGGTCGCTTATAGCTTCATATCTGTTATTTAAAAACTCTATAAGTACTTGAAATCCAATCCAAATACGCTTACTAATTTTTGGATTTTCTAAAACACTAATTAAATCAATCCTCGCTGATTTAGGTAATCTGTATAAATCTAGAAGGACGTTGGAATCAAAAACAAATATTCCTTCATTCCAAATTTTATTATAATCTAATTGCTCTTTGTCTCTATGAATTCTAATTAATTTATCCATTGTGTTTTAATTGTGTATAACATTACTAATACAAATGTTTTTAAAATCTATATTCATTCAAATATAAATCAAACTAAAAAACCCCAATTACGGAAAACCGCAAAGAAGTAAATTATTCCCCCTTCCCCGAAAGTCCATCAAATTTCTCCGTCATAGTAGGATTGCCTCTGGTCAATTTTTTAATTGTCAAATCTTCCGCCTTATTATTGGCAAGGCGTAGGTTGTTTACAGATGCCAAAAGATTATCTTTTGTCTTTTGAAGATGATCCATTGTTTTGTCTATTTCTTCAATTGCCGTTTTAAATTGCCTGCTGGCTAGATCATAATTGCGTGCAAAGCCCTCCTTAAAGGTGTTTATTTTTTCCTCAAAATTGGTAATGTCCACGTTTTGGTTTTTTATTAAATTAAGCTCTGTTTTGTATTGCATGGAGTTCATTGCCGCATTGCGAAGCAGGGTGATAATGGGAATGAAAAATTGGGGCCGCACCACGTACATTTTTTTAAATTTATAGCCTACATCAACGATTCCTGTGTTATAGAATTCATTTTCTGCTTCCAGTAAGGAAACCAGCACTGCATATTCACATTTTTTTTCTGTGCGGTCTTTGTCCAGTTTTGCAAAGAAATCTTCATTTCTCTTTTTTGTGGCGGTTTCGTCGTTCTCATTTTTCATTTCGAACATAATGGAAATGATTTCATTGCCGGCTTCATCGGTTTCCCTATAAATAAAATCGCCTTTGTTGCCGCCTCTGGCATCGTTGTCTTTTTCGAAATAGGCATTTTGAAAAGCCGTTGCCCGCAGTTTATTGAACTCGGCTTCGCAATGCTGTTCCAAGGTTTCGCCAATCATTTTTGTGGAAAGCTTTTGCTTGTAGTCTTTTAAACGCGCAATATCCTCATCTTTGAGTTTAATAAGTTCGTCCTTTACGCTAAGCTGATTTGTAAACTGTTCCCGAATCGACTTTTCCAGCAGTTGAGTTTCGGTTTCCTTTATTTTTAAATTGCTGGCCAGATGATCGCGTTCTTTTTCAATTGCTCGAATAGCTTCTCCAACAGATAGTTTTTTGTCAATATCTGCATTTTGGATTTTGGATTTCATATCAGAAATCTCACTTTCTTTTTTTGCCAATTTCTCGGCAAGAGAGCATTCGTTTTGATATTTAAGGTCACTTATTTCCCGTTCTTTAGCAGCTAATTTCTCGGCGAGATCGTTGTCACTTTTCGCTTTTAAAACTGTTAGCTCGTGATCTTTTTTAGAAAGTTGTTCCTGTAATGCATTTTTTATATTAGCTTCTGCGAGCTTTACGGCACTGTCTTTTTCCTTTTCTGCAAGGCTTAGCCGATTGTTGAGCTCGTGTTCAAATTCGTGATCGCGAACTTGCTTTAGTATATCGGCAAATCCGGCTTCATCAACTTTGAATGCTTTTTTGCAGTTTGGGCAAATTATTTCGTTCATGTTTTTTAATTTAATAGGTCACAGCGATTATATAAGCTTGTGAATTGGTATTTTTAATTTTATTTAGGTCCGACATATTTCTTCTAATACAGCTTTTTATTCATTACAAAATTTTCATAGGTATTAAATTCCATTGGGAAATTCGCATTTCCGATTGTAACAAATCCTTGTTTTTTGTAGAAGACTATCGCCCTTTCGTTTTGCTGCCAAACTTCAAGATTTAGTTCTTTAAATCCATGCTCCTTAATTTGGTTTTCTGCCAATGCGAGTAATCCTAATCCAATTCCCTTTCCGTAAAATCGTTCTAAGACGTATAGTTTACTTAATTCGGGAACCGCTATTTTCCGAATGGGGCAATTGCTATTGTAAATCAGTTCTGCTACCCCTATAGGATTTCCGTTATGGTATGCAATCAATAGTCTTAATGGGTTTTCCTTAATTATAGTTTCAATGTGTTCAGCTGAGAATCTTTTGGTTATAAAGTTGGCAAATTCAAAAGTTACTCCGTCTACGGCATAGGTTTGAATATAAACCGTTTTAAGCAAAACAGAGATTCTTAAAGAATCAGAAAGTTGCGCTTTTCCGTATGTTATTTCAACCATTTTTCAGCTCAAGTATTATTTTGTTGTTGGTTTTCAGGTTTTATGGGTTTTCGCGGATAAATATCAAATATAGGGATAATTCGAATTCACACTTTGTGGAAAACCGTAAATGAGAATTAGCAATTAGCAATTAGCAATGAATAATTGGCAATGAACAATCACTTTATGCTTTATGTTGATTTGTTGAATTGTTTAATTTATTAATACGTGAGTAGGTGAATATGAAAGACTAATAGATTTCCACAACAACAAGCCCCAAAGCTTCTACACTATTAATAGTAATTGAAGAAACGTTTCCATCTTCAATAACTAATAAGTTTCCAGTTTCCAGCATGTATTTTTCATTCATTAGCTGCATATGGCTAGTTCCGGAAGTTGGGTATAAAAACAAAGTTTTAGAAGTGTGTTTAGGTTTCAGTGTGAAACTGCTTTTTGACTCCATCGCGATATGATATAACTCGCTTCTCAGCCGGCCTGATGTCATCACATTAAAATCTGTGCAGGTGCCTTTTGCAGTAGTTTTCCAATCTCCACTAAAGGTGTCAACATCAAATGGTTTTAGATGCTTGCTGTATTGACCTTCATGGGTAATGTTGATTGCTCCGTCCAAAATCATCAGCTTGCGGTGTATGCCTGGCAAGGAGGTGAATGTTGATTCTTTAACTTCTACTTTGGCGGTGCTTATTCTTAAATCGAAATTTCGTTCAGCGTAAGATGCGCTTGCAGGGAATATATAAAGTTGGGTACTGTTGCCGCCGGACCATTTATTGGTTTGGAAATGCTGAGTTGTGAGGATTGAGGTTTTCAAAAGGGGAAGGTTGTTGGTTAGAACAAGCAATTACTTAACGCGATTATTGGTGGTTGGGGTTATTCTTTTCATTCTACGTTTAATGTCATTGCAGTATAACCGTAAGAGGTTTTGTCAATCCTAAACATATCTTCCATGCTGCTTTGCAGTTGGAAATTCATTTTTTTATACAATTTAATCGCAGGCTCGTTGTTTGTTAAAACTTGCAGATCAATCCAACAAATTGCATCATCATTTTTACAATAATTGATTATAAACTCCATTAATTTTTGTCCAATTTTCAATTTTCTAAAATTACTATCTACTCCCATTCCGAGTAGTACTCGGTGTTCCGTATATTGCTCGTTGTGTGAACGAATATCAACATGACCCACAATCTGATTTTCTTGATTTGTGGCAATCCAAAGTTTTCTCCACCCAGCAGTATTTGCATCTTTTTTCAATCCATTTTTAAATCTCTCTTTCCATTCATCATTTAACATTGATTTTTCTATTGATAAAGGCTGGAAAAGCGGAGTTTCATTAATTCCATTTTCAGAAAGATGAGTACTCAGATAATCGAAGAAATCATTTAATCTTTCTTTATTTAATTGGTTAATTATAATCATACACTTTTTTCTTGTTTTTAGCTGATTTAAAAATAATTAACATCCATAATTTACTGATATATAACATTTTAATGCCAGCATATTTTTAGAGGGTGCCAATATCGAAATAAATTAAATCCTATTAAAAATCGTATTCAAGTTTTTGCAATTCATTAATAGGTGATTAGCCTATGAATAATGACGTATGTGCCAGTTCTGCTTCCTGGTGTTATAGTTTTATCACAATCATCCCAATTGCCTTGTAGGTATTCAATTTCAAGGGTGGCGGTCTTAATTATATCTTTTTGAGTAGAAAGATATGTTTCTAACATTTCACGGCTAACTTGACTTTCACAGAATTTTATATAATAGTCTTGAATTGAACGCTGTATGTAAAAATCTTTCTGTATTGTAGCCTTACCATTGTTAGTAGCTATAAAACGTTGAAGCACAATTGGTGAGGATATTATATATTTTCCATCACCGGTTGACACATCTTTTGTTTTATTTATTATCATAGTTGTAGATTTTTGGCCTGAACAAGAAAGCATAAATATGGAAAAAATACTTGATACTATGAATACCCATTGTTTTTGATTTCTCATTTTTCTATTTGCTAAGGTTTAAATTATATATCATCATTCTAGAAATTATCTTTAGAAATCTGTCAGTTGCTTAAACATTTTAGTCTTTGATGTCAATTGTTTCTTGACATTCAATGATTTGTTTTAAGGCATTCCCAAACCCTTTTTTTTTCCATAATGTTATATCATTTTTTATTACAATTGGATTTTGGTCACTTTTAATATATTTTTTGATAGAACGAATAGCGGGATCATTTTCACCTTTTATTTTTAGTATAGACATTGGACCAGGGATAGAATAATAGCCTTCATATTCATAGCAGAATACCATCACGGAATCTCCTTTTTTTAATTTTGCACCATTAAAGCAATCTGAAGAAAAATACTTTTGGTTATTATATTTTTCATTTTCGAGATTTTCTTTTTTTAATATTTGGGTGATTTCAATAACTCCAGTTTGCGGGATATATGATACAGTTGTGTCTATAACCGGCGTATTAATTTCTGCCACTACTCCTAAAAAAACAAGCGCGTATTTATTGCCGCACGCTCCAATAAAAGGGCCAGAATAGGGCCACCAATATGTATAGCCCACAGATAGGGTATCTGAATTCGAGTTTACTACTATTTCCCTTTCATTCGTCTGTATTTCAGTATCATTTTGTCCAGATAGTAAATAAGTAGACATTAGAACAGTTAAGAATATGAGTATTGATTTTTTTCGATTCATAGACTTTGTTTTTAACTCGCTTATGTAATACTAATTACTTGTTTTAAGATACTAATTTAGCAAATAAAACCGAACGGAAAATCTCGAAGCCGATAGCTATCGGGATTCATAAGAAGTTTAAAACTAAGCAATTAATTATATATGGTATAGTGCAATAGTGCTTTTGCCAGATTTGGTTAAACATTGAAAATTATTGTATGTAATTGCTTTGTATTTAATAGATCATCAACAAAGGCGGTTTATCTTTTTTTTCTTTTGGTGCACGAGGCACACAAGGAGTAACTTTACTTTCAGGATGATCAATCACTAATTCTTACAAATAGTTCTAAAAGTCAAATTAATTCTAGCAGCATTTACTTTTTTAGTGGGTGGCAGTCTGTGCAACCAATGCGTTTGTGTAGTTCCTTTCATAATCAAAAGGCTTCCGTGTTCCAAGTTTATGGAAACGGTTTCCTTTGTTTCTTTATGCTTAAAGGCAAACTTGCGTTCCGCTCCAAAACTTATTGAAGCTATGGCGCCGTTTTTTTTTAAATCCTTTTCAGCATCACTGTGCCACGCCATACCTTCTTCGCCTGTATGGTAGAGGTTTAATAAGCAGCTATTAAAAGTTTCGCCGCTTTTTTCCTCAATTTGTTTTTTAAGTTGCAGTAATTCTGGCGTCCATAAATGTGCCTTTTTGGTGATTTTAGAGTAGGTGTATTCAAACTCTGTATCGCCATACCAAGCTACTTTGCGTTTGGTGATTATCTTTTTACCGAAAATCATTGCCTCATCGTTTTTCCAATCGATTGTATTAAGTAATATTTCATAATAACGATTGGATTCTTCAGTAGAAAAAACGGTTCCGAAATAATTTACTGTGCCATCTTTGGGCAACAGATTTCGCTCTGTATCCATTTCAAAATTAAATAAATCTGTTTGCGACATTAGGCTTTCTAAAAGAATTTTTCAAAAGTACTAAAACCCAATATTAAAATCTAGGCGTATGCGGTTTCCATTTTCCTTTGCTATTCCGTATGGCACGATTTGTTCAACGGTAAAAAATCGCACTTTTAGATCCATATTTTCAGCTAGGGCATAGCCAGCCATTATTTCTAGTCCTTTAAAGTTTGTGAGTCTACCATCGGGAGAACCTTGTGAAGAATAATCCCAACGTGCCCAATCGTTTTGGGTTAGATAATCCACTGCGGCAAAGCGCTCCAAATAAGTATAGGTAAGTTGTACTTTCCAATCGCCTTTTTTGTCCAGTTTCCCGATGCCTGCATTTGCCACATAACCCGTTTTTTGATCCTGTAAAAACTTTGGAATGGAATCGTTGCCGTTGTAATCCTGTACATTTTGATAGTAATCAAAACCAGCGGTTATTTTTGGGTTTTTCAGAAGTAAGACATTGGTTCCAAGATGGACAACTGAATAGTTAATGTTGAAAGTGTCACCACCATCAGGAATATTTGGCATATTTTTGAAATAATAAAAAGCAGGAAAAAACTTAACTCTGTTTTGCCAATGAGAAGAAACCAGTTGAATACCTTCAAAATAGCTGTCTTTTCCTAAGGAAGTGCCGCTGGTAGCAAAAATGAAATGCCCAGTATTCACTTTTAGGGATTGCACAAATTCATTCTCAAAACTAAATTTCCCCGAAAGGGAAATGCCTTCTGGAAACACATTATCGCTCCAAAAAAGCTCGTTCTGTTTTTCAAATGGAAAGGTGTTTTTCCCGATCCAAGCGCTCAACCAATTATAGTTGAAATTTGCATAAATCTTTTCAAAAGCAATAGGCAGACTGCTAAACTCATCGCCCAAAGTGAGCTGCGGATCTTGTTGTTTATTCGGTTGTCCAGTACGGAATTTCATCCCAAAGGAAACCCAATCTTTAAAAGCGTATGTCGCACCCAATCTTGCGCGGTAACGCAAACGTGTTCTATCCTCGCGTAAAGAGCCGTCAGATTTTTTGGAATCCCAGTCTTGCTCAACCCTAAATCTAAAATCACCCGAAAAAACAAGTTTCTTTTGAATACTGTCGTTTTGTGAGAATAAATAGAAAGGGAGCAATAGGAAAAAGAGGAGGTAGGTAGTTATTTTCAAAATAGTAATTGGTTGGTTAGTGTTTTCATAAACGGTTTTCTTTCCGTTGAAATGAAGCGTTTAAATTAATGATTTTGTTTTAAAAATAATTATGCTCCGCCTATATTTTATTTGCTGGTTTTGATGATAAAACGAATTAAAATGTATCTTAGTAATTCATTATGAAATGATTACTTAAATAGCTAATTAACCATAAATAATAAACCAATATGAGTATTGTCCTTCTTCTTCTCGGCGTTCTAGTTGTAATTGCCCTTTTACTTGTTGTAGTCTTTAACCGTTTTGTGAAAAACAAAAATATGGTGAAAGATGCTTGGAGTAATATAGATGTTGCCTTAAAACGCCGTTATGATTTGATTCCCAACCTAGTGGAAACCGTAAAAGGGTATGCCACGCATGAAAAGACAACTTTGGAAAGTGTTATCAACGCTCGTAATGCAGCTATGGCAGTGCCTTCTGATGATATTAATGGACAGATTAAAGCTGAAAACCAACTCCAACAAACTTTGCGAAGTATTTTTGCATTAGGAGAAGCATATCCAGATTTAAAAGCAAATGCTAGCTTTTTGGACCTACAACAAAAACTAAACGAAATAGAAGAAAATCTAGAACGCAGTCGCCGTTATTACAATGGAACCGTGCGTGAGAACAATACCTATGGCGAAAGTATGCCGGGTGTATTGTTTGCAGGTATGTTCAGCTATCAACATTTCGACTTTTTTGAAGCAGAAGCTGCCGAACGAGAGAACGTGAAAGTGAGTTTTAATTAAAAAGGTGAGTAGGTGAATATGTGAGTAGGTGAATTTTCAATTACACAATTAAACAATCCAATAATCCAACAATCCAATAATCCAACAGTCCAAATGATAACAAAAAACACCAACTACAATAGAAAGCTAATTATGCTTCTTTGTGGTTTTATGTTTTTTTTGAAAGGGTTTGCCCAAGGCTTTGATGTTAAACATAGTCAGGTTGATATTTATATCAGTGAGGAGGGGTATTTTGATGTGGTTGAGAATTACGATCTAAATTTCACGGCATACAAGCACGGGATTTATAGAGACATACAATTAAACTATGATTTACTTACCGCCGAAGGAAATCAGGAAAAGCGCAGAATAAAAATAAGAAATGTTGAGGTGCTAGGTCATAAATTTGAGTCGGATCCAAATTTTGTGCAGAAACTCAGCGATAACCTTCAAATAAAAATAGGGGATAAGGATGTAACGGTTTTTGGTCCGCAGCATTATCAAATAAAATACAGGGTTTACAACGCTTTTCTTTTTGAGGATTCGCAGATTCGGTTTTATTGGAATATTAAACCCTCTGGATGGAACGCAACTTTTAATCAGCTTGAATTCACTATCCATTTACCGGAAAGCATAAATGCAGGTTTGGGGGCTATAAACGTTTATTCAGGAGTTACCGGTGAAACAACACCGAGCAACTATTTTGACGTAAATTATATTGACGGCGTGTTTACAGCGAAAAGTATAGAAAATTTCTTTTCCATGCCCGGACAAAGTGTAACGGTATTGCTCAATCTTCCTTCTGATTCCATTAAAGAAATAAAACCTTGGTGGCCTTTTTGGGCTGATTATGGATGGACGTTAATTTTGGGCTTCCTGCTTTTTATTTTTTATTGGGTTTGGAACAAATACGGCAAAGATGATAGGGTAGTGGCAACCATTAGCTATTTTCCGCCAAATGGCATGGATCCAGCAATGGCAGGTTTTTTAGTAGATGACAGTGCAGATACTCCAGACTTAATATCGTTAATTCCTTATTGGGGTTCAAGAGGTATTCTTAAAATGGAGCAAATTCCCAAAAAAGGGTGGTTCGGAAAGGAAGATACAAAGTTAACTCGACTAAGACCATTGCCAGTGGGTTCTCCAGATTATGAAGAAGAAATGTTTAATGGACTTTTTGGGAGCTATTATGGAACTGGTGAGAAAGATGTTTTAATCAGTAGTTTAATAGATTCTTTTTATACAACAATGGCGAGCGCCAAAACAAAACTGAAAAGCCAAGCACAGATTTATTATGATGCTCAAGCCAAAAAAATACAAACCAAAACAATTGTAACTGTTTTGATTGGTGGAATAGTTCTTTTAGTCATCTTTTTGCTTACTTGGGGTCTTTGGGCTGCTTTAGCAGTAATTCCAATTACCATTTTTCTATTGTTTATGACTGCACATTTGGTGAAGAAAAATGCCAAAGGCAATCAGGCTTTTTCAGAATTAAAAGGATTTAAGCAATTTATAAAAGTGGCTGAGGAAAACAAATTGAAAATGCTTTTGCAGGATAGCCCTACTTATTTTGAAACTACTATGGGCTATGCCCTCGCGTTTGGTCTTTTTTCACAATGGGCGAAGAAGTTTGAGGCGCTTAATTTGCAACCGCCAAGTTGGTATACTTCTTCCGCAGGAGCGTTTACTATGCACAATTTTTCAAGTTCCTTCTCAGATTCAATAGCATCGGCACAGTCTACAATGGTTAGTTCACCATCTAGTAGTGGCTCTGGCGGTGGTTCATCAGGAGGAGGTTTTGGTGGTGGCGGTGGTGGAAGCTGGTAAAATTTATTAAAGTAAAGTATGTGTTGCAGGCATAACGGATAGGAAAAATACTTTTGAAAAGATTTTTATTTTCAAAATATAGAATTAAACAACTAAAACCAACCGTTATGACAACCCGTAGAAAATTCATCAAGCAGGTATCTGTGGCTACCGCTGGCACTATCTTTTTGCCAACTCCTTCCTTTGGAAACATTTTCACTCCAAAAGCAAAATCAGTAATAATCATTGGCGCAGGTTTCGCAGGGCTTTCGGCGGCCTATAAACTGAAACAACGCAACATTGATTGTATTGTTTTGGAGAGCAGACCCCGTATTGGTGGCCGCGTATTTTCACACCAAATGGATAAAGATTTGGTAGTGGAGCTCGGCGGTGAATGGGTAGGAAATTCGCATACCCGAATCCATGAACTTTGTGGGGAATTGAACTTGGAACTTCAAAACAATCAATTTGATACCCACATGATTTACAAAGGTGAATATTCCCCAGCGGGGAAGTGGGATTACAGCAATAATTGGAACAACACGATGACTAAGATGCTGGAAGATTACGGCAATCTTACCGAAAAGGATAAATTAGTTATGGACAAAATGGATTGGTGGCGCTATTTGGTTCAAAACGGTTGTGATGGTCGTGATTTGGATATTCGTGAGCTTTTGGATAGTACCGATTTTGGGGAAAGCATTCGTCAGGTTTCTTCGTTTGCGGCCTTGGCAGAATATGCTGAAAGCAGTGAAAAGAACGAAATGGATTTGAAAATAAAAGGTGGAAATGGAATGCTTGCAGAACGCCTTTCAGAAAAAATAGGAAAAGATAAAATTTTACTGAAACACACCGTTAGCAAAATTGTGCAGGATGGAAAAGTCAAGGTTTATTGCGACAATGGAACAATGTTCGAAGCCGATAAACTTATTTGTACCATCCCAACTTTTGCGATGAACAAAATAGATTGGCAACCTGGCTTGCCAACAGAAAAGGTGAGCGCTATCAACGAATTGCAATATGCAAGAATCAATAAACACGCAATGCTCTTCAACAACCGTTTTTGGAAAGACGAAAGTTTCGATATGATTACAGACCAAAGCCCACATTATTTTTACCACGCTACCAAAAACCAGAAGTCGGATAAAGGCGTGCTTATTTCATACAGCATAGGCGAAAAAGCTGCGGTTATTGCCAACCAAAGCGACGCGTGGAATGCAAAAATGATAGCTGAAACCCTAACTCCGCATTTTGGGGATGTGGCGAGTAAACTGAACAATCAGGTGAATTATTATTGGGGTACGGACAACTATTCCAAAGGAGCTTATGCAATGTATGGCAAGGATCAATGGTTTAGAGTACGACCTATTTTGCAGGAATCTTTCCTAAATACCCACTTTGCTGGGGAACACTTGGCGGATTGGCAGGGATTTATGGAAGGCGCGATAAATACTGGGGAAGAAGCTGCAGATAAGGTTTAATCAGTATTAAAAATTCTATCGCGGCGGCCTTTTTCGGTTAGTACATTATGTATTAGAATTCTTAAATCAAAATCTTCTGCATCTACAAAAGGAGTGGGATCATCTTGTATTGGCATAATTGATTTTATTTGTTTGTGGCTTTGTTCAAAGAGAATAGCACCGTTTTTACTTAATGTGAAAACCAATTCATTTCCAACACGTTTTAAATGTGATTCTGTTTCATTATCAATTTCGATGAGTTGTTTTTTAACTAAGAAATTGAGTTTGTCTTTATGTCGAAAAATAGTCAAACATTGATTCCCTATTTTTTGACAGAAACCAGAAGGATTATAATTTACTACTTGCTTGTGTTCCCAATTAAAAGTAAGAGTTTCAACATTTAGTATTCCGAGTTTCTGAATGTTTTCATATTCTCGAATTATTACTTCATCTTCGCTCAAGGTTCTCAAAACAGATTTTTTTTTCATAAATCTATTGAAATCTTTCCGCTCCCTCGTTCCCCAGTTGAGTTGAAATAGCTTCCCCCAAAGAGATACCATTCCAATGCTTTTAACTTATCAACGGCGTTTGCAGGCGTAATGTTTGGAACCTCTTCTTCAGAGATTAAACCTCTATACCATCTTGCAGAGCCGGAAAAAGATTCATATTCAACAAAATAATGTAACCATTTAGAATTACAGTATTTGCAGTTTTCAATAGTAACTTCCCCAAACCTACCGTTTTTGGTATCTATGCCAATAAAGTTTTTTGTAAAATTTGAAGAAAGGATAGGAGGGTTATGGCATTTGCAGTTTTCTGTATTCATTGGGGTTTATATTGTTTAATTATCAATAATTTACATAAACCCACCCAATAAACGCTTCGGGATATTTGGGGTCGTTTAAAACTAGAACGTAATAGTAAGTGCCAACAGGCACAGTATTTCCTGTAAAGAGAAGTCCTTTTGTAGCTACACCATCCCAAAAGCCATCGGCGTTGTGGGCGGTGTGTATTAAGTTTCCTTCGCGGGAGTAAATATTCAGTTCAAAGCTTTCGTAAATATTCAGTAGGTTACTTATTTCAAAAGTATCATTTATACCATCACCATTAGGTGAAAAACCCTGTGGAATAAAAGGCGCACAGTTTTCGGTGGTCAATAAAAAGGAAGCAGTGGCAAAACAGATTTCGTTTTCCAAGCGCACATAAATGGTTTGTGGATCACTGTTGTTTTGATATTCGGAAGGATTTGAGATTGGATTCGTATTTTGCAAAGCATCTTCGGAAGTAGTGAAATACTGAACCATACCATTAGTCCCAGTGCGAATTAATTCATCTTGCAAAGTCAAATCAAAAAGAGCGGTATCAAAACCTTTATCACATTCCAACAGATTTGGCAAATTAGGAATAGCGGGAATGCTTTCAAAAGAAATGGTTTGCGTAAAACTATTATTGTCTTCCCGAAGTTCTTCTATTAAACCATTGCCGTTTCCATCGTCATCCACAACTGCTGTGATTGTAAATGTATCTGGTAAACTGTCCGGTAATAACAATTCTACTTCGCCATTTTCACTACCGTCAATTGGAATGTTTTGTTGTGTTTTGGAAAGTGCAAGTATAACCCCATTCACATAAAAAGCTATTGAGGTATTGGCTGGCAAAGAGGCTGTGGCTTCCAAATTATAAACTGTAAACGGTAACATCAAAGCCCTGTCGCGACAAGCAGAAATTTTTGGGATTTCTATACTTGCATCGGGCAAAGGACAGATAAGTACTTCCACCGTAAAACTGTCAATGAGAAAACAATCTGGGTTTGAAACACGAATATAAATGGTTTGCGGGTTTTCGGTATTTTGAAAAGTTTCAGGGTTTAAAATTGGGTTTATATTGTTTTGCGCATCGGTTTCCATAAGGTGAAAACTCAATGTGTAAATCGGGTCTATTTGTGAGGTAGCTTCTGTAAGATTAAAAGTTTCAATCCCTTGGACATCGCAAGTTTCCAAGTTATGAAGCCCTTGTATTACAGGGTTTACAAGCAAGTGAATTGGCGTTTCGTCTTCGTTGTTTTCTTCATTGGTTTCCTCCACAATACCTGTTCCATTTCCAGTATCATCAACAACTACTTTTAGAATAAAATCTGCTGCAACAGTGTTGGGAATCGTGAGAGTAATAGTTCCACTTTCCTGTGCGTCAATAGGAATAATGTTGACGGTTGCACTTTGTGCCACCAAAGTTTCATCTGCATAAAAAGCTATCGGCGTTCCTGCGGGTAAAATATCTGTGCTATTCAAATTATAAACGGTGTAATCTATTGTAAGTTCCCGATTACCGCATTCAGTGCCGCCAATAATGTTGTCTATGGAAATAGTAGCATCGGGTAGTTCAGTATTTAAAACCGTGATAATATTATTCACCATCACAAAATCTTGCCCGCTAGTAAGTTGGATAGCTGCCGAAGTGTCCCCCGTATTTATAAAATTTGATATAGGATATACATCGATGTCCATATTGTAAAGCACATCGCTGCCCGTAAAACTATTGGTGCCGTTAAAGGCATTGTCCGCAGGGTTTAGCGGTAGATTGCTAAGAATATTTCCATTGATGCGAAGGGTTTCGTTTATGGCGATGCCTCTGTCGCCTTCCCAAGCCAAGAACCCGATTTTTGCTCCTTGAGTATCTAGAACTAAAAGGTTATCCAGCGTTATATTTAAGGTTTGGTTGTTTTGAGAAACGCCTTCCAGACCGTCAAAAACATTCACTTGGTTTAGCGGGAGCGTAACGTCTTCATACACAACTGTCACCGCCCATCCGCCAAAGTTAGTGCCGGTTCCTGGGGGGCTGCAAAAAAGAGGAATTACTTCGGTAAGGTCTAAGTCGGCCAAAGTATAGTTGCCATTCCCTGTGGTTTGTAATTGTTGGGTAACGTCAGCAAAAGCAGAAAAATAAATGTAATTAACACCTCCGCTAGTGAAAAGTACATTGAAAGTACGCTCTGCAGTAATGGGAAGTTGGTTAAAAGTAACATTGAAATCGCCAGAGCCAGAGCCAGCCCAATACAGATATGCAGCAACCACTTCTTGGTTTGGTTGTAGTTGAAATTCCGCGCTACTGCTGGTAAGAATGAAACAGTCTCCACCTTGGCCGTTTTCTTCCGTATTTAGAGTGTTTCCAAAAGCCTTATAATCATAATGCCCATTAAACTGTTTGTAAAGCGCAATATTCTGTGCAGAAACCACAGCAGAAAGCAATAAACAAAGTATAAAGAAGTAAGGCTTCAAAGAAAACATAGGGGTTGATTGCCTGCTAAATATAGGCAAAAAAACTGTTATAAGTTTTCCTTTTTATAAGTCTCTTTTTTTCAGAATGGCATAAGATCCATATACGAAAAGTGCTGTCCACGCAAGTACAATTATTATATTGACTGCGCTTACGTTATAATCTTTTGTAAAATTTTCACCTAATTGATTGGCGGCAGACTGAATTGCTCCCAAACGGCTTATTGGTTCTTTTATAAGGTTTGCCATTGCATTTAGCGGGAAGAATTGCGCAACATTATCTGCAATTTCTGTACCCTTAAAAAACTGCCATTTCATCAAACCGTAGAACAACCATTCAACAATTTGCCAAACAAATAAAAAACCAAGGGCAAAAGCAGATCGCTTCACCAAAACGCCAAGGAAAAGACAGAAAGAGAAAAATGCAACCAGTTTTATGAAATAAGCACCAATGTATTCCATATCGCTAAAAATGATGCTAGCTTCATTATAATCTGAAAAACTTAAACCTAAAATGAGAGATACCAAGAATATAAATATTGTTGAAATTCCCGCAAAAAGCAATACTGTCAGGAATTTTGAAAGTACAAATTCCTTCTTGCTAAGACCGTCAATAAGGTTCTGTTTTAAGGTCCGGTAACTATATTCATTACTCATCATGGACACAATCACGATGGCCAAAAACAATTTCAAAATGGCCGCCATATACGTGTTGAAATGCCAGATATATGGAAAGTTGAATATTCCTTGGTCAGCCACACGAAAGTGAAAATCCCCAAAATTGAATTCAATAGAAGCAATAAGGGCTATAAAGGTTATAAGTACAAAATATATAATAGAAATAACCTTAGCTGAACGGTTATAACGAAGTTTTTGGAGTTCTATATTTAACAATCGTAGCATTGGCGGTTAGTTTTGTTTGGTAAGTTCAAGAAATTGTTCTTCAAGGCTTTCTTTGCGTTTCACAAGGTGGCTAAGTGTGATTCCTTTTTCAAATAGAAGCTTGTTTACTTCTGCCGCGTCCATTGGATTGTTGAGGTAGGCGATTAAAAATTCTCCTTCGCGTTTTACAGTGCCAAAGGTTTGATTTCCTTCCAAAGCGTTTTGAAGTAGATCCATATTATTGCTCTGCATAGTCAAGAAACCGTGACTAGCGTTCATTCCGTCCACACTACCGGAATAAAGACTTACGCCTTTGCGAAGAATAACCACGTGGGTACACACTTTTTCTACTTCATCCAGCAAATGGGAAGCTAATAAAATGGTAGTTCCTTGTGAAGCGATTGTTTTAATGATTTCACGAATTTGATGAATTCCCTGTGGGTCTAGACCGTTTGTAGGTTCGTCCAGAATCAATATTTCTGGTTCGTTCAATAATGCTGAAGCGATTGCCAAACGTTGTTTCATCCCTAAAGAAAAGGTGCTGAATTTGCTGTCTTTCCTATCAATCAATCCCACAAGTTGCAATTTCTCCGTAATCTTCTCTTCAGTAACCTCTTTAATTTTACACACCAACTGAAGGTTTTGAAAGGCCGTCATATAAGGGTAAAAGTTGGGGCGTTCAATGATTGCACCTACTTTTTTTAAAGCATTATGTGTATCCATATTGCCGTTAAACCATTGAAAGTCTCCAGCTGTTTTGTTTACCACATTCAGGACGATGCCCAACGTGGTGCTTTTACCGCTACCGTTTGGGCCTAAAATGCCATAAACATTACCTTTTTCAATAGAAAAGGAAAGGTTATCCACGGCAGTAAGAGAGCCAAATTTCTTGGTAAGATTATTTATGGTTAAAATATTATCCACGTATTTGTTTTTGGAAGTTGGTTGTTTATTTGACGAATGGTTTGAAGATTTGTTACATTTTATGTAAGAAGTGAGAAGTGGGAAGTGAGAAGTTCAGAGGTTTGGAAATTATTTATCATGAAAAAAATATCTCCTTTATACTGCTTAAGTTGTTTTAAGCTTAGTTTACAATAGTAGCGCGTTTTCTTTCTTTTTAGTTTGGGCAGAAATTAATAGCAACATCATCAAATTTTATAAAGTATTCCTCAGGGAAAGGTATCTCAGCAATTAATATATGTCAATAAATCGAATTTTTAATCGTTTCAAAAAACTCAGTTATGCTGGAAATTAACTTTCCAAAGTATAGGTTCCTTTTATATTTTTATTGGTTTTTACAATTTGTTTTAAAAGCAGATAAGTTCAAACTAAGGGTTTGAACTTATGCTTTTATTAAGATTTAAACAGTTTCAGCTTTCCAAGCAAATTTTTGAAAAGGTGCATCCACTGGGGTGTTGGCAATGTGATTGGTATAATTACTTATCACTTTTTGAGATAAGCCTAAAATAACTTCCAAGACTTGTTTTTCTCCATAGCCTGCTTCATAAAAGGTGTTCAAATCTTCTTGTGTTACGTGTCCACGATTGCGAACAACCTTTAACGTAAAATCGTGTAGCGCTTGTAATTTTTCATTTGGCATCGCTGTTCTATTTCTTAATGCTTCAGTTAATGAAGAATCTACTTTCATCATATTTGCAATTCCTGTATGGGCAGGCACGCAATAATGACATTCGTGCTCTACATTAATGGTTTGCCAAACCACAGTTAATTCTTCATTATTAAATGATGATTCTGTGAACAATTTGTGTAAAGTTTGGTAAGCTTCTAATAGACCTGGAGATCCCGCTAAAACTCCGTGTAAACCTGGAATCATACCGTTTGTTTTAAGAGATTTTTCTAATAATGTTTTGCTACCTTCTGGTGCAGTTTCAATGTTGTGAATTTTTAATGTTGTCATAATTTTAATATTTATTGTTTTTGAAATTCGTATTGTTTGTTTAAAATAAAAATATTTGTTGTTGAAAAGAGGATAATTCCCATAGCGATATAAACCAATAACCATTTGGGTTCAACTCTTAAAGAAAACTCTGTTATTAGTGCCCCAAACATTGTAAGTAATCCGAAAAGATTTAATAAAATAGCCCAACTTTTAAATGGAATTTTAGAGCTAATTATTGATTTTTTATTTAGCAAACTAAAAATTGCCGTTGCTAAATAACCCAATACTACAGCTGAAATCAGTATTCCTGTTGATACTCTGAATAGGGTAGGATCAATACCTAAAGGTTTAGCCATTTCTGTAATTGCTGTAACTGAAATTTCCCATCCTGCTAATTTTGAAATTGCAAATCGCGATAAGACAAGCCCCATTAAAAAGTTGGTGATAAATAATACTTTGTTCATATTTTCTGCTTGACTAATTACTAAATAACTAAACAATCGTTTAGGTAAAGTTTAAAAAAATGTTTATAAATTTTTGAAGGTCATTTCTATATAATCTTCTATTTCTTTTTCACTATTTACTCTTGATGCTGCTGCCAAACCATGTTTTGCTAATAACAAATAATTAGCTTGTTTTAAAACAGTTTCTTCATCCTTACTGGAATCCTTTTTTAATTTATCAATAAATAATTCTTTTAGATTATTCATAAAAGAATTCATCTGTTCATGAATTTGTTCATCTTCTTTAACTGAAAATTCATTGTAAGTATTCGTAACCAAGCAACCTTTTTGATTTCCGTCTACATTACAAATTCTAACAGAATTATAAAAAAAGTTTTTAATATCTTCAACACCATTATTTGAATTTTTAAATTCTTCAAAAATGGAATTTACTTTTCTTTTGTAACTTTTTAAGCTTTCAATAAATAACCCATGTTTGTTCCCAAAACTTGAATATATAGAAAACTTATTAATGCCCATTTCCTTTTCAAGCATTTGCATTGAAGTAGTTTCATAACCATTTCGCCAAAAAAGATTCATTGCTTTTTCAACTACTACATCTTCATTATATTCTTTTTTTCTTGCCATTATTTCTAAGTACAACACAAAGCTAAACAATCGGTTAGAAACAGAAAACTGTTTTAACTTTTTTTTTAAATTTCAAAGTGTTTATTTGAATTTTACAATAGAAGTTGTTGTTTGCGTTTATTGGTTACAACGGTTAGAGTAAAAAGTTGCGGGTTTATATGCGATGATATTCCGCAGCAAAATCAGACGCAGTAAACTTGCAACGACCTTTGGTGAAGCCCAAAATTGAGCAATTATTTTATACATTAGTGTACTAGTTTTTTATTACTCCGATAGCGGAACGGAACGGAACTTCGTAGGATTTTCCAAATTCATTTTTCGTTTTTAGAATTCCTCCATAATAATTTTTGTCCTTTACTAGTTTCATTTCGTGTTGAAATGCGCCTTTTTTAGAAATCAGAGTATCTCCGTCGAACACTTTTATTCCATTGTCAACATAAGTACTGTCGCCAATGATAACCGAAGTTTTTCCGTTAGCGTTGTAGCCCACAAATACAATTTCCTCTTTATAAATCGAGTTCAATTTATTTGTATTTGATAATTGGGGATTTGTTTAATGGTTAGACTATCAAATACATATTTGTCCTTTATTCCATTAACTATACTTTCCAGCGAATCATTCCGCTGTCGTAAATTTTGGATTTCCGCCTCTAGGTTTACTGTTCTCTCATCATTTCCACAACTTAAAATAAAGAAGCACAAAAAGGTTAGTGTAATTAGTTTATTCATATGATTCCAATTAATGCCCACATGCGGATAATTGCACTATTTCTTTTATGGTTATACAAAAACTAAAACAATTACATCACTCCAAAACAATCTTTTTGGTAATCAAAGTCTGCCCATTTTTAAAAATAGCCTCATAAATTCCAACTTGCAAAAAACTTAAATCCAAAGTGTTGTTTGTTTTATTCAAGTTTGTGGTGTAAACCGTTTTCCCCAAAACATCAAAAACCTTAAGTTCCATATTTTCTTCGGAAAGTGAGTTTAAATTGACTGTGAACTTTCCGTTGGAAGGATTTGGGTAAACAATAATATTTTCAGCAAAACTATTTTCCGAAACGCCCAGTGGCTCTCGCCCTACCGCAAAATGAAGTGCAGAGCCCAAAGCACCTTTTGTAACCTCAAAAACATAGTCGGGATCCATGTTTTCAATAACATCGTCCGGCGTGTGTGGGTAAGGTGATTCGTTTGCTTCGTATAAACCCGTAATCACTTCACCATTATCTTCAAAAGGCATATAATCTGAAGCATAGGCATAAGATATTTCAGTTTGCAAGTTTGAATACAGCCCAAAACAATTCGCCATTTCTTGCGTAGCCAGTGCAGAAGCTCCATTGTTAGAGTTTGGTGAATCTTCGTCACGTTCGCAAACAATGGTGTTATTGTTCATTCCAGCAACGCCACCCACTTCGTCAATATTTAAAACCAATTTTATATCTAGATTTTGGGGAATCACGGTATTATTAACGTAATACTCACTCCCGATTAGCCCTTCTTCCTCGCCACTAAAGTGAATGAATTTGATGGAATATTCTGTGTCTACATCTTTCAGCAATCTTGCAAGCTCTAGTAGCAAAACGGTTCCGCTACCGTTGTCATTGGCGCCAGGACCGTTTACGGTATCGTAATGCCCATCAATTATCAGGAACGTATTTGGGTAGACACTTCCAGTTTTTGTGATAATAATATTTGAGGTAGTTTGTCCGAAAACATTGAAATCCTGCGTTTCAATAGCTGTGTATCCCAAGTTTTGGTAGCGGGCAATTATCCAATCTTTCGCATCTTCAATTTCGTTAGTTCCAGGTTCTTTTACACCAAAATCCACCAACGTAGTTAAATCATCGAGCAGGTTTGAAGCGGAAACATTTTCAACAACTCCGTTGTAATAAGGGTTGAAAACCTGTGCATTAACACTGAAAAAACTACTAAAGAAAAGAAGAGTTGCTAACTGGGGAAATGATTTCATCTAGGGATTTATTTTTTGTAAAAGTAATTAAAGCAAACAAGTTTTTCTATCTGAAAAATCATAGAAAAACTTGTAGCTCAAATAAATAATATTTGTTTTTAACAAAAAAAATCTAATTATTCAGAAATTAAAAAACGTTTCTGCGTAACAACATCATTATTGTTTATAGTCATAAAATACATTCCAACAGGAAGTTTGTTTATTTGAAAATCTGATAATTTAATTTTGTTAACCCCTTCATTCAACTGAATATTTTGTGAAGCTAGCACTGCACCATTTACACTCACTATAGAAAACAACGTCATAGCAGTTGTTTTACTGTTTATATCAATAATGCTTTCAGTTGTAACTGGGTTTGGATAAATAGTGAATGAGGATGTATTAGTATCAAATTCATTTATTGCGAGCGGTTGTGTAACTCTAACCATATTCATTACAACAGGAGTAATAGGTCTGTCATTTCCGTTAACGGGAACATTTTCAATCAATTCAACCACATCCCAGCCTGAAATTACTATTCCAAATACAGGGTGTGCAGATGAAAGTGGTGGTTTATCATAATCTAAAAAGATATTATCCTTAAGGTTAATAAAAAACTGACTTCCTCCAGTATTTGGTCCTGCATTTGCCATAGCGAGCGTCATTTCTACATTTGATAGATCAGGATGAAATTCATCTGGAATTGTATATCCAGGACCGCCACTTCCAGTTCCTGTAGGATCTCCACCTTGAGCCACAAAATTTTTAATAACGCGGTGAAAAATTATGCCGTCATAAAATTCTTGATCTACCAAGCTTAAAAAATTACCAACTGTAATGGGCATTTGTGCATCATAAAGTTCCACTTCAAAATCGCCTAATGTTGTGTAAAAGGTAACAACCGTTTGAGAGTTCACAGTTCCAACAGAACCAATAATAAGAAGAAAATAGAGTAGTGTTTTTTTCATGACGTTTAAGTTTGTTTAGGTTTTAAATATATTTGATTTATTTGTGACAAGGTAATGATTGTAGCAACAAATTGAAATACATGAGTTGATGAGTAAAAAAAAAGCGGACAAAAGCCGCTCTTTTCAATTAAATATAATTATAAACTAATTTTTAGAAATTTTAAAGGTTTTGCTCACGCCATCAATAAAAAGAGTAGCAATATATATTCCAGACTGCAATCCAGAAAGGTCAACGGTTTCATTGTTATGGGTTAGTTTTTGTGAAATAACTTTTTGCCCCATCATATTATAAAGCACAACATTTTCCATTGGTATATCTGCAGAAATATTCAAAAAGTTTTTTGCAACGTAATAGTTAAAATCTTCAAAAGCTAAATTTTCAAGACCTAAAATAGCCCCATCAACAACAAAACGGTCAATTCCAATTCCATATGAATTAGAACCGTTAGGTCCGCCATCTGTTACCCAATACCTAAATGCAAATCTTGTAAAAGTTATACCTGGTGGAAGACCAGAAATAATTATAGTCTGTAATTCCCAATCCTCAGGATAGCCCCCAACATCTAAATTGGGATTGATTGATAATAACAATTCTGTATAGGAACCTTGATCTACAGGCGTAGGATTGTTTCCATCGCCGGTAGGATCTATCCGTAATTCTAATCTGTCAGGTTCATTACTTCCTGTTTCTGTTCTTGTATAAAAGCTCACAATGTCGCCATTTTTATAACCCAAAAGAGGAGTTATAGCCCAAGTGTCTATTATTGAACCAGATGTAGCTGCCCAATATGCTGATAGATAGGATTGTGACGAACCGTCATACGCATCAAAAGGACCTCCCAGGGACCAATCCTCATTTGGAATATCACTTACATTTACTGTAAAGTAGTCTATTAAATTTGCAGGATCCTCGAAACCTTCATTTATAACGATTTGAGAATTTGCTATTAAGCTCGTGGCAAAAATTGCTGCCAATAAAATAATTTTTTTCATAATTGTAGTTTTAAATTGATAGTAAATTTTAATTTAAAATTGAGGTTTCAGATATAACAAACTTTCATTAAAATCTGTAACAAAAAATGATAGTTAAAACTTATTGAGAGTTTCACCCTCCTTACTTAAAATTGGAAATCAATCCGCAATAACAAAAGGAATGGATTTTTTGACATTTTCAGATTTCAGCTTAAGTATGTAAGAGCCGTTAGCTAAATTTTGTAAATTGATTTTAGAATTGCTGGTGCCTGCTGAAAATTCTTTAACATCTTGGTAAACTTGTTTTCCAGCTAAGTCATAAACTTCAACAAGTGAGGTAAATCCAGTTTTAGCATTCACAACCCTTAATGATAAGAGTCCATTTGAAGGATTTGGGAATATTAATATGTCTGCAGCAAACTGTTGCTCGTGTTCGCCAATGCCCAGTAACATAGATAAATCGGCTTGGTCAAAACCTGCACTTATGGGTACGGCGAGTTCAGCAACGGTTGCCAAGGTTGCTTTTACTATATTTTTCATAAACTCGAAATCGAGCGTGGCAATGCTATCACCCGGAGAATGAGTATTGGGATTTCTGAAAAATGCTGTATCTGTGAGCAACAGCGATTGTAGGCCAGATTCCCAAAACCTAAAATGATCACCATAGGTTAGATCAGGAATTAATTCACCATTACCAGATAAAGAGACTGTAATAACCTTTAATTCTGGAACATACGTTTCAGAGGCATCAACAAATGCTGCCAATAAAGGATCTGAAATGGTGTTGCCACATCCAAGAAGAAAATTACCTCGAAACTCATCATCTACAAGCATTTGAAAAATTTCGGGATATAGTGTAGCGAAATTCTCAGGTACGGTTTGCGTATTTATTTCATTGGTATAATAACCGTCGTCATCAAAATTAAAATCGCCTTTTATTTCTTCAAATGGTTTAATGCCATTGAGAGTATACCAATAGCTTCCTATAAAGCCTGGCTCCTTTGTATCAAACCCAATAAAACGAATAGAATGCTCAAAAGAATATTGTGATAGTATGCGAAGTGCTTCTAATGTTCCAGCTACTCCAGAGCCATTGTCGTCTGCAGCTGGACTGCCAGGTACCCCATCAAAATGAGCGTCAATAATATAGGTAAAAGCCTCATTTTTAGAACCTGGCTTGCGCCCCAAAATATTCTGCATAGCATTACCTAAGAAAACAAAGTCTTGGCGTTCAGTTTGAAGATTTGCATCAATAAAGGCATCTTCTATATAGGTGCGTACTTCTTCTAAATGAACAGGAGCCGTTAAATAATGCCGCTCACCTTCAATGAACTGTAAGTCGTTCAATAATCTTGCTTCATCTACCTGACTCACCATTTCGGCTATATCAACCGCTTGGTTATCGGAGGCAAATAGTTTAATGTCTACATCTCTAATTCCCACTGTTAAATTTGAGTAATTCCAAATTAGGGAAAGTGTTGGATTGGGATTAATGCCTGTACCGATATCGCCGGTAATGTTTGCTTGTGGAATTGTTTCAAAATAAGTTCCATCGTCTAATGACATTTTGAGCCATACTTCACATATATTACTTTCAGCATCGCTTAAAGAATAATTAACGGTAAGTGTTTTTGCAATTTCATCTGCTACTACATCAGTAATTTGAATTTGGGGTGCGTTGTTTTGAGCAAAGCAGACTGAAGTGAAAAGGCCTAAAATTAAGATTAGAAAATAGTTCATTTTGCTACACCGATGCCCTTTCCTTCGTGTATCAGATTTATTATTGTCTTTTAATTGGAATGAAGCAGGGTGACCCGCAAAGTAGTTCTCTGCTGCAGAATTGATAAAGTTTAAATGTCCCATAATCTTAGTTTTAAATAGGTTAATATTCCTTTTAAAATTAATTGGGGGAGTTAAAATGAAGTTTCGACTTTAAAAGTAGTTGGAAATCTTATTAGTGAGTTGTATAAAACCGCCCATTCTTACTTAAAAAAAATCAATTATATGGGGATATATGGGGAAATTTAAAAATTTTATAGCGGTTGTTAAACCAACACTTGTGAAGCCATTAATTCTTCAAGAAATTTGAATTTTTCAATATGAAATTTAGAAGGACTGGCTCCACAATATTTTTTAAAGTCTCTGGAGAAATGGGGAAAATCATAATAATTATAGAGCGCACTTAAAGATTTGCAATCTATGGGAGTACCCTTTTTAATTTCGGCAAACATAAAATTAAAACGCACAATGCGCTTGTAAGCCGAAGGCGTGATGCCAACCATTTTTTTAAACTGTTTTTGAAAATAGCGCGCGCTAATCCCTAGGTAACTAGTAAGCTCTGAAATTGAACAACAACCGTAAGTTTCATTTATTCTCAGAATAGCTGAATCAATAACATTTAATTGAGGTTGAACACTTAACAATTCATCAAGAAAAAGTTTTTCAATAAGTTTTATTTTTGATGCAGGTGCTTGATGTTCATCAAATTGTTTCGAGAATTTCTGAATATCACAACGAAAGAGAGAAGTAGTTGCAATAGCCTTATCTGTAATTGATGACATGTCCAATCCAAAAAAATGCCATAATCCGGTTGGTTTAAACGTTACTCCATAAAATTCCACAATATTCGAGTCTGATTTTATGTAATAAGAACTTGTTTGCTGACCAACAGTATAAAATCTCGGGAGTTCTTTTTTTTCTTTTTTTTGAACTATATAAAAAGAACCATAAAAATGAAATCCCATTATCCCCAATCCATTCGGTAAACAATATTCACTAATTATAGACTCGTAATCCACCTTTTTGCATTTTATGGTATAATAAAATGCGATGTAGGGTTGTAGAATCTTGGATGGAATAAATGTTTTAAACATTATATATGGTTTAAGATTGGGTGTTTTGGCCCATATCTTTCTAACATCTAACAAAATACGAAAAATTGATTTAATTAGTTAAGGGGAAATCCCCCTAAATGGATTGGTTTTTTCCCCCTTTATGGAACTGCAGTACTTATAAAATTTAATAATTTGATTATGAAATATAATTCCAAATATTTCGATACTTCACAAGCTGTGCATACGTATTTTTTATAGGAATATTTTCTTCGGAAGACAGGTTTGGGTCTGACTTCAACACTTGCATTGAGTAACTTCTCGCGATTTTTAATATTTCTGAATCTTTTATTATATCGGCAATTCGAAGATTTAGTACGCCGCTTTGTTGTGTTCCCATCAAATCGCCGGGACCGCGGAGTTTTAAATCCACTTCCGCGATTTCAAAACCATCGCTGGTGCTCACCATTGTTTCCAAACGGGTTTTTGCATCTGCGGAAAGTTTGTGGCTGGTCATTAAAATACAATAACTCTGTTCTGCACCACGACCAACTCGTCCACGCAATTGGTGCAATTGTGAAAGCCCAAAACGTTCCGCACTTTCAATAATCATTACACTAGCGTTTGGAACATTTACGCCAACTTCAATAACCGTAGTGGCGACCATAATTTGTGTTTCGCCTTTTACAAAACGGTTCATTTCATATTCTTTATCGGCAGATTTCATTTGTCCGTGAACGATGGAAACTTGATAATTGGGTAAGGGAAATTCACGTACAATACTTTCATATCCGTCCATCAAATCTTTGTAATCCATGGTCTCACTTTCTTGTATTAAAGGGTACACAATATACACCTGCCGACCCTTCGAAATTTCGTCCCTAATAAAGCGAAAAACCTTGAGTCTATTTGCATCAAAACGATGCACAGTTTTAATGTCTTTTCTGCCCGGCGGAAGCTCATCGATTATACTAATATCTAGGTCACCATAAACGCTCATGGCAAGGGTGCGGGGGATGGGGGTAGCGGTCATTACAAGTACGTGTGGTGGGTACTCATTTTTGTGCCATAATTTGCTGCGTTGCTCCACTCCAAAACGGTGTTGCTCATCTACAATAGCAAGCCCTAAATTTTTAAATTTTACCTTATCTTCGAGTAGGGCGTGGGTGCCAATAAGGATGTCTAACTCACCATTTTCGAGTTTTTTATGGATTTCTCGTCGCTTTGAAGTTTTGGTTGAGCCAGTTAGTAATTCAATACTGGTGTTCAATTCTTTACATAATTCAATTAAACCGTTATAGTGCTGTACTGACAAAATTTCAGTCGGAGCCATTAAACAGGCTTGAAAACCATTGTCAAGTGCTATTAACATTGCCATTAGTGCTACTATTGTCTTGCCCGAACCCACATCGCCTTGCAAGAGTCGATTCATTTGTGCGTTGCTGCCCAAATCGTTTCGAATTTCTTTAATCACTCGCTTCTGTGCTTCGGTCAATTCAAAGGGTAAATGTTCTGAAAAAAAGGTGTTAAAATTGTGCCCAATTATATCAAAAGGATACCCCTTAATTTTCGATTTATGAACTAAATTTTTCCTGATTAATTGCAGTTGAATATAGAACAATTCTTCAAACTTTAATCGGTAAGTTGCACGTGCCAAATGTGCCTGACTTTCGGGGAAATGTATGTTGAAAAGTGCTTCCTTTTTTGAGACTAATTTTAGCTGTTCCAAAAGTGGTTTTGAGAGGGTCTCCGCGAAGGTATTTTTGCTCTCTAAAAACAGCTGTTGCATCAGTCCATTTATCACTCGATTTGTGATGCCGCTGTTCCCCAATTTTTCGGTGGAAGGATACACAGGTTGCATGGCAGAACGGATGCTTTTTTCGTGCGCATCCAGCAATTCCATTTCTGGATGCGGCATCGAAAAACTGTTGTTGAAATAATTCGTTTTTCCAAAAATTACATAGGGAACATTCAACTTTAAATTTTCCCGAATCCATTTTTGTCCGCGAAACCAAACCAATTCAATTGAACCAGTTTCATCAATAAAAGTTGCAACCAGCCTTTTTCCGCGTTTTTGTTCTACGGTTTTAATGTGTGTGATTTTCCCAATAATCTGAACTTCGGAATTGGTTTGCTGCAAATGCACAATTTTATAATACTGTGTCCGATCCAAATATCTATTCGGAAAAAAATTCAGTAAATCCTGAAAAGTGTGGATGCCCAACTCTTTTTTAAGCAAATCTGCCCGGTTTGGGCCGACGCCTTTTAGGTAATCTATTGGAGTTTGCAGGAAATTGGCATTCATAAAACGAAAATACAAATTTGGTTGCGAGCGGGAAGCATTGGTTGAAAATTTGTAATTTGCTAACTCATAAAAATTGCTCTTTTTAAAATGAATAAATTTCTTATTGCACTTTTCTTTTCAAGTTTTACGGCTTTTGCACAGCAGACTGATGTTGTAGATTTTTTGAAGATTGAAGCAGGTATTGTACCTAATTCGACTGAAAAGACAATATGGGGGCGATTTGGAACAACATTTAAAGTTCTAGTGAATACCGACTCCATTTTTATGGATGCTGTAAATATTGATATTACTGAAAGTGAAGCGAAGAATTTCGAGATAAGTTCTGATAAATCAAAAGTGTGGTTTATTGGTAACTTTGAAAAAGGAAAAACCTACACCGCAGTTTTTCAGTATAAAATGGAACCTAAGCAAACCTTATATTTCTTTGACGACCAAATCTGGACACAAGGTCAAGGCAAAGATACTTCGCATTGGCTCCCGAGTATTGACGATGTTAACGAGAAAATTGAATTTGATTTAATGTATTTTGCTCCGAGCGATAAAACGATTATTGGAAATGGAAAATTGAAAGCATTCAATAAATTATATGGTGAGAATACTTGGTTTTATGATATGGAAGAACCAATGTCCAGCTATTTGGTAGCATTCGCAATCGGTGATTTCGCCAAAAAAGAAATCGTTTCAAATTCTGGAATTCCTTTGGAATTGTATTACAAACCTTCAGATTCATTAAATGTTGAGCCAACGTATCGCTACAGCAAACAGATTTTTGATTTTTTGGAAACTGAAATCGGTGTTGCTTATCCGTGGCAAAACTACAAGCAAGTTCCCGTTCGCGATTTTCTATATGCTGGAATGGAAAACACAACTGCCACTTTTTTTTCCGAAGCGTTTATGGTCGATTCCACAGGTTTTAACGATAGAAGTTACGTCAACGTAAACGCTCATGAACTCGCCCACCAATGGTTTGGCGACATGGTTACTGAGAAAGCAAATGAAGATCACTGGTTGCAGGAAGGTTTTGCGACGTATTACGCTTTACTAGCGGAAAGAGATATTTTCGAGGATGATTATTATTATTGGCAACTATACCAAACAGCTGAGCAATTAAAGGCTGCCAGTGATGATGGCAAAGGCGAATCGCTTTTAAACCCGAAAGCCAGTTCGCTTACGTTTTATCAAAAAGGAGCTTGGGCGCTTCATATTTTGCGGGAGAAAATTGGCGATGAGGCTTTTAAAACTGCAATCAAAAATTATTTGGATAAATACAAATTCAAAAATGTTTCAACCGAAGATTTTTTAAATGAAGTGAAAACAGTTTCACAAATAGATATTTTAGATTTTGAAAACAATTGGTTGAAGCAGAGCGCTTTTCAAAGTGAGGAAGCATATCAATCTTTGCTGAAATCTCCATTTATAAAAAAATACTTTGAAGTTTCTGCGCTTCGAGCTACGTCTTTAGCGGATAAAAAACTTCAGTTGAAAACGGCGCTCACCTTTCCGAATGATTTTATTGGGCAGGAAGCGGTTTACCAATTGGTTGATGAACCTATTTCTAAAACAATTCCACTTTATAAAATTGCTTTTGAAAGCAATAATTTATTTGTTCGGCAAGCTGTGGCACTTTCGTTGCAAACCATTCCGAAAGAACTTCAAAAAGAATATGAAAGTCTGTTAAATGACGATTCATACGTTACTGTAGAAACTGCCCTTTATCAATTATGGACACAATTTCCGCAGAAAAGGACGGAATATCTCAATAAAACTATAGGTATTGAAGGTTTTCAGAATAAGAATATTCGGCAACTGTGGTTAACTTTAGCATTGATTACAGAAGGTTATGAAAATGCTGAAAAGGAAAATTATTTGAAAGAATTGAAAAATTACACTTCCACAGATTACAGTTTCGAAATTCGCGAAAAATCTTTTGAATATGTAAACGAGCTTCAACTTTGGGATTTGGAAACGCTTAAAAATTTAGCCGAAGCTTGCGTGCATCCTACTTGGCGTTTTTCGAAACCTTCAAAAGAAATGTTGAACAAGGTACTTCAGAATAAAAAATACTACGAACAAGTAAAGATTTTGGGCAGACAAGTTTCAGAAAAAGCTGCTAATTATTTAAACTCAATTATAAAGGAATGAGGGCACTCGTAATATCTGGTGGAGGAAGCAAGGGCGCGTTCGCTGGTGGTGTAGCACAGTATTTAATGGAAGAACTTCACCATAATTATGATCTTTTTGTGGGGACTTCAACAGGCAGTTTGCTTATTTCGCATTTGGCGTTGGATAAGGTTGAAAAAATAAAGGAAATTTTCACTTCAGTAAATCAAAAAAGCATTTTCAACAGCTGTCCTTTTACTATAAAGGAAGATAAATTTGGGGGCAAGCAAATAGGTATTGACCACTTAACGGTACTTAGAAACTTTATAAAGGGTAAAAAGACTTTCGGTGAAAGCTTGAACTTGCGAAAATTAATAGAAAAAACGTTTACTGAAATTGAATTCAACAATTTGAAAGCTTCCGAGAAGGAAGTGGTGGTAACGGTTTCAAACCTTTCGTTGAATCAAGTGGAATATAAATCGGTCAACGATTTTGAGTATCAGGATTTTTGTGATTGGATTTGGATTTCTTCAAATTTTACGCCTTTTATGAGTTTGGTAAAAAAGGACGGCTGCGAATATGCCGATGGGGGTTTTGGTAGCATGGTGCCTATTGAAGAGGCTATAAACAGAGGAGCAACGACCATTGATGTAATTATTTTAGAAACTGAAGTTACTTATTACAACCGGCTTCCTTCAAAAAATGTGTTTTCACTTCTTACGAATATGCACAGTTATATGGCAGACCGCATTGAGAAACAAAATATCCGCATCGGAAAATTTGTGGCTGCCAATAAAAATGTAATTATAAACCTGTATTATACACCCACAGTTTTAACAACCAATTCTTTAATTTTTGATAAAGAAATGATGAGCAAATGGTGGGAGCGTGGTTATGCATATGCACATCAAAAAAACAGTGAATTGAACGAAATAAAAACCAACGATGTTTAAATTTTGTTTGGGGGGATTTCCCCCTTTTTTTTAGTGTTTTCCCTATTTTTTCCTGAGTAGTTTTTTTTAATCGTATTATTACTAGCATTTTAGAATCATCTTCCCGTTTTGTTTTTAAAAAACATATTTTTAAGTTATTCTTTTTGTAATTATATTTATACCACAACCGTAAAATCAATTTATTATGACTGCAAAAATCACAATCCGCTTAACACTAGTTAGTCTTGTTAGTTTAATGTTCTTTAGTTGTCAAGACCCAACAACACACAATGATCCTTACGAGGGCCCACCAAAGGGCCATATAATTTCTGTAGAACGTGCTGGAGAAATGTATGATGCCTATTCACAAAGACGAGTTCCTATTATAAAGAAGTATGAGGACAGCATTGCTTCCGATGGTTCAAAATTTGAGCCAACCCGTTATGCCGAATATGATTTGCAAACCATAAAGGAATATATTGCCTATTTAGAACACGAGGCTGCTAAGGCTAATGTTGAAGTGAACACTTTACGTTTCTATCTTTCAAACTATCCGAATAGTGATAAATTTTCGAACGGAGATGTTGTGAAATACCCGCGGAGAAATAGCTTTTTTGTAGTGCCAACTATGGCGTATGAAGGAAAGAATGTAGGTTTTTCAATTACAGAAGTAAATGGGAAACCCACAGCAGTGCCTATGGGTAGAGTTACACCAGTTGAGAAAGGAAGCCAAGATAAAAGTCAGCCAGATTCTACAGGACAAATGAATGAAGCTGGATTTTTTATGTCAAACACTACATCCGCCGTGGGAGGTACAACCAATTTAATTTTGAATGATAGCGATTTGGTTCCGCCCCCAGGCACTAATGATTTTGACCATACCAATTAGAGCAATTTGACTTCTTGACTACCTTATTCGAAATTTTAGATAATACCAAGTGGGTACTTTATGTAGGGGTTTTTGTTGTGGCAATTTTAAAATATCCACTTTACAGGAAAACCTCGCTAAAATTTTTTCCTATAGTATTATTGATTACAATACTCGCGGAATTTTCGGGAAGATATGTAAGGGATATATATGAATTGCCAAATGCTATTATTTATAATATATATTACATTTTTTATTTTTCCTTACTGATTTATATTTTCAAGAATGTTATTGATGTTGAAAAGTTCAAAATTTATATTAGAATTGGCATTGGCGTTTATTGGTTATTTTATTTAAAGGATTGGCTTTTTACCGATTTCATAGAAAGAGGATTTTTGGTATCTTATTTTGTAGGTGCAGGAGTTTTGGTGTTTGCTATTATTCTTTATTATGTTAGCATTTTACAGTCTTCCCTCGTCCTTGTGGTTAAAAATGATCTATTGTTTTGGGTAAGTGTAGGCCTCTTTTTATTTTTTATTGGTTATGTACCTATAAAAATAATAAGGACAATTTTTTATGAATCCAGCAACTTTTTTGAACTTTTAATAACAATACAACTTTCGCTTATTATAGTGATGTATTTGTTCTTTTTGATAGGTTTTTTATGGATGAGAAAGAGATCATAATAATTGTGGCAATAGCCATTCCGGTAACATTGGTAATTATTGTTATCGTGCTGTTCAGTGTTTTTGCACGTAGAAAAAATAGATTGCTGCAGGAGCAGGAAGACGCCAAAAAAGCCTTTGACCGTGAATTGGCGGAATCGCAAATAGAAATTAGAGAAGAAACCCTACGCAACATAAGCTGGGAACTGCACGACAATATTGGGCAATTAATGACCTTGGCAAAAATACAGGCTCAAATGGCAAAAGATAAGCCTGAAATGATGAACGAAGTATCTGAAACCATCGGTACAGGGCTTGATGAACTCCGGGCACTTTCAAAACTGATCAATCCAGAAGCTTTAAAAAGCCTCAGCTTAAAAGATGCGGTAAGCTTGGAGATAGAAAGGTTCAACAGATTAAAGTTTATAGCAGCAACATTAATTGTAAAAGGAACGGTATTGCCAATTGAAGGAAATACACAAATTATTCTTTTTAGAATTTTACAAGAATTTTTTTCAAATACTATAAAACATTCCAAAGCCTCTTCATTAAAGGTTGTTCTTGATTATTCCGATAATGAATTGAACATTATTGCAGAAGACAATGGAGTAGGCTTTGAAGGGAATGATGATTTTATGGGAATTGGCCTTAAGAACATGAAAACAAGGGCACAGCTAATAAATTCAAACTTAAAAATCAATTCTGAGAAGGGAACGGGTACAGCATTGCAATTAAACTATAAGTTCACCTAATTGTATTTGTGGAATTATAATAATATTAAAAAAAAATTAAAATGAATTATTCTGTAGTAGTTGTTGATGACCATTTTTTATTATCCCAGGCCATAGGTGGCTTAGTCCAAGATTTTAAAAATTTCAAAGTTTTATATTTATGCAAAAACGGACAAGAACTGTTGGATAAATTTAAAGAGTCCGATAAAAATATTCCAGATTTAGTACTTATGGATATAAAGATGCCAATTTTAAACGGTATTGAAACTACTGAGCAACTCAAAAAAAACTACCCCATTGTTAAGGTAATTGCACTTTCAATAGAGGAAGATGAATATACCATTTTAAAAATGCTTCGTGCAGGAGCAAGAGGCTATTTAATGAAGGATACCAAAAAAGACATTTTAGAAAAGGCATTGATGCAGGTAGTGGATAGCGGGCATTATTATACAAATACCGTTTCCCACATACTTATGGATTCATTGGAAAGGGACGTTGATACTGAATTAAAAGAAAAAGAAATTGAATTTATAAAACTGGCCTGTACCGATATGAATTACAAAGAAATTGCTGATAAAATGTTCGTTAGCTATAAAACCGTTGAAGGCTACAGGGATTCTCTCTATAAAAAATTAGGAATAAAAAATAGAATAGGCCTTATGCTTTTTGCTATAAAATACAATATGTTTACGCCTTAAATAAGAATTAAAATAATTCACTCACTTCATTTTTTACATACGCTAAAGCTTTTTGCGAAGGGGAAATTTCTTCCATAAAGTTTTGTAGAAGGTAAGCCCTCATTTTATCAACATTCCCATCTTTTTCGTGCATAGCGCCTTGTCTAACAATGTGAATGGTAGCATTCTTGGCCGCGTTAATTAAATTCCAGCATTCAGGGGTAACATAAATTTGTTGGGTAAGATTGTGATCGTATTCCTGTTCAATGCTTTTCACCAGTAAATTTTCATAATCATCTTTTGAATCTGAAAATGGTTTTACGCGTACTAATAATTTGGTAAGATCTATTCGTTCCAAAAACAAAGTTATTCTTTCATAAGCCTGTAAACGAAGTGGTAAAACCTGCTTTTGTGCCTCTTTTTGAACTAGATATCTTCTTCGGCCTTCCTCGTTAGCCGTATGGCCTTTAAAGAAAAAATAAGCAATCACGCCCACAACAATTGCGGGCAATAGGTAGGCTACATAACTAATAATTTGTGTTGCTTCTTCCATAAATATTTTTAAAGGTGAACAAACTTAATGTGTTTTTGGAATATGGGCAAGTGATACATTGTTTGAAAACTCTAATAGCGAACTTTATTTTCCTTTTTCATTGTTTTCACTTCCTTTTTAGCTTCTTTTTCATGGAAATTTCCACCGAGATGCGAACAATCTGAAAGCGCCTTTACACTTTCAAAAGGAACTGCACATTTGTGGTACATAAAGGATTCTGCTAGGGTTTTAATAAGATTCTTATCGCCTACTGTTAAATCCACATCATCCATAGTAAATTGACAGGGATGCTCATAACCGCAGGCGTGTGTCATTTCCAGTAATTCCTTTCGGAAGTTTTTAAAATAGAAATGTGCCCGGACAGATTTATCCTCAATATTTATTCCGCGTTGCAACCATTTATTCTGTGTGGCAACACCACTAGGACATTTGTTTGTATGGCATTGTTGGGCTTGAATGCAACCAATACTCATCATTGCTTCGCGAGCCACATTTACCAAATCGGCTCCCATGGAAAATGCCATGACTGCTCTTGCGGGAAACCCTAATTTTCCACTACCTATAAAAACTATTTGATCGCAGATGTCGTGTTTTTTAAAAATTTTATAGACTTCTGCAAAACCAAAAAGCCAAGGTAATGAAACGTGATCGGCAAAACTTGGTGGTGAAGCTCCTGTTCCGCCTTCGCCTCCATCTATGGTAATAAAATCTGGGCCTTTACCAGTTTCTTTCATAATTTTGGCTAACTGTTCCCATTCGCCCAAACGGCCGACTGCTGATTTTATACCAACGGGCAACCCAGTAGCTTCAGCAATACTTTCCACAAATTCAACCAAGCCTTTTACACCTTCAAAAGCGGAATGGTTTGGTGGCGAAAGCACATCTTTACCCAACGGTACATGCCTTATATCTGCAATTTCTTGAGTAATCTTTGCTCCAGGAAGCACGCCTCCTTTGCCAGGTTTTGCCCCTTGTGAAAGTTTTACTTCAATGGCTCTTACTTGTGGATTTTCATTTACAAGTTTTATAATTTTTTCCATTGAGAAATTGCCATGCTCATCGCGTACACCAAAATATCCAGTTCCAAAGTGAAAAACTACATCGGCACCGGTTTTATGATAGGGTGAAAGTCCTCCTTCGCCAGTGTTATGATAGCAATATGCAAGTCCGCATCCCTTGTTTAATGATTCAACAGCACGTGCAGAAAGCGACCCAAAACTCATTGCCGAAACATTGATGACAGACGCAGGGCGATATGGACGACGACGTTTATGATACCCACCCATCAACTTTGCACAGGGCACAAAGTATGGATTTTTGTAGTTTGGGTTTTCTTTTTCAACTTTATAAGGCAACATCGCATTGTTGATGAAGATATAATTAGGCTCATAAATATCTCTGTCAGTTCCAAAACCTTCATAGTTATTTTCGTTTTTCGCCGAAGCATAAATCCAACCGCGCTCAATTCTATTGAAAGGAAGTTCTTCACGATTGTTCGCCACAATATACTGCCGAAGCTCTGGCCCAATGCTTTCCAACATATAACGTACGTGGCCAACGATTGGGAAGTTATGGCTTACCGTGTGACGTTTGTTAAAAAACACATCGCGAATGGCTACAATCAGTAAGAATAGAAGAACCCAAGCCCACCAAGGAATTTGGGACAGAAAAGACAAAATTGAATCCATAAAGAGTTTTTTTATAAAGGTATTTAAAATTATAGGGATTTTAAAAAATTGTTTTCTTATAAAAGTTTAAAAGCAAAGATGGTTTTGTTTATAATTTCTCCAAAATCACTTTAGATAAAAGTTTCATAATAGTTATTTTCACAACTTGAAGAAAATGAAGTTTTGGAAAAATATTTAGAACAACTCAATGATGCCCAGCGTGCGCCAGTGCTGCAAAAAGACGGCGCCATGATTGTAATTGCCGGCGCAGGTTCTGGTAAAACCCGTGTGCTTACTTTTCGTATTGCGTATTTGATGTCGCAGGGCGTTGACCCATTTAATATTTTGGCGCTGACTTTTACCAACAAAGCTGCGCGCGAAATGAAAAGCCGTATCTCAAAAATCGTAGGTGCTAGCGAAGGAAAGAATCTTTGGATGGGAACTTTTCACAGTATTTTCGCGAAAATCCTTCGTTTTGAGGCAGACAAACTTGGCTATCCTTCAAACTTTACTATTTATGATACGCAGGATTCGCAAAGTGTGATTCGTGCCGTCATCAAAGAAATGCATCTTGACAAAGACATTTATAAATATAAACAGGTTTATTCGCGCATTTCTTCCTATAAAAATAGTTTGATTACTGTAAAGGCATATTTCAACAATCCAGAACTGATTGAGGCAGATTCTATGGCGAAAATGCCGCGTTTGGGCGATATTTATAAATCGTATGTTGACAAATGTTTTAAGGCTGGCGCAATGGATTTTGATGATCTTTTGCTAAAAACAAACGAACTGTTAACCCGTTTCCCAGAAGTTTTGGCAAAATATCAAAACCGTTTCCGCTACATTTTGGTGGACGAGTACCAAGATACCAACCACAGTCAGTATTTGATCGTGCGTGCACTTTCGGATAAATTTCAGAATATATGTGTTGTGGGAGATGATGCACAGAGTATTTACGCTTTCCGTGGAGCGAATATCAACAATATTTTGAATTTTCAAAAGGATTATGAAGAGGTAAAAGTTTTCCGTTTAGAACAGAATTACCGTTCCACAAAAAACATTGTAAACGCGGCGAATAACATCATTGAAAAAAATAAGACTCGATTAGAAAAAGTAGTTTGGACAGCGAATGATGAAGGCAATAAAATCCTCGTAAATCGAACAATGACTGATGGTGACGAAGGTCGTTTTGTAGCTAGTTCCATTTTTGAAAATAAAATGAACCATCAAATGAAAGATGGTGATTTCGCTATTTTATACCGAACAAATGCCCAAAGTAGGGCGATGGAAGATGCGCTTCGGAAAAAAGATATTCCTTATAGAATTTACGGCGGACTTAGTTTCTATCAGCGAAAAGAGATAAAAGATGTTTTGGCGTATTTGCGTTTGGTTTTAAATCCAAAAGATGAAGAAGCGCTGAAACGCGTAATCAATTATCCAGCTCGCGGAATTGGTGAAACTTCTATTGAAAAATTGATTGTAGCTGCAAACCATTACAATCGCTCGATTTTTGAAGTGATGAAAAACATTGATAAAATCGATTTGAAAATTAATTCTGGAACTAAAAACAAGTTGCAAGATTTTGTAACGATGATTGAAAGTTTTCAAGTTTTGAATCAAAATTATGATGCTTTCACAATTACAGAACACGTTTCAAAAAAGACAGGTTTAATCCAAGAATTAAAGAAAGACGGTACGCCGGAAGGAATTGCACGAATAGAAAATATTGAAGAGTTACTGAACGGAATGCGCGATTTTGTTGAAGAACAAAAAGAAATTGCAGATGCCACAGGCTCGCTTTCAGAATTTATGGAAGACGTGGCGCTCGCTACAGATCTGGACAACGATAAAGGCGATGACGACCGAGTGGCTTTGATGACGGTACATTTGGCAAAAGGGTTGGAATTTCCATACGTTTATATTGTTGGGATGGAAGAAGACCTTTTTCCCAGCGGAATGAGTATGAATACGCGAAGCGAACTGGAAGAGGAACGCCGATTGTTTTACGTTGCTTTAACACGTGCTGAAAAGCAGGCATATTTAACCTACACACAATCCCGCTACCGTTGGGGAAAATTGATTGACGCCGAACCAAGCCGTTTTATTGAAGAAATTGACGAGAGCTTTTTGGAGTATTTGACACCAATTACTGAAAATCGTTATAAACCTTTACTAGATTCAGATATTTTTGATGAAGTGGATCACAGCAAACTTCGTCTTCGGAAACCTGTTGCAAGCAAAGCACCAATGGGACCAACAGAAGAACAACTTCGAAAATTGCGAAGGTTGAAACCCGTTTTAAGTGATACTGATAAAAACTTTAATGCCGAAGACGCAAACTTAAATGTGGGAACAATGGTGGAGCACGTTCGCTTCGGAAAAGGAAAAATCCTTAAAATTGAAGGCGTGGGCGCTGACACAAAAGCGGAAATAGATTTTGAAAATGGTGGCTTGAAAAAGCTGCTACTTCGGTTTGCAAAGCTGAAAGTAGTTGATTAGCGAATTGAGTAATTTGCTAATCTATAACTTCTAAATAAGTATCAATGTAAGTACTTATTTGTGCTTTCAAATTTTCGATATCATTTGGTGCCCAATCGCCGTGACCACCTTCGTAAACTGTAAATCCATGATCTATTTGGGCAGTATTTAGCGCCGTATTCAAAGTATTAGCATTGGAAAGTGGCACTAGCGGATCTGCATTTCCATAGAAAAGTAGGGTAGGGCTGCTTGTGTTGGAAACCCGAAGCGCTGGGCTCAAAACTTCAGCATAATTCGTTCCAGGTGGATATGCATTTTCATCCACTAATGCTGCCATTAAAAACTGAAAGTCGGGATTTCCACTATAAAAAGGGTCCGTAAAATCTGAAGGACCTACAATATCCCCAACCATTTTCACTTGGTCATCTGTGTCGAAAACATAATCATACATCAATGATATATGTGCTCCAGCGCTTGCGCCAATAAGAGCAAACTCTGGCAAAATGTTTAAATCGTTTTTTTCAGATGTAAGCTTGTTTATGACCGCATCCAAATCTAAAAATTGGTTAGGGAAAGCGGGCGTATTTATATCTGCAAGCACATAATTTATATTAACTATCGCGTGATCTGGATGCCTAAGTTTTATGTAAGGCACCAAGAAATCCATATCTGCTTTATCACCTCCGGTCCAACCGCCGCCGTGAACAAGAACTATTACCTTTGTTTTTTCTAAGGAACGGTCTGCTGGCAAATAAAGGTCGTATTTTTCTTGAACGTTACTTCCATAGGAAACGTTCATAAAAGTTTCAGCAACCAATGGTTGTTCCGTGTTATTTTCATTGTCTTTTGAACAAGAAAAGAAAGCGATCTGAATTCCGAAGAATAGAATTAAAATGAGGAGTTTTTTCATAAACAAGGTTTGTTAAAAGCAGTAACGAAGAAATACAGGTTTTATGTTATGGCGAATTCGAGAAGTTGTTATTTCTTATAAAATGGCTTATATTTAAAACAAAAAAAGTTTTGCGATGGCTGAATTCATAAAAATTTACGAAGAAAACCCAAATCCGAAGGAGATTAAACGCGTGGTGAAAATTCTTCGTGATGGTGGGGTTATTATTTATCCAAGCGATACAGTTTATGCCTTGGGCTGTGATATTAAAAATAATCGTGCTTTGGAACGTGTTGCACAGTTGCGCGGCGTGAAATTAGAAAAGGCAAATTTCTCTTTTGTATGTGAAGATCTCAGCAATCTTAGTGATTATGTAAAGCAAATAGATACACCAACATTTAAACTGCTTAAACGTAACCTTCCTGGCCCATATACATTTATTCTTCCTGGAAATAATAACCTTCCCACTGTTTTCAAAAAGAAGAAGGAAGTGGGTATTCGAATACCAAATAATTCAATAACCCGCGCTATTGTTCAAGAATTAGGCAATCCTATTATTTCAACATCTATTAAAGATGAAGATGAGGTAATAGAATATACAACTGATCCTGAACTTATTCTTGAAAAATGGGACAATTTAGTAGATATTGTTATTGATGGGGGCTACGGAGGAAACATTCCTTCAACTGTTATTGACCTTACTGGCGATGAACCAGTTGTAATACGAGAAGGTAAAGGAAGTTTGGAGCTATAGACCTATTTGGTCTGTTTTTCCTGAAATTCTGAAAGTATTAACCTTGTTTGATGGTTAAGTTTTTGTTTGAAGAAAGCTGTCCATCCTACTAAGAAGCCTTTAAATCCCAAAGCTTGTTTGGACCACCGATATAGACTGAATTTGTCAACATGGTTGATGATTTTTCCGTCCTTAAATTTAAATGTGGCATTTATTACATTGTGAACTTTTCGACCCGTTTTACTGAAAGTATAATAAGCTTCCCACCGTGCTTTTCCAGATTCTGGTGAATATTCTATATTTGATATTATTACCTTAAAATCTTTGCCTTGTTGAGTATGGCAGAGCATTCGCCACATATTTTTCGCTTCATCACCTCGTAAAATTCCAAATGCAGGGTCTTCAAAGGTAATATCGTCGTGATACCATTCTACCATTCGTTCCGCATCCAAATTTGAAAATGCGTCGTAAAACTTTTCGATAATATTTTGTTCGTCTTTACTGATGATTTCGAGTTTTAAAATTACTTATTTAAGTAAGTGCTGCAACCCTCGGTAAATATTTTTTTCAAGAATATCTATAGAACCGTCCGTGAGGAACATTTTCTTAATATTCTCAAAAAGGCGGTCAATTTCGTGCTTAGAGTAATTGAAATGCACTACGGTAGACTGAATCTTTTGAATACGTTGATAATCATTATCATTATCAAATTCCTTATGAACTTTTCTGTATTTTTCTTCGCCTACTTTAGATTTTATGTATTCCTTTTCTTCCTTAGTTTCAATAAAATTGGCGTTTGCGCAGTACAGTAAAATGTATGCTTTAAGTTCTTCGCGGGTCCAATTGGTTTTGAATTCTTCCATTTTTAAATATTTATAAAGTGCTGTATTTTCTAGTCTAAGATACAAAAACGTACACAAAGATTTAATTTACCTTTTAAATAAAAAACCCGGTCTTTTTGAGACCGGGCTTTTTTTTATTTTAACTCAGAAAATTATTTTCCTGCAGTTTCAAGGTTTTTCATTTCCTTTTCAATCATATCATAGAACTGATCGATTTTTGGAAGTACCAAAATACGAGTACGTCTGTTTGTTGATCTGTTTTCAGCGCTATCATTAGGTACCAATGGTACGTAATCTGCACGACCAGCAGCAACCAAACGAGATGGTGCTACGCCAAGCTTTTGTAATTCACGAACAATTGCAGTAGCTCTTTTTACACTCAAATCCCAGTTATCAACCAACACACCATTACTATAAGGAACGTTGTCTGTATGACCTTCAACCATTGCTTCAAAATCAGGTTTACCGTTGATTACTTTGGCAACTTTACCTAAAATTTCGGTAGCTCTTCCTGAAATTTGGTAGCTTCCGCTTTTGAAAATTACTTTATCAGAAAGGGAAATGTAAACCACACCTTTTTCTACGTTTACTTCAATATCTGGATCGTTTACACCAACTTCTCTTTTAAGACTTGTAACAAGTGCAAGAGTTACACTATCTTTTTTGCTAAGTGCATCTTGTAATCTTGTAATTTTAAGATCTTTTTCTTTAAGACTCTCTAAAGATTTTTCAAGGTTTGTGGCACCTTTAGAAGTTAACATTGTAAGATCTTTTGAACTTTGAATAAGATCTGAGTTTGTTTTTTTCATATCTGCCAAACGCTCTTCAAGTGCTTTAGCTCTTGCAGAAGCTGCAGCTCTTTCAGTAAGACAGTCGTTAAGTTTCACGGTTGCTGTATTCAGCAAATCTTGGGTGTTTTTTTGTTTTGCTTCAAGCTCAGCATATTTCTTGCTTGACACACAAGAAGTAAAAGCTAAACTAGAACATACTGCTAAAATCAATAGTTTCTTCATAATTTGTTTAGTGTTATATTAGATTGTTTATTTCTGTAATATGAACCAAAATTATTAAAATAGTTTTCAGTCGAGAAACGATTAACAATACTTTAAGTAAAATAAACTAAACTTCGTTAAAAACTTTTTTGCTCAATATAAAATACTGATATACAATAGATTTGGTGAAATAATATTTTGCATTTGAAGCATATATTTTTCGCTTTTTAAGAAATTTTGGTATTAATGCATAAAAACTGAAATGTGCTTTCAATACAGCACCCAAATGTTGTGGTTTTCCCTTCAGTAAAAATTGAAAAGCAGCAAGTCCATCCAATAACATTCGCATAAAAATTGAAGTGAAAGCTTGGGTTCCATTTGCATTTTTAAGTAGATTTAAAAGCGAGTTCCGAAAATTGTAAAAAGTTTTTTTCGGGTTTAATACTGCCAATGTTGCCCCACCTACATGGAAAACAGCAGATTTACCCACACAAATGATTTTTCCACCTTTAGATTTTAAACGCCAGCAAAGATCAATTTCTTCTTGGTGTGCGAAATAGTCTTCATCAAATCCACCAGCTTGCCAAAAAGCATCGGCTTTTACAAATAGGCAAGCACCAGAGGCCCAAAAGATTTCAGCAACATCATTGTACTGTCCTTCGTCTTTTTCTAAAGTATTAAAAATGCGTCCACGACAAAATGGATAACCGTATTTATCAATAAATCCACCCGCGGCACCGGCATATTCAAAGTATCCCTTGTTTTTATAATCAAGTATTTTGGGTTGTGCGGCAACAACGGAAATATCATTTTCAAATTCTGAAATTACGGGTCGCAACCAATTTTCAGTTACTTCAACGTCGCTGTTCAGCAAGACAAAAATTTCTTCGGGAAGATTTCTTAAAGCATCATTATAGCCTTTTGCATAACCGCCGTTGACTTTGTTTTGTATGATTTTTACCGATGGGAAAAATTCTGAAACATAGGAAACTGAAGTATCCGAAGAAGCATTATCTGCAAGATAAACAGTGGCTTTGGTGGAAAACTTAATTACTGATGGAAGAAATTTTTCCAACAAATCCTTTCCGTTCCAATTAAGAATAACTACAGCTACTTTCACGATGTAAAGATAGATTTTTGAAGTGTTTTTTAGAACTTATTTATAATTTGGAATTTCTTCTAGAAAAAGATAGCGTTCATTTTCAAAATCCATTTGGCAATAAAAATGCTCCAAACCATTGCTAACCATTAAATATTGTGCTTCCAAAGTTAGGTTGTAGCGTGCAATTTGATCAAAAGTAAGCTGCGTGATTGCAACTGACGGCGCTTTGCATTCCACAATTAAAAAAATGCTGCCATCGTTATTAAAAACTACAATGTCATACCTTTTTACTGTGTTGTTCAGTTTCAGTTGCTTTTCAACGTTTATAAGACTTTTTGGATATTTTTTTTCTTTCAGAAGAAATTGAACAACGTGCAATCGAACCCATTCCTCAGGTGTCAGTACCACGAATTTTTTTCGGATTTCATCAAAAACCAACGTTTTATTTTCGCTACTTTTGAAGCGAAAGGAATATTCGGGAAAGTTTAGTTTTTGCATACGCAAAGAAACAAATTTCGACTGAAAATTCTTTTATAAAGCAATATTGAATGTCCCCTCGAGCGCAGTCGAGAGGTTTAAAAATAGTTCTCGACTGCGCTCGAACAGACACAAAATTTTCTAATGCCACTCGACAAAGTAAAATCCATCATCAGCGATATTAAAAACGGTAACACAAAACCCATCTATTTTTTGATGGGCGAGGAGCCGTATTATATTGATGGTATTTCAAAATATATTGAAGAAAATGTTTTGTCTGAAGAAGAGAAAGGTTTTAACCAAATGGTGCTTTATGGGCGCGATGTTTCTGTAGAAGATATAATTAGCAATGCCAAACGTTACCCGATGATGGCGGAAAAACAAGTGGTAATTGTAAAGGAAGCACAAGAGCTTTCGCGAACCATTGAAAATTTGGTCAGTTATGCTGATAACCCTCAGCCCACAACAATTTTAGTATTTTGTTACAAATATAAAACGCTTGATAAACGGAAGAAGCTCGCCAAAACGGTTGCCAAAACAGGTGTTCTTTTTGAAAGCAAGAAACTTTATGAAAATCAAGTTCCCGAATGGATTAAACGTGTTTTGGCGGGAAAAGGATATACAATCACTCCAAAAGCCGCACAAATGTTGGTTGAATTTCTTGGGAACGATTTAAGCAAAGTAAACAATGAGCTAGAGAAATTACAACTTATTCTAAAACCCGGCGAACAAATTACGCCACAAATTGTTGAGGAAAATATAGGTATAAGTAAGGATTTTAACAATTTTGAACTTCAGAATGCCATTGGTGAAAAGGATATTAAAAAAGCGTTTGCCATTATTCAATATTTTTCGCAAAATCCAAAAAACAATCCTTTGGTGATGACGGTGGCGCTGCTTTACAGTTTCTTTTCAAAACTGCTGAAATATCACGCTCTTTCCAATAAAGGCGACGCTGCAAAAACGTTGGGTGTAAATCCATTCTTTGTAAAAGATTATCAAACGGCAGCACGAAATTATCCAATGAAAAAGGTGAGCGCTATTATTTCTGCAATCCGTGAAGTGGATATGAAGAGTAAAGGAGTAGGTGCCGCCAATCTTCCGCAAGGCGATTTATTAAAGGAATTGTTGGTGAAGATTTTTAATTAAGAAACTCTTTTTCTTTAATATAATCCATATTGTTCAATAGCATCAGGCCAAATATACTTTTTATTTAATTTTATTGCTTCCTTGACCAATTTTGTAATTATCTCTTGATTTAATTCCTCTTTTTTTAATTCTTCAATGAACTGTTGAGAGTCTTTAATATTTAAATGATTTGCTTGTTTATCAAGATTGCAACATCCATATCCATCTAAGGATATTCTGCGTAATAATATTCTATTCTCATTAGTATGATTAAAATCAATATATACAGAGCTATCAAGACATCCCAGCTGATAATCAGCTTTTCGGGACTTAGGCATAGTTGTTTTGAAAAAATTAAAGTCTAGATTCATTTCATAATTCTTTTATTAGGCTTTTAAATATAAGCACCTACCCTCACAGACTTATTTTTTATCAATCGAATACTTCCCAGCTCCCAAAAGTGCAATTGCAACGAAAGCAAATAAATAAAGAAGCGCCATTTCCTTAGTTCCCAAAGGATCAGCAGCGTGTACAATAAATGCTGCAACGGCCATGGTAATTATTACAGGGATTGCAGATAATCTCGTTTTAAAACCAATAATAACGAGAAATGGAAAAATTACTTCACACAAAACGGCCAAAACCAAAGATGCAGGTTCGCCAATACCAATTGGATCGCCAAAGGAAAAATCGCCCGAAAGCATTTGTAGCATTTTTGGAATTCCGTGGGTAAGCATCATTCCGCCGAAACCTAATCGAAGTAAAAGTAATCCAGAATTATAACTAGTTGAGTTGTTCATAAAGTGTTTTTATAATTTTTTCAGATTTTAAAAATAGCCAATTTTTTTTAATGAAAGGTTTAATAACCTTTAGTTCACACTCACATAAAATGATTGCCTTAATTCTCCATTAACCATTGTCATCCTTTATATATTCTTAAAGTTGAATTAAAACGATTGCTAAAAGCACAGGTTAATTTAGCGGAAATTTTAAAACAATAATAACAATGAGAAAAATTACACTTTTTGCTTTTTTGCTTGTAGGTACAATTTCATTTTCCCAAAACTCTTTAAAGATTACTGAAATTTTTTCCGGTCAAGAAGGATCAGATTTAACAGCAGATTGGTTCGAAATTAAGAACAACGGAACTGCTGCTTGGGTTTCTGGTGTAGATGGTGATTTATATTATGACGATGATTCAGCAGATCCAACAACTGCAGATCTTATTCAAGGAATTACAGATATTCAGCCAAATGGCTTTGCAATTGTAATGATTGGTGATGTAAATGATGTTGCAACCTTTACAACTATTTGGAGCCAAGTAATTGATTTAACAGGCGTTCAAATTGGCTTTACTGATGGTGCCGGTCTTGGCGCTGGAGGCGATGCCGTAACACTTTGGGAAGGTGATCCGTTAACAACTTCACCAGTAGATTCAGCTTCCTATCCTGATACTTCTGCAAATGACGGTAAGTCGTATGATGAAGAGCTTGCTGCTTTCAGTGTTGTGGGCAACGCAAATGGCGCTGTGGAAACTATTGATTTGGGTGGTGATAATTCAGATGTTCCAAATATTGGTTCTCCTGGAAATGGCGCAGTTGTTTCTTTGGTAAGTGTTCAATTTGAAGCTCCTTATGTGTCGGTTTCTGAAGATGGTACTTCAGTAACAATAAGCGTTGAGGTTTCGCAAGCTCCTACGGTTAATGGAACAGTTGACGTAAACTTACTTGCAGGAGGAACTGCGGTTGAAGGTGCAGATTTTACTTTTGCAACCAACGAGACTTTGACTTTCACTGCAGGAAGTACTTCTTCACAATCGGTAACAATTCCTATTATTAACAACACAGATAACGCAAGCGATTTGTTTTTTGTGCTTTCACTTACAAACGAATCTGGTTTGGTTATAGGAACAACTGATATCTTTTCGGTATATATTTTAGATGACGATACAGTTGTACCAGCAGGTGATGCTACCGAACTTGACGCAAATTACCTTGCAAGCTATTTAGTAGATGCAGGAGGAACTGCTGAAATAACAGCTTACGACCCTATTTCTCAAAGACTTTTTGTTACAACTGTAGGTGCGATTAAGGTTTTGGATTTTTCAGATCCTGAAAATATTACTTCTTTGGCAACTGTTGACATTACTTCTTTTGGAAGCTCAGTGCAAAGTGTAGCCGTTAGCAACGGTATTGTTGCCGCTGCAATTTCAGCCAACAATCCACTTGATAATGGGTTTGTGGTTCTTGCGGATACCGATGGAAATAACACAACAATTTTGGAAGTGGGTTCACTGCCAGATATGCTTACTTTTTCACCTGATGGCACTAAACTTTTGGTTGCGAACGAAGGGCAGCCAAGCGACGATTATACAGTAGATCCCGAAGGAACTGTTTCAATAATTAACGTAAGTGCCGGTTTAGGAAACATTTCACAAGCAGATGTAACTACTTTGAATTTTAATTCTTTTGATTCCCAACAAACAGCTTTGGTAGCTGCTGGAGTTCGAGTTTTTGGCCCGGGTGCAAGTGTTTCACAGGATTTGGAACCAGAATACATTGCAGTTTCTGATGATTCACAAATGGCTTATGTTACGCTTCAAGAAAACAATGCATATGCAATTGTTGATCTTTCTGCTTTGGAAATCACAGACATAATTTCCTTCGGAAAAAAAGACCACAGTTTGCCACAAAATTCATTGGATACTTCAGATGAAACTGACTTTATTTTCAACGCTTCTTGGCCAATAAAAGGTTTGTATATGCCTGATGCTGTTTCATACTATTCTGTAAATGGAACAGGTTATATAGCAACTGCAAATGAAGGCGATGCTCGCGATTATTCCGGATATGCTGAAGAGAAAAAAATTGGCGATGCAGATTATGTTTTGGATCCAGCAGTATTTTCAGATATAGCTATTTTAAAACTAAAAACGAATCTTGGCGATATTAACGTTACCGCTGCTTCTGGTGATGCTGATGGCGACGGACTTTATGAAGAAATTCACGTTTTTGGTGGACGCTCTTTCAGTATTTTTGAAGCGGAAACTGGAAATTTAGTTTACGATAGCGGAAACGATTTTGAGGTTATTACTGCTGCTGACCCAAGTTTGGGAGGAATTTTTAATGCAAGCAACGACAACAATAATTTCAAAAATAGAAGTGATAACAAGGGCCCAGAGCCAGAAGGTATTGTTGTAAAAAAAATTGGCGACCAAGCATATGCTTTTGTTTTATTGGAAAGAATAGGAGGAATGATGATATATAATGTTACTGATCCTGCAAATCCAGTATATCTTCAATATGTGAATAGCAGAGGAACTGTTCCTGGAGAACCAGAAAGTGGCGATTTAGGCCCAGAAGGTGTATTGTTTATAGAGCCTGCAAATAGTCCGAACGGAAAAGCTTTGGTTATTCTTTCAAATGAGGTGAGTGCTACAATAAGCATTTATTCTTTAGATAATGTAGTGCTTTCTGTAAATGATAATGAATTTGATTCTAACGATGCTTTCAAAATATATCCAAATCCTGCGAAGGATAGAATATTTTTAAGCAAGCCAGATTCATATAGTGTTTTTGATATGCTTGGCCGTTTGGTTATTACTGAAAAAGAAACCGCATCAATAAATGTTTTTAACCTAACTGCTGGAACGTATATCATAAAAAACTTAAAAGGAGTCTCTCAAAAGTTGATTATTAAGTAGATGTTTATTTTTAAATTGTTGAATTATTAAGCTTGAAAACCGCTTCTTTAATTAGAAGCGGTTTTTTACATTTTAAACGTATTTTTGTGTTTTCAAATAAAGAATGAATGTCAAAAATTAAAGCTTGGATTGCAGCGGCAAGATTGCGAACGCTACCGCTTTCGGTTTCGGGGATTATTGTTGGTGCGAGCACTGGAATAGTTCAAAATAATAATTTTTTTCAGGAACAGGCTGATTTAGAGTTTGGCGGGTTGGTTTGCTTAAATCGATCATCAATTTTAGAATCTCCTACTTTCTGGCTTGCAATATTAGTTACTATCGGTTTTCAGGTTTTATCAAACTTTGCGAACGACTATGGAGATGGCGTGCGCGGAACCGATGCAAAAAGATACGGTGAAAAACGAATGGTAGCTTCAGGAATTATTTCACCCAAACAAATGAAAATTGGGATGATTATTAGTGGAATCATAACCTTTTTCTTAGCTACGGTTTTAATTTTTATGGCTTTCGGAAATGAAAATTTCATAATTTCTTTTATCTTTTTCAATCTTACCATTGTTTCTATTATTGCCGCTGTAAAATATACTGTGGGGAAGAAAGCCTATGGTTATTCCGGGTTGGGCGATGTTTTCGTATTTCTGTTTTTTGGATTATTGAGCGTTTTGGGAAGTTATTATTTATTCACCCACAACCTACAATGGCAGTTATTGTTACCAGCTATAGCTATTGGCTGTTTCAGCACCGCAGTACTTAATTTGAACAATATGCGCGATATTGAAAATGACGCTGCCGCTAAAAAACATACATTGGTTGTAAAATTGGGATCAATAAAAGCGAAACAATACCATGCTTTCTTGCTGCTCTTCGGAATGGTTTGCGCCCTAATTTATACCTCCATAAATTATCGGGAACCTTGGCAATTTGTATATCTCATCGCCTTTATTCCTTTTGTTTTAAACATTAAAACAGTTTTTAAAAACAAATCGCCAATGTTGCTGGACAGCGAATTAAAAAAGGTTGCGTTAAGTACCTTTCTCTTCGCAATCTTGTTTACTATCTTTATGTAAAAAAATAAATCTATGAAAATTACTTTTTACGGTCAAAACTCATTAGCGATTGAAATTAAAGGAAAACACATTTTGGTGGATCCTTTTATTTCTGGAAATCCGCTATCAAAAGATAAAATTAACATTTATGATTTAAAAGCAGATTATATTCTGCTAACTCACGCCCATAATGATCACACACTGGATGCAGAAGCGATAGCTAAAAATACAGGAGCAATAATAGTTAGCAATTATGAAATCGCAAACCATTACGAAGCAAAAGGCATTGAAGTGCACCCAATGAACCTCGGCGGAAGTTGGAAGTTTGAATTTGGAAAAGTGAAATATGTAAACGCAATCCACACCAGCAGTTTTCCTGATGGCAGTTACGGTGGTCAACCTGGCGGATTTGTTATTGAAGGTGAGCACAAGAACATATATATTGCTGGCGACACTGCATTAACTATGGATATGAAACTAATTCCAATGAGTATAAAACTCGATTTAGCAATTCTTCCCATTGGTGATAATTTCACAATGGGAATTGAAGATGCAATCGTCGCGAGCGATTTTGTGCAATGCGATAAAGTTTTGGGGGTACATTACGATACTTTTGGATATATTGAAATAGACCACGAAGTAGCAAAACGGAAGTTTTATGATGCCAATAAGGATTTGATGTTGCTTGAAATTGGCGAATCCATAGAGCTTTAGATTATCGGATTATTGGATTTTTAGAAGTGTTAGATATTTAGAAATGCATAGGTTTAAAAATTTGGAGATTTGGAAACAGAGCAGAGCTTTTTGTAAGGATATTTACGAAATAACGTCCTCTTTTCCAGAAATAGAAAAGTTTGGACTAATTAGTCAATTGCGAAGAGCTAGCGTATCAATACCTTCAAATATTGCTGAAGGTGCATCCAGAAAATCAAATAAAGATTTTTCAAGATTTTTAGAAATAACTATCGGCTCTTGTTATGAAATTGAAACACAATTACTAATAGCTAATGATCTGGGGTTTATAAAAGAAGAAAGTCTAAATCCAATGTTGATAAAGTTGGAAGCCATAATAAAAATGACCTCAAAATTTAAATCAACCCTAAAATAATCCAATATCTATTAATCCAACCATCCAACAATCCAAAATTCCAACCATCTAATAATCCAAAAATCTAACAATCCAAATTGACAGCTTTATTCCAAAAACACATCCTAAACTTCAAACGTCCAAGCGGAACTTCGCGTGGGGTTTTGAAAACCAAGGAAACCTATTTTCTTATTCTAAAAAATGAAGAAAGTTTTGGAGTAGGTGAGTGTGGGCTGTTGCGTGGATTAAGCATTGACGATCGCCCAGATTATGAAGAAGAGTTAAATGGTGTCTGCGAAAACATTGCATTAGGTGTAAGCGAAGAAAATTTATACGAAGCTTTGCAGGAATTTCCATCCATTCAATTTGGGGTGGAAACTGCTTTTAAATCATTGCATTCAAAAAATCCTTTTGAATTATTCCCTTCAAAATTTACTCGTGGCGAATCAGCAATTCTTATAAACGGTCTTGTTTGGATGGGCGATAAGGCATTTATGAAGCAACAGATTTCAGAAAAAATAAAACAAGGTTTCACTTGCATCAAAATGAAAATTGGTGCTATAGATTTCAAAACTGAAATAGAACTTTTAAAATCAATACAAAAAGAATTTTCCGCATCTGAAGTTGAACTTCGTGTGGATGCAAATGGTGCTTTTTCACCGAAAGATGCTTTGGAAAATCTGAAAGTGCTTTCAGACTTGCAATTACATTCCATAGAGCAGCCTATTAAACAAGGCCAATGGCAAGAAATGGCAAGACTCTGTGAAGAAACTCTGCTGCCAATTGCTCTAGACGAAGAGCTAATCGGTATTTTTTCAGAAGAAAAGAAATTAGAATTACTCGAAACCATAAAACCACAATTTATAATCTTAAAACCTTCATTAATTGGTGGTTTCCGTGGAAGCGATACTTGGATAAATCTTGCCGAAAAACGCAATGCGGGTTGGTGGATTACTTCGGCATTGGAAAGCAATGTGGGTTTAAACGCCATTTCACAATATACTTTTACAAAAAACAGTAAATTGCCACAAGGTTTGGGCACTGGCAGCCTTTACACCAATAATATTGATAGTCCTTTAGAAGTTTCAAACGGAGAATTAAAGTATAATCCGAATACCGAATGGGGTTTCAATATTGAAGCTATCAACTAAATCTATTTTCACTAATCACTAATCACTAATCACTAATCACTAATCACTAATCACTATAAATGTATATTCAACAAGCTTTTAAATCCCTTCACGAATGGTGGCGCTATTTGGTAGGTTTTCTTATAATCTTTATTGCTAGTCAAATTGGTTCCATTCCGTTATTAATGGCGGTTATGTTTAAAGTAGTTTCTGATGGCGGCAACATAGAATCCATCCAAGATCCAAATGTGATGATGACCGTGCTAGATTCAAACCTTATATTGTTTTTGATGTTGCTCAGTTTTGCCATTGGTTTAGTGGCCATTTTTCTAGTTGTGCGTTACCTTCACAGGCAACCTTTTGTGGAGCTTACTACTTCGCGAAAAAAAACCGATTGGGGACGTGTATTTTTTGGCTTTGGACTAATAACCATAACTACACTTGTTGTAACCGGATTAGATTATTACAACAATCCTGATGATTATGTGCTTCAATTTGATTTAGTTCCATTTGTAATTCTCGCTGTGATTGCACTAACTATGATTCCGCTACAAACCAGTTTTGAAGAATATCTTTTTCGGGGATATTTAATGCAGGGAATTGGCGTTTTGGCAAAAAACAGATGGTTGCCACTTGTAATAACTTCAGTAGTTTTTGGATCGCTCCATTTGGCCAATCCAGAGGTTGATAAATTTGGAAATATTATTATGATATATTACATCGGAACAGGTTTCTTCTTAGGAATTATGACCTTGATGGATGAAGGAATGGAACTCTCATTAGGTTTTCACGCCGGAAATAATTTAATTACCGCATTGTTGGTAACTGCAGATTGGACTGTTTTTAAAACACATTCTGTATTAAAAGATATTTCGGAACCTTCCGCAGGTTTTGATGTAATTGCTCCCGTGCTTATTCTGTATCCAATTTTCCTATTGATAATGGCCTGGCGTTACAAATGGCGCAATTGGGGCGAAAAGCTTTTTGGAAAAGTGGAAGAACCCATTGTTTTAACTGAAGAAAATACCCCTAACTCATCTTATATAGAATAGTGAAACCTCAATTGCATTCTAAATTCAAATTAAATGGTGAAGCCTTTCTTTCTGCGGAAGCTTTAGAGGAACGTGCAAATCAATTTGTTGAAAAAGGGAAAGATGACGAAAAAGCTATTGGGAAATTTATTTTGGAATGGCTGGACGAAAATGAATTTATAGTCGTAAAAACTTCTGGTTCCACGGGAATTCCCAAAAATATTACACTTCAAAAAGAGAACGTTTTTAACAGCGCTGAAGCCACAGCAACTTATTTTGATTTAAAGGAAGGCACCAAAGCATTACTGTGTCTTCCTTCAGAATATATTGCAGGAAAAATGATGCTTGTACGTGCAATGATAGCGGGTTGGAATTTGCATACAGTCGCTCCCGAAAAAAATCCTTTTAAAAATACCCAGGACGAATTTGATTTTACGGCAATGGTTCCATACCAAGTTTTCCATTCTTTGGCAGATTTGCATAAAGTGAAAAAACTTATTATCGGGGGCGGAGCCGTTCCGTGGAAATTAGAAGAAGAACTTCAGAAATGTAAAACTCGCATATTTGTAACTTATGGAATGACGGAAACCATTAGTCATATTGCAGTTCGCCCATTGAATGGTAAAGAAAGATCTGCTGTTTTTTCCGCACTTCCAAAAGTGAATTTCACACGAAGCGAAAAGGGTTGTCTTCAAATTCACGCTTCAGAAATTTCACTTGAAACCGTTGCTACAAATGATGTGGTTGAATTAATTTCTCCCACTTCATTCAGATTTTTGGGAAGAATAGATAATGTAATAAACTCAGGTGGCGTAAAAGTGCATCCCGAAATTGTGGAAGAAAAGCTTTCCCTTTATATAAACCAACCATTTTTTATAGCTTCGGAAAAAGATGATGCTTTGGGAGAACGGGTTATTTTAGTAATTGAAAGCGAAAAGCAATTTCAATTGGAAGATTATTCCGAAGCTTTCGAAGCGCTTTCGGCTTACGAAAAACCCAAGAAAATCCTGATGATTCCCGAATTCATTTATACTGAAACCGAGAAAATAAAGCGTGCTGAGGTTTTGAAAAAGACTGAAGAAAGTAAATTTTAAGCTAATGGCTTATCCTCTTGCTGAAATTCATTTTTCAAACTCTCTTCAAGCATTAAATCTCTTTCTACTTTGTCTCGTGATGGTCTTTGAGCGATAAGCCATAAAGCAAGCAATAAAGAAATTATTAAAAAGTATTGATTTCCTTCATTCATAAAAGCAACAATGCCTAAAAATGCTGGTCCTTCTAAAAGAGCATATTTTATAATAGATGCCGATTGAAAGCCGTTAAGTTTTTCCATTAAAGTATTTTTAGAGGCTAAACCTTTCATAATATTTCCGTAAAGATAATTGCCCGCTAATATCCCTGCAATAGCCATAAATGGAACTACAAAAAACATAACATCTCCTGAATAGCTGAAAATCAATTCTTGATTTTGGGTTTTCAAAAACATCAATAGTCCAGGAATTACCACACCAGCAACCAAAGCAATGTGGATTAAAGTAAACGTTCTTAAAAAAATTTTTGGGGTAATTTGAGGAGCGTCGGTTTCCATAATTTATTGATTTTTTCGATATTTTTTACATAAATATACTTCTAAACGATAGGCAAATTGATAAATTTAAAGCTACTATTAATGCATAGTCAAGTGGTTTTAATTCTGAAAAAAGCTCTTTTATTTTATTGAGCCCGAGAATGACAAAAATCGGTAAAATTATGCCTATTGCAAGCCAAAATATTTCTATGACATTAAAGTGAATTTCAGGATTAAATAAATCGTTACCATAAAATAAATAGAGGAAGAAGAAAAAACAAATTGGAATGCAAAATCCAAAAACCAATCCATACTTTCTTTTTTTTAGCAACCCAATAAAAGCAATAAGTGAATAGATTGTGTACAGTATTAAAGGCGTCCAGTTCCAAAGCATTTTTAGGAGAGTGGTTTTGCTATTAAAATAAATCTGTTATAAAATAACTCATTCCAATGTAGATAATTAAGCCATATAATCCACTAATGAATAGCAGAATGAAAATTATAATGAGAAGAATTCTGATTGTATTTGGAGCTATTTTCATTTGAAATTTAAACTATTCTAAAATACTAATAGTTTGCCGTTTTACCGGGGGATTTTTAACACGAATTGTTATCTTTTTATATTCCCAAATACCGTTAGTACGTTCTGCCTTTACATCCATAATTGCTTTTCCATTGGCACCATTTATTCGGATTGAAAATTGAACTTTTGTGTTTTGGGTGGTATATTTTACATCACCTTCAAGAATCGCAATTTTGTCTACATGCTTAATATCACCCAGCGCTACTTTGGCTTTTTCATTTTCTCGGACTTTGACTATAGCGCCTTCAAAAAGTTCTGGGTCTGCATAAGCTTGTCCGAAATCGCCCAAATGTTCAGATGTTAAAGAAAAGAACAATATGGCTGATAATATAGCAATAATTGTAGTTGGAAGCACCCATTTCCAGTTGCGTTGAAACCAGCTTTGTTGTTTTATTAAATCATTGTTCATCTAAAAAAAATCAATTTAAAAGTATTAAATCACATCTAAAAATTTAATTATAATGCTTAGAGGAAACACAATGAGCCCAATATAAAATATATATTTTCCTTGATTTCTGTCTTCTTCTGAATAGGAAAATACCTTTTCGCCATTGGGTAGTGTTTTTTTTGAAGTCCAAATTGAATAGCCAATAATCAACCCTAAAAGTCCGCCGAGTATAGCGAAGATATAACCGCCAATAATCCACGATTTTTGATTGCCTTCAGGTTTAGCCAAATCTTCGAGACGTTGGTTTTTTAAACTGTTTAATAAACTTTTATCGATTGTTTTGCCACGATCTTCCAATATCCTTTGGGCAAGAGTGTAATCAAAAGCGCTCCACTCGTCTGATTTCAACAAAATTTCATAAAGTTCTTCATCAGCAAAATCGAAGAGATAATAATCTTTTTCCACCTGTTCCAAAATATCGCCAGCATTTTCCTGGAGAATTTCTTCCGCCTTTTTAAAATCTTCCTGTTTTATTTGGATTTCATATTCATTGAGCAACGTACTTCCCGAAAAAGTAACATCTACTGGGGGAATATTATCTGCAATAATAGTTTCTATGTCATGATTATTTAGAAGTAGTTCCATTTCTTTTGCATCGGCAATAGTTGGAAATTTTCGGAAGATTGCGTACTCATTGTTCATAGGCTACTGGCGTTGTTTATTATAAAACTAGACCTCAAAATACAAAATTCTTTTGCATAAATGGTACTGTGAATTTATTCTATAAACTTCGAAATATTTCTAAACAGAAAGTATTTTAATCAGTTTATAATTTTTCTCCAACGTTCCCTCACCCAAAAGTCGCTTTCCCTCAATCCTTGTTTTGTAGCCCTGAAGGGTGTGCTATTTTTACTCAAGTTTAATACTAAAACCACACATTATGAAAACAATCTTCACATTATTAATCGTTGCATCGCTGGGTTTTCAGCTTCATGCACAAACAATTACAATTTCAGGAACAGTAAGCGATGACACGGGTCTTCCTTTGCCTGGTGCAAATGTTATTATCAAAGGAACATCGAACGGAACACAAACCGATTTTGATGGTAATTATAGTATTAATGCACAAGTCGGGCAAATATTAACTTACTCTTATGTCGGCTTCAAAACGAAAGAAGTAAAGATTAAAAATGCTGGCGAAATAAATGTAAGTCTAAAGCCGAGTGCAACTTTAGATGAAGTTGTGGTTACAGGCTATTCTGAAAATAACGATGCAATTAGAAAAGCAATGGGTTATGGAATTAGTAGAAATAATGGTTATTCCTCTTCTAAAAAAGAAAGAAAACAAAAAAACATAACTCAATCGTACAGTCCTGCTCCCCTTGTTGGAAATCAGGTTTCCGAAAACGAATCCTATGGCAGAATAAATGAAAACATATTTAAAAGCGTAAGCACCGCGCCACTTTCTACATTCTCAATTGATGTGGACAAAGCTGGTTACAGCAATCTTCGCCGAATGCTCAACAATGGGCAGGAAGTGCCGGAAGATGCAGTAAAGATTGAGGAAATGGTAAATTATTTTGCCTACAATTATCCACAACCAACTGGCAAAGACCCATTTTCAATCACTGCTGACGTTGTAAATTCACCTTGGAACCAAGATGCAAAATTGGTCAGAATTGGATTAAAAGGTAAAGATATTTCTTTGGAAAACGTGCCGCCATCAAACCTTGTTTTCTTGCTTGACGTTTCCGGATCAATGGAAGATCCTAATAAACTGCCATTATTAAAAGCAGCGCTGAATGTATTGGTTGATAGATTGAGAGAAAAAGATAAAGTTTCAATTGTAGTTTATGCAGGCGCAGCAGGTTTGGTTTTGCCTCCAACTTCTGGCGCAGAAAAGCAGAAAATCCGTGATGCTATTGATAATCTTAGTGCTGGCGGTTCCACAGCGGGTGGCGCAGGAATTGAATTGGCTTATAAAATTGCAGAAGAAAATTTCAGTAAAGGAGGAAACAATCGTGTAATTCTTGCTACCGACGGCGATTTCAACGTAGGCGCTTCCAATGATCGTTCTATGGAAAGCTTGATTGAAGAAAAACGTAAAACTGGTGTTTTTCTTACTTGTTTAGGTTTCGGAATGGGAAATTATAAAGACAGCAAATTAGAAACTCTTGCCGATAAAGGCAACGGAAATCACGCCTATATAGATACTATGCAGGAAGCACAAAAAGTTTTGGGAACTGAATTCTTTGGAACACTTTATACCATAGCAAAAGATGTGAAAATTCAAGTGGAATTCAATCCTGCAAAAGTTCAGGCTTACAGATTGATTGGTTACGAAAACCGTTTGTTGAACGATGAAGATTTTAAAGACGATACCAAAGACGCTGGCGAGTTGGGCAGCGGGCACACGGTTACCGCTTTATATGAAATAATTCCTGTGGGCGTAAAAAGCAAATATTTAAAAGATATCGATAATCTTAAATACACAAAACAAACCAATCAAAGTTTTACAGATGAAATGCTTACCGTGAAATTCCGCTACAAAGAACCTGATGGCGATGTAAGCAAACTGATTTCAAAAACTGTGAAAGATGAAAACAAATCAATAGAAAGTGCAAATGATGATCTTAAGTTTTCAGCTGCAGTAGCGCTGTTTGGAATGCAACTTCGCGATTCTGAATTTATAAATACGAAAAAGAAAGAGGATGTAATAACCCTTGCCGAAGCAGGAAAAGGAACAGACAAAGATGGCTATCGCGCTGAGTTTATCAGATTAGTGAAAAGCAGTAAATAATTTCTAAACTATGTTTTTGAGGTGGTTTGGTTTTTTGAGAAGGAAGGGCACGAGAGTGCCCTTCTTTTGTTTTAAGAATAAATTAAACCTGAATAATCCCAAGATTAAAAGCCTTTTCAATAGGAGCGTGGTTTGCGGCTTCAATGCCCATAGAAATCCATTTTCGAGTATCCAATGGATCTATTACTGCATCGGTCCAAATTCTGGATGCCGCGTAATACGGAGAAATTTGTCGGTCGTAACGTTCTTTAATTTTGTTATAAAGTTCGGTTTCTTCTTCTTTAGTAATTTCCTTGCCCTTTTTTTTAAGCGAAGCAGTTTCAATTTGAAGCAATACTTTGGCGGCACTGTTCCCACTCATAACCGCAAGTTCGGCACTTGGCCAAGCAACAATCAAACGTGGATCGTATGCTTTTCCACACATGGCATAATTTCCGGCGCCGTAACTGTTTCCAATTATGATTGTAAATTTTGGAACTACACTATTGCTAACGGCATTTACCATTTTTGCACCATCCTTTATAATTCCGCCGTGTTCGCTTTTGCTTCCAACCATAAATCCAGTGACGTCTTGTAAAAACACCAACGGAATTTTCTTTTGGTTACAATTTGCTATAAAACGTGTGGCTTTATCAGCACTGTCACTATAAATTACACCACCAAATTGCATTTCGCTGGGTTTCGTTTTTGCTTTTGTAGTTTTTACCAAAGTGCGTTGGTTAGCAACTATTCCAACAGCCCAACCGTCAATTCGGGCATAACCTGTAAGTATTGTTTGGCCATAGCCTTCTTTGTATTCCTCAAAATCGCTATCATCAACAAGGCGTTTTATAATTTCACGCATGTCGTATTGTTCGGCACGAGATTTTGGAATTATTCCGTAGATATCTTCTTGCTTTTCCTTTGGTTTTATTGCTTTTTCCCTATTGAAACCAGCTTTGTCAAAATCGCCAATTTTGGATACTATGTTTTTTATTTTGTCGAGTGCATCTTTGTCGTCCTTCGCTTTGTAATCTGTAACGCCACTAACCTCACAATGTGTTGTCGCGCCGCCAAGTTCTTCATTGTCGATACTTTCACCAATGGCTGCTTTCACCAAATAACTTCCAGCAAGAAAAATACTTCCGGTTTTGTCAACAATTAAAGCTTCATCACTCATAATTGGGAGATATGCGCCTCCAGCAACGCAACTGCCCATAACTGCGGCAATCTGTGTAATTCCCATGCTGCTCATTACGGCATTATTTCTAAAAATTCTTCCGAAGTGTTCTTTATCTGGAAAAATCTCATCCTGCATCGGCAAATAAACGCCTGCGCTGTCCACCAAATAAATAATAGGCAAACGGTTTTCAATGGAAATTTCCTGCGCGCGAAGATTTTTCTTTGCCGTAATAGGAAACCAAGCGCCTGCTTTCACAGTAGCATCATTTGCAACAACGATGCATTGTTTCCCTTTAACATACCCAATTTTCACAACCACGCCCCCGCCGGGTGCGCCACCATGTTCTTCATACATTCCATCGCCAGCGAAAGTACCAATTTCTATACTTGGTTTTTTTTCATCCAACAAATAAGCAATCCGTTCACGTGCTGTGAGTTTTCCTTGTGCGTGTTGTTTGTCAATTCGATTTTGACCTCCGCCCAATTTTACTTTTGCGAGTCTGTTTTTTAAATCTGAAACAAGTAGCTTATTGTGATCTTCGTTTTTGTTGAAGTTTAAATCCATTGAAAATTTATGTTTGCGCTAAAATACAAAATGCAGCAAAGTTTTAAGTTTAAAGTTCAAAGTTTAAAAATGAATTTTTTCTTCGGCTTCCTCTTTTTGCCATATAACCTAAAAAAACTATGACATTTTGTTAACGAAAATCTGTTTTATATTACCGATATTTGTTTTTACGCGTAAATTTGCGGCTTGAAAATAGAAAAATAAACGAAATAGAAATAGATTATGGGAATGAATAAAAATACAGTACTGGCTTGGGCCACTTTTATAATGCTAGTTGTGGGAGTGGTGTTAATAGGCTTGGGCGCTTTCCGATATGACGACGTTGCAGGATGGGGCTTTGCTTCCGTAGGCATTGGTTTCTTTGCTATTGCTTGGGTTTTTAACGCTTTAAAGGGAAGGGTTTAACCCAAAATAATTGCCATTTATCATTCTTAACATTTGATTTACTTGGCTTCTTCACAAACTAACAGATTCACAAACTCACAAATTATCACATAAAATGGCCGACGATAAAAAAGTAATTTTCTCAATGTCTGGTTTGACCAAAGCCTATCAAAATTCCCAGACGCCAGTTCTTAAAAATATATATTTAAGTTTCTTCTACGGTGCCAAGATTGGTATTCTTGGTCTTAACGGAAGCGGTAAATCTACTTTGTTGCGAATCATCGCCGGAGAAGAAAAAAATTATCAAGGTGATGTTGTTTTCGCACCAGGCTATACCGTAGGTTACCTTGAACAAGAACCAAAACTTGACGAAACCAAAACCGTACTAGAAATTGTAAAGGAAGGCGTGCAGGAAGTGGTTGATATTCTTGACGAATACAACAAAATAAACGATATGTTCGGCTTGCCAGAGGTTTATGAAAACCCAGCAAAAATGGACGAACTGATGGAGAAACAAGCAAAGCTTCAAGATAAAATTGATGCTACAAATGCTTGGGAACTAGATACAAAACTAGAAATAGCGATGGATGCTTTACGCACTCCCGAACCTGATAAATTAATCAGCGTTCTTTCGGGAGGTGAAAAAAGAAGAGTTGCTCTTTGCAGACTTCTTCTTAAAGAACCTGATGTATTGTTGCTAGATGAGCCAACAAACCATTTGGATGCGGAAAGCGTGCATTGGTTGGAGCACCATCTTTCGGAATATAAAGGGACGGTGATTGCCGTAACCCACGATAGATATTTTCTTGACAATGTTGCGGGCTGGATTTTGGAATTAGACAGGGGAGAAGGTATTCCTTGGAAAGGAAACTATTCTTCTTGGCTTGACCAAAAATCGAAGCGATTGGCACAAGAACAGAAGACAGCCGGAAAGCGTCAAAAAACATTGGAACGTGAGTTGGAATGGGTACGTCAAGGAGCTAAAGGCCGCCAAACAAAACAAAAGGCTCGTTTGCAGAATTATGACAAACTATTGAGTCAAGATCAAAAACAGCTAGATGAAAAGCTGGAAATATACATCCCTAACGGACCACGATTAGGAACAAATGTTATTGAAGCGAAAGGAGTTTCAAAAGCATTTGGCGATAAATTGCTTTACGAAGATTTGAATTTCAAATTGCCGCAAGCGGGAATTGTGGGTATTATTGGCCCAAACGGTGCTGGTAAAACCACAATTTTTAAAATGATTATGGGCGAAGAAGCGCCTGATAAAGGCACATTTGATGTTGGGGAAACTGCAAAAATCGCCTATGTTGATCAAGCACATTCCAATATTAATTTAGATAAAACTATTTGGGAAAACTTCAGTGATAGCCAAGAATTGATTATGATGGGCGGCAGGCAAGTTAATTCTCGAGCATATTTAAGTCGTTTCAACTTTAGCGGAAGCGAGCAGAACAAAAAAGTCTCGATGCTTTCTGGTGGAGAACGAAACAGATTGCACTTGGCGATGACTTTGAAAGAAGAAGGCAACGTGCTATTGCTAGATGAGCCAACGAACGATTTGGACGTAAACACACTTCGTGCCTTGGAAGAAGGTTTGGAAAATTTTGCGGGTTGTGCAGTGGTAATTAGTCACGACCGTTGGTTTTTAGATAGAGTTTGTACCCATATTCTTTCTTTTGAAGGAAATAGTGAAGTGTATTATTTTGAAGGTGGTTTCAGCGAATATGAAGAGAATAAAAAGAAACGTTTGGGCGGTGATTTGATGCCAAAACGAATTAAATACAAAAAATTGATACGCTAAGCTATGTGGAAAATTATAGTGATACTTGGTTTGCTAATAACCATTTCTTCCTGCGGAAGTAAGAAAACTGCAGTGGAATCTTCAAAAAATTCTAAGGAAGTTGTTTTAGGAAAAAGCAACACCATTTCCTATAAAAGTTTAGGAAATGGTGTTGCTTCCATTTCGTTGCAACTTTTTGAAAATAAAACTTTTAAATTTGATTTCAAAAGTATTCCTCAGCCCGATACTGACGAAAAAACAATCGCCATTTCAGAAAAAGGAACTTATACAACAGATGGAGATTGGAAAACCTTAAATTTTAAAAACCCTAAATTTTCACTGGCTGCAATTTTTGACAAACAGTTTGGAGATTCAAGCTTTTTCAAAGTAATTGACGAAGAAAATGTTAAGATAAATACAGCTCAAAACGCACTGCCAATTTGGGGTGTTGTTTGTGAGAAACAATAAATTGTCCGTTCGAGCGCAGTCGAGAACTGCAAATTAGGTCTCGACTGCGCTCGACCAGACAATAAGTTTATTTATTTATTACCAATTTTTTAGTAACAGATTTCTTTCCATTATTTACTTTAACTAAATAAATTCCAGCTGTAATTCCGTCAGTTTTTACTGTAATGTTTCTATTGTTGCCGAAATTTCCATTAAACAAATCTTTTATCTTTTTTCCAGAAACATCATACAGTTGAACTGTTCCTTTGGAGGAAAGATTTTGCGAAATTGTAAATTCTGAAGTAGCTGGATTTGGATAAATTTTGATTGAATTTGAAGCCAATTCATTATCGCCCACAGCTAAAATATCGCTCACATCATAACTATGAATCGACCTTCCAAAGGTTCCAGCATAAAGGGTTTTAGTAGGTTCGTGGAATTTTAAATCCATAATTACAGTAAGTGGAAGATTGTTTCCTAAAATAGTCCAGTTAGCACCATCGTCTTTGGAATACCAAACGTTCAAATCTGTTGCGGCAAAAAGTATATTCTCTGCTGTGTAAGTAATAATGTCATTTACAGGAATATTTGGAAGATTTGATGATATATCAGTCCAGTTTTGTCCCCCGTCTGTAGTTTTGAAAACGTGTGGTGTATAATCTAAATATTTAAAACCAGAAACGGCCACATAAGCGATCATATCATTACTTGGCACCATCGCAATGGAAGTAATATATTGATCGGGTAGTCCTGCGCTAATGTCCGTCCAAGTTGTGCCGCCATCAAAAGTTACGTTCACATTTCCATCATCGCTTCCTGTGTAAATTACATCTAGATTGTTGTATGAAGAAGCAATAGCAGTAAGCGTTCCAAAAGCTAAAGAACCGCTTGGGTGAAGTCCATCAGTTAAATCGGGACTGATAACAGACCAAGAAGCGGCTTTGTTTGAAGTGTATAATCTATTAGTTCCGTAGTAAAGAATTTCGTGATCAAATGGCGAAATTATTACTGGAGTGTTCCAATTATTTCTATCGCCTCCACTGATTCCACTTGTGGCATTACTAAAATTATTTCCGCCATTGGTGCTACGCCCGAGGTTTCCGTATTGTGATTCCACATAAATATAATTGTTGTCCACCGGATCAACATTCACGTGAAAACCGTCACCACCCCAAATAGAATTCCAGTCGCTTGCTCCGCCAGTAATAGTTCGAATAGTGTTATTGTCTTGAGTTCCACCGTATAGTCTTTCTGGTTGGGTTTTGTCAACTTCTATATTATAAAATTGGGTTATGGGGAGATTTAAAAATTTTGTCCAATTGCTACCTCCATTATTCGAAATATATGCTCCTCCATCATTTCCTGCAAGCATAAAGTCGCTGTTTGTTCTTGAAAAATCTAATGCATGATGATCTACATGCATTCCGTTTAGCGTATTCCAAGATGAACCGCTATTTGTAGATTTTGCAATGTCGAAACCTATTATATATACTTCTGAGGAATTTGTTGGGTTAACGCGAACGTTTCCAAAATACCAACCAAAATTAGCATCAATTCCATTAAGTGCTCCTGCAGGGGTTACAAGCGTCCAATTATTTCCATTGTCTGTGGATTTGTATAATCCATTAAATTCATTGGTGATTTCATTTGTGGTAAAACGGGCATAGACCGTTGAAGGGTCAGATTCTGAAACTGCAATACCAATTCTACCTGTTTGCGCATTTGCAGCGGGAAGTCCGTTTGCAACACCCAACTCCGTCCAAGTTGTGCCACCATCAATTGAACGATGGATTGCAGAAGTAACTCCGCCGTAATCGCGTTCCCATGGTTTACGGGTGCGTTCCCACATTGCTGCGTAAATGATGTTTGTATTCGCTACATTCATAGCAACATCTATTGCAGCTGTAGAATCCGTAACGAAAAGAACCCGTTCCCAGTTTGTGCCGCCATTTGTGGTTCTATAGATACCGCGTTCTACATTTTTACCATATAATTGTCCTGTTGCAGCTACAAAAACACGGTCTGGGTTTGTGGGATCAACTACAATTCGGCCAATGTGACTGCTTTCTGGCAAACCAACATTCGTCCAAGTATCTCCTGCGTTGTCGCTTCTGTAAACCCCATTACCAAAGTATGCGCCATCTGTTGCACTCCCGTTTGCTTCACCAGTTCCTGCATAAATGCGTTGGGAATTTGAGGGGGCTATGGCAATATCGCCAATTGAGGGTTTTGTTACTTCGTCAAAAATTGGAGTCCAATTCACACCACGGTCATAACTTCTAAAAACCCCTCCTGTAGCTGTCGCTACATAGAGATGGTCATCATTATCGGGTGCAATGGCAACATCTGTAACGCGTCCACCAGTGTTTAATGGACCTACGAAAGTCCATTCCCCAGCTTGCTCGGGAGATCTATTTGCAAGAATTTGTTTAGACTGAAGAATAGCTTCGTTATAAGCTTCCTTGTTGATATAATTATTAGGATAGGCTCGCTGGTTGTACATCCATTCTGCGGGATATTCCATTTTTCCAGTTTCTTTCTCTACGGATTTTTCTTCTGAATTGTTTTTACAACTCGATAAAATAAGCGTTGAAAGTAATGTTAGTACAATTAGATTTGGGAAAAGTTTGTAATTTTTCATCAATAAAAATTTAGCGTTTTAGGATTTGAAAATGAATTTTATAAGTCACTGATTGTAAATATCGTAATTATTTATTTGGATACCAATCCAATTGCGTAACCTTAATCTCAGGATCTCCAGCTTCAACCAGTGATTTAAATTTGGCTACATCACTCATGCCTTCAGTACCGCGATAATGATAAGGATAAACTGTTTTCGGTTTAAAAGCTAAAACCCCTTCCACTGCTTTTTCAACTGTCATTGTATATGGAAGATTCATACAAACAAAAGCAATATCAATATTTTTAAGATTGCGCATTTCAGGAATATCTTCAGTATCGCCGGAAATGTAAATACGCTTGCCATTTCTTTCAAGTACATACCCATTTCCGCGACCTTTCTCATGAAACTTTAACGCTTCGGGGCGAAGATTGTACATGGGAATTGCTTCAATCGACATTTCAAAATCGTTGATTAAATCACCATTATTTATTACTTGTGTTTTGTTTTGAAGACTTTCTGGCAGCTTTTCAAAAACCGCTTTTGGCGCAAATAATATGGTCTTTTCAAGCGCAATTGCTTCAAGCGTAGGAATGTCCATGTGGTCACCATGAATATCTGTAATCAAAACCATATCTGGTTCGGTATATTTCGAAAACATCTCTTTTCCGCCCACCGGATCAACGTAAATAATAGTGCCATCCCAATTGAGAACCATACTTGCATGCTCTACGGGATTAATGGTGAATCCTTCGTTTTTAGCCGCTTCTCCGCCATCAATTTCTTCTAAGGGAGTATTAATTATTGCTTCGGGTTCGGTTTTTTCGGAAGTGTTTTTGCAAGCAGTAAACGCAATTGCCAAAAATAAAATAGGAACTAGATTTTTCATAAAAATTAATTTTTCAATGAAGATACTAAGAAAGAAACAGTTATAGTGCGGGTTTAAAAAAATTTAAGAAATTACATCACTCACTAAATAAGCAATCGCCTTGCCCACTTGGATCGGAAAAATCCCTGCGGAAGGAGCGCCTTCGCAAATATGCAGATAGCTGGCATTTTCATTTTTCGAAAAATAGGAAACAAACTTTCGGGCATCATTCAAAGAAAATCCGCTGGGCGATATTGCGCTGCTTCCCATCATCTCAACAGCATCCATATCCAGTTCAATTCCGAAATTAGTGCTACAACAGAAGTTTTCAGCATCATTTAAAGCTTCGGAAAACGATAGTTTTTGTTTTACTGAAATATCTTCAAAAAGATTGAATTTTACTCTGTGGGAATTTTTTTCTATCGAATTGAAAACCGCCTCCGAAGTATAATTTCTGTGAAGTCCAAATATGAAGTATTTCTCCAAAAAACCATCCACAAAAGCATACGAAAAACCGTTGCCACTATGCCTGTGTTCCAACGAGCGAAAATCTGTATGGGCATCAAAATTGATGCAGTTTATTGGTTTTTGCAAAGCTTCCGAAGTGCCCTTTAAGTTTCCAAAACTGTTGTTATGGCCGCCGCCAATGATTATTGGAAACTTTCCCGATTGGACAATCAGTTTTACAACTTCGGAAACCTTATGATCTATTTGTGTTACCAGTTCGCCAAGTTCTTCCGCATAATGGCCCTCTTCTTTTGAAATAGTTGCAGCCTGTTCCATTTGTGTTTCGCAATCAATTTCTCCCAAAAGAATTACGTTTTCAGCATTCGTTAAATGATTGTGTTGAATATTCAAAAGACTTCCCAAAGCGGCTTCCCAAGCTTTTGATGTTCCGGGATTTCCGTAATTGGCACGCACGCCAATATCTTCGGTAATTCCCAAAAGCACATAATTTGCAGGATGGTTTTTTAAATTTTCAAGCGTTTCAACAAAGTTTACATTTTCGCCAAACTTGGTTTCTCCAGCTCTTTTTTTTAGGAAAGGAAAAACATCTTTTTCAGAATAAATTTTCAAAAAACCCATTACACTTCCTTGCCTTTTATAATTACTGAATCAATTAAATTACTACCGAAAGCATACGGCAAATAACCGTAGGATGGAATTGGTTTTGTAATGATGAGGTTTCCCATTTTTCCTCTAGTAATGCTGCCGTGGGTTCTGCTCAATCCCATTGCGTACGCGCCGTTTACTGTTGCTGCATTTATTGCTTCTTCCGGCGTAAGTCTCATTTTTATACAGGCTGTTGCAACCACAAAATTCATATTTCCGCTTGGTGTTGAACCCGGGTTATAATCTGTGGCTAGCGCCAAAGGCAATCCAGCATCAATGATTTTTCTTCCCGGCGTGTACGGAATACTCAAAAAATAGGAGCAGGAGGGAAGCGCCACCGGCATTGTTTCACTATTTTTTAATGCTTCCAAATCTTCATCAGTTAAAACTTCCAAATGGTCCACACTTAAAGCATTGTGCTTTACCGCAGCTGCAATTCCGCCGATGCTGTTAAATTGATTGACGTGTACTTTTGGAATTAAATTGTATTTTTTCCCTTCGGAAAGAATTCGTTCCATATCTGCTACTGAAAAATAACCTTCTTCACAAAAAACATCCACATATTCAGCGAGTTTTTCTGCTGCTATTTTGGGAAGCATTTCATTGCAAAGCAAATCCAAATAACCGTTTTTATTGTTTTTATATTCCGTTGGAATTGCGTGCGCCCCCAAAAATGTGGTTTTAATGGTAATAGGATATTCTTCCGAAAGTTTTTTGGCGACACGAAGTATTTTTAGTTCCGCATCTGTTGTAAGTCCGTAACCACTTTTTATTTCAATGGCGCCAGTGCCCAGACGCATCACTTCTTCCAAACGCGCGGCGGATTGATGGTATAAATCTTCTTCCGAAGTTTCTTGCAGTTTTTTTGCACTGTTCACAATTCCGCCACCTTTTTCGGCGATTTCCTGATAAGTGAGTCCGTTAATTCTATCTACGAATTCCTGTTCACGGTTTCCAGCGTACACAATGTGGCTGTGGCTATCACACCAAGCGGGGAGCACAATTTTGCCGTGGCAATCAATGGTTTTAAAGCCTTGGTGTGGCCCCATTTTATCCATAGTTCCGTAGTCTTCAATTATGCCGTGGTTAATAAAAACCCAAGCGTTTTTGATAGTTGGGAGTTCTTTCATCTCCATTCCGTTCAATTTTATGGGAGCAGTTTCCCGAACCTGTAAAAGTTCTTTTATGTTTATCAGCAAAAGTTTCATTAGCGTATGTCTATTTCTGAAATTAGCGTATTACCAAAATATAATTTTCCTGTGGTCAATTCATTTGGAACCACAAAAAATATATCAAGCACGTTTTTATCTACAGTATTAGGGCGAAAATAAATGGTATGAATTATAGGTTTTCTATTCGTGCCAAAATTAAGATCAATAGGGCAATCCTTAAAACCTTCCATGGAAAAATCATTAAAAGTATTTGGAACAGATGGATCATAATTTGCGAAAATGGGTTTCTCCGTGTCATTTGTAGTTAACATTTGAAAGCCTTTTGATCGAAAAAAAGTGGCAAAGTAAACTTCTGAGACACTAAAGCGTGCTTTATAATCATTGTTTACAAGAGAAAGCTTGTTTGGGTCAAAAATAGTTTCATCTCCATCGCGTGATTTTACTTTAAGCCGAACTTGCACCCTTTTATTATCCTTTCCAGAATTAATCATATAACCAGAGCCACCAAATTGGACTGAAAGCACGCCAATTTTTCGTGCCTTCACCATTTCCATTGAAAGATTTGTTCCGGGGATTTCAACTTGGCTATTGACAGTAAAACTGAGCGCAGAAAGGAAGAACAAAATGATAATCTTTTTCATTTTATAAAGATAGAAAAAAACAACGGTACAGGTTCGAAATAGTGAGCTGTCTAAAATATAATTTATACCTTAGTCCTTCAAAAAAATATATTATGAAATCAGGAAAAATGGGTATTAACACTATCTGTACCCACATTGGCGAAGTGGAAGACAAACAATTTAAAGGGGCAATTTCGCCATTGTTTATGTCCAGCAGTTACGCTTATGAAGATGTTGACGTAAAACGTTATCCGCGCTATTTCAACACGCCAAACCAAGAAGCACTTGGTAAGAAAATTGCAATGCTTGAAAAAAGTGAAGCTGCACTAATTTTCGGAAGTGGAATGGCGGCCGTAAGTACCACAATGCTTGCGTTTTTGCACAAAGGTGATCACGTTGTACTTCCGCAGACTTTATACGGAGGAACCTTTAATTTTGTGGTTGAAGAGTTTCATAAGTTTGGAATTGAATATTCTTTCGCCGAAGGTTTTTCGGAAGCGGATTTTTCTGAAAAAATTCAAAAAAACACCAAAGTAATTTTTGTTGAAACGCCTTCCAATCCGTTAATGCGTATAACCGATTTGAAAATGATTTCAAAATTGGCGAAACAAAATGGTCTTGTAACAATGATTGACAACACATTTGCTTCGCCAGTAAACCAAACCCCGGCAGATTTTGGGATTGATATTATGATACACAGCGCCACGAAATATATGGGCGGACACAGTGATATTTTGGCGGGTGCGGTTGCCGCAAGTGAAGAACACATAAAGATAATCTGGAACCTTGCTAAAAACTTGGGTGGAAGCCTTAGCGATTATACGGTTTGGCTTTTGGAACGCAGTATGAAAACAATGGTGCTACGTGTAAAAGCTCAAAACAAGAATGCCAAAAAAATGGCGAAGTGGTTAGAAAAACATCCTTTGGTTGAAAAAGTTTATTATCCAGGACTGAAAAATCATCCAGATCACGAACTTGCAAAAAAGCAGATGAGCGGCTATACGGGAATGCTTTCTTTTGAAATAAATGAATCTGTAAATGTGGGTGAATTTTTAAAAGCGCTAAAAATGATAAAACCATCAATGAGTTTGGCAGGTGTGGAATCTACAATTCTTGCGCCTGCGAAAACATCGCATGCACTACTTGCTCCGGAAGAGCGGAAACGTCAAAATATAAGCGATGGCTTGCTGCGTTTTTCTGTGGGAATAGAGGAAGTGGAAGATATAATTGCTGATTTGGAAGGTGCCTTCCAAAAGGTTTCAAAAATGGAAAAAATTTAAAACAGGTTTTATGAAAATTGATATACTTGCCATTGGTGCACACCCGGACGATGTGGAATTGGGATGTTCTGCAACACTGGCAAAGGAAATTGCAAACGGAAAAAAAGTTGGGATTTTAGATTTAACGCGTGGTGAACTTGGAACCCGAGGCACAGCTGAAATTCGCGATAAGGAAGCTGCAAATGCTGCAGAAATTTTAGGCGTAAAGTTCAGGCACAATCTTGAATTCTCTGATGGTTTTATAGTAAACAACGCGGCTTCCCAATTAGAAATAATTAAAATCATCCGGAAATACCAACCCGAAATTGTGATTTGTAATGCCATTGACGATCGCCATATTGACCATGGGAAAGGAAGCAAACTTGCTAGTGATGCTTGTTTTTTAAGTGGATTGCAAAAAATTGAAACCATACAGGATGGAAATCATCAAAAGGCTTGGCGGCCAAAGCATGTGTATCATTATATTCAATGGAAAAATATTGAACCCGATTTTGTAGTAGATGTAACTGGTTTTTTAGAGAAGAAACTGGAAGTAGTTTTTGCATACAAAAGCCAATTTCACAAAAAAGAAGCTGATGAACCCGAAACGCCGATTTCCTCAACCAATTTCAGAGATAGTATAACCTATCGTGCGCAAGATTTAGGAAGGCTAATTGGAACTGAATACGGGGAAGGTTTTACGGTGGAACGTTATCCCGCGGTAAATTCTATTTTCGATTTAATTTAATTTTCTTTATAGTTAGTATTGCGCAAACGTAAGATTTGATTTATATTTGCGTCCGCTAAGCGAAGTTGTGTGTTAAAGCACAATAAATGGTGGTTGTAGCTCAGCTGGTTAGAGCATCGGTTTGTGGTACCGAGGGTCGCCGGTTCGAACCCGGTCTTCCACCCGAAAAAAAATCCTCCCTTTTTGGGGAGGATTTTTTCGTTTTAGGTTTCTATTGAAATACAAACAATTTTATTTCTTGTCAACAGTTATTCTTTGGTTTCTATTTGCTATTTCCCAAGCTGTTAAGAATATTAATTGCGCTCTTTTCGCCATTAAGTCGTATTCAATTTTATCGGGCGTGTCGGTTATTTTGTGATAATCTTCATGAACACCATTGAAATAGAAAATAATTGGAACATTATTTTTAGCGAAGTTATAATGGTCGCTTCTATAATAAAAACGGTTCGGATCATCGGGATCATCAAATTTATAATCTAAATCCAATTTTGTGTATTTGTTGTTTACTTCAGTTGAAACATCCTGCAATTCTTGGCTTATTTTATTGCTTCCTATTAAATAGATATAATTTGGATTATCTTTTTTCTCGGGATCAATTCTCCCAATCATATCTATATTGAGGTCGCAAATAGTATTTTCCAATGGAAATATGGGGTTTTCGGTATAATATCTAGAACCGTACAATCCAATTTCCTCGCCTGTAACGTGAAGGAATAGAATAGAGCGTTTTGGACCATTACCGTCTCTTACCGCTTGCTGAAAGGCTTGTGCTATTTCCATAATTGAAACCGTACCACTCCCATCATCATCCGCGCCATTGAAAACATTGCCGTCTTTATCTGTACCTACGTGGTCCAGATGCGCAGAAATTATAACAATTTCATCAGGTTTTTCAGAGCCTTTTATAAACGCAACAACATTCTCTGAGGATTTTGGATCTCTTCGGCCATTAAAGTAACTAGCGGGAATAGTTTGATAATAGTTATTTTTTTCAATAGGAGATTCAATGCCTTCATCCATGTAGAAGTTACGAATATATTCCGCTGCCAATTTTTGCCCTTTGGTACCAGTCATTCTGCCTTCCATTGCATCACCGGCATAAATATAGAGGTGTTTTTTAAGGTCTTGTGCCGTTATTGTATTTGCGTAATCAACATTTGTTTTTTTTGGCCCAGAAATATTTTGGGTAGAATTACAGCAAAAAACAAAAGGCGAAAAAATAAAGAAAAGTATAAATTTCATAAAAATAGGGTAGCTTGATTATTCAAAAGAAATGAGTTCGTAATCCTCTGGAGACAATCCGCCGTCACCAATCTTTTTATAATTGAAAGTATGTGTTTTTACAATTTCATTTCCATCTCTATCCTGTGATTTTACGGTAATTTTCACTAAATAACTGATGCCTATGGAAGCTTCTCCTTTTTCAGTTTCAGTAACTTCCACATTTTCATTATTGAATGTTGTGCCTTCTGGAAGTTGTAATTTTTCAATGGCATCTTTTTTGGCAAGTTCGCGAACTACATCCTCTTGTTTTCCTTCAGTGGAGCAGGAAACAATCAATAATGTTATTAAAATAAATGCTAATTTTTTCATGTTTTTTTAGTTAAGTTAAAGGGTAAAGATAAAATAACTTAAATGTGTTAATGCAAAAGTTTTGTGAAAATGCAAATTTGAACAATTCGCTTTAAAGCTATAGAAGATGCAATTCTTATATTTGTGGAAAATACAAAAACAATGAAAGTAGAACAAATTTATACTGGCTGTTTATCGCAGGGAGCATATTATATTGAGAGTAATGGCGAAGTAGCAATTATTGATCCTTTGCGCGAAACCATGCCTTATATGGAAAGGGCCGAAAGGGATAATGCAAAGATTAAATATATTTTTGAAACACACTTTCATGCAGACTTTGTTAGCGGACATGTAACGCTTGCGCAACAAACTGGAGCGTCCATTATTTATGGACCGCATGCAAATCCCTCTTTTCAAGCTTTATTGGCTACGGACAACGAAGTGTATCAACTTGGTGATGTAACAATAACCGCAATCCATACTCCTGGACACACCATGGAAAGCACAACATATTTGCTGAAAGATGAAAATGGAAAGGATTATGCAATTTTTAGTGGTGACACGTTATTTTTAGGTGATGTGGGCCGTCCGGATCTTGCACAAAAGTCCAATGAAGTTACCCAAGAAGATTTAGCTGGAATTTTGTTTGACAGTCTTCGGAATAAAATAATGCCACTGGCTGATGATGTTATTGTTTATCCTGCACATGGCGCCGGTTCTGCCTGTGGAAAAAACATGATGAAAGAAACTGTGGATACTTTGGGAAACCAAAAAAAAATGAATTACGCCCTTCGTGCAGATATGACCCGCGATGAATTTATAAAAGAAGTAACTGACGGTTTGGCGCCACCACCGCTGTATTTTCCGATGAATGTAAAGATGAATCGTGAAGGCTACACAGCTTTTAACGAAGTAATGGCGCAAGGAACAACTGCTTTAGATCCCGAAACGTTTGAAAGAATTGCGAACGAAACCAATGCAATTGTACTCGACGTTCGCAATCAAATTGAATTTATTGATTGTCACATTCCGCGTTCCATTTTTATTGGTTTGGACGGTGGGTTTGCACCGTGGGTTGGCGCTTTATTGGCAGATGTGGAACAAAAAATAGTATTGGTAGTTTCTCCCGGAAGGGAAGAAGAAGCCATTACAAGATTATCACGCGTTGGTTTTGACCGAACCCTAGGTTATTTAAATGGCGGAATTGAAGCTTGGAAAGAAGCAGGAAAGGAAATAGATTCTTTGGAATCCGTTAATGCGGAAACCTTAAAGCAACAAATGGAAAATAATGTGCCAATTTTTGATGTTCGAAATGATGGAGAATTTTCTAATGGGCACATTCCAGAAGCGGTTCACGCGCCACTTGGGTTTTTAAATAACCATTTAAACGACTTTCCAAAAAGCGAAAAATTTTATGTGCATTGTGCGGGTGGATATCGTTCCGTGATTGCAGCTTCAATTTTAAAAAGCCGTGGAATTCATAATGTAGTGGATGTAGCTGGAGGTTTTACAGCTATTAAAAATTCTGGAATTATCGTGGAAGCTTAATTTTACAGGAATCAATTAAAAATCGGAAAGCCCTGAAACAATAAAGTTCCAGGGCTTTTTCTCGCCATTTTTCTTCTTCATATTGCTGAATTATTCAACATCGGCAAGGTCTTCTAATGTTTTAACACGGTTAAGAGTATTATGGATTTCAGTTGCTTGGTTTTGAAGCATTCCAGAAATGTTTGAAGGGAAGTTTTTATTTTGCAACTTTTCCTCATATTCTTTCCAGCTAGCTTTTTCGCCACGAATACATTCTTCAAAAACTGCTTCATCAGTATTTCCTGCTACGGAACTTTTGATATCAATCCATGTTCTGTGCAAATCGCCTGTAAGGCTTCCACTTTCTTTTGGTTGCTCGTTCAAACTTCTAAGTTGTTGATCCAGCTCTGTTACAAAACGATTACGCTGTGCAGCTTGTTGCTGAAGGAAACGCTTCAAATTTTGGTCTTTTGCATCTTTCATTGCTTTTGTGAAACCCTTTTCGGCATCATAATTCTTCTCCAACAAATCTTGAAGATTGTTTACTATTTCTTTGTGAATGTTTTGGTCTGCTTTTTCTTTTGTAGTTTCCATAGTTTTTGTTTTTTGAAATTTTTATTTAAAGATAATTCTACACACCCTAAAAGAATCTTATCGCTTTCACAATTGAGAAGTGTTTAACGAAAGATGTTAAGGGTTTTTTAAATTTGAAATATTTTTAAACTCAATTAATAAATAAATATTAAAGCGCACACTACCAATAAATACTTTCCTTAACTTTCATAAAAAATAAATTATGGATATCCGTTCAAACGAACCTTATTGGTTAATTAAAAATGCACTTCCCCAAAGTTATCCTTCCCTAAAAAAATCTATTTCGGCCGATGTTTTAATTATTGGTGCCGGAATAACTGGGGCACTAATGGCATATAAACTTATTGGTGAAGGAAAAAAAATTATAATGGTTGATCGCAGAGATATTTGCAATGGCAGCACGGCGGCAAGTACGGCAATGTTACAATACGAAATTGACGTGCCATTGCATAAATTGATTGATCAAGTGGGTTTGACTTGCGCAGTTTCAAGCTATCAAAATTGCGAAAATTCTATTAAGGAAATAAATAAGATTGCAAAAGCAGTTGGCAGTAAATGTGGATTTAAATTTATGAAAAGTGTTTACTTCGCCTCATCTAAAAAGGATTTACAATTCCTAAAAGATGAATTCAAAGCAAGAGATGAAAATGGCTTTGATGTGAATTGGCTTTCAAAAGAAGAACTTGAAAAAATAGGTTTAAAAGCGTATGCCGCGATTGAATCAAAATCCGGTGCAGTTATGGATGCCTATACTTTTGCTAATGATCTTTTGAAATATTGTAGTAAAAAGGGATTAGAGATTTATGATAGAACAGATGTTGTGGAAATAAAAACTTCGAAAAATAAAACAATAGCAAAAACAAAAAATGGATTTAGCATTGAAGTAGATGATATTGTTCACTGCACAGGTTATGAAAGCACTGAAAATATAAAAGAAAATATAGTAAATTTAAAAAGCACGTTTGCCCTCGCTTCCGAAGCTTTTAATATTATACCAAAATCATTTAAAGACCGAATTTATTGGAATACAGATGCTCCTTATTTATATTTCAGAAGTACTGATGATAATCGTATTGTAATGGGAGGAGGCGATAGAGATTTCAAAAATGCAACGCGCCGCGATGCGCTGCTATCCAAAAAGGAAAAGGAATTAACAAAAAGCTTTAAAAGATGTTTTCCCGAAATTGAGTTTATTGCAGATTATTCTTGGGCCGGTACTTTTGGCGAAACTAAGGATGGCCTTCCATATTTTGGGAAAATCAGTCCTGAGAAAAACGAACATTATATTTTAGGATTTGGCGGCAATGGAATCACGTTTAGCGTTATGGGGATGGATGCAATTGTTCATTCGATAAACAAAACGCCACATCCGTATTTGGAATATTATAAATTTAATAGATAAGAAATAGAACCCAATCAACATGGAAAAATGGTTTGAAGCTTCAACTACATCATTAATTGCTATTATATTAACCGCTATAGGAATTTACATAGCCACGATAATATTTACTAGAATCGCTGGTAAACGTAGCTTTTCAAAAATGAGCAGTTTTGATTTTGCAATGACTGTGGCAATTGGTTCTTTAATTGCAACAACTGTTTTGTCTAAATCTGTTAGTTTGCTTCAGGGCGTTGTGGGTATGGCGGCAGTTTATGCATTACAATTAAGTGTGGCGGTTTTAAGGAAGTATAAAGTTATTCAGAAGTTAATAGACAATGAGCCTTTGTTGCTAATGGATGGAAGCGAAATTCTTTACGAAAATTTAAAGAAAGCACGTGTTACTGAAGCTGATCTTCGTTCTAAACTTAGAGAGGCAAATGTGTTGGAAATTTCACAGGTTAGAGCGGTTATCTTTGAATCTACTGGCGATCTTATAGTTCTTCACACAAAAGATGAAAAAGTAAATATTGAAGAATGGCTACTAAAAGATGTTCAAAGATAATTTGTTCGTATAATGAAGCTTTTTCTGAATGAAGAAACATTGAGACAGTCAGTACTTTTTCTTATAAGTATTTGCACTAGTTGAAACATTTTCCTGCACAAGTTTTTGAAACTTTTTAATGAATAAATTGCTGTTTTCTGGCTTATGGGGATTTATAAAAACTTCAATGAATGGTAAATTTATTCAAAATTACTTTTCAATAATTGTGTGATTTTAGTTAGTTTTTTTCCTGAAAGTAACGCGTATATTGCCATGGCATGTCCGTGGCCAAGATCATAATCCTTTTTTAACTAGTCAACAATAGCACCTGGTTTAGTACCTTTGGTTAACTTTCCATCTTTATAAAAACCCTTGGCTTCTGCCAAGATCTTAAAGTCTTCAAGATTTTTTCCTGTTTTTGACTCTATGTTTATTAGATAAGCTTGAAATGACATTTTTTATATTTTATTCAGAGTGAAAAATATGTTTTTGTGCGAGGTATTTATATCAATTAAAAATTCTGTATATAATTTGTTACAAGGAATTACAATTTCAGTATTGTTTGGCTTTAACCAAACATTTAATAGCTGTTTCATTTTAATACCATTCTACGCAAACTCCAGTTGGGTCAATACCCGGATTTAATAGCAATATTTTAAAGGCTTTTTCAATCGATGGAATGTCGTCTTTGTAATTGGGAATAGTAATGTAGTTATATATTCCTTTTCTCAATAAATAATTTTTCAAACCCAATAAAACACCTTCACCTTCAAAGTTTTCAGTAACAGCGGCTTTGTATTGAATTTCCCCAGTTTCATCAGGAAATGAAATGCCGAAATAGTCACGGTTGGTTTTTTCTATTACAATAGAATGCAATTCTTGATGCGCTTTTAAAATATCATCAGGAAAAGACTGGGCGGAGACATACATCAAACTTTTACTTTCTTTAAAAATGAACTGATACATTGCTGAAATAGTTTTTGTTCATTACAAATTTAGTATCCTCTTTTTATAAATTGGGGTGTAAATACGTCAATACCAAGGGGATTTTACGACATAAAAAAAGCCCAATCGAAAAAACGATTGGGCTCTTGTAAATTAGGTTTGTTAAATTAATTTTCATCACAATTTATTTCTACCAATGGCATATTATTGTTTAGAGTAAATTTTGCATTGTCCTTAAATTTCATTCTGCCATTAACATCTTCCACTTCAGCATAACCTTCTATAAGTTTATTTTCTTTTTTCACAAACATAATTTCACGAACCGAAACTGAACCTTCGGAAGCAAAAGTATAATAGGCATAAAGTGTGTCGCCAATCATTTTCCCTTCAAAGGTGCCGTCGTTCTTATCTTTTTCAAAATAATTATAGCTTAGGGTTCCGGCAACTTCTTCATTTATTTGTTCCATTTGTAGCAGTATAGTGTCTTTTGCAGAAGTAAACATATAACAACCAATTTGGGGATTGTTTATATCTGATTCCATAAAATCGGATTCTTCAGGATTCATTATTTCCGATTCATCATTCTTGGTTTCATTTTTACAAGAAGTAATTGTGATTATGCAAAGAATGGGAAAAATTAAGAGATACTTTTTCATAAGAAGTATATTAGGTTGTTGTTGAATTTTAGAAGTCTGTATACAATAAAACTAAAGAAATATGTGCTGCTTCAATTGTTGATTATAATTATTTTAACAAAAGCGCTTTACCTTTTTAGTCAATACGTTTCAATATTTTTCGAGCTCTTGCTTGATACCCTGCGCTTTGGTTTGGTGCATTTTTGGTGAGGATGTTTCGCAATTCGGGATAGATCCATTTTTTGTCGTGATCCCATCCCAAATAATAAAGACATTGCATAGCAGGAGCTTGGCAAGCAACTTTTTGGTCTGTGATTAGCCAATCAAAGCAACATTCTGTAATAAATTTTCTTTCGCTTTTATTCAAAACATTTGAAATTATACCAAAGTCATGCATAAAATGATAATGGCAAAGCATTTCACATATTTTTGCGCAGGAGCGAAGCGCCGAATCATTTTTTATGTTGGGAAGTTGCTCAAAAAATAAGTGCATGTATTTAAAGAAGTTCTTTGGGTTATGTTTGCATATAATTTCCATTACCCAGGCAGCTTGAACCAAAAGCTCATTTTCTGCTGAAAAGCACCACTGCAATGTTTCGCGAACGTAATGGGGTTTTTTAGTAATCCAAAAGGCGATTTCATATCTCTTTGCGCGACTGCTATCAACCTCCATTAATTTTTCTTTTAAATCTTCCGGAAGCATAATTCATTATTTTAAAAGTTCAACAACCTTTATAACTCCTGTTGAAGCATTTTCAGCAAAAACAGTAATTCTTTTGCTTTCTGAAATGGAAGGCTTTGGGTCCACAAAATAAATAGGGATGTCCGCTTTAGCATATTGCATCAATCCCGCCGCAGGATAAACCTGCATAGAAGTTCCCACAATAACAATTACGTCTGCCTGTTCAACTATTTCTACAGCAACTTCAATCATTGGCACCATTTCGCCAAACCAAACAATATGCGGGCGCAGTTGGTGATTATGTTCGCAAAAATCGCCCAGCTTCAAATCTTCTTTCCAATCTCAAACCAAATCTTCGTCAAACGTACTTCGCACTTTCAAAAGTTCACCATGTAGATGAATTACATTTTTACTTCCCGCGCGTTCATGCAGATCGTCCACATTTTGGGTTATGATGGTAACGTCGTGATTTTTTTCTAGATTTACTAAAGCGATATGTGCAGCATTTGGCTTGACCGTTAAAAGTTGTTTTCTTCGTTGATTGTAAAAATCAAGCACCACAGAAGGATTGCGAGCATAACCTTCGGGCGAAGCAACTTCCATTACATCGTGGCCTTCCCAAAGCCCATCGCTGTCTCGGAAAGTTTTTATTCCACTTTCTGCGCTTACACCAGCACCTGTTAATACAGCTATTTTCATTATTATGTTATTTAGTTACTAAGTTATTCAAAATTGCTGATTTGAGAAACATCAATTAAATCAATAACTTTTATCTTAGCAAAAATTCGATAATCAAATAACTCATTAACTTTGAATTTAGAACTTATAAATCACCTTCAAACGTACCTCACAGATCGCAGAAATAATCTCTTCCAAAAAGTGCTATCTGAACGAACGCGCCATTTCACAGTTGTTACGGAAGATGTATACCAACTTCATAACACAAGTGCGGTAATGCGAACTTGCGATGTTTTCGGGATTCAGGATTTGCATGTAGTGGAAGAAAAATTAAGTAAGCGTATTGATAAAGAAATTGCCATGGGCGCACAAAAGTGGGTTGATTTTAAAAGATACAATTCTATAAATGACTGCATTAAAAATTTAAAAAGCTCTGGTTACCAAATTATAGCAACTACACCTCACGACAATTCCACAATGCTTCACGAGTTTGATGTTTCAAAAAAGAGCGCCTTTTTCTTCGGAAGGGAAACGGAAGGTTTGAGCGATATTGTTATGGATTCTGCAGACGGATTTTTGAAAATCCCGATGTATGGTTTTACGGAAAGTTTAAATATTTCAGTTTCTGCAGCAATTATTTTACAAAGCGTGGTTTCAAAAATGAAGCAAACAAATGTAAATTGGCAGCTTTCTGAAGAAGAAAAGATTGAACTCGAAATGCAATGGTTGAAGAAAACGATCAAGGCTTCGGAAGAGATAATTCAGCGTTATCAAGGTAAAAATTCCAAATCTCAAATCCCAAATTCCAAATAAATATTCAAAGTACAAAGTTGAAATCTCAAATCTCATACCTAAATACTCAATACTAAAACATGAAACTCGTCTTCGCCACCCACAATAAAAACAAATTTACCGAAGTAAAAGCAATGGTTCCAAACCATATTGAACTACTCAGCCTAAACGATATTGGATGCAACGAAGACATTGAAGAAACAGCAGACTCCATTGAAGGCAATGCAATTTTAAAAGCAAACTATGTTCGCGACAACTATAATTTGGATTGTTTTGCAGACGATACTGGTTTGGAGGTAAAATCCCTAAACAACGAACCCGGAGTTTACAGTGCGCGATACGCTGGAGTTTCGCACGATTCAAATGCAAATATTCAAAAGCTACTGAAAAATTTGGAAGGAAAAGAAGACCGAAGTGCACGTTTTAAAACTGCCATCGCCCTTTCAATGAATCATTCTGAAATTATGTTTTTAGGCATCTGCGAAGGCGAAATAATTAAAGAGCTCCGTGGCGAATCTGGCTTTGGCTATGACCCAATCTTTCAACCAAAGGGATTTGATAAAACCTTCGCTGAAATGTCTCTTCAGCAAAAAAGCGAAATAGGCCATCGTGGAAAAGCAATGCGCCAATTGATAGATTACCTCTCGTAATAAGTGGCAGTTTCAGTTGCAGTTTTCAACAGTAATTTAACTGATTATTGTAACTTAAAACTGTATACTGTTTTACTGTTTCACAAAAAAATGCAAACTACCGTTCCATATTGAAAACTTTAGGTTACTTTTGCGCCCTTGAAAAATACGTTGCTTAAGGCATCGGTTTTACAAGAAAACCCTCAGGGTGAGGGGTGTTATAGTGAAGCTGTCCGTTTTTATATGTCCAGTAGCTTCCCATTAGCACACATATAAAAACTTTATTTAATAAAAATGACAGCATTTAAAGCACTCGGCTTAGAAGAACATCTTCTAAAAGCCATCGCCGACTTGGGTTTTGAAACCCCTTCAGAAGTTCAAGCAAAAGCAATCCCAATTCTTTTAGAGCGCGAAACCGATATGGTTTCCTTAGCACAAACAGGAACAGGTAAAACCGCAGCATTTGGTTTCCCAATGTTGCAAAAAATTGACGTAAAAAGTCGCACTACGCAAGGTCTTATCCTTTCGCCAACTCGCGAACTTTGTCTTCAAATTACAAATGAAATGATAGCTTACGGTAAGTATATGCCAGGGCTTAACGTAACCGCCATTTATGGTGGTGCGAGTATAACAGACCAAGCGCGCCAGATTAAAAAAGGCTCGCAAATAATTGTTGCCACGCCAGGCCGTATGAAAGATATGATTGGCCGTGGTTTAATTGATATCTCAAAAATTGAATATTGCGTACTCGATGAGGCAGATGAAATGCTCAATATGGGCTTTTATGAAGACATCACCGAAATTCTTTCACATTCTCCAAAAGAGAAAAGCACTTGGTTGTTTAGCGCAACAATGCCGAAAGAAGTTTCTACGATTGCAAAGAAATTTATGCATACCCCGGTTGAAATTACTGTAGGAACTAAAAACGTAGGTTCAGACCAAGTTTCGCACGAATATTATTTGGTAAATGCACGCGACCGTTACAGCGCATTGAAGCGTCTGGCAGATGCAAATCCAGAAATCTTTTCAGTAATTTTTTGCCGAACAAAACGCGACACCCAAAAAGTTGCTGAACAATTGATTGAAGACGGCTACAACGCCGCGGCGCTTCACGGAGATTTAAGTCAAAGTCAGCGTGATACGGTAATGAAATCCTTCCGCGCACGCCAAATACAAATGCTTGTAGCGACTGACGTTGCAGCACGTGGAATTGACGTTGACGATATTACACACGTAATAAACTACCAATTGCCGGACGAAACTGAAATTTACACGCACCGTAGCGGCCGTACAGGTCGTGCTGGGAAAACTGGGATTTCAATGGTTATCGTTTCAAAAAGTGAAGTGCGAAAAATTCACACTATTGAAAAGATGATCCAAAAGAAATTCATT
>JBBSOQ010000006.1:0-153453 GCA_038259585.1 Flavobacteriales bacterium | reverse complement strand
GCAATGTTTTCAGCTTGGTCGTCTGGAATTTGGATATCAAATTCTTTTTCAAATTCCATGATAAGCTCTACCGTATCTAGGGAGTCTGCTCCTAAGTCGTTAGTGAAGCTCGCTTCGTTTACAACTTCGTTTTCGTCTACACCTAATTTGTCTACGATAATCGCTTTTACTCGTGATGCAATGTCTGACATAATTCTTGATTTTTAAATTTAATTATAAGTGGCAAAAATAAAATATTTTAATTGAAAACACCATTTAATGTTGAAAATGTGGATTTACTATTTTTGAAAATTTCACAGATGAACATAAATGAAGAAACCAATTTAAACAATTTTGGGCGAAGTAAAACCCTATTGCCTTACTTTTGTGTTTTTATTTGTTAATATTTACTTCGAGAAAAACTTTTGGAAACGGGAATGAAAAAACGGATTGTAATTTTTGCGTCAGGTAGTGGTACCAATGCCGAGAACATTATTAAATACTTTCAACGAACCCAATTTGCCGAGGTCGCTCTTGTGCTCTCAAACAAGAAAGATGCCAAAGTTTTGGAACGCGCTAATAATCTTGATGTTTCCGCAATATCTTTTACAAAAGAAGAGTTGTTTTCTCAAGAAGGAGTTTTGAAAACTTTAATAGAAATTAAGCCAGATCTTATTGTATTAGCTGGTTTTCTTCTGAAATTCCCTGAAATTATTTTAAAAGAATTTTCAAATAAAGTGATAAACGTTCATCCAGCATTGCTCCCAAAATATGGTGGAAAAGGTATGTATGGTAATTTTGTGCATGAAGCTGTTTTGAAAAATAACGAAACCGAAACGGGAATTACTATTCATTATGTGAATGAAAATTATGATGAAGGCGCTATTATTTTTCAGAAAAGTGTGGCTCTTTCAGAGAATGCGACGGTGGAAACAATTGCAAAAAAAATACATAATCTTGAAATGGAGTTTTTTCCTAAGGCGATTGAAGACTTATTATATATAGTATAACCATTTAAATGTTTTAGATAATTTGTGAACTATATGAAAAAGAAGATGGTTATCATAATATTATTTTTGGTTTTAGTTTTTTCATTAGTATTTAGTAAGGATTTAAAGCGATTTTATAACAATTATCGAGAATTTAGAGTACTAAATAATTCCATAATTTGGAGTTCTGAAAAGAAGTTAAAATTAAGCGACTTTAGTTACGAACCTGAAAAAACTCAAATGGATAATGTTGCTGTGACAGTCGGAATTATGTCTGTTCATGATATTTCTGAAAAAATAATGCATCGCTCGACAACTGTTTTTATGCCTAAAGAATCATTTATAACAAATAAAAATGACTCACTTATTTTAAGAATTGCCCAAGCTCGTTTTGACTTGTGTGAATTATATCGGAGAAAAATGGAATTGAAAATTAGTTCTTTAAATAAACAAAACATTGAAAGCATAAATACTGATAGTATTACAAAATATGAAGAATTATATTGTGCACTTTTTGAGAATGAATGGGATAAATTCAATGAAATAAAAACGAATGAATTAAGTATAGAATTAATGAATATGGAAAAATACCTTGAACAAGAATTAAATTAAAAACTAATTAAAGCTATACTGGTATTTGAAATTATTTCGAAATGGCTAAAAAACAGAAATTTTACGTGGTTTGGTTTGGAAATCCTGCTGGCATTTTTGACAGTTGGAAAGAATGTAAACGTTCTATAGATGGCGTAAAAGGGGCGCAATATAAAAGTTTTGAAACTTTTGACGAAGCAAAAAAAGCCTACAATAAGGAATATGCAGATTATAAAGGAAAGACCGTAAAAAAAACGATTTCCAAAGAACAGCTTCAAAAAATAGGAGAGCCAAATCTGTATTCAATTGCTGTTGATGCAGCTTCTAGTGGGAATCCAGGAAAAATGGAGTATCGCGGCGTAGATACGCAAACCCAAAAGCAACTTTTTCATCAAGGTCCTTTTCAGCAAGGAACTAATAATATCGGCGAGTTTTTAGCGCTCGTTCACGGCTTAGCTTTTCTAAAAAAAAATAATAGCGACCGTTTTATTTATAGTGATTCACGCATAGCCATGGGCTGGGTAAAAAAGAAAAAGTGCAACACAAAGTTGAAGCAATCTGCTAAAAACAAAATAGTTTTCGAATTAGTTGAACGCGCTGAAAACTGGCTTAAGATTAACAAATACGAAACGAAAATTATAAAATGGGAAACCAAAGCATGGGGCGAAATTCCTGCAGATTTTGGAAGGAAATAATCTTATTTCTCATTTCTAAAGATTAATTTTCATAATCCAAATTTCTTTAAAATATTCAAAGCCTTTATATTCCTTCCACTTTTCATATACTGGCTTTAGGGCATTGTTGTTCGCCACATATACGTAATTCCAGTTGTTCCTAGAGTTGATAAAAGTTTGTGCTTTGTAGTTCTTTTCAGTTAAAAATTGTGACCATTTTGTAGCATTGTCTGTTACTGAAAAAACGTTAGTAACAAGATAATAGCCAGAAGCCAAACCGGGAACCGACATAGATTGAATTCGAACTTCTTTTTTTATTTTGTCTTCTTCGGAAAGTACTACAGGTTTTTTGGGAACTACAAGTTCTTTCACTTTTTTAATTGCAGGCTTATTATTTTGAGCGGCGTTGGTTTCTTTTTTTTCAGTTGAGGCAATAACTATTTGCGGCTCTACTTCAATTGATTCTGAAATCTCTGTAATTGCAGGAGGGCTGATAATTGTATCTTCTACTGCTTTTGTTTTTTCCTCCAAAAACTCTTTGTTTATTTCGGTTTCAAAAGCTACAAAAAACAAGTAAAAGCGATCTGCTTTCGCTTGAAATCTAAGATTTGCTTGTGTGGTGGCATTGTCCAAAAGGTCATTGTTTGGGTTTGGTATTTCCATTTTCAGCAAATCGAAACCGAGCGTATTGGCGCTGTTTGGATTTCTGTCTGTAAAAAATTCATTGCCCATTGTTATTGAGCTGTTGAAAAAATTCTTTTCCTCCCTTACTTTATTGCTTAAAGGTTTAAAACTTCCTGTTTTTTTGTCAAATATTGAAAACTCATCTGTTTTTATTTTGCGATCGCCCTCCATAGCTCCCATTGCAACTGTGGTTTTCACAATTCCGTCCTCTTTACTTTTAAAATCTGTAAAATTTATTTCCACGGCTTCTTTGCTCACTTCAACCAAACCATTATAAGTTGTGAAATATTTCGGGCTTTCAGAAGCATCTTCATAAACAACATATAAAAGCCAGCCCGCCGAACCGCCGCCTAAGATTTCACCTTCTGTAGCTTTAATGTTTGCAACGGTGTAATTGCCATTAATAGTTGCAAGATTTTGAAGTTTTGTAGTAACATCGGCATAACAAACATAGGGGGAGTTTTCAGTAAAAGCTTCTGTGTTGTAACTATCGAAAATTATGTTTCCGTTTAAGGTTTCATAATTTCCATTAGGTGTTTTGAAAAGTATTGAATTTACCGCCGCATCTCTTTCACCGCGACCCACGTGTACCATTTTGTTGCCGGATTTTCGCAAAGCACTTTTTTCAAAAGGATACAATCCGCACCAATAAAGGGAGGCGTAAACAATTTTAGTGTTTTTAAGCACATTCTTTATTGTGGCTTCGCTGGAACTGAATGTTCCTTCATCAGTATCTACATCTATATATTTCATTTTCACAACATCGTTCGGAATAGTAATATCCATCAACGGTTCCTTGGCATCATCCCCCAAAATATTGTTTCCTATCAGTATAGAATTTCCTTGAACGTAAAACTGCTTGTTTTCTTTAAAGGCAACGCCTTCTTGTGAATATGCAAGCTGAATAAATAAAATGAAAAGAATAAGGAAAGATAAATTTTTCATTTATAGCGGTTTAAAAGTTTCGGAATTTACAAATTTTTAAGTTATTGAATTCTTTTAACATTGAAATTTGAAGTAAAATTTCTTCAGGTTTAGAACACTTAAAATTCTAAATAATTGACTAAATTTGCACCCTCTTTAAAACCCCTTTATGAGCAAACTTGTAATTGTTGGCACCGTTGCTTTTGATGCTATTGAAACGCCTTTCGGGAAAACCGATAAAATTCTTGGTGGCGCAGCTACCTATATAGGTTTGGCAGCTTCACAATTTAATGTGGATGGCGCCATTGTTTCCATTGTTGGTGGTGATTTTCCGAAGGAAGATTTGAAAATGCTGGAAGCAAAAGGACTGGACATTTCAGGCCTTGAAGTGGTTGAAGAAGGAAAAACCTTCTTTTGGAGCGGAAAATATCACAATGATATGAATACCCGCGATACGTTGATAACAGATTTAAACGTACTTGCAGATTTCAATCCACAAGTTCCAGAAAATTATCGTGATGCAGAAGTGGTTATGTTAGGAAATCTACATCCTTTCGTCCAATTGGGTGTAATCGCACAGATGGATTCACCAAAACTAATTGTTTTGGACACTATGAATTTCTGGATGGATAGCGCGTTGAATGAACTGATGGAAGTTATTGCCAAAGTAGATGTGATTACTATTAATGATGAAGAAGCGAGACAACTTTCCGGAGAATATTCGTTGGTGAAAGCTGCGCACAAAATTATGGGGATGGGCCCAAAATATGTGGTTATAAAGAAAGGAGAACACGGAGCATTGCTTTTTAGTGATGACGATGTTTTCTTTGCTCCTGCATTACCTTTAGAAGAAGTTTTTGATCCAACAGGCGCAGGTGATACGTTTGCAGGCGGGTTTACAGGATATTTGGCGAAAACTGGAGATTACAGTTATGAGAATATGAAGAATGCAATTATAAATGGATCAGCACTTGCTTCGTTTTGCGTAGAAAAGTTCGGGCCTGAAAGATTATTGAACCTTTCTAACAAGGAAGTGCATCAGCGATTGCAGCAATTTAAAAGCTTAACACAATTTGACATCAAATTAACCTAAATACGCGCCCTGAAATTTCAGGGCGTTTTTTGTACATTTAATATAGTTTCAGAAAAAATATGAGCGACGCGTTAAAACACGAATGTGGAATTGCACTAGTAAGACTGTTGAAACCCTTGGAATATTACAAGGAAAAATACGGAACAGCTTTTTACGGAGTAAACAAAATGTATTTAATGATGGAAAAGCAGCACAACCGCGGACAGGACGGCGCTGGTTTTGCAAGCATTAAATTGGACGTAAATCCAGGAGAGCGATACATTAGCAGAGTTCGCTCCAATGCCGCACAACCCATTCAAGATATTTTTGCACAGATAAATGAGCGCATAAACCTTGAATTTTCACAGCATCCAGAATACAAAGATGATGTTGCCGCACAGAAAAAAAACATTCCTTATATTGGTGAATTGTATCTTGGTCACGTACGCTACGGTACTTTCGGAATAAATAGTGTTGAAAACGTTCATCCGTTTTTACGTCAAAACAATTGGATGCACCGTAATTTAATTATTGCTGGAAATTTTAATATGACCAACACTAATGAGCTTTTTGATAATCTTATAAAGCTCGGAATGCATCCAAAAGAAAAGGCTGATACCGTTACGGTGATGGAGAAAATAGGTCACTTTTTAGACGATGCAGTTCGTAAACTTTATAAAAAAGCAAAGGCGAAGGGATTAAACAAGCAAGAAGCATCTCCCTTTATTGCCGAAAACTTAAATGTTGCAAAAATACTTCGAAAATCTGCCGCTGATTGGGACGGTGGTTATGCAATGGCCGGACTTTTGGGCCACGGGGATTCTTTCGTATTACGAGATCCTGCGGGAATTCGTCCTGCATATTATTATCAAGATGACGAAGTGATTGTGGTTGCTTCAGAAAGACCCGCAATACAAACAGTTTTCAATGTTCCTTTTGAAGAAGTGAAAGAATTAGATCCAGGACATGCGCTTATCATAAAGAAAGATGGAAGCATGAATCTTTCTGAAATACTTGCACCTTTAGAACGCAGATCTTGTTCTTTTGAACGCATCTATTTTTCACGTGGAAGCGATGCCGAAATCTATCAAGAACGCAAAATGCTCGGCAGACTTATAATGCCGAAAATTTTGGAAGCCATAAATTTTGATACAGAAAACTCTGTTTTCTCTTTTATTCCGAATACAGCGGAAACTTCCTTTTATGGAATGCTAGAAGCAGCTCAGGACGAATTAAACAAACAGAAAAACGAAGCAATTCTAAATGAAAAGGAAAGTCTGACTCCAGAAAGACTTCAGCAAATACAAGCGCATAAAATTCGCACAGAGAAAATTGCGATAAAAGATGTAAAACTAAGGACTTTCATTACTGACGATAGCAGCCGAGACGATTTGGTAGCACACGTTTACGATGTTACCTATGGTGTTGTAAAACCCAACGATAACTTAGTTATTATTGACGATAGTATCGTTCGTGGAACTACTTTAAAGAAAAGTATTCTAAAAATGTTGGATAGGCTTCACCCAAAACAAATTGTGGTTGTTTCCTCCGCGCCACAAATCCGCTATCCAGATTGTTATGGAATTGATATGGCGCGCTTAGAGCATTTGGTTGCTTTTCAGGCAGCTTTAGAACTTCATAAAGATCGAGGTACTTATTCTATTGTTGAAGAGATCTATAATAAATGTAAGGAGCAAGTTTCAATGGAAGATGTGAATGTTATAAATCACGTTAAAAAATTATATGCTCCATTTTCAGATGAAGAGATTTCAGATAAAATTGCTGAAATAATAAGTGAGGAAAATATACAAGCTAAAGTGAAGCTTATATTTCAATCTGTAGATAACTTGCACAAGGCGTGTCCTAAAAATCTTGGGGATTGGTATTTCACTGGAAATTATCCAACAGCTGGCGGGAATAGGGTTGTAAACCGAGCATACATCAACTTTTACGAAGGAAATCCAGAAAGGGCTTATTAAATTATTTAAAATTTAACACACACTTTACCGTTTAACGGAAAGCCAAACCACTTAATCGAAATTGTTGATTGACACTGTTTTAGTGTGAAAACTTAAATTATATTTGAGCTTACCATAAGGCGTAAGTAGGTTAGGTCTATGGTAAGATTTGGGGCAAAAAAGGTAGGCGAAAGCCTGCCTTTTTTCATGCGCTAAATATGGTGTGTCAATCACTCCAAATCTTTTCATCTTTAACCATAAAAGTTTTAAATTTAAATGGTGTTTTTTCGTTAAAAAACAACAAAAATTGTTTTTTAACGAAAAAATTGGCAATTCATCTAAAACCATAATTTTGAATGTTTTATTGACATATATTTGACCATACCATTAGCATAAGTAGGTTAAGTTCATGGTAGATTTGGGGCAAAAAAAGGTGGACGTAAGTCTGCCTTTTTTTATGCGCAAAATCTTTTTGGGTGGCGGATATTAAAGATTCATTCTTTTTATCAAAATGCTAATGTGAGCCGTTTGTCTTTTTCCCCAAGGATATAAGTCTTCCTTTTCTTATGCGCAAAATTTTTTGAGGTGACGAGCAATTAATAAATAAACATGTGCTTAAGTCCTTTGCGAACATAGGTTTCATTTAAACATAAAAAAATCCGCAGTCAAAGTTGTGACTGCGGATTCTTAAATTTTATAGACTTTATAAAAGTTACTTGTTTTTCGCGTAATTAGCGGAAACTTCTTCCCAATTAATTACATTCCAAAAAGCACCAACGTAATCTGGACGTTTGTTTTGGTATTTCAAATAATATGCGTGTTCCCAAACATCCAATCCTAAAATTGGAGTTCCACCGCAGCCAACTTTTGGCATTAATGGATTGTCTTGATTTGGAGTGGCACAAACATCTACTTTACCTCCTTTGTGAACGCAAAGCCATGCCCAACCTGAGCCAAATTGTGTTTTCGCAGCGGTAGAAAATTTCTCTTTAAAAGCATCAAAACTTCCAAAAGCATCATCTATTGCTTTTGCCAAATCACCAGAAGGATTTCCTCCACCGTTTGGCGACATTACTTTCCAAAAAAGGCTGTGGTTGTAAAAACCGCCACCATTATTTCGGACTGCTTTATTTTCCATATCGAGATTAGTTAAAATATTCTCGATAGTTTTTCCTTCCATCTCGGTGCCTTTTATGGCATCGTTCAAATTATTGGTATAACCTTGGTGATGTTTATCATGGTGTATTTCCATCGTTTGCGCATCGATGTTTGGTTCCAATGCATCAAATGCATACGGTAATTTTGGTAATTCGAATGACATAATTATATCGTTTTTTATTGGTTACTACTAAATTACTTCAAATTTAAGCAATCTCATATTTTAAAAGTGTTATAGCTTTTATAAGATTTCTATTCATTCATAGATTAATTTGATGCTAAAGCCATAAAAGCAGTATTTTAGTGCAAAATCACAATGTCTTGGAAAATCGATCCTCCTTTTCAATTTATAATGCCGCGGCGGGAAGCGGAAAAACTTTTACACTAGTAAAGGAATATTTGAAACAAATACTTTCATCAAAAAGCGATGATTATTTTAAACATCTTTTGGCAATCACTTTTACTAATAAAGCTGTAGCAGAAATGAAGCAGCGTATTGTGGAAACCTTGGTAAATTTTAGTGAAGAAAAAAGTGTTCGTGAACCATTGCCGATGATGCTGAAAATTGCTGAAGAAACGGAAAAAAGCTTGGTGGAAATTCAAACGCAATCTCAAAAAATTCTAAGAAATTTATTACACAATTACGCCGCATTTAGTGTAGAAACTATTGATAGGTTCAACCATAGACTTATTCGCACTTTTGCACGCGATTTAAAATTGGCAACCAATTTTGAAGTTACACTGGAAACCAACGAACTTTTGGCTGAGGCCGTAGATTTATTGTTGAGCAAAGCTGGGGAAAACAAAGAAATTACAAAAGTGCTGCTGGATTTCGCTTTAGAAAAAACGGATGATGATAAATCGTGGGATATTTCACGCGACATTGCCAATGCCGCGAAATTGCTTTATGACGAAAATGAATCAGATCACGTTTCAGTTTTAAAACAGAAAACTTTAGAAGATTTTCTGGAATTCAAAAAACAATTGATCCTTAAAAAGAAGAAACTTTCGCAAGAAATTGAAACCGTTGCTTCAGACACACTTCAGCTTATTGATGAAAGTGGTTTACAGCACTCAGATTTTATTAGAGGAACTTTGCCGAATCATTTTTTAAAACTGAATGATGGGAATTATAATGTGTACGCTAACAAACTTCAAGAAAACCTTGAAGATGGAAAAGGTCTTTATAAAGTAAAAGAAGATGCTTTTATAATATCAACTATTGATAGCTTAGTACCAAACCTGCTTTCTAATTATATTCAAATAAAAGAGAAAGTAAATAAACTCAATCTCTTCGATTCAATATTAAAAAATATAACTCCACTTTCCGTAATAAATCTTGTTAACCAAGAAATTGAAACCATAAAAGTAGAAAAAAATATTCTTCCTATTTCAGAATTTAATTCGCTTATAAACAAAGAAATTAAAAACCAGCCAGCACCTTTTATATACGAACGTTTGGGCGAAAAATACCACCACTTTTTTATTGATGAATTTCAAGACACTTCCAAATTACAGTGGGAAAATTTAATTCCGCTAATTGACAATGCACTTTCTCAACAACTGGAACCCACCTCTGGTAGCCTTTTATTGGTAGGTGACGCAAAACAATCCATCTATCGTTGGCGTGGCGGTTTGCCTGAGCAGTTTATGGATTTATATGAAAATGTCAATCCTTTTCAGCGTGAAAAGCAAGTATTTCCATTGGATACAAATTTCCGAAGTTGCGCCGAAATTGTGGATTTCAACAATCAGTTTTTCACCTTTGTTTCTTCTTATTTTGCAAAGGAAGGTCACGGAAAATTATATCTTGACGGAAACAAACAAAAATGTACAGACAAGAAAGACGGCTATATAAAGTTTGAATTTATAGAAAAACAAATCAAAGCTGAAAAGGAAGAAGCTTATTCAAATTTGGTTTTAGAAACAATTCGAAATGTAAAAAGCAACGGATTTTCAGAAAGTGATATCTGTATTCTGACACGAAAAAAAGCAGATGGAATAGCACTAAGCGCTTTTTTGATGGAACAGGGCGTTCCCGTGATTTCTTCGGAAACGTTACTTTTACAGACTTCAGCGTTGGTGCAAATGCTTATTTGTGCATTGCAGGTTTGCTTATATCCAAACAATGACGAAGCAAAAATACAGTTGTTGGATTTGTTGCACGATCACCTAAATATATCAGAAGAAAAACATACTTTTTTAACCAAATTTTTAAAAATTTCTGAAGAAAAATTTTCAGAAAATTTAAAGGAATACGGTGTTGAATTTACTTTTGCCGAAATGCGCTCTGTTTCACTTTACGAAACTTTTGAATATTGCATTGAAAAATTTAAGATTGCTGATTCTGCGGACGCTTATCTTTTCGGTTTTATGGATTTGGTTTATGATTTTGAACAGCAAACGCAAGCAGATAAAATTTCATTTTTAGATCTATGGGAAACAAAAAGAGAGAACGCATCTATCCCTACCAGCGAAGGTACTAATGCCGTGCAAATGATGACCATTCACAAAGCAAAGGGGCTGGAATTTCCGGTAGTAATTTTTCCGTTTGCTGATATGCAATTGTATGATGGAAAATATGACAAGCTCTGGTATCCATTGGAAAATGAAAACTTCAATTTCAAAGAAGCGCAAATAAATTACAAATCTGAAATTGTCAATTATGGTGAAATTGGCGAAAAAATGTACAATGAACACAAAAGCCAATTGGAGTTGGACACTATTAATTTGTTGTATGTTACTTTAACCCGAGCTGTTGAAAAACTATTTGTTTTTGCTGAAATGCCAACCGAATCAAAAGACGGAATTCCCTCAACGTACAATCATTTGTTTATGGAGTTTTTGAAGCAAAGAGGAAATTGGAATGCAGATCAAATGGTTTATGAATTTGGCAAGGATTCGGAAAAAATTTCAAAGGAAAAAAAAACGATATCTCAAACGGAACCAAAATATTTTTCTAGCAACCCAAAATTGCACGGATTGAAAATAGTTACTTCGGAAGAAAATTATTTGGAAACAGAAACTGCAACTGCGATTACTGCAGGAAATTTGCTTCATGACACTATGGCTCAGATTTATTCGGAAGCTGATGCAGAAAGAGTTTTGATGGAATTGGAAAAACGTTCAATTATTTCAACTGAAGAGTTTCAAATTTTAAAGAAAACCATCGATCAGATTATTCAGCATTCAGATTTAAAAAAGTTGTTTGATGGAAAAGATAAAATTTTTAATGAACGAAGCATCATTACAAAAGATGGTTTGGTTTTGCGGCCCGACAGGATAAATATCAATTCAGAAAACGCTTCAACTTTAATCGATTATAAAACAGGCAGCCCAAATATTTGGCACGCTGATCAATTGGTTGAATATGCAAATGCTTTGCAAGATATGGGTTTTACTGTTTCAGAAAAAATACTTATCTATAGCAATGAAGAACAAATAGTAATAAATAAAGTTTAATTTTGAAACTTTAAATAAAGCATAATTATGTACGGAAAAATAAAGGAACATTTAAAGAACGAATTAGAAGAAATAAAGGACAATGGCCTTTATAAAAAGGAGCGAATTATAACTTCGGCGCAGGATGCTGAAATTACTATTTCAACCGGAGAAAAAGTTATAAATTTTTGCGCCAACAATTATTTGGGATTGTCATCAAATAAAGAAGTAATCCAAGCCGCAAAAGATGCTATGGACACGCATGGTTTCGGAATGTCATCTGTTCGTTTTATTTGCGGAACGCAGGATATTCATAAAACATTGGAAGAAAAGATTGCAGAGTTTTACCAAACGGAGGACACCATATTATATGCCGCCGCTTTTGATGCAAATGGTGGTGTTTTTGAACCTCTTTTGGGAGAAGAAGATGCAATTATTTCAGATTCTTTAAACCATGCCTCTATTATTGACGGAGTGCGTTTATGTAAAGCCGCTCGTTATCGCTATGAAAATAGCAATATGGAAGATTTGGAAAAGCAACTTATAGCAGCAAATGTAAAAGGAACGCGCTTTAAAATTATAGTTACGGACGGAGTGTTTTCCATGGATGGTTTAGTAGCACCTTTGGACAAAATCTGCGATTTGGCGGATAAATACGATGCAATGGTAATGATAGATGAGTGCCATGCTGCGGGTTTCATTGGCGACACAGGAAGAGGAACCTTGGAAGAAAAAGGGGTTATGGGCAGAATAGATATTATTACTGGCACACTTGGAAAAGCTTTGGGAGGTGCAATGGGTGGTTATACCACGGGCAAAAAGGAAATTATAGAAATGCTTCGTCAGCGCTCCCGTCCTTATTTATTTTCGAACTCATTGGCACCCGCAATTGTAGGTGCATCTATTAAGGTATTCGAAATGCTTTCTGAAGATACCTCACTAAGGGATAAACTTGCGGAAAATACTGCTTATTTCAAAAAAGGAATGAAAGAAGCTGGCTTTGATATTATAGACGGAGATTCTGCCATAGTGCCAGTAATGCTTTATGATGCCAAGCTTTCCCAACAAATGGCTGATATGTTATTGGAGGAAGGAATTTATGTAATTGGGTTCTTCTTTCCAGTTGTGCCAAAAGGAAAAGCTAGAATCCGCGTGCAGCTTTCGGCAGCCCATACTAGAGAACATTTAGACAAAGCTATAGTGGCCTTTATTAAGATTGGAAAAAAATTAGGGGTTATAAACCAGTAAAACCTTTATTTACCTATCAACACCAACTACTTTAGGAAAATTTTATTAGATTTGCTTTTGTTTATAAAATTTAACAACTTACTTTTGCTCTTAATTAACACTTAAAAATTAAACAATCGAATATGAAACATCTTAACAGATTATTAGTTGCTGCCATTCTATTCTTAGGAGTAGGTGTGGCAAACGCGCAAGACGAAAACAATCCTTGGGCTGTTGAGGTTGGTGCAAACGCTGTTGACGTTTATCCAGCCGGACTCAATGAGGATCAAGTACGTATCCCAGCTGCTGCTAGAGGGGATATCTTTGACGAGTATTTTAATGCAAATGACCACTGGAACATTTTGCCTTCAGTTTCTAGACTTGCTATCAGTAGATATATTGGTAGTGGTTTTGTATTTACTGGTGCTGGTTCTATAAACCGAATTGATAAATTAGGTGATATCGCCGTAGATGACTTAAGTTACTACAGTGCAGATGGTGAAATTAAATACAGCTTCAGAAACCTTCTTAATGGTCCAGGTGGATGGTTTGATCCTTCTCTTGGTATCGGTGGTGGTTACACTTGGGTTGATGATATCGGATTTGGTACTGCTAACGCTCTTGTAGGTGTTAAGTTTTGGTTCAATGATAATATTGCACTTAACTTGCAATCTACTTATAAAAATGCATTTGAGGATGATTATGGAATCACTCATTTCCAACACTCAGCTGGTATTGTTTTCCAATTTGGTGGAAAAGACACTGACGGTGACGGAATCTATGATAAAGATGACGAATGTCCAGAAACTCCAGGTTTAGCTGAATTCAATGGTTGTCCTGATACTGACGGCGACGGAATTGAAGACAGAAATGATGCTTGTCCTAACATTCCTGGTTTAGCTGAATTTAACGGTTGTCCTGATACTGACGGTGATGGTATTGCTGATCCACAGGATGAATGTCCTACAGTTGCTGGTTTAGCTGCACTTAACGGTTGTCCAGATGCTGATGGCGATGGTATCGCTGATAAAGATGATGCTTGTCCTAACGAAGCTGGTCCAAAAGCTAACAACGGATGTCCTTACCAAGATAGAGACGGTGATGGTGTTCTTGATAAAGACGATCAGTGTCCAGATGTTGCGGGTACTGTAGCAAACAAAGGTTGTCCAGAAGTTTCTGTAGAAATCATCAAGCAATTGAACGATTACTCTAAAACTATCTTGTTTGACTTAGGTAAATCTACTATCCGTAAAGAGTCTTATGCTGTTCTTCAAAATATCGCAGATATAATGAAAGAATATCCTAACGCTAGTTTCGAGATTGAAGGTCACACAGATAGTCAAGGTAGTGATGCATTAAACATGAAATTGTCTGACGCAAGAGCTGCATCTGTAAAAGATTACCTTACTACTATAGGTATGCAAGGAAACAGATTGACTTCAGTTGGTTACGGTGAATCTAAGCCTATCGCAACAAATGCTACTAAAGCAGGAAGACAACAAAACCGTCGAGTTGAAATTTCTTTAAAAAAATAATTTCAAACGAAAGTTTTAAATAAATAATTTTGAAACGCCTCCAATTTTCGGGGGCGTTTCTTATTTTTAGGCTATGGTAACATTCCTTCAAGAAACACTAGCCGATATAAAAAAAAACCATTCAGATATTTCTGAAATCACCTTCATTCTTCCAAGTAAAAGAGCTGGAGGTTTTTTAATGAATGAATTAAAAAAGAGAACTTCAAAAACTCAATTTGCTCCACAAATCTTGAGCATTGAAGAATTTGTAGAGGAACTTTCAAACCTTTCCTTAATAGATAATACCGAGTTGCTTTTCAAAAGCTATGAGGCCTATATAAATACTACTTCCATATCTGAAAAGGAAGATTTTGAAACGTATTCTAATTGGGCAACTACATTGCTAAATGATTTCAATGAGATAGACCGATATTTAGTTGAGCCCAAGCCATTTTTCAGTTATTTGGCGAGTATAAAAACTTTAGAGCGTTGGGGCGTAAAAGAAGAAAAAACAGAACTAATTAATAACTATCTGCAGTTTTGGGAAAGTCTTCCTTTGTTATATGAAAACATCCAATCCCTACTCTTAAATGAGAACATAGGCTATCAAGGTATGATTTACCGAGAGGCAGTCTCAAATCTCGAATACTATATAAATGCCGACAGAGAGAAGAAACATATTTTTGTTGGGTTTAACGCTCTTAACACTGCCGAACAACACATTATTCAGGAATTACTTGAAACAGGAAACACAGCTGTTTATTGGGATGCTGATAACCATCTATTTCGAGATGAAAAACACAGTGCGTCCTATTTCATAAGAAAACACATTGCGGAATGGAATTATTTTAAAAGTAAAGAACCCAAGTTTATAGCTGAAAATTTTAAAAAGCCAAAACACTTTCAATTTATAGAAGTTCAAAAAAATGTGGGACAAGCAAAGTATGTAGGCGAGTTACTTTCAAAGCTTTCGGAAGAGGAAATCAATAAAACATCAATTGTACTTGGTGATGAGAATCTTTTAATTCCATTGCTTTATTCGCTTCCCTCAAACGTTAAAAATGTGAACATTACAATGGGTGTTTCGCTGAAAAATTTCCCAGCTGTTGTTTTTTTCGAATTGCTTTTTGCCATTTATATGCGCAAAACAGAAACACTTTATTACAAAGATATTCTTTCCGTTTTGAATCATCCGTTGATGATTGGTATAGTACCAGAGGCAAATGCTATTGCAAACTCTTTAACGCGTGAAAATATCACTCATATAGCTCCCGAAAAACTTTTTCAGCTTTCGGAGAACGAGGAAAATCAAACGCTAAAACTTCTTTTTGGAGATTGGAAGGACGATGGCAAAAAAGCAGTAAACATAGCTTTGAAAATCCTTTCGGAACTTCAAAAAACACATACAAACCACTCTATTGAAACTGTAGTTCTTCATCAATTAACCACTATTTTCAGCAAAATTGAAGCGCTCGCCCAAAAGTACACCTATCTAAAATCCATTAAAACTACACTGTCTTTATTCTCTGAGTTGGCATCTACTACCTCGCTCGATTTTGAAGGTGATGCCTACAGCGGACTTCAAATTATGGGTGTTTTGGAAACACGGGTGCTCGATTTTGAAAATGTAATTATCACCTCTGTAAACGAAGGGATTTTTCCATCCGGAAAGTCGAATTCTTCCTTCATCACGTATGATTTGAAACAGCAATTTAAATTGCCTCTTTACACTGAAAAAGATGCTATATACACATATCACTTTTATAGATTATTGCATCGGGCTAAGAATATCACGCTACTTTATAACAACCATTCCGAAGGTATAAATACAGGCGAAAAAAGCCGTTTTATTAGACAATTGGAGATTGAAAAGCATGAGAATCACACTATTGAAAAACGGATCCTTTCACCGAAAGTTCAGATAAAAAGCAGACAGTTACGTGAAATAAATAAAACCGAAGCCATAATCCAAAGAATTCATGAAATTGCTGAAAAGGGTTTTTCGCCTTCAGCACTAACAAGTTACATCCGCAATCCACTCGATTTTTATTTTCAGAAAATATTGAAACTTAACGAATTTGAGGAGGTGGAGGAAACCGTTGCCGCAAATACATTGGGAACTATTGTTCACGATACTTTGGAGGTGTTTTACAAACCTTTGGAGGGCGTTTTTCTATCCGCTGAAAAACTCTTTAGCATGAAGGAAGATATTCACGAAGAGGTGACGTTACAGTTTAAAAAAACGTTCAAAGGGGGAACTTTTTCGAAGGGGAAAAACCTAATTATTTTTGAAGTTGCGAAACGCTATATTTCAAATTTTATAGATAGGGAAATATCAGATATAGAAGTGGGAAACAAAATAGAAATCCTTAAAATTGAAACAGATCTAACCTTGGAAATCCCAATCCAAGACCTTAATTTCCCCGTGAAAATACACGGAAAAGTAGATAGGGTTGATAAATATAATGGCCAGCTTCGAATTATCGATTATAAAACTGGATTGGTAAATCAAGGAGATGTTGAGTTAATTGATTGGGAAGCGTTAAGCCAAGATTATAAATTCAGTAAAGCATTTCAAATCTTGACGTATGCTTTGATGATGAATAAAGAAGTACCTATAAATAATGCCGAAGCTGGAATAATTTCATTCAAAAACTTGGGAAGTGGATTTTTAAAGTTTGGCGTTAAAGAAAAATCAGGAAGCCGAAATAAATCTCAAATTATAACAACTGAAACGTTGGAAAACTTCACAATTGAATTAAAGAAATTGATTTTGGAAATTTGTAATCCACAAATTCCATTCACCGAAAAAGAAATAAATTAATGCTCATTAAAAAGAATAAAATACTCGCTTCCCAAAATAAAAAACCCATTTTATATGACGTTTATTATAATGAGATTGGAGGACCGCTGCCAGTGGTAATTTTTTGCCACGGCTATAAAGGTTTTAAAGATTGGGGCGCGTGGCATTTGGCGGCAGAGGCTATTGCCAATGCAGGTTTTTGCTTTGTAAAATTCAATTTTTCGCACAACGGCGGCACGATGGAAAAGCCTATAGATTTTCCTGATTTGGACGCTTTTGCCGAAAATAATTTTAGTTTAGAGCTCGATGATTTGGATAGGGTTTTAAACGAAATTCAAAACGGAAATGAAAATTTTCCTGCAGAAATTTCAACATTTTCATTAATTGGACACAGTCGGGGCGGCGGTATTGTATTGATAAAAGCCGAAGAAGATAATAGAATTGAGAATGTAGTTACTTGGGCAAGCGTAAGTGACTTTAAAGCAAGATTTCAAGAAGGCACTGAAGGTTTTAAGTCTTGGAAAGAAACAGGAGTTACGCACATAGAAAACAGTAGAACTAAGCAAATGCTTCCACACAATTTTCAGTTTTACAAAGATTTTAAGAGAATGAAGAACGCTTTTCGATTCACCGAGCGGTAAAAAGTTTAAAAATTTCCCAACTTATCATCCACGGAAGTGAAGACCCAACGGTTTCTGTAAAAGAGGCGAAAGCAATACATTCTTGGAACCCAGAAAGCAACTTGGAAATTATTGACGCCGCAGACCACGTTTTCAATGCAAAACATCCTTGGAATGAAAGCAATTTACCAGACGAGTTAAAAAATGTTGTTGAAAAAACAATTGATTTTTTAAAATGAAGCTTATATTGAAAAATTCACTATTTTTGGCATCCTAATCAGCAATCTGGGGGATTAGCTCAGCTGGCTAGAGCGCTTGCCTGGCAGGCAAGAGGTCACCGGTTCGACTCCGGTATTCTCCACAAAAAAACCACCGTTATAGCGGTGGTTTTTATTTTATTCCTGAACCGGCAAAACCAGCAGCGGTTTGCTAGTGTAAAATTCTTTTTTAAGTATTTCATTCTTTTCCCAAAGCTTTTTGAAAAAACCACGCTTTCTTCTAATAACACAAAGCATATCTGGGTGAAAATGCTGAAAATATTCAATTACAGCCTGAAAAGTAGTAGCGGCTTCTACTTGAGTATAAGAAGTTTGTAATGCTTTTAGATTTTCGGATACGTTTTTCATTTCTTCCGTAGTTTCTGGAGTCTCTACGTGAAGCACGTGAACTTCCGTACCGAAACTTTTTTTGAACTGTCGCACCGCTTCTAATAATTCATCATGTTCAAAAGTACCATTCTTGAAAGCCATCAACATTGTTTTTGGAGCTTGAAATTTTGCTCCTTCGGGAACAATAAGAATTGGGATATTGGTCTGTTTTAATAATTTTCCAGAAGTTTTCCCAAGGTAAACCTCTTCTTTTATTGAATTACTACGCGGGGCGAGCACCATTAAATCTATTGGAATTTGCTTATTGATGCGTGCCATGCTTTCCAAAACTTCACCTTTTATAGGATGCGCTATTACCTTTACCCCTTTTTTGTCAACCAAAGAAACCACTTCATCCAAACGGTTTTCAGATTCTTCCTTTAAAATAGTATTTACTTTTGAAAGACCACCAACTTTTGAAAGTTCTTGAAAGACAGAAACCACATAAACGTTTGCGTTTATTGAGTGAGCCAAATCTATGGCATACTGTAAATTGCTAACTGAGTTTGCTGAAGAGCCAACTGGCACCAAAATATTTTTCATACTATTGAACTTGTATACTTTATAATAAGTGCAAAATTAACCTTAATTATTGTAAGGTGCACATTTCTTTTCAAAAATGAAACCCAAAAAATCTTTAAGAAAGTATAAGAAAAATAGATACTTTTACTTAAAACTGAACACAAAAATATGGATTGGTTAAAATTTATCGGTGGGCCTGGACTTTTTTTGATATTGGCAATTTTGGTAATTGCAGTAGTTGTATATCAAAAATTTAAAAAAAAATAATAGAAATGAGTTAGCGTGTTTTTAACCAGCCTGTGATGCTCAAACGTTCCGAAGCTTTCACTACTTTAACTTCGTGCTCTAAAATTTGGCTTTCAAAAATAACCATGCGTCCGGGAAGCGGTAAAATATTCAATTCTTCATTTTCGGTGTAAATGGTAAGTTCGCCGCCGTTTTCGCGCACCCAATTATCCTCATTCAAATAGCAAACAATAGAAAGTTTTCTGCGGTCGTCATTCTGAAAAGTATCTAAATGCCTTTTATAAAAAGTTCCTTTTGGATATAATGCGTAATGAAATTCCTTTTGAAGAATTCCTAAAAAGCAGGTTTTATTAAGGTAATTTACCAGCTCATTAACTTTTTTGAAGAAAAGTAGCTCGGCCTCGTTCGCATTCTTTTCATCCATCCAAAGAATAAAATCACCACGAATGGTTTTGTCAATTTCTTCGTTAGTGCGGTTTCCGATTGCCGATTTCTTAAACCTGTCTGCCTCATACTTTGCAAGCAGCGAATTGCGCAAAACTTCAACTTCTTCAGAAGAAAAGAAGTCATTCACAATACTGTATTGTTGCTGAAGCAAGTTTTCAATAATAATTTCAACCAACGGATTTTCAATAAATTCCAATTGTTCAAAAAGTTCTTCAGTCATTATCGGCTCTTTAAAAAAGTGGGCAAATATAAGCGAGAAATCTATATGTTTTCAGAAAATATTTTTCCTTTCAAAAGCAGTATCTTTGGAGCCTAAAGAAAAGCCATGCAAACAATACGAATTACCAAGATTTTTTCTTTTGAAACGGGCCACGCACTTTATGGCTACGATGGAAAATGTAGAAACGTTCACGGTCACAGTTACAAGCTTTCGGTAACCGTAATCGGCAACCCGATTGCTGACAATGAAAACGTGAAATTCGGGATGGTAATAGATTTTAGCGATCTCAAAAAAATTATAAAAGAAGAAATTGTGGACGTTTTTGACCATGCTACAGTTTTCAATAAAAATACACCCCATGTTGAATTGGCAAAAGAACTTAGTGATCGGGGCCACAGCGTATTGCTTGTAGATTATCAACCAACCAGTGAAATGATGGTAATTGATTTTTCTGAAAAAATAAAGAATCGTTTGCCAAAAAATATTCAGCTTCACTCCCTAAAACTTCAAGAAACAGATAGCAGTTTTGCAGAATGGTATGCGGGGGATAATTAAATTACAGTGTCACCTTGAGTATTTCGACTACGCTCAATATAAACTTAGTTAAAGAGTCTTTTTATATATCTTTGACGAATGCAAATCCCGCAAGGCAAAAAAATATACTTTTCAAGTGACAATCATCTTGGCGCGCCTACACAAGACGAAAGTTTTCCACGCGAAAAGATTTTTGTAAAATGGCTAGACAGTATTAAACATGATGCCGAAGTTATTTTCCTACTCGGCGACCTTTTCGATTTTTGGTTTGAGTATAAAACTGTGGTGCCAAAAGGATTTGTGCGTGTTTTAGGAAAACTGGCTGAACTTAGCGATAGCGGAATACAGATTCATTTTTTTGTTGGAAACCACGATTTGTGGATGCACGATTATTTTGAAAAGGAACTGAATATTCCCGTGTATCACGAACCAAAAGAATTTGTTTTTAACAACAAACATTTCTTCATAGGTCACGGCGATGGTAAAGGTCCAGGCGATAAAGGGTATAAAAGAATGAAAAGAGTCTTTACAAATCCTTTTTTCAAATGGCTTTTCCGATGGATGCATCCAGATATAGGAGTTCGCGTAGCGCAACATCTTTCTGTAAAAAACAAACTTATTTCGGGCGATGAAGACAAACAGTTTTTAGGCGAAGAGCAGGAATGGCTTGCGCAATATTCAAAACGAAAACTGGAAAGTAAGCATTTTGATTACTTTATTTTCGGGCATCGCCACTTGCCTATGGAAATTAAAGTGGGCGAAAATTCAACATACTACAATTTGGGCGATTGGATAAACCATTATACTTACGGCGTTTTTGACGGGGTATCGTTTGAGTTGAAAACATTTACTCCATAATATCTTTCAACCGAAGCTGCAAACTAACATTTCCCTGCCATTCGTTTTCATCAATACAATAGGCCGCTTTAAATGGTTTTCCGTTACAAGCGATATCGCTTTTTTCAGCCATACTAAAACCTATTCCGGTAAAGTGATTTGAATTTCCTTGTTTCACAACAACTCGCAAATGTGTTTTGTCCTCGCCCACACATTTTCCCCAGCCAATGTCTTTTAGGTTTTGAGTCATAAAAGTGGGTGTCATATTTCCTGGGCCGAAGGGTGCGAATTGTTTTAGAATTCTGAAGAATTTTGGCGTAATGTCTTCCAGATTTATTTCAGTGTCTATTCTAATTTCAGGCGTAAGCAAATGTGGATCTATTGTTTCTGAAACAACTCGTTCAAATTCGTTTTTGAAGTTTTCGAAATCTTTTTCGAACAACGTCAAACCCGCAGCATACATATGTCCACCAAACTGTTCTATGTGTTCAGCACAACTTTCCAGAGCATTGTAAACATCAAATCCTTTTACGGAACGTGCTGAGGCGGCTAATTTTTCGCCACTTTTTGTAAATACCAAAGTGGGGCGATAATAAGTTTCTGTCAAGCGGGAAGCAACAATGCCAATAACGCCTTTATGCCAGTTTTCTTTATAAACCACGGTTGTCATCCGTTCTTCCTCTTTGTTTTGAATAATTTGCTGAAGGGCTTCTTCGGTAATTTGTTTGTCAGCTTCTCTGCGGTCTGTATTGAAAGTTTCAATTTCGGCGGCATAGATTTCTGCTTTTTCAAAATCGGTTTCGGTGAGCAGCGTTACTGCGTGGATTCCGTGTTTCATCCGTCCGGCAGCGTTGATGCGTGGGGCGATTATGAAAACCACATCCGTAATAGTGAGCGTTTCCTTTTTAACTTGTTTCAAAATTGCTTGGATTCCAGTTCGTGGATTGCTGTTTATAACCTTCAAACCGTAATGCGCAAGAATTCTATTTTCGCCAGTGATAGGAACAATATCAGCTGCAATTGCAGTTGCAACCAAATCTAAATAAAGAAGTAAATCTTCAATCTGCAACCCTCTTTTTTCAGCCAACCCTTGAATCAATTTAAAACCAACGCCACAGCCGCAAAGCTCTTTGTATGGATACTCACAATCTTCACGTTTTGGATCGAGCACGGCAACAGCTTTTGGAATTTCCTTTCCCGGCCGGTGATGATCGCAGATTATGAAATCTATATTTTTTTCGGAAGCGTAAGCTACTTTTTCAATGGCTTTTATGCCGCAATCCAAAGCAATAATTAGCGAAAAACCATTGTCCTCAGCATAATCTATTCCTTTGTAAGAAACTCCGTAACCTTCGTCATACCTGTCTGGAATGTATGTTGAAATATATGGATAATAGCTTTTTAAATAAGAAGAAAGTAGCGCCACACTTGTGGTTCCGTCCACATCATAATCGCCGTAGATTAAAATATTTTCTTCGTTTTCGATGGCTTTTTCAATTCGGAAAACAGCTTTTCCCATGTCCTTCATCAAAAAAGGATCGTGAAGATCTTCTAAACTTGGACGGAAAAATTTTTGAGCTTCCTCAAATGTTTCAATACCCCGCTGCACCAAAAGCGATGCGATTATTGGTTCTACATTCAATGCTTTTGAAAGTGAATTTATTTGTTCGGGATTGGGTTTCGGTTTTAAAGTCCAGCGCATATTTGGTAAAATTCCAATTAAAAAATCACAAATTCCAAAATTTGGAGTGGTTGTGAATATTAAATAAAGGGGAGAGTTGTAAAATTACAAATTCTATTTTGTATTTTGGAAGTTCAAAAATATTTAAATGCCATTAGTAACCCCACTTTCCCAAAACCACGACGCCGAAACAAAACAATTGGCCGAATTTTTTAATGAAACCCTTGGCTTTTGCCCAAATAGCGTGCTCACTATGCAGCACCGTCCAGCAATAAGCAAAGCATTTATCAATCTGAACAAAGCTGTAATGGCGAATGAAGGACGAGTTACTTCTGCCTTAAAAAGAATGATTGCTTGGGTAAGTAGCAACGCCACAGGTTGCCGTTATTGCCAAGCACACGCCATTCGCGCTGCTGAACGTTATGGGGCCGAGCAAGAGCAACTAGATAATATTTGGGAGTATAGGACTCATCTCGCATTCTCGGAAGCTGAGCGGGCCGCTCTCGACTTTTCTTTAGCTGCCAGCCAAGTGCCAAATGCCGTTGATGAAGAAATTAAGCAAAGCCTTTACAAATATTGGAACGAAGGTGAAATCGTGGAAATGCTTGGTGTTATTTCGCTTTTTGGATATTTAAATCGTTGGAACGATTCTATGGGAACATCTATTGAAGATGGAGCTGTGGAAAGCGGGGAGCAATATCTTGGGAAGCATGGGTGGAATAAAGGGAAACATATATAAAGAAAAAAATTAGCGAGAATTTTCTTGGATATGAAATTCATAAAAGCTAGAACCTAATGAATGATCGAACTTTATACTAACGAGAGATCCATTATAATGAGGATAATTTTCTCTAGGTCTAAAACCTTGTAAGTTACTAATTTCGATTGCCATATACCTGTCTTCTTCGAAATCATATACTTGCAGATCTGTGGTGCCATAATTATCTCCGAGGCTATATAATCTGTGTTCGTTCATAAACCTTGGTTCATTTGCAAATGAATACATTTCTCTATTAGTTGTATTAATAACAAGATAACCCTCTCCTTCATAATATTGCTTATTTATTAAAATGAAGTCTTTGTATGAGCCAACAAACTCATATGTCCCAGAACTCTTCGTATCTGGAGAAATATAATTCATTACAATAATCTCTTCCTTTTGGTTTTTTGAGTGGAATAAATAACAGCCATCACTTTTGTAGAAAATATCTGGGAACCTTTTTTGAACTGCTTTTTCTAATGAATCACTATTTTCTGTTTTATGGAATTTTATAAAGTCTTCGGCGTTTCGTTTTTCAAAATCACTTTTGTTTGTTTTTTGAAGGTATACTTTAAAACCATCTAACTGTGCAACTCCATATAATAAGCCTGGTGGGCATTCAGAATTTTCAATAATACCTTTTTCATTTAATTCTTCGGAAACGCGAATTGTTTTTTTTTTTTCAGCATCAGATTTCTTGCATCCAGAAAAAGCAATTAAAATCATTAATACTAAAAGCTCTCTCATTCGTTATTTTTTTCAATAGATTTTTCTCATTTCTTACCCGCAACAACAACCACAATCTCACCTTTTGGCGGTTTATTTTCAAAATGCTTTAAAACTTCTTCAGCAGAACCCCGAACGGTTTCTTCATGTAGCTTCGTGATTTCTCGCGAAACGGAAACTTGTCTTTCTGCTCCAAAATATTCCACAAACTGGGCAAGTGTTTTCAGTAGTTTGTGTGGCGATTCATAAAAAATAATGGTTCGTGTATCTTCAGCTAAAAGTTCTAGTCTTGTTTGGCGACCTTTTTTCACGGGAAGGAAACCTTCAAAAACAAATTTATCATTTGGGAAACCGCTATTAACCAATGCTGGAACGAAAGCGGTGGCACCAGGAAGACAATCCACTTCAATACCAGCTTCCACACAGGCACGAGTCAATAAAAAACCAGGATCGCTGATGGCAGGAGTTCCTGCATCGCTTATTAATGCAATATTTTCGCCGTTTTGAATTCGCTTTACTATGCCTTCCACAGTTTTATGTTCGTTGTGCATGTGGTGGGAATGCATTTGGGTTCCGATTTCAAAATGCTTTAACAGTTTTCCACTGTTTCGGGTGTCTTCCGCGAGGATTAGATCTACTTCTTTCAACACTTCAACAGCGCGAAAGGTCATGTCTTTTAAATTGCCAATAGGCGTGGGCACCAAATAGAGTTTTGCCATAATTTAAGGGCGAACTGTTTTCCCAAAGAAATAGGAAGTTAGCAATAATACAATCCCCACTAAGGGTAAGGTAATTCCAGGATCACTGATGTTATAATGCGCAAAGCACGCAAGTGTCATATCAAAAAATAACCCTGCGTAAGCCCATTCCATCACCCATTTTGGTTTTCTTAAAAGTATGAAGATGATTGCTAAGATTTTTGCAATGGCCATTGGAATCACCAAATATATTGGGTATTGATAATCTTGATAGGAACCTTCAATTACAGCAGTATCTGTCAAATACATTATTGCAGAATATAGAAACAAAGCGCTGAGTAGCCCAGTGGCTATCCAATAGATGGTTTTTTGGGCAGTCATAAAGATTAATTTTAGTTGAAACTCTTTTCAATAATACTCATAAAGCGTTCAGAATATTCTTCTTTATCGAGCCAATAATTGTAATCTGGTTTCACTTTGCCTTTGATGAAAGTTTGCGCCTCATCAAAATTTTCCATGGTGTTTATCTGTGAAAGGACGCGAGTATAATCTTCGGACTGCCCTTCAAAGAGATGTTTTATAAATGCCAAACGATCGTTAAGCCCAATATTTAAGCCTTTGTTTACTGAGTCGTTCAATGATCTTGCGCGTGATTCGGTGAGTGTTTTGCTGGCTTCTTGTCCTTCATTAGATTTTGGAAAAAGTTCCAATGTTTTACGTTCAAACTCTGGCATTTGCTGATAATTTGAAGCAAATTCCTCCAAATCATTCTTGACATATTTTAACGCAACTTTTTCCTCCACTTCGGCAGGAGCAGTCTCATGATTTTTCGGAAGCATTTCATCTAGCAACTCGTCAATGCGCTCGCTTTCTTCTGGCATTTGCGCTACTATGTCTTTTATTTTTTCCATCAATGGCTCAATCAGATCTTCTTTATGATCTGGCTGTGGCACTGGTTCTGGTTCAGTAAACCAATTTTCCTCACGGAAACTTTTTGAATCCAACGAGTCCGCAATTTCTTCGGAATCGTCTTCCAGTTGTTTTTCGAGATATTCAAGAATAGTTAATTTTTCATATAGCTTACCCACCAATTCCTTTATGGAAACGGTTTTAAAAGTTTTTTCTTCTTCAATCAATTGCTTTGCGAGCGCTGTTATCTGCTCGCGGAGTTTCTTCTTCATATCTTTTTAAATTAAACTGAATTTCTATTTTGTTTTTATAAATTTACGCATCCTTTATGTAAACGTCAACTATTTTTGTTTTCTTGTTTAAACTATTCAGTTTATGATGGTTCAAGCAATCTTCAAGTTGAACATTCGTTTGGAAAGTGAATTAATACTCAATGTTTCGTGTAAAATTAAACTATGTTTCTTGAAAATACCGTAAATCAGAAAGAACAATTTGGGTGGATCGAAGTAATATCTGGTTCTATGTTTTCAGGAAAAACCGAAGAGCTAATCCGAAGGCTGAAACGTGCCCAATTTGCTCGTCAAAAAGTTGAGATTTTCACTCCATCTATTGATACACGTTATAGCGAAGATTCTGTTATGAGCCACGATAGTAATAAAATTCGTTCAACACCCGTTCCGGCTGCGGCAAATATTCCAATCTTGGCAGATAACTGTGATGTAGTGGGTATTGACGAGGCCCAATTTTTTGATGACGAAATTGTAAAAGTTTGTAATGACCTTGCCAATCGCGGCGTTCGTGTAATTGTTGCAGGTTTGGATATGGATTACAAAGGGAATCCCTTTGGCCCAATGCCTGCTTTAATGGCAACTGCGGAATATGTTACCAAAGTACACGCCGTTTGTACTCGCACCGGAAATCTAGCAAATTACAGCTATAGAAAGGCGAAAAGCGAAGCCCTCGTTTTACTTGGAGAAACAGAAGAATATGAACCCTTAAGTCGAGCCGCTTATTATAAAGCACAACTGCGTGATAAAGTGGTAAAACTGGAAGTGAAAGATGCCGAAGAAATTAATGAAGAGAAGTCTTCCGAAAAAACTGGAAAACAAGCATAATATGCCCAAAGCCACCGAAACATTATTAGAGATTGACCTTAATGCTCTTGATAATAATTACCAATATCTTACTTCAAAAATAAAGCCTGGAACCAAAATGCTGGCCGTTGTAAAAGCATTTGCATACGGAAGTGATTCAGTGGTTATTGCAAAAGAACTTTTGGAACTTGGCGTTGATTATTTTGCTGTAGCATATGCTAACGAAGGTGAAACTCTTAGAAATGCGAAAATTGAAACTCCTATTTTGGTGCTTCATCCACTTCCCGTTAATTTTGACGTAATTATAAATCGTTGTTTGGAACCAAGTATTTATTCCCGAAAAACGTTAGAGGAATACATTGCTTTCGCGGAAGAAAAAAAACAGACAAATTACCCAATCCACCTTAAATTTAATACCGGTTTGAATCGTTTGGGTTTTGTTGAAAGTGATATTTCATTCATTGCGGAAATACTTTCAAAGACCAAAAGTGTAACAGTTAAATCTGCTTTTTCGCATCTCGCCGCAAGCGAAGATTTAAAGGAGAGAGAATTTACGATGGGACAGATTGAAACGTTTCGGAAAATTTCAGAAGAACTTTCCGATAAACTTGGATACAAACCGTTGTTTCATTGCGTAAACACTTCAGGAATCATCAATTATCCAGAGGCGCATTTTGATATGGTGCGCACGGGAATCGGGCTATATGGCTTCGGAAACGATAAAGAAGTAAATAAACATTTAAAACCTGTAGGTACTTTAAAAACGGTTATATCACAAATTCACAAGGTTGAAAAAGGCGAAAGTGTAGGCTACAACCGAGGTTTTATTGCTGAAAAAACAACGCGATCCGCCACTCTTCCTATTGGTCATGCTGACGGCATTCCGCGCTCTTACGGAAAAGGCAAAGGTTGGGTAACAATTAATGGCGAAAAGGCACACATTTTAGGAAATGTTTGTATGGATATGATAATGGTAGATGTTACTGATATTGCTTGCGAAGAGGGTGATGAGGTAATTGTTTTCGGACCTTCTGCAACTGCAGATGAATTATCAGCGGCAATAAATTCTATTTCTTATGAATTAATTACCGCAGTTTCTCAAAGAGTAAAAAGAACAGTCTCTCGCAAATAACATTATATTTATTTTTTTAAAATTAATGAATTCTTTTTAAGTAAATTAGTAGCAATTAACTTCTAAAACCAATCAACATGTTAAAAGAATTCAAAGATTTTATTATGACCGGCAATGTAGTCGATTTGGCCGTTGCAGTAATCTTGGCAGGCGCTGTAGGGCTTGTTGTTACAGGATTTACAAATGATATGATTATGCCACTCGTTGGGCATTTTACTGGCGGCATGGATTTTGCCGACCTTAAATATGTACTAGATCCGGCTGTAATTGGACCAGATGGTGAGGTTGCCAAACCTGAAAATGCTGTAATGTGGGGGAAATGGATTAATGCACTCATTAACCTTGTAATTGTTGGTTTTGTACTGTTTTTAATTGTTAAGGCCTATGCAAAAGTAAGAGCCAAAAAAGTGGAAGCTCCAGCACCACCTGCAGGGCCATCAGAAGTAGATTTGTTGATGGAAATACGTGACGAACTTAGAAAAAAATAATTCACAGCCACCGCTGCATTACATATTTTAACCTTAAACCCTCCGAAGCTTTACGCGAAGGAGGGTTCTTTTTTTACTTTTTATTCAGAAAAAATAACTTGCTATAAACTACTTTTGCGTAAAATTCAATAACAATGAAATTAGCTTTGATTGGTGCCACCGGAATGGTTGGCGAGGTAATGTTAAAAGTATTACAGGAACGTAATTTCCCAATAGACGAACTGTTTTTGGTAGCTTCGGAAAAATCGATTGGAAAAGAAATTTCCTTTAAAGGGAAATTCCACAAAGTAATAGGTTTGGAGGAAGCCGTTGCTGCTAAGCCAAACATCGCTATTTTTTCAGCAGGTGGAAGCACGTCCCTAGAGTGGGCTCCAAAATTTGCTGAGGTAGGAACAACCGTTATTGATAATTCTTCTGCCTGGCGCATGGAACCAGATAAAAAACTCATAGTTCCTGAAATCAATGCACATTTGTTGACGAAAGAAGATAAAATAATTGCCAACCCAAATTGCTCAACCATCCAACTAGTGATGGCTTTGGCTCCGCTTCACAAAAAATATAAAATGAGAAGGGTTGTGGTTTCTACTTATCAATCCGTTTCCGGAACAGGTTTAAAAGCCGTACAACAAATGGAGAATGAAATGGCGGGAATAAAAGGCGAAATGGCCTATCCTTACCCAATTCACAGAAACGCATTGCCACATTGTGATGTTTTTGAAGAAAATGGATATACCAAAGAAGAAATGAAATTGGCCCGAGAGCCACAAAAAATATTGAACGACCGTACGTTTTCAGTAACTGCTACTGCAGTGAGAATTCCAACTGCTGGTGGGCATAGTGAAGCAGTAAACGTACAATTTGAAAATGATTTTGAATTGGGGGATATTCGAAAAATTTTGCACGATACCCCAGGAATTACTGTTCAAGATAATCCAGAAACAAACACATATCCCATGCCAATGTATGCACATGATAAAGATGAGGTTTTTGTAGGCCGTATCCGTCGTGACGAAACGCAGCCTAATACTTTGAATATGTGGATAGTTAGCGATAACCTTCGGAAAGGTGCGGCAACTAATGCCGTTCAAATCGCTGAATACTTGGTTAACAACAGTCTGATATAGATTTTTAAGAAAAAAATCACCAATACTTTTAAAATTTTGTTAAAAAAACGCACTTTCTATCAAGGTGCGTTTTTTATTTTTCAGTATCTTTAAGGATTAACCCCTAAACACACCTCCTATGAATTCAACTTTTACTAAAATCCTAAGAATTATTTTAGGCTTGTTATTAATCTTTTTTGGTCTGAGCCAATGGATTCATTTCAACATTATGCCCACGCATATCTATACTGGAGATGCAGCCATCTTTATTGATTCACTCAGCAACACTGGATATCTTTTGAAGGTTGTTGGAACACTTGAAATACTTGTTGGATTGCTTCTGATTTTTAATAAATGGGTTTCATTTGCCTTACTTTTATTGGTACCCATAACCGTAAATATTTTGCTTTTTCATATGTTTTTGGACATACCAGGTCTTTATATGGCTTTGGTGGTGGTAATTTTAAATGCCATACTTATTTATAAAAATTGGAAAGTTTACAGACCACTTTTCCATTGAAAATAAATAAATTTATTAAAATGAAGGCTTCCTATTGGAGGCCTTCGTCATTTCTGATTAATTTTCTTTTCACTTAAAATCGCTACATTTACACTTCGTAAAAATTAAACCGTATGAATTTTTCAATTGTTCCTGTAATTGCTCTATTAGCCTTTGTTGGCTGTAAAGAAGAACCCAAAAAAGAAGTTATTTCCGTGACCTATCCGCAGACAAAAAAAGTAGATACCGTAGACACCTATTTTGGTGTTGAAGTGAAAGATCCATACCGTTGGCTTGAAGATGACCGCAGCGAAGAAACCGCAGCATGGGTTGAGGCCGAAAATAAAGTGACATATGATTATTTGGAAAAAATCCCTTTCAGAGAAGAATTGAAAAAACGTCTTTCTGATCTTTGGAATTATGAAAAAGTAGGAGCTCCTTTCAAAGAGGGCGATTATACCTATTACTATAAAAATGACGGTCTACAAAACCAATATGTTCTTTACAGATACAAAACAGAAGAAGATTCAAATACAGCTGAAATATTTTTAGATCCAAACACTTTTAAAGAAGATGGAACAATCTCTTTGGGTGAAACTAGTTTTTCCAAAGATGGCAGTAAACTAGCTTACAGCATTTCCGAAGGCGGCAGCGATTGGCGTAAGGTTTTAGTGATGAATACCGAGAATAAAGAATTGGTTGGCGACACACTTAACGACATTAAATTCAGTGGCCTCTCATGGAAAGCAGAAGAAGGATTTTACTATTCTAGTTATGACAAGCCAAAAGGTAGCCAACTCTCTGCAAAAACTGATCAACACAAAGTGTATTACCACAAAATGGGAACTCCACAAAGTGACGATCAAGTTATTTTTGGCGCAACACCAGAACAAAAGCACCGCTATATTGGCGCTTCAGTAACTGAAGACAATAATTATTTAATAGTAAGAGCAAGTACTTCAACCACTGGAAATAAACTTTTTATAAAAGATTTAACCAAACCAGATTCAAAATTTATAACCATTTTGGATAATACAGATTCCGACACTTTCATACTTGAAAATGTTGGTTCGAAACTTTATGTTGTAACAAATAGAAACGCACCTAACCGCAAAATTGTTACTGTTGATGCTACAAAACCAACTCCAGAGAATTGGAAGGATTTTATTCCTGAAACTGAAAATGTGCTTTCAGCTAGTACAGGAGGCGGAAATATTTTTGCCAATTATATGGTTGATGCCGTTTCAAAAGTGATGCAATATGACTATGAAGGCAAATTGATTCGTGAAATAGAACTTCCTGGCGTAGGTTCGGCAAGCGGTTTTGGAACAAAAAAGGAAGAGAAGGAACTTTATTATTCCTTTACAAATTATGTAACTCCCGGAAGTGTTTATAAATATGATATTGCCAGCGGCAATTCAGAATTATTTATAAAACCTGAAATAGATTTCAATCCAGAAAACTACGAAAGCCATCAAGTTTTTTATAATTCAAAAGACGGAACAAAAATCCCGATGATAATTACCCATAAAAAAGGATTGAAGATGGATGGACATAACCCAACTATTCTTTACGGTTATGGAGGATTTAATATTAGCCTTACTCCAAGTTTCAGTATCACCAACGCAGTTTGGATGGAACAAGGCGGAATTTATGCTGTCCCAAATTTACGCGGCGGTGGTGAGTACGGTGAAAAATGGCACAATGCTGGAACGCAAATGAAGAAACAAAATGTATTTGATGATTTTATAGCGGCAGCGGAATATTTGATCAAAAACAATTATACTTCCAAAGACTATCTAGCAGTTCGCGGAGGTTCCAATGGAGGCCTGCTTGTTGGCGCAACAATGACGCAACGTCCAGATTTAATGAAAGTAGCGCTTCCTGCAGTGGGAGTTTTAGATATGCTTCGTTACCACACTTTCACAGCTGGTGCCGGATGGGCTTATGATTATGGAACTGCGGAAGACAGCAAGGAAATGTTTGAGTATTTAAAAGGCTATTCACCATTGCAAAATGTAAAAGAAGGCGTAGAATATCCAGCAACTTTAATCACAACAGGCGATCACGATGATAGAGTAGTGCCTGCACATAGTTTTAAATTTGCCGCTGAACTTCAGTCAAAGCAAACTGGAAGTAATCCCGTTTTAATACGAATCGAAACAGATGCCGGTCACGGAGCAGGAACGCCAGTGAGTAAAACCATTGAGCAATATGCCGATATTTATGGTTTTACACTTTTCAATATGGGTTATGAAGACTTACCAGAGAAGATTAATAAAAATATTAAGCAATAAAAAAAGCCCCGCAATTGGTTGCGGGGCTTTTTTTTAATCCAACTTTTCAGTTAGCTTTTTAAATATCTTTTTAGGATCTTTATTTTCATAAAGTATCTCATAAACGGCATCTATTATTGGAGTTTTAGCTTTCTTCTTTCCTTTTTGTTGGTTGAGATGATAGGCACTTTTTGTGGCGTAATAGCCCTCGGCAACCATACTCATTTCCAGTTGCGCGCTTTTTACGGTGTAGCCTTTCCCAATCATTGTTCCGAATAAACGGTTTCGGCTAAAAACGGAATAACCCGTAACCAATAAATCTCCTAAATAAGCGGAATCATTAATGTCACGTTTCATTTTATGGACTTTTTTCACATATTTCTTCATCTCGCGGATGGCGTTACTCATCAGCACACTTTGAAAATTGTCGCCATAACCAAGTCCGTGCGCAATTCCTGCAGCAACAGCGTAAATGTTTTTAAGCATCGCGGCATATTCAGTTCCAAGAACATCGTCACTAATGGTGCATTTAATATAATCACTGCTTAAAACATTTGCAATCAGTTTCGCCTTTTCAGGATCGGCGCTGGCTATGGTGAGATAGGAAAGCCTTTCCAAAGCAACTTCTTCAGCGTGGCAGGGGCCAGAAATAACGCCGATGTTATTAAAAGGAACTTTATAATGTGTATTAAAATGATCACCTACAATCAAGCTGGTCTCGGGAACAATCCCTTTAATGGCTGAAAAAACAATTTTATCTTCTAAAGAGATAGTTAGTTTTTCAAGCTCTTGATGAAGAAAGGCCGAAGGGATAGCGAAGATAAGACAGTCAGCATTTGCAACTGTTTCATTTAAATCATTGCTGAGTTTTAATTGTTTTAATTTGAATTCTACCGAACTCAGATAATTGGGATTGTGCCCATTCTTTTTTATAAAATCCAATGAAGATTTGCTGCGCATATACCAACCAACTTCATCAAGATTTTCGCAAAGCATTTTTACAATTGCCGTGGCCCAGCTTCCGCCACCGATGACTGCAAATTTTGGTTTTTCTGACATTTAATTGAATTATAATTTTTCAAAAGTACACATTTCTTAGCGTACCGAAACATTTAACAGTAGCTTATGAATAGCTGGGCAATGTTTCAATATTCCTGCGCGTTATTGGGTTTGATTATTGAAATGGATTTTGCTTCAAAATAGAAGTTTCAATAATTTTGGTTGGTTATTTAGTTGAGGCCGCTCCCCAAGTGTTAATTTGGTGGGGCGGTTTTTTATTTATAGAAATTCATCTCATCCAAATACTTCCAAACTTCTGCCGAAAGCATAGGCCGAATGTTTTTTCCAGATTTAATACCGTTGCGAATAAAAGTTGAAGAAAGCTCAATAATTGGAGCATCAACTTTCTTTATTTTTTTGTGATTGTCAAATTGCGTTTCAACTGTTCCTTCCGAAATTCTTGGATAAACGCAAATTGAATATCTTTCAAGAATCACCTCATAGTTTTTCCACTTCTGAAAACTTTTCAAATTGTCCTCGCCCATAATCAAACAGAAGTTTTGGGACGGATATTTTTCTTCCAAGTAAGCCAATGTATTCACCGTATAATTTGGTTGAGGTAAGTCGAATTCAACATTACTGGCTTGCAATTTTGGATATACTTCTACAGAAATCCGAACCATTGCAAGACGGTGATTGTCCTCCAAAAGTGTTTTCTTTTTCTTTAACGGATTGTGAGGAGTAACCACAAACCAAACTTCATCTAAATCGCTAAACTCCACCATGTGGTTGGCAATAATCAAGTGCCCAACGTGTATTGGGTTGAAAGTACCGAAGTAGAGTCCTATTTTTTTTGAAGATTTCAACCTTTGATTGCTGTGATTTTCTATTCTTTTATGAACCCTGCTACCAAATCGTGTGCTTCTTTTAGCGCAGTTTCCAAATCGTGGTTTTTAATAATTTTATCGAATTGAGGCGCAGTTGCCAATTCTACCGAAGCTTTTGCAATACGCATATTAATGCGCTCGTCGCTTTCAGTTTTGCGCTTTTTAAGTCGAATTTTTAGCTCGTCGATGCTTGGAGGTTTTACAAAAACAGCTAAAGTTTTTTCAGGATATTTCTTTTTAATTCGAAGTCCACCAACTACATCAATATCGAAAATCACATTTTTTCCGTGGCTCCAAATGCGTTTCACTTCACTTTTTAAAGTTCCGTAAAAATTGTCGCGATACACTTCTTCCCACTCTAAAAAATCGTCGTTTTTAATGTGTTGCTTAAAATCGTGCAATGAAATAAAGTAGTAATTTTCACCATGCTTTTCATCGCCGCGTGCTTCGCGCGAAGTGCACGAAACTGAAAATTCCAAATTTAAGTCTTCCTGTTTCAGCAAGTGCTGGACAATTGTAGTTTTACCACTGCCGGAAGGTGCCGAAAAAACAATCAATTTTCCACCTTTCATCTATAAAACATTTAAGGCTTGTTCCTTAATTTTTTCCAATTCGTCCTTCATTTGCACCACAACTTGTTGCATAGGCGCATAGTTTGCTTTGCTACCAATAGTGTTGATTTCTCTCCCAATCTCTTGCGTTATAAAACCCAATTTTTTCCCGTTGGAATCGTGCGAATTAAGGGATTGCTCAAAATAATCAAGATGATTTTTCAAACGTACTTTTTCTTCGGTGATGTCGTATTTTTCGAGGTAATAAATTAATTCTTGCTCAAAACGGTTTTCGTCTACTTTTTCCTTTAAATCTGCAACCGCTTTGCGAAGCCTTTCCTTAACGCCATCAATTCTCTCGGAATCCATCGCAATTACCTCCTCCAGTAAATTTGAAATAGTTTTAGAGCGGTCTAAGAAATCATTTTCCAATACCAAACCCTCATCAGTTCTATATTTATTGATAGCTTCCAGCGCTTTGTCAATTCCCTTTAAAATGGTATTATATTCTTTTTCATCAATTTCCTCGCGCTCAGTTTTCATTGCATCTGGCATGCGAACGGCCATTTTCAAAAGTTCCACCGGATCACCATTTACAACATTTGCAAGTTGTTTTATGTATTGTTTTACAACGCTCTCGTTTAGTTGGGTTGTAACTTCTTCGCCAGTAACTTCAATGTAAAGTGAAAAATCCACTTTCCCGCGTTGCAATGATTTTGCGAGTAAATCACGGATTACAAGTTCCTTTTCACGGTAAGCCGAAGGCACGCGCGTATTGAGGTCGAGCCCTTTGCTGTTGAGCGATTTAATTTCAATGGTAATGGTTTTGGAAGGCAATTGAACAACTTCTTTGCCGTAGCCCGTCATGGATTGGATCATATTCCTGTTTTATTGAAGGGCAAAGGTAATTAATTCTGAATTCTTAATTCTGAATTCAGAATTATAACGAATTGTTGTTTAAAAACTCCAAACTTCTCGCTTCGCTATAATACAATTTATTAGTTTGATGAAAACCCACGTGACCGCCGTATTTGGGAATTTCTAGATGTAGGTTTTTCATTTTTGAAGCTAATTTCGAGGGATAACATTCTGAAGAAAGAAAGCTATCATTTTCGGAATTTAAAATATAGACTGGAATTTGAATATTCGGAAGAAACTGTAGGCTGCTATTTTTTTGATAATAGTCAAAAGCATCTTTAAAACCGTGCGCCGGAGCGGTGTAAATATTATCAAATTCCAACAATGAATTTATTTTTTTATAATCTGAAACGGTCATTTTTTCAGGAAAATCCTTCATTTTGGCTTTATATTTTTTTCGTAGATTTATCAAGAAGGAACTTCTATAGACCCAATTGGAAAAGGCATTCAGAGATTCTAAAGAACCTTTCAAATTTAGCGGTGCAGAAATAGCTACAGCTTTTTTTATTTCCTTCGGAAAAGATTCGCGCTCACCCAAATATTTCAGAAGTAAATTCCCGCCAAGGCTAAAACCAACTAAGGTAATTTCAGTGTATTTATCTTTTTCAAGAATATGGTTTATAACCGCTTCCAAATCGTCTGTTTTGCCTGCATTGTAGGATTGATAGGAAAGATTTGCCTCACCGCTACAACCCCGAAAATTTATAGCAGCAACATCCCAACCGTTTTCCATTAAAATTTTGGCCTCACTTTTCATATAGGTTCTCTGGGCGTTTCCTTCCAAACCGTGAAGCAAAACTGCCATTTTCTGTGATGGCTTATCAGAAAAAGACCAATCAATGTCCATAAAATCGGTATCGGGTAATTTAATCCGTTCCCGCTTTTGCACTAAACTTGGCGAAGGACGAAGTTTGGCGGAATAAATAGTAGAAAAATGTGCGTTTCTGAAAATTATTGGAGGTTCAAATTTACTGGAAACTAAGGGCATATTTTTTTAAGAGTTAAAAACGAATTATCTGAAAATTATAGTATCCCGTAGTATCGCGCTAAAACATTTAACAGAAACTAAACAAATTTGCTATGCTTGCATAACAAAAGTAGCTTAAATTTGTATAAAAATTTGAAGATGTACACAAAACAATTTGAGATCCGTTGGAGTGATGTTGATGCTAACCGTCATTTGCGAAACAGCGCTTACATAGATTATATGAGCCATACTCGCATGAGTTTTTTGATGGAATGTGGAATGGATCAACGGCATTTGACAGAGCACAATTTAGGACCGGTGGCTTTTTATGAGCATATGTATTATTTTCGTGAATTTTTTCCTGGGAAACCGGTTACTGTTTCACTTCAATTAAGAGGATTGTCAGAAGACGGAATGTATTTTGAATTTCTCCACAATTTTTATGATGAAAACGGAAAAAACCATGCCCGCTGCGAGATGATGGGCGGTTGGATAGATTTAAAAGAACGAAAGTTGGTAGGACTTCCGAAGGAATTTTATGATAAATTCAACTCACTGGAAAAGACGGACGACTTCAGAATTCTTACCAAAGAAAACACCCGAAAGTTTAGTGAGCGTCCCAAAGATCTCTAATCGGCAATCTTTCTTACTCGTTTTATAGTAGAAAGATAAACGCCTAAAAATATTAAAGCTGCAGCGCCTATTCGCAAAGCGGTTATGCTGTCTGCGCCAACTATTACCGCAAAAATCACTGCAATTACAGGCTGTAAATAAATAAACGCACCAATGGTTGAGGGGCTTAATTGTTTTAATGCGTAAATATTTAAAAGATAAGTCATAACCGTTGTGCAGATTACTACAAAGCCAAGTTTCCAAATATCGTCCATGGGAAGTGAGGCCCATTCAACTTCTGTAAACTCTGAAATTCCAATTGGTAAATTTATTAGAAATGCAAAGAGGAAGAGAAATTTCATCAAAGTAATGGAACTATATTTTGGCACCAACGGTTTTATTAAAATCAAATAGATAGAATACGAAGCCGCATTCACTATAAATAATAAGTTTCCGAGTGGAATATTTGGAGCGTTCGGTTGTTCTTTCAGTCCAAATAGGATTAAAAGTAATGCACCGGCAAGTCCTAAAAATATGCCTAGACTTTTTATCCAAGTTATTCTTTCCCTTAAAATGACTGCGGAAAGTACTAATAATAACACTGGCGAAAGTGTAATTATAACAGAACTGTTTATTGGGGTAGAAAGGCTTAATCCTTTAAAAAAAGCGAGCATATTCAGCACCATTCCGAAGAAGGCACAGATTACAAATCGAAACCAATCACGGCGATCAATTTTTTCGGAAGTAAAGAAAAGACTTAGTATCCAAAAAATTATAGCCGCTCCAGATACCCGTAAAAGGATAAAGCCGAAAGGCTTGATTATATCTGGCATCAGTCCTTTGGCAATCGTGTGATTTATGCCATATATAGTGCTGGCAGTGGTTGCCGCCAAAATCGCAAAGATGCGTTGTTTGGTCAATTGTTTTGGATAGATTTTTTAGCTGCAGCAACAGTTTTCGCACTGCTTCCAATGAAAATTTTATCATTATTTACAATTACGGGACGCTTCAAAAAGGTGTAGTGCTCCAAAATAAGTGCTTTGTAATCTTCCTCTAAAAGATTTTCATCCTTTAAATTTCGCTCTTGGTAAAGCTTTGCCCTACGGCTGAAGAGATCCTCATAACTATCGGTAAGGTTGAAAAGTTCATCCAATTCTTCGTCAGTAATTCCTTGAACTTTCAGGTCTTGTTTTATAAATGATGAAGGAATTTCTATTTCGTCCATCACACGTTTACAGGTATCACAACTTGATAAATAATATACTTTTTGCATAGTTCAAAATTAGTCAATACTAAGGAAAGGCTCGGCTTCTTTTATCGCTATTTTAAGTTCTATAGGCCCGTCTGCATAGCTTGCAATGTCATATTGATTATAAACGAAAATAAGACTATCCTGTGTAAAACCGACACTTTCGGGAAGATAGAATTTGTCATTCTCAAACCAAAACCCCTTTTCATTAATTGATTCGTCTTTTGCTATTTGTCGTTCTGCACGAAACTGTTTCTCTGCGAAGACAGTAAATTCCTTGTTGTTTTTGAAAAGCTCTTTTGAAGTGAGTTCCTCTCCCGTTTGTGGATCAATGTTTAAAAACGAAGTAGTGCCATAACCATGAGCGCCACCGGTAAAGAGGTATTGACGCATTTCAAAGCAAAGATGTTTTTTTGAAGTGAAAATTTCATTCACCGAAATTTCTGCAAAATATTCACCAGCCATATCAGGGAATTGCGCTTTATCTGCATTGTATGATTCAATAAAACCAGTAGCCGCTTCTTGAATACTTCTTGCTGTTGGAATGGAGTCTTCGCCCATCAACAAAGAAGTATAAATGAAATTTTTTATCTTTTTATTTATTTTTTCTGAAACAACTTCGTCGCCAATAATTTCAACATAATTTATTGTGATTTCCGGACATTTAGTGTTTTTACATATTCCAAGTTCTTTTTCGGTGAAACTTTCTGAAGAAATCTCAATATTTTTTTCCTGGTTGCATCCCACGGTTATGAGCGCTATTAAAGCTACTACCGTAATTTTGTTATTCATACGTTAAAAAGAATAGATGGTTAGCTATCACAAACGAAACTCTTACATTTGAATTTCAAAAGTAATAACTTTAAAATCAGCTATTGTGAAAGTTATATTAAAACCTAAAATATAGTTTTAGAATCGCTTATTTTCACTTTAAATTTTACTTTATTCCTATGAAATTCAACACCAAAACAATACATGGCGGTCAGCACAATATTGATCCAGCTTATGGTTCGGTAATGCCTCCAATTTATCAAACTTCCACATATTCACAAATAACTCCTGGTGGCCACAAAGGTTTTGAATATTCGCGAAGCGGAAACCCAACACGTGCTGCATTGGAACGTGCCTTTGCCAGTATTGAAAACGGAGAATTCGGACTTGCCTTTGGAAGTGGTCTTGCCGCAATTGATGCCGTAATGAAGCTTTTAAAACCTGGAGATGAGGTAATTTCTACCAACGATCTTTACGGTGGAACATACCGTTTATTTACAAAGATTTTTGAGGGTTTTGGTATTAAGTTTCACTTCATCGGAATGGAAAATGCCGATAAGATTGAAGAGTATGTAAATGATAAAACAAAACTCATTTGGGTGGAAACGCCAACTAACCCAATGATGAATATTATCGACATTAAAAAAGCAGCCTCGATAGCCAAAAAGCACAATATTTTGCTGGCTGTTGACAATACTTTTGCAACACCCTTTTTGCAACAGCCCTTGGAAATAGGCGCAGATATCGTTATGCACAGCGCTACAAAATATCTTGGTGGTCATAGCGATGTGGTTATGGGTGCTTTGGTTGTTAAAGACAAAGATCTAGCGGAAAAATTGTATTTCATCCAAAATGCAAGCGGTGCCGTTTGTGGGCCGCAAGACAGTTTCTTGGTTTTGCGAGGTTTGAAAACACTTCACATACGTATGCAACGCCATTGTGAAAACGGGAAAGCGGTTGCAGAATATTTGGCGAAACACCCAAAAATTGAAAAAGTATATTGGCCCGGTTTTGAAAGCCATCCAAATCACGCGATTGCAAAAGAACAGATGAAAGATTTTGGCGGAATGATTTCATTTGTTACCAAAGGAAATAATTACGAAGAAGCCATCAAAATAGTGGAAAAACTGAAAATTTTCACACTTGCAGAAAGCTTGGGAGGGGTTGAAAGTCTTGCTGGACATCCAGCGAGTATGACGCACGCCAGCATTCCAAAAGAAGAACGTGAGAAAATAGGGATATTGGATTCGCTAATTCGTCTTTCAGTAGGAATTGAAGACGTAGAAGATTTGATTGCAGATTTAAAACAGGCTATTGGATGATTAAATCAAGTAATAAAAATAAAAAGGGTCGGATTTAAAAAAATCTGACCCTTTTGCTATGAAAAAATTCTTTAGTCTATATAATAAATATACCCAATATTCAACCAATAAATCCATTCATTGGCTTTATTTTCGGGAACGGGTTGTGTTCCATTGTTCTCAAAAGTTGGATTAAGACCATCTACCCAGTCAGAAAAGTAATGCTCCCAACGGCTATCCAACATAAGATCACTCATAGGCGTCAATTTATAGCGTATTCCGATACTTCCTACAACAGCCCAAGTGGATGCAGGATCCTGTTGAAAGGCATTGTAATATTTATCTGGAGTGGATATGGGACTATTTAATGGACCCAAAGATGATTCAACTTCAGGATCAAAATTCACATAATGCACACCAAAGCTGATGAATGGTGCAATTTTAAAAGCGCCTGCAGCAAAATCACGAATGCTCAGCGGAAAATATTCAAGTTGGGTACCAATTTCAAAAACACTAACAGATCCAGTCATAGCACGAAGTTGATCTGCAAACAATGAAGTTTCGTCGGGCTCTACCCATCGACCAAAATGTTCTAAATTGGTTTTGTGGTAATCTATTTCATTACGAATCTTAAAGTGGTCATTGAAATACTTATCACGTGTATAACAGTTACAGTCTGCACGATAGGAAAAGTTGAGATAATGGATAAGACCTATTCCAAAACCAGTATTTTTTGCGTTGGTTTCAAAGTTGTTCCGTTGACCAAAATCAGAATACATAACTACGGGGCCTGTAATTAAACCCACTTCGTGAGAAAAGCCAAATTGACTGTAAGCTTCTTGTTTAGAAATCATCAACAAGAAAAATACCAATAACAAAAATCTGGTATTCATTATAAATATGGGTTTAGATTGAGACACAACAAATATATAAAAACATGTTTAACAGTAAAATTAATAATGCTATTTAGCTAATTTGTAAAAAATTGAGGCACAGTTTTTATCATAACGCTTATATTTGTGCCTTCCTTATGTAAATGCTTTATTTAATGTAAATTTTTATCAATCCTAATTATATATTTTTGGATAAAATGCATTAAAACAAACAGATACCAACGGAGTTCGCTAAAAGTAAAATAAAAATTTAAACAATGAAGCAAAGTATAAAAAATTTCATTTCTGAAGTTGAAAAACTCAATCCCAATGAACCTGAATTTCTTCAGGCAGTAACCGAGGTTGCTGAAACCGTAATCCCTTTTATAGAAGAGAACGAAAAATACGCTAACAAAATGTTGTTGGAGCGAATGGTTGAGCCAGAGCGCACCATACTTTTCCGTGTACCTTGGACTGATGATAAAGGTGAAATACAAGTAAACAAAGGTTACAGAATTGAATTTAATTCGGCCATCGGGCCTTATAAAGGAGGCTTGCGTTTTCACCCTTCCGTAAACCTTAGTATATTGAAGTTTTTAGGATTTGAACAAACGTTCAAAAACAGTTTGACTACACTTCCAATGGGCGGTGGTAAAGGAGGTTCAAACTTTGACCCAAAGGGGAAAAGTGATAATGAAGTTATGCGTTTCTGCCAAAGTTTTATGAACGAACTTTCAAGACACATTGGCCCAAATACTGATGTTCCCGCAGGTGATATTGGCGTTGGCGGTCGTGAAATTGGCTTTATGTTTGGCCAATACAAAAAACTTCGTAATGAATTTACTGGAGTGTTTACAGGGAAAGGACGTTCTTATGGAGGTTCACTTATCCGTCCTGAAGCTACTGGTTATGGAAACGTTTATTTTGCAAAAAACATGCTTGCAACCCGTGGTGAAAGTTTCAAAGGAAAAATAGTTGTGGTTTCAGGTTCAGGAAACGTTGCTCAATACGCTGCTGAAAAAGCAATGGAATTTGGCGGGAAAGTTGTTACGTTTTCAGATTCTGCTGGATATATCTATGATTCAGAAGGTATCAATGAAGAAAAACTGGCTTTCGTAATGGAATTGAAAAACGAAAAGCGGGGCCGAATTTCAGAATACACTAAAAAATATACAAACGCAAAATATGTTGAAGGGAAACGCCCTTGGGAAGTAAAATGTGATATTGCACTCCCTTGCGCAACCCAAAACGAGCTTAATGTTGAAGAGGCAATTATGCTTTTAAAGAATGGATGTAATTGTGTGGGCGAAGGCGCAAATATGCCTTGTACGCCAGAAGCAATTACGGAATTCCAAAAGGCAAAGATTTTATTTTCACCTGGAAAAGCTTCAAATGCTGGAGGTGTTGCAACCTCAGGTTTGGAAATGTCTCAAAACTCATTGCGTTTAAGTTGGACAGCTGCTGAGGTAGATGAAAAGCTTCATAACATTATGAATGACATTCACGCTGCATGTGTTGAATATGGTAAAGACGGCGATGGCTATGTAGATTACGTTAAAGGTGCAAATGTTGCTGGTTTTGTAAAAGTAGCCGATGCAATGTTAGCTCAAGGAGTAGTATAATAACTCCAAATTCAAAATAAGGCAAAGCCTTTCCGATTATCTTTCTTCAATTAATTAAAAAAGATATGGAAAGGCTTTTTCATTCTTATACCGCAATAAATACTATTTTAGCGTGTTAATAAACAAAACCAACTTTTCTATGAAGCGGTGGGCATTAGCTTTACTTTTAATATTTCCCTTTCTAGCATACGCTCAGAACTTTGAAAAGAGTTGGACGGGCCATTTTTCCTATGTTTCCATCAAAGATATTTCGCAGGGAGACAATAAAGTATTTGTAGGTGCAGAAAACGCTGTATTTACTTATGATCTTTCCACTGACCAAATCAAAACGCTTTCAACCATTAACGGACTTTCGGGTGATTTTATAACGACGATTCACTATAGTGAAGAATATGGACTGTTGATGATTGGCTATGAAAACGGTTTAATAGAAATTGTAAAAAATGGTGAAGAAAATGTTCTGAAAGTTGTAGATATATTGGAGAAGCAAACTATTCCACCAGACAGAAAACGCATAAACAATTTCAACGAATTCAATGGGAAAGTTTATATAGCTACTCAATACGGAATTTCTGTATATAACCTTGAAAGATTAGAGTTTGGCGACACCTATTTTATAGGTGATGGTGGTGGCCAGATAGATATTGTGCAAACCATTGTTCAGGAACCGTATATTTTTGCCGCCAGTTCTTCCAATGGAATGCGAAGAGCACTTGTTGCAGATGATAATTTGATTGATTATCAAAACTGGACAACAATTATGAGTGGTGGATTTCGAGCTGCGGAAAAACTGGGCAATGAATTATACGCTTCAAACCGATCTAATGCTATTCTGCGTTTCACTCCACAAGGAAACACTAACATTGTTCAAAATTTTACTTCGGAAGTACTTAAATTTAGATTGGCAGATAATTTATTGACAATAACCACCAAAAACTCTATTCAGGCTTATTCAGAGGGATTTGTTCAAGCATCAGCCGTAAATAATGTTCTTGGATTTAATCTTGACCTTTTCTCTGGTTATAGTTTTGGAAATAATTTCTATCTGGGAACCGTGGAAGATGGGTTATTAATTGTTCCTTTTGGGACTATGCAGGCCACACAGGTTTTGCCGAATGGACCTATCAGAAATAAACCTTTTGCACTCGATGCAACGCCTGGACAGTTATGGGTAAGTTTTGGAGAAACTACTAGAGATTTTGACCCTAATCCATACTCTCGTTTTGGAGTGAGCCATCTTAAGGATACACTTTGGACTAATATTTCCTATGAAGATTTAAGCTCAGCCGTTGGTGGAGAACCAACCGATTTGATAAAAGTAACAATAAACCCACAGGCTCCTAACGAAGTTTTCATGAGTTCTTTTCAAAAAGGATTACTGAAAATTGTGGATGAAGTTCCCACTATTCTTTATGATGAAACAAACAGTCCTTTAGAAAGAATTTTTTTTGGTAGTGCAGATGCGGGGATCAGAATATATGGTTCTGAATTTGACAATCAAGGTAATTTTTGGTTTCTTCAAAGCAAAACGGATGAAGGCTTAATAAAATTAACCCCAAACGGACAATTTCAAAAAACCGATGTTTCCGTTATTTTCAATCCAGCGACTGATTTAGCTTTAACTAAGCTAGCTTTGAGCCGGGAAAACTATGTTTTTTTTGGAACCTATAAAAATGGAGTAATAGGCTATAATCCTACTGCCAATAAGTTTAATAAAATAGGAGAAGATTCCGGCGGCGGTAATTTACCTTCCACAAATATAAGAGCGCTAGCTTTTGACAGTCAAAATAGGTTGTGGATAGGCACACTTAAGGGGCTTAGGGTGCTTTATAGCCCAGGAAGTATTTTTGAGGAGGGAGCAGTGCCAGAATCACAAGCTATTATTATCCTTGAAAATGGAGTGGCACAGGAGCTCTTGTTTGAACAATCCGTTACAGATATTGAAGTAGATGGCTCTAATAATAAATGGATTGCCACGGCTTCTTCCGGTGTTTTCTATTTATCTCCAAACGGACAGGAAACATTGCTTAGGTTTACAAAAGATAATTCACCATTACCCACCAATAACGTTCAGGATATTGCTATAGACCCATTCACGGGAGTAGTCTATTTTGCTACGACACAAGGTTTGGTAGCCTATAAAGGAAGCGCCACTGCACCTAGTGATAATCTTGAGAACGTGCATGCATTTCCCAATCCTGTGAGGCCTGGATTTAATGGAAATGTAACTATTGATGGCCTTACAGCAAACGCCAATGTAAAAATAACCGATATTACGGGAAGTCTTGTTTTTGAACAAACCTCTGAAGGGGGTAGCGTACTATGGGATACCACAGCTTTTGGAAAATATAAAGTGCGCTCTGGGGTTTACTTTGTTCTCGTAACCACAGATGATAATGTAGAAACCAAAGTCTCTAAAATAATGATTATCCGCTAATGGTTGTTGCAACCAAAGCCATAGTTTTTTCTTCCATAAAATATTCTGAAGCAGACCTTATTGTAAGTTGTTTTACAGAAGCTGCAGGAATTAAAAGTTATTTACTTAGAAATATACTCAAAGCCAAAAAGGCAAAATTAAAAGCTTCGTATTTTCAGCCACTAACCCAATTAGAACTAATTGCAGAGCACAAAAACAAAGGAACTCTAGAATATATTAAAGAAGCAAAAGTTTTTCAACCCTACCAAACTTTACATACAGATATTGTAAAATCTGGTTTGGTTATGTTTTTATCTGAAATGCTAAAAAATTGCATCCGCGAAGAAGAAGCAAATACTGAGCTTTACGGGTTTTTGGAAAATTCTTTTCTATGGCTCGACCAAAATGAAGAGGTCGCCAATTTTCATATTTTCTTCTTATTACAGTTAAGTATGTATTTGGGCTTTTATCCCGATGCTACAAATATTGAGGCCAAATATTTTAATATAGTGGATGGAAATTTTCAATCTACAAACACGAGTAATTATTGTTTGGAAGGTCCACAAATAGAAAATTTTAAGTTTTTTTTCGAACTAAATTTTGGAAATTTAAATATTATTAAACTATCGAAAAAAGGGAGACACAATTTGCTGGAGTTGGTTTTGGCCTATTACAGTTTCCATATTCAAGGCTATCAAAAACCGAAGTCGCTTGCCGTGCTGAATCAACTATTTTCTTAAACAAAAAAATTCCTTTTCAATATTTCTTCTGAAAAATTGGCCTAACATAGTGTTAAGGCAATACGCCGTAACCATAACATTAATTAATTTAGAGGAAAACTAATTATTATGAATACTAACAGACTATCAAAACCAATTGAAAACATTTTAAATAAACAGGTAAAAAAGGAAGCAGATGCCGCACAAACCTATCTTTCCTATGCTATTTGGGCAGACAGTGAAGGTTTTGCTGGAGTAGCAAACTTACTTTTTAGGCACTCTGGCGAAGAGCGCAACCACATGATGAAAGTGATAGAATATATTCAAGAACGTGGCGGAAGGGCAAAAATTACCGCTTTGGCAGCGCCGCAAACAGATCCCAAAAATCTACAAGAGTGTTTTGAGAAAATATTTCAGCACGAAGTAGATAACTCTAATGCAATCTATGAAATCGTTAATCTTTCGCTACAGGAAAAAGATTGGGCAACATGGAATTTCGGACAATGGTTCGTGAAAGAACAAATTGAAGAGGAAACCCTTGCATTAGGTCTTTTAGACAAACTTAAAATTGCAGGTGGTCCAAATGCAACAAGTGAATCATTACTCTATTTGGATACAAAAATCGGTCAACAGGAAGACGATGCAGATCTTGCCCGTGACGCAAGCGTTGACAATCCATAACACGATTACAACTTGAGTTGCAAATGTTCATAAATGCTATTGCCAAGTTGTTTTTTACCCACACGTTCAAACCCCAATGCTGAATATAATTTTTTGGCACTGGGGTTTTTAAAATCTACCAAAAGCCCGATTTTTTTATGTCCGTCTTCTTTCGCTTTCGCTTTTATTGCGAGCAATAATTTACTGCCGATTCCCTTTCCTTGGTGCTTTGGAAAGACGCTTAAAGTATCAATATAAAGTTCACCTTTTAGGGTTTCATTCTCAATTACCAAATCTTTCACGTTGTAATTTTCGGCTATATATTTCAAAAATGGTTCGCGATAAATTGGTAACAATGCACCATCGTAAGCAATTAAGGAACCTGCTATTTCTTTATCTTCTTCCCAAACCAAACTGTTTTCAAAGCTATATTGATTCTCTTTTTGTTGAAAAAAATGTTCAAAAAGTGGAACCGCCATGTTCGGATCGTTCGTATTCGCAAATGTACATGCCAAATCTTCCATTGCTTGCACAATCAATGGGGCAACTTCTCTGAAATCTTCGGGACGGGCTGGACGGATATTGCTGCTTATTTCAGTTTTCATATTTGCAAATTTATAAAAATTGAAGTGCTTTCGAAGCGCATCATTTTTTGTCATTCGAAAGTATAACAGTTTCTTAAGACAGAGTTCTTCGGCAAAATAATATATTCATTGAAAAGAAAAAGATATGAAAAAAGAAGAACAAAAAGAATTGGTTACCATAAATCCATCCACAGGAAAAGAGATTAAAAAATACACGTTAATGACAGATAAACAGGCAGATGATGCCGTTGAAAAATGTCACAGAGCATTTATGGACTGGAGAATGGTTGCCCCAAAAGAAAGAGCCAAAATTATCAAAGCAATCGGGAAAGAGCTAAAGGAAAATGCAGACGAACTTTCCGAATTGATGACGAACGAGATGGGAAAACTGCTTAAGCAAGGAAAACAGGAAATAGAACTTTGCGCAGGAATCTGTGATTGGACGGCGGCGAACGGTCCCGAAATGTTGAAAGATGAAGAACGCGAATTTCCCGGCGGCGGAAAGGGAGTTATAACATATTCCCCAACAGGTGTTATTTATGGCATTCAACCGTGGAATTTTCCGGCATATCAAGTTATTAGATATTCTATTGCCAATCTAATGGCCGGAAATGGAATATTGTTGAAACATGCTGAAAACGTTACTGGTTCAGCGTTACTGCTTCAAAAGATATATGAAAAAGCGGGATTGCCCAAAAATCTTTTCACCGTTCTAAAAATTACCCACAATCAGAGTGATGAAATTATAAAACATAAATTAGTTCGCGGAGTTACGCTTACTGGAAGTCCCGGCGCGGGAAGAGACATTGCCAAAAAAGCTGGAGCTGCCTTAAAGAAGACCGTTATGGAATTGGGAAGTAATGACGCATACATAGTTTTGGAAGACGCAGATTTGAATTTGGCTGTGAAAATGTGTGTGATGGGAAGAGTTTATAACAATGGCGAAACCTGTGTTGCCGCAAAACGTTTTATAGTCGTTGATAAAGTTTACGATGAATTTAAAGAAGCTTTTGTGGAGCAGATGAAAAAAATGAAACACGGCGACCCAAAAGATAAAGACTCAAAAATTGGACCGATGGCGCGAGAAGATCTTCGTGAAACGCTTCATAAACAGGTTGAAAAAAGTGTAAAAAATGGCGCAAAAATCCTATGCGGCGGCGAAATGCCCAAAGGGAAAGGTTTCTTTTATCCAGCAACAGTTCTTGAAAATGTAAAACCGGGACAGCCAGCTTATGATGATGAACTTTTCGGACCCGTTGCTTCACTGATCAAAGCTAAAAATACCGATGATGCCATGCGAATTGCGAACGACAGCAAATACGGTCTTGGCGGCGGAATTTTCTCCAAAGACGAAAATAAAGCAATAGAACTTGCCAGCAAACATTTCGACACCGGAATGGTTTTCATAAATGGTTTTGGACTTGCGCAACCCAATATGCCTTTTGGTGGAGTGAAGGATTCGGGTTATGGCCGCGAGCATGGTGGTTTCGGAATGATGGAATTTGTAAATGTAAAAGCAATTATGCGACTTAAAAATTGAGATGTATTTTTTAGAAATAACTAATTGTACCTATTTATGAAAACCTATTTTCTATTTTTAATTTCGATACCTATATCCCTTTTTTCACAAGTAGAAGATGAAAAACAGTTGCCGGAACCTTTTGCTACAAAATCTGTTTCCAATTATTCAAACGTAATTGGTTGGAAAGAAGGCGAAATGCCCCAAGCTCCGGAAGGCTTTATGGTTACTAAATATGCAGATGATTTTGAAAATCCGCGTTGGATGTACGTTACGCCAAATGGCGATGTTTTAGTAGCTGAAAGCAATAGCAATTATAGTATTCCAAAACAAATTGGCGCAACAATAATTGGTGCTGGTGGTTCAAATAATTTGAAACACAGTGCAGATTTGATAACTATTTTACGCGATACCGATAATAATGGTTCGCCAGATATTCGCGAAACATTACTCACAAAAAAAGAAGGACTCAATCAGCCTTTTGGAATGCTTGTTATTGGCGATTGGTTGTATGTTGCAAATACGGATGCCGTGCTGCGCTATCCCTACAAGGCTGGACAGACAAAGATTACCCTAATGGGAGAAAAGATTGCTGATCTTCCCGCAGGAAAAGTCAATAGGCATTGGACGCGTAATTTACTTTCCAATGCTGATAATTCCAAAATTTATATTGCAGTAGGAAGTGGTGATAATATTGGGGAAAAAGGAATGGAAAACGAAGTAATGCGCGCCAATATTTTAGTGATGAATCCTGATGGCAGCGATCTTGAAGTTTACGCTTCTGGACTAAGAAATCCTGTGGGGATGGATTGGGAACCAACCACAAAAACCCTTTGGACTTCTGTGAATGAACGCGATGGTTTGGGCGATAATTTGGCGCCGGATTATTTAACTTCAGTTCAGGAAGGTGGCTATTACGGTTGGCCATATACGTATTGGGGCAGTAATTACGATCCACGGGTTCCAATTCCACCTTACGTTCGATTGCGAAAAGCGCTTGAGCCAGATGTGGATTTGGGTTCACATACCGCTTCTTTGGGGTTGGTATTTTATACAGCAGATGCTTTCCCCGAGAAATACAAAAATGGAGCTTTTGTAATACAACATGGATCCTGGAACCGTGATATTCTTTCGGGTTATCGTGTAGTTTTTATTCCTTTTGAAAATGGAAAACCCACTGGCAAACCAGAGGATTTTCTTATGGGTTTTATTGTTGATTCAAAAAAAGATGAAGTGCGAGGAAGACCTGTGGGAGCAGTAGTGATGCCAGATGGCACGATGTTGATAACGGATGACACAACAGGACATATTTGGAGAGTTGCCTATACTGAAAAATAATTTTTAAAATCTTTCAATTGTCTCAAAAGCATATTTTGTTTACTCTTTTCGCGAAATTGCTAAACTTTATGATTTTCTTAAAAGTTGTGCACTATAATGTTTAGTATCTTCAAAATAAAAAACTATGAGCACAAAAAACCTTAGCAATACAGAAGCTAGAAAGAAAATTAAAGAGTTGGCAGAAGGCATTGATTTCACAATGATGGCCACAAATTTGAAAAGCGAACCCTTTCACGTTGTGCCAATGAGTACGAAAGAAGTGGATGAAGCCGGCAACATTTGGTTCCTTAGCAACAAAAATAGCGAACACAACAAAAACATTGAAAGGGAAAACAGAACCCATCTAATTTATGCAGACAAAGGAAACTTTGAATTTCTGAGTGTTTACGGCCGCACAACCATCAGTACAGACCACAACAGGATAAAAGAACTTTATGGAAGTGGCGACGATGCTTGGTTTGATGGCGTTGATGACCCAAACATTACAGCCCTAAAAATTGAACCGGATGACGCCCACTATTGGGATACTAAAAACGGAAAAGTAATTTCCCTATTAAAAATGGCTCAAGGCGCAATCACTGGAAACGAACCAGATTTGGGCGAGCAGGGAGATTTAAAAGTATAATTAAAAAAAGAAAATTGCTATGAAACCTCTTTTATTGGCGAAGCCGATAGCGGAGGTTTTTTTATTGGGCATTTTCCAAAAGAGATACTTCCACTTTTGTTTGAAATAGTGGGTAATAATCCATTACATTTTTTACAGAATCAAGAGAACATAAAAAAGCAACCGCGGCACAAAGTCCGTTGAATAAGGTTTCTTTGGAAGTTGGATTTTTTGGTTTTGCATTTTTGTAATTCAAAGGCAATAAATAACCACAGCCTTTTAAAAATTCAGCTTCAATTTGTAAAAGTTCCGAAGGAGAATAACCGTAAAAACGACGACCTAAATTTTCGTGAACCAGCCCAATATAGTTTAATTGCAACGAACCGTGATCATCGCTGAGGTGTTTCCAACTATCAGTATTATCACAAATATTTCCTACCGCACAATGGTTGCAACACTCAGGGTTTAAAGTGTTATTGTGGAAAGCGGTGTACAGTTTTTCCAGTGCGGCGTCCAGTCTGTTTGTGGTTTTCATAATCATCTTCTTAGCTTCCTATGAAATTAATGAATTTAGCTTAGAAGATTTATTGTTTTTTGGTTTTTTTGGGATTGAAATAAAAAACCTCTGAATGCAAAGCAGGAATCGCTTATGTGAAAGTAATCGTTTAGTGCTATATTTAAAGTAATCAATATGATCACATAAGGTGGATAAATAATATAATAGTGTTTGTCAACATGTAAGCGAACATTTAATAGTAATACATAACAAAATGTATTCGGAGAAAATTAAGATAATATTTTTGAACTATTACATCAACCAATATCTTAATTGGGATGGGAAAGGTCAATTTTATGAGCACCGTGATAGGATTGCAACAATTAATAATTTGAAAGTTGTAATTTATTCTAATGATTATCATCCAGCGCATTTTCATGTCGTTTCAAACGATAAGAAAATTGATGCAAAATTTAAAATAGAAAACGGGGAATACATCAGTGAAAAAATCACTTCAGGTGATATTAAGAAGATTGCGATATATTATGATAATGATATATTATGATAATAAAGAAGTTAAATCAGTTATGGAATCAATCTGGGCAAAAAGAAATAATCTGGTCGCACATTAACAGGGGCTCTAAGAAATGGTTTATTTCTCCAGAAACATATCTGTCCAATTTCACGGACGTCAGGATTAGTTAAAGAATGACAAAGGAAATTATTGATTCACTTTAGATTCTCACTTTTCAAAATATTAACTCAAAACAAAAACCAAGCTAAAAACACACACAATTATATTTTAATCTATTCAACTCTCCCAAACTCCAAATCCTGAAAATCATAACTAAAATCAGTCAATGGCGAGATTGGGCTCATTGTAAAACCGTTAGCTTTCCCTTCCGTATCCAAACTAAAAGTAACAAAAGCATCGGCTTTTAAAGAGGCGTCATTCCATCGCACCGCATAGGTTGTTCCTTTATAAAAAGTCATTGGTCCAGTTAAATCTCCTGATTTTTCAGCTTTAAAATAAAGACTTCCTTTTTGGTTACTGATGACAACATTGCCAAACCAAACATCTTTATAAGTTCCCGTGTAATCTGCAGGATTTGGTTTTGGCGTTTTGCTTTTAAGTTGCGCGGCAATGTTTTTTTCTACTTCGGAAACGATGCTGTCCTCTTCCTTTTCTCCAGCCAAACGGCGGTCATTGTATTGTTTGATTCTGTCTTCGCCTTTTATACCGAAATAGGCATCTTTAATGGAATTTGTAATTGCAGTAAATGCAGCACCGCTTTGCTGGTTTGTAAGCACAATAATCCCTAAATTCATTTCGGGAATAAGGGTTACTTGGCTCACAATTCCGTTCAATCCGCCCGTGTGCGTAACTTGAAAATAACCATTTACATCACTTAAAAACCAACCAAGACCATAAGCTGAAAAATGTGTGTTGTACGGTCCTTTGCCACTTCTTAAAATGGTTTGCGGCGTCCACATTTCAGAATGCACTTTTTCGCTGAAAAGACTGTCCTGTAACTTTTCGCCATATTTCCCATCGTTTAATTGCGCTTGTACCCAAATGCTCATATCATTGATAGAAGCATAAATTCCGCCAGCGGGTGTAGCAATTTGAGTGAAAGTATCACCGGTCAATTCCAATTTTCCATTGACGGGTGCGTGACCATCAATTCTATTATCGTCCGCTTTTATTTTAGTAATAGAAAGAAAGGAACGTTTCATTCCTAAAGGTTTGAAGAAGTTTTCTGAAATATAATCATCATAATCTTTTTCAGAAACTCTAGTAATTACTTCGCCTGCAACAATGTAAAGTAAGTTGTCATAATCAAATTTACTTCTGAAGGAGGAAACAGGTTTCAAATACCGCAGGTTATGAATCATTTCGGTTTTCGTTGTTGTATTATTTGCGGGAAAAACCATCAAATCGCCAGCGCCAAGACCTAAACCGCTTCGATGAGTTACCAAATCACGAATAGTAAATTCACGTGTTACATAGGAATCTGAAAGTTGAAATTCGGGAATAATGTCAGTAACTTTCGTATCCCATGTAAGTTTTCCTTGGTCTATAAGTTGCCCTAATGCAGCCGTGGTAAAAGCTTTGGTGTTGGACGCCACGCCAAAAAGTGTGTTTTCGTTTACTTCGGCTTTTGTTTTTTGCGAACGAACACCGTAGGTATTTTTATGATAAATCTTACCATCCTTCAAAACCGCGACCGCCATTCCGGGAACGTCAAAGGTTTTCATTGTTTTTTGAACGATACTGTCAATTTGCGAACCGCTCAAAGCCTGCGCTTTTAAGGTAGAATTGAAAAATAAAAACAGAAAGCTAATTGAAAGAATTTTCAGGGAAAGAGTTTTCATATAAAATTTAATTTGGAGGGTGCATACTGTTGTTAATAATGCTTAAGTTATTTTTTGTGACGTGAATTTCAAAAGTAACTACAAAACCAATCCGTACTTAAAAATCCCCAATAATTTTTGTAAACACTTTTTATGATTTAATTATTTGGTAAAATTCGTGGATACTTCACTTTAATTTAGGTTTTTTCTAAGAATTTTTGTGATATTAAAACATTAGTTTTCACCTAAATAAAAATATTATGAAATTTTAATTAATTTCAGTCGCCCATTTCGCTTAGCATAATTGAATTGGAGTTTAATACCAAGAATAATAAAATTTATAAAACGTGAACTATTTAGCAATATTTTTTTATCTCTTTTTCGCGACTACCTCAAGCGAAAAAAATACGTTGACCATAAATATTTCCAATATTGAAAACGTTCAGGGAAATTTAAGGTTGGGTCTTTTCAATAATGGTGAAGGTTTTTTGGAAAGAGATCGAGCATATAAAACTGTTTTGGTAGCAGTTGAGGGAACGAAGCAAACAATCATTATTGAGGATTTACCCACTGGAACATACGCCATTTCAATGTACCACGATGAAAATTCAGATGGTGAATGCAACCGTAATTTTATGGGAATACCAACGGAAGCCTACGCGTTTTCAAACAATTTTCGCCCTAAATTTTCTGCTCCCAGTTTTGAGGATTGTGAATTCAGTTTAGATTCTGACCAAACAATTGAAATAGCAATGAACAACTGAAGTCTCAATTCTAAAAGTTAACTCTTATTGCGGATAAATTATCATTTTACTACTATTAGGAAAACGTTTTTCCAACTTTGCTGGTAATCTGTCCAATTGTCCAAAGTGCGAAACATAACCTCTTCGAGCGGAAACAAGTATAATAAAATCGGTTTCAACAATTTGATTTGTTAGCATTAAAAACTCTTCCCAATTATTGAATTGATGGAAATTTAAATTCAATGTAAGCTTATTGCTTTTAGCAAATTTTAGAATTGCCGTGTGGGTTTCATCCGAGCAATTCAGATTAATGGGAATGGATATTTCTACAGACAATTTCGCCAGTTTGTTTACCCAAATTGCAAAACCTTCTTCAAATTCCGCGTTTGGTGGAACTATTACAAACAATCTTTTATGGTTTACCAAAGGAATTTTAAAGTCGCAAATAAAAATAGTCTTAATGGTATTTTTAAGGATACTGTCCAATTTATCACCGATAATTTTATCTAAAAATCCAGACTTTTGGGGCCATCCCAATAAAATGAGATCTGCCATTATTTCCTTTGCGGTTCTGGATATGCCACTAGCAGCATTGTGATCTATTGTGGCCTTAATATTTGCGTAGGTATCTGAAGCGGCAGTTTCATCTATAAATTTTTCCAAGCCTTGTTTTGCCCTTATAATTGTTTTTTCAGCTTCGTCGGTATTTGGAACAACTGTTAGGATAGACAATGGATTTTTTGATTTCTTTTCTTTTATCAAAACGGCAAACTCCAATATCTTTTCAATATTTATCATATTGGCAATAGGAATAAGAATGTGCTCCTTATTTAAAACAGTATTAAACTGAATTTGATCGTCACCATCAGATTCTTGGACGATCATTTTAGAAGCATTTTCTGTAACGAAAGAAGCTACAATGCAAGTAACTAAAATGAGAACCACGGTTCCATTTAGAATATTGCTGTCAAGAATTCCAGCCTTATAGCCGACTAAAATTACCGCTAAGGTTGCCGCCGCGTGCGAGCTGCTCAAACCAAAAATTAATTTTCGTTGTCCCTTTGAAAATCTGAAAATTACTTGTGTTACAAATGCCGCAAGCCATTTTCCCAAAAGAGCCACAATTGTTAATGTTCCGGCAATTATAAGTGCCATGGGACCACTCATAATGACGCTTACATCAACGATCATTCCCACACTTATAAGGAAAAAGGGAATAAAAAGTGAATTTCCAATATACTCAATCCTATTCATAAGAGCAGAGGAGTGGGGAATAAGCTTATTGAGCGCCAAACCTGCAACGAAGGCCCCAATTATTGACTCTAATCCTGCAATCTCTGCTAAGAAAGCGGAAAAGAAAACTACCGAAAGAACAAAAATGTAATGGGAATATTTTTCGCTCTCCAGTGTTTTGAAAAACCATTTTGCAATTTTTGGAATCACAAGAAACATAAATGCAGAAAATAATAGGAGAGATATGCCCAAGCGAATCCAGAATTCTTGTGTAAGGCCGCCATCATTAGCCCCTAAAATCACGGCGAGCATAATAAGAACTGCGGTGTCTGTTAAAATAGTTCCGCCAACAGTAATTGCTACCGCAATGTTTTTTGAAACGCCAAGTTTACTTACTATCGGGTAGGTAACCAATGTATGGGTAGCAAACATACTTGCCGTTAAAAGACTGGCATTAAAATCAAATCCCAATAAATAATAACAAACGGGAAAGCCTAGTCCCAGCGGAATGGAAAACGTGAGAAGGCCAAAAATCAAGCTCTTATTTTTGGTGACTTTAAACTCATTTAAGTCAAGTTCCAGTCCCGCTATAAACATAATATAAAGAAGACCAATGGTTGAAAACACATCAACAAAAAGACTTTTCTCCAAAATATTAAGTCCTGCTGGGCCAATAATAATTCCCGAAACAATTAATCCAATAATTCCTGGAATCCGTATTCTTTTCAAAAGAATTGGAGCCAATAGGATGATAAATAATATCACCGAAAAAATCAGAACCGGATTATGAAGTGGTAAATGGAATTGTTCTACAAGCTCACTAAAAATAGCATCCATAGTTCACGATTTAAAAAAATAAACAAATAGTCCTTTCCAATTACTGCAGATTTTAATTGTAATAAAATCTTGTTAGATGTCACAAATATACATCTGCAATAGGTAAAATAATTGTTAAACATTTACGGCTCCACATTAATATTTTCAAGATTTATTTTACTTAAAATATTGAGTTTAATATTGCGGAAAATCATTCTATTTTATCATTTCAACAAACCCATTGCCTAAATAAAAAACATAAATTTGCGCCATCAATTATTCTTTGAACAACTGCTTAAATAACTTCCGCTAAATGGGAAAAATTTTTGAAAACCGCTGGTTTTTATTGACCGTACTCGCACTTACTTGGGGCAGTTCTTTTATTTTAATAAAAAAATCGCTGTTAGTTTTTTCGCCTTATGAAATTGGTGCTTTTCGGGTAACTATTTCGGGTTTAATTTTGTGTTATACCGGTTTTCCAGCCCTTCGGAAAATGACAAAGAATACTGTATTTTGGGTAGTGCTTGCGGGCTTCTTCGGAAACTTTTTGCCGATGTATCTTTTCCCAATTGCACAAACTCGCGTTAGTAGTTCTTTGGCGGGAATCTTAGATTCCTTGGTGCCAATTTTCGTACTGATTCTAGGATTTTTTCTCTTCGGAATAAAGAGTAAATGGTTGCAGGTTTTTGGAGCATTTATTGGTTTCGCTGGCGCTGCAATATTAATGTACTTTTCCGAAGCCACTTCTGAAGAATCAAAATTAGGATATGCACTTTTGGTTGTTTTGGCAACAGCTTGTTATGGGGCGGCTGGGCTTATTATAAAGGAAAAATTACACCACGTTCCTTCCGTAAAACTTTCTAGTGCTGTATTTTCAGTTTGGATGATTCCATCTTTAGTGGTATTATTTTTTTCAGGTTTTTTTACCGATTTTGAAAACAATCCCACGACTTGGGAAGCTCTGGGATATTTAAGTATTTTGACTGTCATGGGAACGGCCATAGCGGTGATGCTATATTATAAATTGATTCAGCAAACCTCGGCAGTTTTTGCCAGCACTGTAACTTATTTGATGCCATTGGTTGCCGTAATCTGGGGCTTGCTGGATGGAGAACGTTTTAGTATTTGGTATGTGATTGGTGGAATGCTTATCTTGTGGGGCATTTATTTAATTCGGGAGAAGAAGATGAAAGTAAAAGTTGTCCCGCGCTCATAATTGATAAAATTCATATTAAAAACACTAGTATTATTATAGTTCTATGTTAGATTTTTTTGAAACATATAAAGAGCAAATCATTTACGCATCTGTTGTAATTGTATCTGTAATTATTCTAAGGCTACTTACAAATTTGCTTCACAAATGGCTACTTCGGCAGGAAAAGAAAAAATATCCTGATGAAAAGCCAAAAGCAGTGAATTTGGTTCGGAGAATTCTAAATGCACTATGGCTTGTTTTGGGTTTTATAGCCTTAAGTATTCTTTTTGTAAACGAAGAGAAATCTGCTGCGCTTAAGCATAATTTTAATCTGATACTTTATTTAGGGATTGTGGCTGTTGTAACAATAGTCGGTGCGGCTTCAACAAATATGTGGTTCCGGATGAGTATTCGAAGAAAAGTGCAAAATGCGGAAGATCCCACGAGTTTTAAGTTTTTACGCTATATAGCTGTTATAGGAATATATATTACAGGAGTTCTTTTTGCGCTCTTGGCTTTCCCATCGTTGGAAGGCATAGCAAAAACAGCACTTGGTGGCGCGGGAGTAATTGCGCTTATTGCGGGTGTTGCTTCTCAGGAAGCACTTTCTAACTTGGTGGGCGGGGTATTTATAATTTCTTTTAAACCCTTCAAAATTGGCGATGTTATAAAAATCACTGATAATATGGTTGGAACGGTGGTAGATATAACACTACGCCACACAGTGATTCGGAATTTTGAAAACAAAATGATTGTCATTCCAAACGCGATCATTAACAAAGAAAAGCTCATCAATTATGATTTGGGCGAACTGAAAATCTGCGAACGCATTGAAATTGGAATTTCGTATGATAGCGACGTAGATCTGGCCAAAAAAATCATGCAAGAAGAATGTGAAAATCACCCCCTTGTTTTTGACAACCGCTTGGCAACTGATATTTCCCATGGCCGTCCTTTGGTAAGAGTTGCCTTAACTTCGTTGAATGATTCATCGGTAACAATTCGCGCATGGGTTTGGGCACGAAATTTTTCCGATGCATTTGATATGCGATGCGATTTACTGGAAAGCATAAAAAAACGGTTTGACAGTGAAGGAATTGAAATACCTTTTCCTTATAGAACAGTGGTATTTAAGAATGCTGATGGAAATAGTAAATCTGATGCAAAAACTTCAGAAAAAGAAATGAATTCATAAAATGAAAAAGATTGCCCAACGAAATGAAACGCTTGTAAAAGTGCTGTTCATTATTTGTATGGTATTGTGCATTTTGGGATACGTTAGTAGTCCAGTAGCTTTAGTCGGTGGATTTTTGTTTTCCTATTTTTTAGGACATCCATTTATTACACTGAACAGTAAAGCGGTAAACTGGTTGCTGAAAATTGCTGTAGTTGGTTTGGGTTTTGGAATGAATTTAAAGGAAACCTTGGCTGCTGGGAAAGATGGTTTTTTACTTACCGTTTTTTCAATTTCCATCACTTTAATTCTCGGTTACTTTTTAGGAAGACTTTTAAAAATGAATCGAAAAAGCAGCCATCTCATTTCTTCGGGAACTGCCATTTGTGGTGGTAGCGCCATTGCCGCTGTTTCTCCTGTTATTAATGCTTCGGAAAAAGATATATCAATTTCACTGGGAGTAATTTTTCTGTTGAATTCCATAGCACTAATTGTTTTTCCGCCTTTGGGCCATTTGTTTGGGTTGAGCCAACACCAGTTCGGCCTTTGGTGCGCCATCGCCATTCACGACACAAGTTCTGTAGTTGGTGCAGCTTATACTTTTGGAGAAGAAGCCTTAAAAGTAGCAACTACCGTAAAACTTGCTAGAGCACTTTGGATAATTCCGCTTTCAATACTCTCAGTTTTTCTTTTTAAAGGAAAGGGTAAAAGTGTTAGAATTCCTTATTTCATCTTTCTATTTATCTTGGCAATTATACTGAATAGTTACTTACCCATTCCAGAATTTTTGACAAATGGAATAACAAGTGTTTCCAAATCATTATTGGTGCTTACTCTGTTTTTGATAGGCGCTGGACTTTCAATAGATAAAATAAGGTCTGCTGGCTGGAAACCTATGATACTTGGGTTTTCATTGTGGATTTTTATTTCAATTGCTTCAATTTTGGTGATTCTGAATCTATAAAAAAGAAGTATAAACTCCTTGATTTTTGCTGAAAATAGCTTTTACTATTTTAATGAATTTTTAAAAACAGTTTACTTTTCCTAACTATTTATTAAATTTAGGATGGCTAATCATTCCCCTGCAAAGATTACTACTCTAAAAATTGTTTCTTATGAAAGCTAAGGAATTTTGGGAAGATTTTAAAAATTTCGAGGAAAGACTTCGCCTCGATTTACATACTACCATAGAAGAAAGGAATTTTACGATATTTTCATATCTCTGTGTTCAGCTGGACGATTATTGTCCCGGACTTACTCCAAATATTTTATCTCCAGAAAATGATTCAAACAAAAATTTTGTTTTTACCATTTCCTGTTCCGGGAATAGAGATTTGTTGTTATATGTGAATCGTTTGGTGGATGAAGCGCCAAAAATGAAATATTGGAAAATTAAAGCTTTAGTAGAAGGGAAAATTGAAACAGATCCAAAAATGATGGATGAACCCTTTAAATGTGATGGGTTTAGCATAACGCCAAAAGATATTCGCTTTACGGTTTATTCTTGGGATCCTGAAAAAAATGTTTTTGATCTCTTGTTGCTGCTCCCTTTAAATCTTACCAAAATTGACGACAGCGAATTAGAAAATGCCTTTTTAATAATTTTTGAGGAGTTATGGGGTGAACGTTTTGTTGGTGAAAAAATAAATCGTCTGTTCTTCACCCATAACGCCAATCTAGAAGATGAATTCTTCGAATTGGAAATGCTTGAAGTCAGTCTTAACAGTTTTTAGTAATTTTTTTAATTTGAGTTAAATCAACTTCAATTGATTCACAATCTCCTGCAAAGAAGTCTTTGCATCACCAAAAAGAATACTGCAATTATCCAATCCAAAAAGGTCGTTCTGGACTCCAGCGTAACCTTTATTCATACTTCGTTTCATTACAATTACTTGTTTGCTTTCGTATGCACGAATAATTGGCATTCCGTAAACTGGGCTATCTGGGTTGTTTTCTGCGGCTGGGTTTACAACGTCGTTTGCTCCTAAAACTAAAACTGCATCGTATTGCTCCATGTTTTCATTACCTTCATCCATTTCCTTTAAACGTGAATAATCCACATTTGCTTCAGCTAGTAAAACATTCATATGTCCAGGCATTCTCCCCGCAACCGGATGAATAATGTAATCTACCTCAACATTTCTTTTTTCCAACAATTGTTGAAGTTGTCCACAAACATGCTGTGCTTGCGCCACTGCTAAACCGTAGCCGGGAACAATAGCAACTTTTTGTGCGTAGGAAAGGGATAATGCGGTTTCCGAAATACTGATTTCTTTTATCTCCTGTTCTTCTTCAACAACGCCATTTTTACTCTTTTTGAAAGTTCCTGCAAGCACTTTTAGCAATGAACGATTCATAGCTTTACACATTAATAACGTAAGCAAAATTCCCGCGGCTCCAACAAAAATACCGCCAGCAATCATCGCTTTGTTTCCATAAACGAAACCTGCGAAAGCTGTTGCTATACCTGTAATACTATTCAAAAGTGAAATTACAACTGGCATATCTGCGCCGCCAATGGGAAGTACGAAAAGAACGCCATAAACCATTGCAATAGTTGCCAAAACATACATAAAAGCAGTAAAGGGTATTGGAATAATTCCGAAGAAATAGAGCGTTGGCAATAATACCATCAATACTAAAAGTATTCTTGCCGAAAAGATTACGGTTTTACTGCGTCTATCTTTCACTTTTCCGGCGAGTTTTCGTTCTGCAATAATACTTCCCGTTAAGGCAATTGCTCCTGTTATTAAACCCGCAATTAGTAAAATTTTATTACCCAAAATTGCGGTTGTAATATCCATTTGATTGGCTTCCACCAACCCTAAAAGCATGGCGCAACCACCACCTGTTGCATTGAAAAGTGAAACTAATTGTGGCATTCCCGTCATTTCAACTTTATCTGAAAGACGTTTGCCAATAATGGTTCCAACTGCAATTGCCAAAAGCATTATTACTAAATTTGTATATGGAACTGTGGCTGTAATTGCGGCAATAAACGTGAGCACTACGGCTAAAATCATCCCAATAGCAGCTATAAGGTTTCCAGTTTTTGCGCTTTTTGGGGAACTCATAAATTTTAATCCTCCCAAAAAGGAAAGGGTGGCAATTAAATAACCAATTTCGATGATTGCGTACATTTTATTTTGAAATTATTTGTGAAGGACCATGGACGAAAAGACATAGGACTAATTTTCTTGCCGAAACCGTCTTACGTCTTATATCATTCATTCTTACGTCTATTTTTTTGGACTGAACATTTTCAGCATTCTTCCAGTAACAAAGAAACCGCCAGAAATATTAAGGGTGCCAAGAAAAACAGCAATTCCCCCTAAAGTGAGATTGAGATAATCGTCTCCCGGCACACGAAGCATTACAATAATGGCTCCAACCAAAATAACACCACTAATGGCATTGGCTCCGCTCATGAGTGGCGTGTGTAAAATGGCGGGAACATTCGCAATTACTTCGATGCCGATGAAGACACAAAAGAGAACAAAGTAAATTTCGTTTATGTGTTGATTTATAAAATCCATAGTTAAGCTGGTTGTAGTTGTTTGGTGAAATGTGGGTGTGTCCATTCGCCTTTGAACATTATTTGGCTGGCGGATAGCAATGGGTCGTTGTCTTCATTTTCTGCCTTTTGCTTATACTTTAAAAAGGAGAAATAGTTATTTGAAAGTAATTTTGAAGCTGCAGCAGGTATTTCAGCAGAAAGGCTTGAGTTTCCTAAAATAGTAATTCCGTTGTGATTTATAATTTCATTGTGTTGTGAAAGTTCGCAATTTCCACCTTGTTCAGCCGCTAAGTCTATTATAACACTGCCAGGCTGCATCGCTTCCACAGAGCGCGTTTCAATTAACAAAGGTGCTTTTCTTCCGGGAATATTTGCTGTACTTATTACAATGTTCGCCGTTAGAATATGATTGTGAATTAATTCTTTCTGCTTTTTTTGATATGCTTCACTTTGCGCAACCGCATAGCCTCCTGCATTTGAAGATTCTGTATAACCTTCTACTTCAATAAATGTTGCGCCGAGACTTCTAACTTCTTCGCCAGCAGATTTACGCACGTCAAAAGCTTCTACTATTGCACCCAAACGTCGGGCGGTGGCGATGGCTTGTAAACCTGCTACGCCAGCCCCTAAAATTAAAATTTTTACAGGAGTAAGTGTTCCTGCGGCGGTTGTGAACATTGGGAACACACCGTTATAGATTTCCGAAGCTTTAATTACGGCTCTATACCCTGCAAGTGACGCCATAGATGAAAGCACATCCATAGACTGCGCCAAAGTGGTGCGTGGCAAAAGGTCTAAACTGTAAACGGTCGCGCCGTGATTTTGATAAATAGCGAGTTTGGAATCATGAAAGAGGGGATTGAAAATACCAATGAAGCAACAACCCCCCTTCATTTCCACTTCGCTAAAAGTATGGTTAATGGATACTATGGTATCCGAATTTTTAAATATTGATTCCCGAGATTGACAAATAGCACCTGCCTGTACATATTGGGCATCGTCAATTTGTAGCGAACCGCCCAGCCCGGGCTCAAAAAGAATATTGAGCTTTAATTCCCCGGTAAGACGTTTCACTTCTTTGGGCAACAAACAAACCCTCGGATCGTTTGGGGTTTTAAGAATTCCTATTGTCTTGGGCTGCGACTGTTCGCTCATAACTTTTTTGTTGAAACTGAATTATTAAATGTATTATTTACTGAGAATATTGAAGTATTCTTCTTTTACGCGTCTGTATTTTTCCAAATGGTACATATATACCTTTCGGTATCTTTCGTGTTCTGTTACATAAAACATATCACAATCAACATCCTCACATTCTGCAGCTTGCGGCAAACTATCTTTATATTTTATGAAAGCATTTAGATTGTTTTGGTTTTCTTCTTTTTTAATTGAAAGCTTCATTAATACAGGTTTTTGCTCCAATGCATTAAGAAGTTCGGCTCTGCTGAGATTCAACAGATTGTTTATTTCCTTTTCAATATACTCGAGGTGATTAATCCAGTTATCCAACTCAACGCTATTATTTTTAAAAGTGATTGTTTCGGGGGTGTCGTGATCGTAAATCTGCATGATTAAAATATTACGGATTTTTGAATTCTCAATTATCTCTACTTAATTTTCAATACTTATAAAAGCACATCTATATCAATAGGCCTCTCAGTCTGCTTTACACTGGTAATTTGTAGTTCTTTAGTGCCATTGGGAAAATTCCAGATCACGGAATCGCCTTCTGCATAGCCCATTACCGCCGAGCCCATTGGTGCCAAAATGGAAATTTTGTTTTTCGAAATATCCCGTGCAGTTGGGGTTACTAATTGAAATTGGGTATCCCAAGTACCAGATTTAACGGATACAAAACTGTTGAAACGGATAACATCTTCAGGCATTTCTTCATTGTCGCGAATAATAGCGCTGGTAAGTTCCCCACTCAACTTTTTCAATGAAACCTTTGTATTTTCATCTTTGTAATAGCCAGTAACATTCAAAAGACGTTTTAAAAAAACGTATTCTTTCTTCTCTAATATCAAATTTCCATATTTCATGATTCCTATTTCATTATTATAAAAGATGGAACATCATTGCCTTTAGCGACAATTGAGAATAGATGTTCCACCTTTATTGGTTCAATATTATTATGGGAAAATCCCTCTTAAAATATATGCTTTTTCAATACGTTCAATGGCAATTGCAAATGCTGCTGTACGCATATCCACTCCATTTTCTTCAGAATAAGCTGTAACTTTTTTGAAAGTAGAAAACAATTTTTTCTCTAGTTTTTCCAAAATCTCGTCCATTTGCCAAAGCTCTCCGTTACGGTTTTGAAGCCACTCAAAATAACTTCCAATTACGCCACCGGAATTACACATAATGTCTGGAATAATGGTAATGCCACGCTCTATAAGTATTTTTTCACCTTCAACATCTGTTGGACCATTTGCACCTTCGGCAATTAAACTTGCTTTTATTGAAGCTGCATTTTGTGCTGTAATTTGGTTGCCCAAAGCTGCTGGGATGCAGATATCGCAATCCAAACCAAAGAAATTTACACCTTCCATAGCAGTAGCTTCTGGGAAACCTACAATACTGCCATTGTTAGCTTTTCCATAATTGAAAAGGTCTTCAACTGTAATTCCTTCTTTATTTTGAACACTTCCGAAGGCATCTTGTACACCAACCATTTTTGCGCCTTCTATCTCAAGGAAATGCGCTGCCCAATAGCCCACGTTTCCAAAACCTTGAACGATAAATGTTTTTCCTTTTAAAGTTTCATTATTCTTTTCAGCCCAAAATTTAATGGTTAAAAATACCCCGTATCCCGTTGCACGATCGCGACCTTCTAAACCACCGCTGCCTACAGGTTTTCCTGTAACAACGTGTTGATTTTTGGAACGCTCACTCGTATTTTTGGTACTCATATACGTATCCGCAATCCACGCCATAGTTTGGTCATTTGTATTTACGTCTGGCGCTGGAATGTCATGCTCTGGGCCAATGTTTTCACCTAAAGCATACGTAAATCTTCGGGTGATGCGCTCTAATTCACCTTTTGAATATTTTGAAGGATCAATTTGGATCCCTCCTTTTGCACCTCCATAAGGCAAGCCTGCCAAAGATGTTTTCCAAGTCATCCACATTGCCAAAGCACGTGCGGCATCAATATCTACCGTTGGGTGGTAACGAAGACCGCCTTTATATGGGCCAAGTGCGTTGTTGTGCTGCACGCGGTAGCCGGTAAATATTTCTACTTCGCCATTATCCATCCTCACCGGAAAGTGAATGATGATTTCAGTATTGGTAATGCTAAGAATTTTGCGAACGTTTGGATTCAGATCTATTAAGTCTGCAGCACTGTTGAATTGCTCCAACACGTTGTCCAACATTCCTCTTTTTACAGGTTTGGGTTTTTCCACTGTTTGTGAGTTTATCATTTTAATTAATTTTTTAAACTGTTACCAGTTCTGGTTTCCTTTTTTTAATGTTTATTATTGGCATAGGGGGTTGGTACTGTAGCTCATCAAATTCGCTACACGCAAACACCACACTTTTGTTATGCGTCAGCACACAATAAGGAGCATGCGCACAATTAGGGCAAAGATTTATAGGATTTGTATTCATAGTTACTTATTGTTTGCAATTCCTTTTGGCAATGGGTGTGCCATCAATAAGAAATATTTTTATTTAAGCATTTAATTACTTAAAAAACAAGCAGTTAACTTTTTAAAAGTAATTAATTTGCAAGGAATTGAGTGGGTAATATTTTCCCCATTGGGGAGAGATTACCCAGCTATGGCAAATTTCAAAAAAGAAAAATCCCAAATCCCCAAAGTGCATTTTTTTGGGATTTGGGATTTTTATTTTTTTAAATTTTTTGTTGCTATTCTTTTGTTTTCCCGCGAAGTGTTTTGCGGTCTATTTTAAGAATTTCCGCAGCTTTGGTTTGGTTGTTATGGGTTGCAGAAAGCACTTTTTCAATGTACTTTTTCTCCATTTCTTTTAGGGAAACGAGGCCATCTTCGGGAAAGTTTATTTGGTATTTTAAGTTATTTGGTAAATCTTTTACGCCAATGGTGCGGTCACACATTATCACTGCACGTTGGATTACATTTTCCAGTTCGCGAATATTGCCCGGCCAATCGTAACGCTGTAAAAGTGCTTTCGATTCCGAGTCCATTGTGATATAGCGGTCTTTATATTCGTTTCCATATTTAAAGAGGAATTTATCAGCAAGCAATGGAATATCTTCTTTTCGTTCCCGAAGTGGTGGCACATCAATTTCCACAACCGTTAGTCTATAAAACAAGTCTTCACGAAATGTTTCCTTTGCAATCATTTCTTTTAGATTGCTATTTGTTGCGGCAATTACACGTACGTCTATTTTTTCATTTTTTCTTGAACCTACTTTTACAACTTCCTTTTCCTGTAAAACGCGTAAAAGTCTAGATTGGACTGAAAGTGAAGCATTACCAATTTCGTCGAGAAAAATAGTACCACCTTCAGCCGCTTGGAAAAACCCTTCACGATCGTCATTTGCTCCAGTGAAAGCGCCTTTTACATACCCAAAAAGTTCTGATTCTAAAAGATTTTCTGGAATTCCGCCACAGTTTACTGCAATAAAAGGAGCTCGTGAAAACTTGCCGTTATAATGAATGGATCGCGCCACAAGTTCTTTTCCCGTGCCGCTTTCACCACTAATATAAATAGTAGCTTTATTGTCTTTTACCCTTTCAATTATTTGTGTTACGTTTTTAATGGCTTCGCTTTCCCCGATTATTTCGTTGTATTTTTTTGCTTCAGAAGTTTCAGCTGAAGTCTTTGGTTTCTTTTTTGTAGAAAGCGATTTCAAAACCCCCTGTTTTAATTCTTCCTTCGTAAAGGGTTTCACCAAATAATCTACCGCGCCAGATTTTATGGCTGAAAGCGCATCCTGTATCGACGGATAACCAGTAACTACCAATTTTGGCATATTTGGGTAATGTTCAGAAGCAAACTGAATAAGCTGAAAACCGTCAACTTCGGGCATTTTTAAGTCTGTTATTAATAAGTCTATTTGAGTGTCGCGTAAAATTGCGACCGCTTCTTTTACGGAAATGGCTTTGTAAGTGTGATAATTAAGCGAGTGCAGATGCCGCTGAAGCAACTCCAAAATGTTGATGTCGTCATCTACTATCAGTATATTTTCCTTTTGAAGCATCGGTTTTATTGTTTCGGAAAAGTAATAATAAAAGTGGCTCCCGTGGGAATATTTGTTTGATAATCTATCGTTCCGCGGTGACTTCTAATAATTCCGTGAACCACGCTCAAGCCCAAACCTGAACCATCCCCAACATTTTTTGTAGTGAAAAAAGGCTGGAATATTTTCTGCACATTTTCGGCAGAAATACCTGGGCCCTCATCAGAAATTTTAAGAACTATTTTCTTTTTTGTTTCTTCTAAAATAATTTTAATCAATCCCTCTTTGGGTGAAAAATAGATTGCATTCAGAACTAAATTAAAGACTACTTGGGTAAGTTGAATTGTATCGGCTTTCAATAAAACTTCTCCTTTTGGAAGGGTTACTTTATATTTCACCTCGTTCTTTTTAAAAGTCGGATCCAGCAAATTCATCGCTTCAGTTATTACAGGAACAATATCTGTCTGCCCTAGGTTTTGCGGCATTTCACAGGCGAAAAACATTAGTTTTTTAACCACTTCACGCGAAAAGATGGCGCTATTTATAATTTTATCAATGTCTTTACTGTTTTGTGTATTTTTTGTTTCCTTGGTTTTTAAAAGCTCAGCGAAACCCAAAATATTAGCGAGTGGCGTATTGAGTTCGTGAGCGATTCCTGCTGTTATTTCGCCCAAAATACCCAAACGGTCTGCGTGCTCCATTTTTCGTTTTACGATGGCTTCGTTTTCGCGAATGGCGACTCTTTCCAGCAAATCACCAACATTAATTGCCACATTTTTCAATAGTTTTTTTTCTTCCGTTAAAAAATCTTTTTTGATAAATTTATTTGCGGGATAATGAATTTTAATGAACCCTTTTGATTCGTTAAAAACGTTGATGTTACTTTCAATAAAAACGGTTTTGGAAGGAAGTGCGGAGGAAATTAGGTGAAAAGGCTCTGAGATAATTTCTACAGTAGCATTTTTACTGTATTGCAACGATTTCCGAAGGCTTAAGGCAATAGAAAAAAGGGTTTTGTCAAGCTCTTTATAATCGTTATTAACGATAATTGAAGAGACTTCATACAGACATGTAAGCTCTTTGATGCGCTCCTTAAGGTTTTTTTCTAGAGTCATAAATACATCCTTCAAATTTTTTCAAAGGTATCAAATTTAAACCGTTGTTGTGTTTTTATGCTTCATGTGTAACCGTAAAAAAGCTGTTTAAAATGTATTACACATTTTAAACAGCTTTTTTTAAAAACGATTAGAATTTTATATTCTAAATTTTAAAAATTTAATCAAAATCTTCGAAATCAAATTTCTGTCCACCTACGGAAACTTCCGCCATCAAACCTTCTTTTGGCAGCGTAAATACAGCTAAGCCATCAGTGTATGTAATGTCTAATGAAGGCGGAGCTTGGTTTGCAGCAATGGCAGAAACGTTCGATCCGAACTTTAAATCATCATCCATAAATGCCTGGATAGATTTATCAGTTTTAAAAAATATTACTTCGCTATAAGCTTTTCCGCCAATTTGCGCACCAATATCCAATTGTTTCATATTTGCCATTCCAACGAGCACGCCTCTTTCGTAAACCGCTCCGTTACCAGATGCAGCACCTACTATTATAGCGCCTTTCCCAACATTTGGAAAAATTGCATACGCTTTTGCGTCATCAAAATAATCATTTAGTTTGGGGTTGGCTTTAATAAAGGCTGCTTTTGCTTGTTCTGCGTCTTTAATTACTTTTTTATCATCTGCATTCTGTGCGAATAATGTAATGCTGAAAAACAGCATTGCCATCATTAAAAAATTCTTTGTCTTCATAATTTAGGTTTTTTTGTTTGAAGTTTAAAGATACCCTAAGAATGAAGCGATGCTGGTTAAAAGACTGTTAGATTATATATAAGAAATTGCCAAATTTTGAAGATGATGTATTTTGAAAAAAGCAAAATTTTCCTTTTGAAGAAGTTATTTAAGGTCTTTTTTTACTAAAAGATAAAAATCATTATCCAGTGGAAGGTACCCTTGATCATATAAGTAATAATAAGTAGATCCAGATTTTGTAGTATAAATTCCGGTGAAATAATCAAAGCTAAACCCCATGCGCAAAAGCTTATCTTTTGTGGTTTTGGTTTTGTCTTCAGAATTTAAAGTTTCAAGAATACGGTAGTTTTTCCGAAGTCGGTTATTTATGTTTCGAACTAGGTTTTTGTTGTCCTTGTTAAGGGAATTGTTATGTGTATTACGGCAAGCATCGCTGCAGAATTTTTTGTCAGCACGCCCTATCAATTTATCCCCACATTCCGGACAAGTTCTTTCCATATTTTAAAGATAGAATTTTTTTTCGAAAAGATGAAATTGGAAAAGATGTTTGAAAAATCTTCGAATATTAATTTTCTGAAGTAGTTTTTTCCTTTATATGAAATCTGTAAATAGCTTCAAATTTCAGAAAAACTCCACCGTTTAATGAAGGATTTAATTGTGTGCGGTCATCGCCAAAACTAAAGGCTGAAATACCAAGATCTATTTTGTCGCCTTCGGCATAGACTTCATAATTATTACTGGAATATCCCACTTTTGCTCGTAACAATACACTTTCCTCTAAAGCATTAAACTGCAAATAACCTGCAAATTCCAAAGAACTAAGGTCGGCATACAAGGTTGGCAGATTTTCGTAATGAACATTAAAACTGCGGCCAATTCCAAAATAATCCACACCAACAGTTGTCATTCCTAATTTGTAGCTTACATCTGCTGAAATAGGCAAACTCATATCCATTTCAAACTTCTTATTCGGACTTAAATAGTACCAACCCAAAATAGGTGTTGTAAAAAATCCAAAAGCTTCTTGTGTGGCGTAAACTCCAAAGCGGTATTTAAGATTTTCGTTTTTCTTCAGTTTTAAAAGTGCAAAACCTCCAAAATAAAAATCATCTCCCGAAATATTTTTGTAATCGGAAGCAATCTTCGGTAACAAAACAATTGTCGTGCTCCATTTTTCTGACCACGTTGAGGCCAAGCCCAATTTAAGATTGGTGCTGTAAAGGCTAGTATATTCAGCTTGGTGAAAAAGTTGCAGATTGTTACTGCTGAAGTCTCCACCTGTAATTAATGCGTGATTTTCATTTAAAACCACGGGAAAGGTAAACCCGGCTTCAAATGATTTTACATTGGTACTGCTGTCAATACCTTCAAAATTATTGTTTAAAGTTTGTCCGTAACCAATTCGAAAAATATCTACATATTCCTGTGCAGAGATGAAAAAAGGAAAAAGCAGAATTAGAAATAAAAGTCTTTTCAAATTGCTTAATGGTATTTAGTTAGAATCAATTATTCAAATGTAAACCATTCTTTTATCTTGTTGTCAGCCTTTTCATTTGGATGGAAATATTCATTGCTGTGGCAATTGTATTGGTATTCTTTTCCCCATTCTGAAAAATTTTCTGCCAACTCTTTTATTGAATCACAAACAAATTCAATTTCTGAATTTGTAGTTGTGGGATGGATTGACATACGAATCCAGCCTGGTTTATGGGTAAGATCCCCTAGGTCAATCTCAGAAGTAACCCTATTTGAAGTTTCTTGATCTACGTGAAGTAAGTAATGACCATAAGTTCCAGCGCAGGAACAGCCGCCGCGGGTTTGAATTCCAAAACGATCATTGAGCAATTTCACGCCCAAATTGAAATGCAGATCGTCAATATAAAAACTAATTACCGCCAATCTATCCACCGTTTTTGGAGCTAAAATTTTAAGATTCGGAATGTCACTTAGTTTTTCAAAAATAATATCCAAAAGCTCATGTTCGCGTTTTAAAATATTTTCAATCCCCATTTTTTCCTTCAAGCGAATTGATAATGCAGTGCGAATGGTTTGTAGAAAACCAGGAGTTCCACCGTCTTCTCTTGTTTCAATATCATCAATATATTTATGGTTTCCCCACGGATTGGTCCACGAAACAGTGCCACCTCCGGGATTGTCAGGTATTGTATTTTTATAAAGATTATTATTGAAAATAAGCACACCGCTTGAACCTGGCCCCCCTAAAAATTTATGGGGCGAAAAAAAAATTGCGTCTAAATGTGAACCTTCATCTTCGGGATGCATGTTTATTGCAATGTATGGTGCTGAACAGGCAAAATCCACAAAACATAGCCCTCCATTTTCGTGCATCAATTTTGCTATTTCGTGATAGGGTGTTTGGATTCCAGTTACGTTTGAACAGCCGGTAATCGCGGCTATTTTTATAGGATGGTTTTTATATTTCTCAACGGTTTCGGCAAAGGTTTTCATACAGACTAGAACATCGTCATTTGGTGGAACAACAACTACTTGCGCAATGGTTTCCAACCAGGAGGTTTGGTTGCTGTGATGTTCCATATGGGTCACAAAAACTATTGGCCTAATTTCATCTGGAATATTGGTATAGGGTTTTATATTTTCAGGAATTTTCAATCCTAAAATACGCTGAAACTTATTTATCACGCCGGTCATCCCGCTTTCACAGGTAATGAGAACGTCGTGATCGTTGGCGTTCACGTGTTTTTTTATAATTTGACGGGCTTCGTGATATGCCTTTGTCATCGCCGTTCCCGTTACTGAAGTTTCAGTATGTGTGTTCGCCACAAAAGGACCAAAATCCTTCAGCATTTTTTCTTCAATGGGAGCATATAAACGGCCACTTGCTGTCCAATCTGTATAAATAATTTTTTTTCTTCCGAAGGGTGAATCGAAATCTTGATTGATACCAACGATGTTTTTTCGGAAAGGTTCAAAATACTTTTCCAACGCGCTGGTTTTTATTTTTTCTTCGGAAGTAATCATTGTTTGTTTTTTAAAAATTACTTAAAATTAATCAATGCTGTTCAAAACAAATAACTTATGCTCTTATTTTTTGAAAGCCCCAACTCCATTTTGAAGCCAAGCGTAATATTCCTCAACATCTGGAGTATAGCCAACGGGATCAATTAGGTTTTCTTCATCGTGGCCCATCAAAACATAAAAGGGCTGCGAATTGGTTTTATACTTGATGGTTTGTAACTCGCTCCATTTTTGACCGATATATTTAAGTTTTTTACCGGGTTTTAATTGTGATTCAACAATTTCATCATCTTCAAGTTTACGTTTGTCATCAACATATAGTGATATAAGTACTACTTCATTTTTCAACATATTCAATACGTTATTATCTACCCAAACGTTTTGCTCCATTTTTCGACAATTAACACAGGCCCAACCCGTAAAATCAATCATTACTGGTTTGCCTACTGTTTTTGCATATGCAAGACCCTTGTCATAATCGTTGAATGCTAAAATCTGATGAGGTGCCAATAGATGTGCACCTTCGGGTAAACCCCCATGGTCTTCATTCCCAATAGTCCCTACTCCAACTTTGGAATTACCAACACCATAAGGCGATTCTGCATAATCTAAAGGTGGCGGGAAAGCACTAATTAGTTTTAAGGGCGCGCCCCACAATCCCGGAATCATATAAACGGTAAATGCTAATACCAGTAGCCCAAGGCTAAGTCGGCCAACGGAAATATGCGTCAATGGCGAATCATGTGGCAACTTGATTTTTCCGAAGAGATAGAGTGCCAGACCCCCAAAAATGGCAATCCAAATAGCTAGGAACACCTCGCGTTCCAACCAATGCATCTGCAACACAAGATCTGCATTTGAAAGAAATTTAAATGCCAAGGCTAATTCTAAAAAGCCCAATACTACTTTTACAGTGTTTAACCAGCCTCCAGATTTTGGCAACGAATTCATCCATCCTGGAAAAGCTGCAAATAATGCGAAAGGTAGTGCTATAGCTAAAGAAAATCCAAACATTCCAACAATAGGTCCTACTTGACTTCCACCAGCTGCGGCTTGAACCAATAGCGTTCCCACAATAGGCCCAGTGCACGAAAACGATACAATGGCCAACGCGAGAGCCATAAAAAAGATACCTATTAAACCGCCTCTATCAGCTTGCGAGTCCACTTTGTTTGCCCATGAATTAGGAAGCATAATTTCGAAAGCGCCTAAAAAGGAAACTGCGAATACAATTAACAAAACAAAGAAGATAAGATTAAACCAAACATTGGTGGATAGGGCATTTAGTGCTTGGGGTCCAAATATTAAACTTACTAGAATACCTAATAATACGTAAATAACAATTATTGAAACACCATAAATAATAGCGTTTTTGATACCCTTTGCTTTAGTTTTACTTTGCTTCGTAAAAAAGCTAACGGTCATAGGTATCATTGGAAATACGCAAGGCGTAAGCAATGCTGCAAATCCTGAAAGAAAGGCAAAGAAGAAGATGGTCCAAAGGCCTTTATCTTCTTGTTTTTGGTTTTGTTCTACCGCGGAAAGCGTTTCTTTTGAAGAAGCTTGAACGGTATCTTTTACAACTTCCGTTTTTAATGTATCTACTGCCGCAGTATTTTCATCATTCTCAGCAATTACTTCTGTAGTTTCAGTGTTTTTCGTGTTTTCAGGAATTATTACCGTTTCTTGACTTTTTTCGGGAGTGGGAATTTTGAAAACCAAATCTATATAACTAGGCGGCAAACAACGTGTATCGTCACAAACCATGAATTCTACTTCCCCTTTTACGGTTGTGCCTTTATCACCGGTCAATTTTATTCTTTGGGTAAAAGTTGCTGTATTTTCAAAAAAGGTAATTACCATATCGAAAACAGGATCGTGAACGGTGTGGCCTTTGCTTTCTTTTGCTTTTCCCACTAACTTATAAGCACTATTTTCTTCAAAAGTAAGATTCGTTGGTAATGGTCCATTGTCTGGAACTACCTGCGAATAAAGGTGCCATTTGTCTTCAATTGTAGCTTTTGAAATTAAATCGTATTCAGTTTCAGATATTTTTTTAATGCTAGTTGACCATTTTACGGGATCAAGAATTTGAGATTGAACGGAAGCAAGCGAAACTGTGGCGAGGAGGAGAAAGAGGTATACTTTTTTCATTAGGGAATTATATTATATAGAATCTTTAAAGGACATCAAATTTGCGGGAAAAAATGGAGTATTCAAAATTAAGATGCGGTTTTAGCAAAAAAACCTTATAAAACTAAACACAAATATAGAAATACTCTAAAATTATGTAGCTTAAATCCTTTAGGAAACAAGAATATTTAAAATATTGTAAATGGGTCTTTAAAGTATTAAAAACCTTGAAAGAAGCGCATAACCTCAACAAAATCCATTCTAAGAAGAACGATTTTACAGTAATGATTAATCAGAAATATAATAAAAAGACTCGTTTGGATGTTAGTATTTGAAATGGTGCTATATTCGCCGAAAATTTAAAAAAACATAACATTATGAAATTTACAAAATTGATTTTCCTTTTTGTCCTTTCTATTACAGCTGTTTGTTGTAACAAAGATGATGATAATTCGGAGCCACCATACGAGCTTACTCGCGCAAATTTTACAGATACCTATTCAATGAACTTTTTGGAAGCTAAAACTGTTGAAACAGTAACTTTTGCCAATGGTTCTACATCTACATCAACCACCACTATTGTTGGGAGCATTTTTCAAAATGTAAATTTTGTTTTTAATGCTGATGGAACTTTTGCTGCAAGCGGATTATATACTACTATTGAAACAACAGTTAACCCTGACGGAACTACAGAAACTGGCGATCCTGTAATTTATGATGCGGCGGTAGAAATAGGCTCGGGAACATATATTTTGAACCCAACGAGTAAAATTTTATCTATAACTACTAACGGAAGTCAACCCGAAGTTTTTGATATTACCGTTTATTCCCAAACAGAGATGAGGTTATATTCTGAAGCTGAAGTTACAATTGGTAATAGCACAACAGTTATCACCCAAGATGTAAGATTTTCAAGATAGAAATTCTTCCTAATATTTTCAAAAGCGCCTGTTTCTTAAAAGATGGGCGCTTTTTTATTTATAAATAAACCAAATCACTGCAACTTAAGCATTCTGTTATTTCTTCAAAAAACCTTACTTTTGCAAACTTTATTGCAACACGCACATTATGAGCAAAAATTTTAAAGAATACAAAGGGTTGGACCTCCCTAAATTGGCGGAAGGAATACTCGATTTCTGGAAAGAAGAAAACATTTTTGAGCAGAGTATTTCCATTCGCGAAGGGGCGCAGCCGTTCGTATTTTTTGAAGGACCGCCATCCGCAAACGGACTTCCCGGTATCCATCACGTTATGGCGCGTGCTATTAAGGATATTTTTTGTCGCTACAAAACGCAAAAAGGTTTTAAAGTTGATCGAAAAGCTGGTTGGGATACGCACGGTTTGCCAATAGAATTGGGTGTAGAAAAAGAATTAGGAATCACCAAGGAAGACATCGGCAAAAAGATTTCGGTTGAAGATTACAACGCGGCCTGTAAAAAAGCAGTAATGCGCTACACCGATGTGTGGAACAAAGTAACGGAAAGCTATGGATATTGGGTAGATATGACCGATCCGTACATTACCTACGAGCCAAAATATATGGAAACCGTTTGGTGGCTACTCAAAGAAATATACAACAAGAATTTAATTTATAAAGGCTACACAATTCAGCCTTATTCCCCGAAAGCTGGAACAGGTTTGAGCTCACATGAATTGAACCAACCCGGAACATATCAAGATATTACAGATACAACCGTTGTTGCACAGTTTAAAGCAATGGCTGAAACTTTGCCAGATTTCCTTGGAGAAGAATCAAACAACATTTGGTTTCTTGCTTGGACAACCACCCCTTGGACGCTTCCGAGTAATACTGCGTTAACCGTAGGTGCAAAGATTGATTATGTGTTGGTGAAAACTTTTAACCAGTACACTTTTCAGCCTATAAATGTGGTTTTGGCGAAGAATTTGGTCGCTAGCCAATTCGCGAAAAATTACGAAGAAAAGCCCAACGAAGATGTTTTGGAAGCCTATACACAGGGCGATAAAATAATTCCATACTTTATTTCAAAGGAATTTAAAGGTGCAGATTTATTGGGAATTCGTTACGAACAGTTGCTGGATTATGCACATCCATTTAATAATCCGGAAAACGCTTTCAGAATAATCGCAGGCGATTTTGTAACTACGGAAGATGGAACAGGAATCGTTCACACCGCACCAACCTTTGGTGCTGATGATGCGAAAGTGGCCAAAGAAGCTGTGCCCGAAGTTCCGCCGTTATTGGTAAAAGATGAAAATGGAAACTTAGTTCCGCTTGTTGATTTACAAGGGAAATTCCGCCCAGAAATGAAGGAACTTGCTGGCAAATATGTAAAAAACGAATATTACGAAGATTCCGAAGTTCCCGAAAAATCGGTTGACGTTGAAATTGCGATAAAACTAAAAACCGAAAACAAAGCCTTCAAAGTTGAAAAATACGTTCACAGCTATCCAAATTGCTGGCGTACCGATAAACCAATTTTATATTATCCGCTGGATTCTTGGTTTATAAAAGTGACCGATTTCCGTGATAGAATGTTCGAGCTAAACAAAGAAATAAACTGGAAACCAAAAGCCACAGGCGAAGGCCGTTTTGGCAATTGGCTTGCAAATGCCAATGATTGGAATCTTTCGCGTTCGCGTTATTGGGGAATTCCGTTGCCAATTTGGAGAACAGAAGACGGAAAAGAAGAAATCATTATCGGTTCTATTGAAGAACTGAAGGCTGAAATGCAGAAAGCCGTTGCAGCAGGCTTAATGAATCAAGATATTTTTGAAGATTTTAAGCCAGGAGATTTTTCCGAAGCAAACTATGCTAAAGTTGATCTACATAAAAATATTGTTGACGAAATAATGCTACTATCCCCAAGTGGAAAACCAATGAAGCGCGAAGCAGATTTGATAGATGTTTGGTTTGACAGCGGAAGTATGCCTTATGCACAATGGCATTACCCTTTCGAAAATAAAGTAAAGGTTGAAAATACGTGGCGCAAAGCAGATTTTATCGCAGAAGGTGTTGACCAAACTCGTGGTTGGTTTTACACGCTTCACGCAATCGCAACGATGATTTTTGATGATGTTGCTTACAAAAATGTAGTTTCAAACGGACTTGTTTTGGACAAAAACGGTCAGAAAATGAGCAAGCGTCTCGGCAATGCTGTAGACCCTTTTGAAACCTTGGATGTTTTCGGTCCCGATGCCACGCGTTGGTATATGATTAGCAATGCAAACCCGTGGGATAATTTGAAATTTGATCAAGACGGCATTTCGGAAGTGCGCAATAAATTCTTTGGAACGCTTTACAATACATACAGTTTCTTCAGCCTTTACGCCAATCTCGATAATTTTGAGTATCTTGAAAAAGACCTTCCGCTGGAAAAACGTTCTGAAATTGACCGATGGATTCTTTCGGAATTGCACACGCTCATCCAAAAAGTGGATGATTATTACGCAGATTATGAGCCAACAAAGGCAGCGCGTGCCATTTCAGAATTTGTTCAGGAAAATTTGAGCAACTGGTTTGTTCGCTTAAGCAGAAGGAGATATTGGAAAGGAAGTTATAACGACGATAAGATTTCGGCCTACCAAACCCTTTATACTTGTTTGGAAACCGTTGCAAAACTTGGCGCTCCCGTAGCTCCGTTCTTTATGGACAGGCTTTACATAGATTTAACGCAGGGAACAACGAAAGATAAAAAAGCATCGGTACATTTGACCGATTTTCCAAAAGCAGATACTTCGTTCATTGATAAAAAGTTGGAACACAAAATGCAGAAAGCGCAGACAATATCCTCATTAGTGCTTTCGTTACGGCAAAGAGAAAAGATAAAAGTGCGCCAACCGCTTCAAAAAATAATGATTCCCGTTTTGGATGCTTTTGAGAAAGAAGAAATTATCGCGGTTTCAGATTTGATAAAAAGCGAAGTAAACGTAAAGGAAATAGAACTGATTGACGAAGGGTCGGGAATGTTGGTAAAACAAATAAAACCAGATTTCAAAGCTCTTGGTCCACGTTTCGGAAAAGACATGAAAGCAGTGGCAGCAGCTATTTCAGACTTTGATCAGAAACAAATTGCAACTCTTGAAAAAGATGGTGAAATAACTGTTTCTATTAATGAAAAAAATACTACTTTGGCGCTCGATGATGTAATCATAAGTTCACAGGATATCGAGGGATGGCTGGTTGCAAATGCTGATGGAGTTACTGTTGCTCTGGATGTTACGCTAACACCCGATTTGAAAAATGAAGGAATCGCCCGAGAACTGGTTAACAGAATTCAAAATCTACGAAAAGATAGTGGGTTTGAAGTAACTGACCGCATTGAGGTAACAATTCAGGATAACGAGAAAATACAGGTGGCGGTAAACCAAAACCTGCAATATATAAAAGAAGAAACATTAACAGAGGTTTTGCAGTTTCAACCAAAAATTGAACAAGGAACAGAAATTGCATTTGACGAAATTGAAACAAGCATAAGCATTAAAAAACATTAAATCATGACAGACACAGAAAAAACCAGATTTTCCGATGCCGAACTGGAAGAATTTAAAACTTTGATTACTGATAAAATAAGGAAGGCGATGGAACAATTGGAGATGATCCAAAGTTCATACAAAAACGATAGTAATAACGGTACGGACGATACTTCTCCTACGTTCAAGGCTTTTGATGAAGGCAGCGAAGTGATGAGCAAAGAAGCGAATTCGCAACTTGCTATTCGCCAAGAAAAATTTATCCGCGACCTTAAAAACGCATTGGTTCGAATTGAAAATAAAACCTACGGTGTCTGCCGTGTAACAGGAAAACTGATCAATAAAGATCGTTTAAAACTTGTTCCCCACGCAACTTTGAGCATCGAGGCAAAGAATATGCAGAAATAAAAATTATTAGTTTCCCAAACGGGAAATTCAAAATCTAGCCTCTTTATTGAAAAGAGGCTTTTTTTATGGCGAAAAAATCAATTATAGTTTTCTTTTTAGCTTTAGGAACTACTTTTTGCAACGCACAAAAAGTGATTCAAAAAGAATTCTCTTCAGAAGAAATTCAAGTTCTTTCAATTGTTGATGATGCTATTTTTAAAATTTCAATTCAATCTTCTGAAGAATCGACTATTAATATTTCAGCACATATTTCTGGCGAACATTCCGAAAGTGTAATTATAGAGGAAAAAATTTCAGACGGAACCCTTTCCTTTAAAACAGGATTTGCACCTTTTTTTTCGTTGGAAAATGATAAACTGGCCGCTCATAAAGTAATGTCTATAGAATTCAAAATAACAGTTCCTGAAACAATAGCTGTTGAAATAAAATCGAAATTGGCCGCTGTCAATACCAACGGAACTTTTAAAAACCTCAACATTTCTTTAGAAAACGGAAGTTGTATTTTAAATGCTTTTTCAGGAAATGCCCAACTTAAAACAATAGCAGGAAACATAACTGTTTATGCCGAAAATAATGTTTCTGGGAAAGTAATTTCAAAGAATGGGACTGTTGAAAACAGACTTTATAAACAAGGAAAATTTCTTATTGAGGCAGAAAGTATCAATGGTAGTATTTCACTGCTGCAAACCAAATAATATTGCTATTTTTGCCATCGCTCACCGAAGCTTTAGCGAAGGAGAGCCATCGTTGAAAAAATTATGAGCCTAAAAAAAGCAACTTTAATTATTATACTGATCCTATTAATTGATCAGATTTCAAAAATTTATATCAAAACACATTTCTTTTTAGGCGAAGAAATTCCTGTTTTTGGCTGGTTCCGAATTCTGTTTGTTGAAAATGAAGGAATGGCTTGGGGGGCAAAAATTCCTGGCGAGTACGGAAAACTTATTTTAACGCTTTTCAGAATTGTTGCCATCGGCGGAATTGGTTATTGGTTGTGGGATTCTGTTCGAAAAAATTCACCACGGATTTTAATTTTTTGTGTTGCCCTAATTTTTGCTGGAGCTTTGGGCAATATTATCGATTCTGTTTTTTACGGGATTATATTTAACGATAGCCATCATCAAGTAGCTACATTGTTTCCCGATGGCGGCGGTTATGGAACTATATTTCACGGAAAAGTTGTTGATATGCTTTACTTTCCTTTATACGGAGGTATGATGCCAGATTGGGTTCCTTTTTGGGGCGGAGAGTATTTCACCTTCTTCGATCCCGTTTTCAATATAGCAGATTCTTCAATAAGTGTTGGTGTAATTTTGTTGTTGCTTTTCAATAAGAAAGCATTTCCCAAGAAAGAAATTTCAGAATAGTAATCTTCAACTAGTGGGCGCAAGTAAATTAAAAGGGTAAAAAGGTATATTCCGAAGTACCCAATAAATAATAGCCAGTCCAAAATATCCAAAAATAAAGAGCTTGCTGTAAAAAAGCATAAATCTATAACTGGTGCCAAATATCCAATTGGCAATTGTAATTCCCAACCCATAAATCAAAATCGGCAAGGTCAAAACCATGAATGGGTTGAAGCGAAAAGCTCCAATAAAATTTCCGTGCAACAATAAATGGATAGCGCGTTGTGAGCCACAGCCTGGGCAGTAAAATCCTGTAATGTAATGGAAGGGGCAAGAAATGAAAAAAGAAGACTCCGTAGGATTATAAAGAAAATAAAGCATAAAAAAGCCCCCAAATATAATAGCAATGAGGGCTATTTTTAAAGTTTTAGTAGTTTCCTGCAAAAACTCCACCTAAACCAATAACCATGAAAAATATAATATATAGCACCCACAGTACAGCTGCGGCTGCGGCTCCCCAAATAGCATATTTTTTAGCATCATCTGCAGCTTTTTGAGCCCCAAGAGTATCACCCATTGCCCAAAGTTCCTTCACTTTTGTTGATTTAATAATTGACACGATGCCCAAAGGTAGGCAGCATAAAACGGTACATAGAATTGCCCATACCAAGTTGTTGTCTGGCGGCGTTCCCATTGGTTGATTTGTTGTTTCCATCTTTTTATTTAATTGGTTAGTAATAGATTAACATTATAAAGATAATTGGTTATTTTGAAAAACCCATAATTTTTTTGGTGTGATACAAAAATTTAAGGGTATATCTGTAGCCTCAAAAAATATTTCAGGCTCGGGTTCGAAAAAGGAGAGCCCCACAAATAGGGTGTTGAGATTACATTTTGCCAAAAACCTGTCGTAAAAACCTTTCCCATAACCAATACGATTTCCCATTTCATCATAAGCTAAAAGTGGCACAAAAACTACATCAAGTATTTGTGTTGAAATTTCAATCCCTGAAACTGGTTCGGGAATTCGATGTTCCGAAATTTTAAAAACCGTGTTTTCCTGCAGTAAAAAATGTTTCATTTCTCCATTTGAAAAATCGGCTTTTGAAACAACGATGCTTTTATCCTTTCCTTGCAAAATATGCATAAGATAATCTGTGTTTACTTCTTTTTTTTCTAAAATAGGAAGGAAAATATGGTAATAGGTTTTATCCCAAATTGCAAGTTTTAAAGCTTGGTTTGCAATCTGCAGGCTCATTTCTTCAATTGATTCTTCGGAAAAGTTTTCACGAAGTTTTTTATATTTCAAACGAAGTGATTTTTTAACAGCCATAGTACTTCAGAAATCTAACCCTTTAATCTTCCATTTCTTCATCTTCCGTATTTACAGTATTTACGGTTGAAATATGAAAGATAGCATCGCCTTGATTTACAATGGGAGATTGGTTCACGTTAATAATATAGCCTTCGTTGGGCGAAGTAACCTTAAAGCGCATTTTTCCGTACGGATCTGTAATTGTTGCCAAAAACTCGCCCTTTTCAACGTGTTTGTTGCAATCAACTTTCACGTGAAGCAAACCACTGCGATGCGCGCGTATCCATTTGCTTTTTTCTATAATAACTGTTTTTGCAGATGGATCCGGAGCAACTTGTTTTTTCCCCAACATATCAAGATGTTCCAAAACCCGTAAAATTCCATCAACACCTTCCTTTGCAATATGTTTGTTACTTTCACGGCTTTTTCCACCTTCAAAAAGCAAAACGGGAATTCCCATTTTCTGACAGGTATTTCTATATGACTTCTCTATGGTGTTTGAATAGACAGTAAACGGAGCATTAAAAACTTTAGCAAGTTCCAACAATTTTTCATCGCCGGGTTTTATCCGAATTTGTGCAGCGTTGAAACGACTTGCACCACCAGTATGAAAATCAAGGCAATAATCTGCGTGTGGCAAAACTTTTTTGGTGAAATGATATGCAACTCGGCTCGCCAAGGAACCAGATTTTGTTCCTGGGAAAACCCTGTTTAGATCACGTCCATCAGGAAAAGAGCGGTCGCCATTCAAAAATCCGAAAACGTTGAGGATTGGAATACATATAATAGTGCCGCGTTTTGGTTTGTTTAATTTTCGAGCTATTAATTGGCGCACAATTTCAACGCCGTTAATTTCATCACCGTGTATGGCCGCAGTGATTAAAACTGTAGGTCCTGGAATTTTAGAGCGTTCAATGATAATTGGAATTTCAACTTTTGTGGAAGTATAAAGCTTAGCAATGCTGAAATCTATGGTCTTGCTTTCGCCAAGGGCTACATGCTCATTTAATATAACTATATCACGTTCTTCCTTTTTAGCCATTTTTATACGTTGCGTTCAATGTATTTTATGATGGAGTTTGCGATATCTTTTCCGGTGGCTTGTTCAATACCTTCCAAACCCGGAGAAGAATTTACTTCCAAAATTAATGGTCCACGTGCGGATTGAAGCATGTCAACCCCAGCAATTCCGAGCCCCATAGCTTTAGCGGCTTTTAGTGCAGCGGTTTCTTCTTCGTCGGTTAGTTTTATTACGGAAGCCGTTCCGCCACGGTGCAAATTACTACGGAATTCTCCTTCTTTTCCTTGTCTTTTCATTGCTCCTACAACCTGTCCATCCACAATAAAAGCGCGAATATCTGCGCCTCCGGCTTCTTTTATAAATTCCTGAACAATAACACGCGCCTGTAAATTGTTGAAAGCTTCAATCACAGATTCTGCAGCTTTTCTACTTTCCACCAAAATAACGCCGATACCTTGTGTTCCTTCCAGTAATTTAATAATTACTGGCGCTCCGCCTGCTTGGTCAACTATTTCCTTCACGTTTTTAGAGTAATTTGTAAAAACGGTTTTTGGAAGGCCTAATCCGGCACGGGAAAGTATCTGTAAACTTCTCAATTTGTCACGCGAACGTACCAAAGCTTGTGATTCTGTAGTTGTGAAAACGCGCAACATTTCAAACTGTCGCACCACCGCTGTTCCATAAAAAGTTACTGAAGCCCCAATCCTTGGGATGATGGCATCTGTGTGATCCAACCTGTGGCCTTTATAAATAATTACCGGGTTTTTCTTTTCAATTACAATATCACACTTTGCGTGATTTATAATTTCTACCTCGTGATTTCGGGCTTTTGCCGCTTCAACAAGACGTTGGGTGGAGTAGAGATTTGCGTTTGCCGATAATATCTTGATATTCATTTTTTGGTTTTTAGTTTATAGGAGAGGTTAGTTCTGTTTATATCTACCACGAACTTATTACTTAGGAAATTTCTTCCCAAAAGTACAGGAAAACGCATCTCTTCTCGATCGCTTAGGGTTAAATATATTTCTTGTATTTTGCCAAAAAGTAAAACTTCAGTTTTTATTCTATATCTGGCTTCAGATTGGCCGTTGCTACTTTTTACAACTTTTACGTCATATTCATCAAAGACTATTTCCTTTTCGTGATAGCTTGGATGTTCTTCGTCTAGAAAATTGCATTTCAAATAACAATCTTCCACTTTCATGTTTTTGCAATGGATAGAAGAAGTATAGGCACCCGTATCAATTTTTGCTTCAATATCAAATAAATTCAGCATTGGAAAATCTGCTTTATCTATTCTGCCAATGTTTCTTTTCAAAGTCTTGGGGTTTTTTTATTGCAATTTAAATAATAATAATCCTATTGTGAGATTTATAGGAAAAAATTCAAAGTGATTAATATAATGAATATCAGAAGTAATACAAACTAAAGCTGGAAATTACTTTTTCCGATTCCTTTCAATATATCCAATCACGCTTTTAGAAACATTTTTTCCCGAAGTATTTTCAATCCCTTCCAATCCTGGCGTGCTGTTTATTTCCAAAACCAATGGCCCATTTTTCGATTGCAGAATATCAACTCCACAAAACCCAAGACCCAATGCCTTTGCAGCTTTTATTGCCGTTTTTTCCTCTGCGGAAGAAAGTGAAATCATTTCTGAAGTACCTCCGCGATGAAGGTTGCTTCTAAAATCGCCAATTTTACATTTCCGTTTCATTGCCGCCACCACAACTCCGTCAACTACTATTGCACGAACGTCAGCACCATTTGCTTCTTCAATATATTCTTGTAAAATAAATTTTACACCAGCAGCATTCAAGGTTTCAATAGTTGCAAGTGCATTTTGAGGACTTTCGGTAAGAATAACGCCTTCGCCGTGTGTACCTTCTAAAAGTTTGATGATTATTGGTTTACCGTTAAAAGTTTTCAATTGTTCCTCAAATTCAAAAAAGGAAGCATACATAGTTCGTGGAATGGGGATTTGATTTTTTGCCAATATTTGAAAACACGTCCATTTGTCGCGGCTGTTAATAATTCCTTCGGAAGAAACTACGGTGAAAATGCCCATAGATTCAAAATGACGGACAACATTAGTTCCAAAATAGGTGTTTGAAGCGCCAATGCGCGGAATGATTGCGTCAAGATTATTAACCAATTCATTTTGATAATACAGCACTGCCTTTCCGTTTTCTACGGCAAGATTACAATAAGAAGGATCAATAACCTCTATTGTGTGGTTGCGTGCTTCGCCAGCATTTAAAAGACTTTTGGTGGAATAAAGCGCTTCCCCGCGCGATAAAATGGCAATGTTCATAGTTGGTTATTCTGCGTGCAATTTAACCAAAAAGAACATTGCCCATAAAATCATTAGTTAAAAATTAACGGTTACCTTTCCTCTTAGGAAAAATGGCGTTCCGGGCGTAAAGTGTATTTCTTCCACAGATTCTGGTTCGTCAAACAATCTGCTTTCAGTTGCAAATTGGGTTTCGTTCCAATCTGTATCAAAAAGATTTTCAACGGCAATTCCGAAAACAAAGTTTCTAAACGTATAATTTATGTTGAAATCGGTTACAAAATAACCTTCAGCAATAATGCTATTATCTTCGTTTGCGGCTCTGTCTTTTAAATAACGATAATTAAGTCCGCCAGAAAAATTCGCAAGATTTTCAATAGCAATTCCACCGGTTGAAGTCAAATCTGGCGCAAGCGGAATATAATCTGCGCCATTAGGTTCTTCGGTACTTCGAGCGTATGTATAGTTTATATCTCCGTAAAAATAAAGCCAATCAAAAGCTTCGTAACGAAGGCCAAAATCTGCGCCCATTCTACGTGTTTTTCCGCTGGGTTCAACTACCGCGGCATCGCCGACATATACAAATTCTTGTTCCAAAAACAATGTCCAAAGTGCAGTATTCAAAACCAAATTGTCTGTCAATTTGTAAATTCCGCCTAAATCTGCGCCGTAAGCCGCGGGTAAAATATCTTCGCCACTATTGGCAACAACCACGCGCGAATCGTTGGAATGAAAACCGATTCCAGTTTTCAAAAACAATTGAAAATCACGATTTGGGCTGTAAATGAAGTTCAACTTCGGACTTGCGAAAACTTTACTTTCACTGCGGTTGTCGTAGGTTGGCGAAAGTTTGTTTTCATAATCAAACTTGAAATAATCAAGTCGAACTGCGGGATTTATTTTGAAATCACCAAATCCAAATTCCGTATTCAAAAAAGCAAAACTGTTTATTTGGTCTACATTTCCATAAGCAAGTCTGTCTAAAATTTCATATCGGTTTTTTACGCGTGAAAGCTCATCATTGTTCACATCATCATACCTCGCACCAATTCCTGCTGTATAGGCAAAATCGATATTTTCATTTTTAATTTTGTCTGAAAATGCAGTTTGAAAACCCATGATATTTCGCTTCTCACGCTGCGCAATTTGATCGCCGTTTATAGGATCTTCCAAGAAAAAAGTGAAGTTTGAAAACAACTCAAATTCATAGTGCGAAAAATATGCATTGGTTGTCAATTTTTTATTGTCCGAAAGCAATTTTGAATGATTGACGAGAAAATTTGTGCGGCTTGTGTTTCCACCTTCGGTATCGTCGATAGCCCCAAAACGGCCAATTGAACCATCGTCAATTGAACGTTGCGGCACTTGCCCGGAAGCATCCCACTTACTCTGAAAATGCGAAGCGGTGAGTTTCAGTTTTTGGTTGTCTGGTAAATTCAGATTATACTTCGCCATCATATTAAAACGGTTAAAATTCTGAGGCGATTCAAAGGGGCCGTTGAAAGTATTAAGCGAAGCAGCAACATAAGCATTGCTGTTTTCTATATCCAAAAGATTGAAAAGTCCAACGGTTCTAAAAGCATCAAACTGTCCATATTCTACAGAAACAGAGCTTTGATCGAGTTTGTCTAACGTTTTGAAACTTACAAAACCTGCAGTAGCGAAATCACCGTATTCCGCATTATACGGACCTTTTCCGAAGGAAATTTTCTCAATGGTTTCCGGAATCACAAAGTGCAAATCGCTATACCCTTGTCCGTGCGCGTGCGAAACCATATTTACAGGCATTCCGTCTACAGAAAGGTTAATATCTGTTCCGTGATCAATATCAAAACCACGCAAAAATATTTGTTCGGCCTTTCCACCGCCAGCGTGCTGGCCAATAAAAAGTCCTGGGACTTTCCGCAGGATTTCTTGGGATGATTTTACGGGCGCAGTTTTTAAATCTACAGCTACAATTTGGCTGAGCGTGTTGACTTCGGGTGTAATTATTACCTGTTCTAAAGAAACGGCGGCTTCGTCCAAAGTGATGTTTATTAAATCTGAAAAACTTTCAGCTGTAACTGAATAGTCATAGTTTGCAAAACCTAAAATAGAAAAACTGATGTTGTCATTTTCATTCACATTTTCAAGTGAAAATTTTCCCGAGGAATCGGTGTGCGTGTGATTGCCGGAATTCCTGTCAAAAACCGCCACGTTTTCTAACGGATTATTATTTGGGCCTACAACTTTTCCTTTCAGAGATTGCGATTGTGCAATTCCAAAACATAGCAGCAGCCCCATTAAGAGTATTCTTTTCATGAGTGATGGGTTTAAAAATTAAATATTGATTTTGGAAGATTCCCTAGAAGAATTGTCTGGTCGAGTCCATCGTCTTCGCTCAAGATAAACTTGAGTCGACATCTGATTTACAGTAAGAATATAAGTTCTCGACTGCGCTCGAACGGACAGTAAATGTTGATTTTAGAAAATCTCAAATAATTATGAAAAGAATTTTTCTGGAGGTGGAGAGGGAATAGTTTTTACGCTTTTCGAAATATGAAAAGTATAATAATATATGTGTGTCACTATTGATTTAAACTTGAAATCGATTGCAGGATATTCCTGTGCAAAATGTTTGTCTAACGTATAATTGAAAAACACGCCGTCGTGTTCGTTTGTTTTCTCTTCCGAAGAAAATATTTTGGAGAAAAACGTAATCATTTTGTGTTCGTGCGTGTGTTCGCGGTCTAACAAATGATCTTCTTCGTGATGTCCATAATCTGTATGCGTCATCACATGCGAAAATGTGTGCATTCCCTCCGAAAGCTGTTTCTGCATCGGGTTGAGCAGATAAAAAATCGAAAGGGAAAGCACAAAATACTTTTTAAAAGTAATATGAAAATTGCTTTTAGGCATTTTTAATCTAGTTGGTTGTAATAGATACGCAAGATTTGGATGTTTGGATTTTTGAAATCTTGATTTAACCCTTCCTTAACTTATTTTGGTTCCAGAAAAATTCCTTAAAAAACAAAATAGAAAGTATCTTTGAGGCCATGGCCAATGCTTCGGTAACACTTCAAATTGCAACACTTCCAGATTCACCGGGCGTTTATCAATATTACGATAAAGACGGGAAATTGCTTTATGTTGGAAAAGCAAAAAACCTAAAAAAAAGAGTTGCGTCTTACTTCAATAAAACGCAGGATAACGGGAAAACCCGAATTCTCGTAAGAAAAATTGAAACCATAAAGCACATTGTCGTTAAAACCGAAACGGATGCACTATTGCTGGAAAATAATTTGATTAAAAATTATCAGCCGCGCTACAATGTGCTGCTGAAAGACGATAAAAGTTATCCGTGGATTTGTATTAAAAACGAGCGTTTTCCGCGGGTTTTCCCTACACGGCGAATGATAAAGGACGGTAGTGAATATTACGGACCGTACACGAGCATGAAAACCGTGCATACGTTGCTGGATTTAATAAAAGGGTTATACCCGTTGCGAACTTGTAATTATGATCTTTCTGAAGAAAAAATAAGAGCTGAAAAATATAAAGTCTGTTTGGAATTTCACTTGGGAAACTGTGCTGGACCTTGTGAAGGGCTTTATTCTGAAAAAGAATATCACGAAAATATTGAAGCCATCCGTAATATCGTAAAAGGAAATTTTAAAGATTCGCTTCATAAATTTAAAAGCCAAATGAAAAATTTGGCAGTAGATTTAAAATTTGAGCAGGCGCAGCGGGTAAAGGAAAAGATTGATATTTTAGAGAATTACCAAAGCAAATCGACGGTTGTAAACCCCAAGATTAACAATGTTGATGTTTTTTCAATTATTTCGGACGAAAGTTATGGATATGTAAATTTTCTGCAACTTTCTCACGGCGCGATTATTCGTTCGCACACTTTGGAAATAAAGAAGAAACTTGACGAAACCGATGAAGAATTGCTTCAGCTTGCAATTGTTGAAATCCGGCAGCGTTTCAATTCACTTACAAATGAAATTTATCTCCCTTTTGAAGTGGAATTGGGCGAAGAAATAAAAATACATGTGCCAAAGCTCGGTGACAAAAAGGCAATTTTAGATCTTTCAGAAAGAAATGCGAAATATTTCCGAATGGAGCGTTTCAAGCAAGCCAAAATAGTAGATCCGGACCGTCACGAAAAGCGAATCATGGCGCAGATGAAAAAAGATTTAAGGTTGAGCGAAGAACCGCGGCATATTGAATGTTTTGATAATAGTAATATTCAAGGAACAAACCCTGTGGCTGCCTGTGTGGTTTTTAAAGATGGAAAACCGAGTAAAAAGGATTATCGTAAGTTCAACATTAAAACCGTGGAGGGGCCGGATGATTTTGCATCGATGGAAGAAGTTGTGTATCGCCGTTACAAAAGGTTGCTTGAGGAAGAGCAACCATTGCCGCAACTAATCATCATAGATGGGGGGAAAGGGCAGCTTTCTTCGGCCTTGAAAAGTTTGGATAAATTGGAATTGCGCGGAAAAATCGCTATTATAGGAATTGCAAAACGATTGGAGGAATTGTTTTATCCAAATGATCCTATTCCGTTGTATTTAGACAAGAAGAGTGAAACTTTAAAAATAATCCAGCAACTTCGGAATGAAGCGCACCGTTTTGGAATTACTTTTCACCGAAGCAAAAGAAGCAAACAAGCTTTAAACACAGAGTTAGAAACCATTTCTGGAATTGGTGAAAAAACCATCGTTGAATTATTAAAGCATTTTAAAAGCACAAAACGGATTGCTTCCGCAAGTTTTGAAGAGCTTTCAGAAGTTATCGGTGCAAGTAGAGCAAAGAAATTAGTTGAACATTTTAGTAATGAATAATTCTAAGGATCTAACAATCTCGTAATACAATCAATGAAGCAAGTACTTTTCATAGTATTCCTAATAATCTCAACTCTTTCCTTTTCGCAGGAAAAAAGCGGGGAGGATATAAAAGTAGGTCTTGTATTGAGTGGCGGTGGGGCAAAAGGTCTTGCACATATTGGCGCTCTGAAGGTTATTGAGGAATCTGGCGTTCGGATAGATTATATAGGTGGGACGAGTATGGGCGCAATTATCGGGGCGCTTTATGCTTCGGGATATTCTGCACATCAACTTGACAGTATTTTTGGACAAACTGATTTTAGTACGCTAATTCAGGACAATATTCCGCGTAGTGCAAAAACTTTTTACGAAAAACAGGAAGCTGAAAAATATGCTTTGGTTTTGCCTTTTGATAAATTTAAAGTTGGATTTCCTTCGGGGCTTTCAAAAGGGCAGAACATTTACAATTTGCTTTCAAGATTGACCAGCCACGTTAGTACCATTTCAGATTTCAGCAAACTGCCAATTCCTTTTTTCTGCGTTGCCACCAATATTGAAAGTGGAAAGGAAGTTATTTTAGACCGCGGAAATCTTCCCAGAGCAGTTACTGCCAGCGGTGCCCTCCCGTCACTTTTTAGCCCTGTTATAATTGATGATAAGGTTTTGATTGACGGAGGTGTTGTAAACAATTATCCCATTAACGAAGTGCGGGCTAAAGGAATGGACATTATTATTGGTATAGATGTGCAGGACAGTCTAAAAAGTCGTAAAAACTTGAAATCTGCTTTTGATGTTTTGGTGCAAATAAATAATTACAGAACAATCAAAGATATGATTGAAAAGCGAAAAAAAACCGATATATATATTCACCCAAATATTGAGGATTTTTCTGTAGTTTCTTTTGATGAAGGTAAAAATATAGTAGCTTCAGGAGTAGATGCGGCAGATTCTTTTAGAGAAGAACTTGCAAAACTGGCTTCCCAACAAAAGCATACGGAAAAGAAGAAAATTGAGTTTGAAAACCAAGACACTATTTTTATAAAAGAAGTAAAAATTGAGGGAATTGAAAAGTACACCCGAAGTTATGTTTTGGGAAAACTAAAACTGCGAACCCCAGATAAAATTACTTATAAGGAGTTTAACGAAGGCATAAACAACCTTTCAGCAACGGGAAATTTTCAGGATATCAATTATAAGTTTTTTGAAGATGACAACCATAAAAGCACATTGCTCTTGCAATTGCGTGAAAGTAATTCTTCTATGATGTTACGCTTTGCGGCACATTATGATGATCTTTTCCGAACAGCAGCTTTAGTAAACATTACAAAAAAAAGGCTGTTTACTAATAACGATATAGCATCGTTAGATTTGATTGCTGGAGACAATCTTCGCTATAATTTTGAATATTATATAGACAAAGGTTTTTATTGGAGTGTGGGCTTCAATTCAAAATATCACTTTTTTGAAACCGATGTGCCATTGAGTTTTGTAGATGCAGACTTAAATGCCGAAGTTTCTTTGCCTATTAATTCATTGTCAATAAAATACAGTGATTTTACAAATCAACTTTATATTGAAACATTATTCCGTAGGACCTTCATTCTTGGTTTGGGAGCAGAACATAAATACCTTCGATATCTTTCTGAAACTATTGGTACAGATGACAATAACTTACCGCGCACTGTTTTTGAAAGCACTAATTATTATAGTGCTTTGGGATTTTTGAAATACGATAGTTATGACAATAGTTTTTTCCCAAAAAGTGGCATTTATTTTTCAGGTGATTTTCACTGGTATCTTTTGGCTCACGGACGTAATAAAGAATTTGAGCCCTTTTCATTAGCAAAAGCAAAACTGGGTTATGCACATAAAGTTTTTAGAAATCTTTCCGCACATATAACTGTGGAGGGAGGGTTCAAGTGGGGCGGACCAGAAACTACTACCCTTGATTTTGCGCTTGGCGGATATGGTTTTAAGGAGATGAACAATATTATTCCTTTTATGGGTTATGAAGCCATTTCAATTCGAGGAAATACCTATCTTAAATCCACCTTTACTTTTGATTATGAAATATTCAGAAAAAACCACATTAATATTGGTGCAAACATAGCCAATGTGGGTAACGATCTTTTTGAAACTGGGCAATGGATAGATGGGGTAGACTACTCTGGCTTTTCAGTAGGTTATGGTTTAGAAACGGTTTTAGGCCCAATGGAAATTAAATACTCTTATTCACCTGAGCTAGAAAAAAGTGAATGGTATGTTGCTTTAGGGTATAGGTTTTAGCATAAACTTAAACCTATAGCTTCAATATTTTTCCGATATTTGTTTACAAATTTTCAAATTATGCCTTTCTACCATAAACTGGGCAAAATTCCGCCCAAGCGCCATACACAATTCCGAAAACCGGACGGAAGCCTATATTCCGAACAACTTTTTGGCACTGTAGGTTTTGACGGAATGTATAGTAATATTTACCACGAATACAGGCCTACCCAAGTAAAGGAGATAAAGAAACAATACAATGTGGCCCCAAAAATTGCACGCGCAAATAATATAGAATCCCTTCGCCTAAAAGGGTTTAACGTAAAACCTGAAAAGGATTATCTAAACAGCCGAAAAACAGTACTCACAAATAGCGATTGCAGTATCATTCTTGCAGCGCCGCAGGATTCATTAAAAGATTATTTTTATAAGAATACGGATGCCGATGAATTGATTTTCATTCATAAAGGCAGCGGAAAATTGCGCACTTTTTTAGGAAATCTAGATTTCAAATACGGTGATTATCTTTTGGTTCCCCGCGGAATTATTTATCAAATAGATTTTGACACGGAAGACAATCGTCTTTTTATCGTTGAATCGCGAAGACCAATTTATACACCGAAGCGTTATAGAAACTGGTTTGGGCAGTTGTTGGAACATTCGCCTTATTGTGAGCGCGATATTCGCAAACCGCAAGAATTAGAAAGTCACGACGAAAAAGGGGAGTTTTTAGTAAAAGTTAAAAAGCACGACGAAATTTTTGAAATGGTTTACGCCACACATCCTTTTGATGTGGTGGGCTATGACGGTTACAACTTTCCATACGCCTTTTCAATACACGATTTTGAACCAATAACTGGACGCATTCACCAACCGCCCCCAGTGCATCAAACTTTTGAAACAGATGCTTTTGTAGTGTGTAGTTTTGTGCCGCGCCTTTATGATTATCATCCGCTCAGCATTCCAGCGCCATACAATCACAGCAATATTGATAGCGATGAGGTGTTATATTATGTGGATGGAGATTTTATGAGTAGAAACGATATTGAAGCAGGTCAAATCACGCTTCACCCTGCTGGAATTCCGCATGGGCCGCACCCGGGCGCTACGGAAAGAAGTATTGGAAAAACAAAAACAGACGAACTTGCTGTGATGGTTGATACCTTTAAGCCGTTGCAGGTCACCGAGGATGGATTAAAACTTTCTGACGGAACCTATTATCAAAGTTGGTTGGAACATTAAAAAATTTGAACACAATTATATTATGAGCAAAGAAGTAAAATCAGTTAATTACGGACTGGAAAAAATATTTGAAGGCGCAGAAGATTTTTTGCCTTTATTGGGAACTGACTACGTAGAATTTTACGTGGGCAACGCAAAACAATCCGCACATTTTTATAAAGCAGCGTTTGGATTTCAGTCACACGCTTATAAAGGATTGGAAACCGGTTCGCGCGATTCTGTAAGCTATGTATTAAAACAGGATAAAATAAGACTTGTTCTTACCACACCTTTAAATAGCAAATCGCCAATAAATGATCATATTGTAAAACACGGAGACGGTGTGAAAGTAATCGCTCTTTGGGTTGAAGATGCACGAAGCGCATTTGAAGAAACCACCAAACGCGGAGCAAAACCATATATGGAACCTACCGTTGAAAAAGATGAGCACGGCGAAGTAGTGCGAAGCGGAATCTACACCTATGGTGAAACTGTACATATGTTTGTGGAACGAAAAAACTATAACGGACAATTTTTACCAGGTTTTCGTGAATGGAAAAGTGATTACAATCCAGCTCCCACAGGCTTGAAATATATAGATCATATGGTTGGTAACGTTGGTTGGGGTCAAATGGACAAATGGGTAAAATGGTATGAAGATGTAATGGGCTTTGTAAATTTCCTTTCTTTTGATGACAAGCAAATTCATACAGAATATTCTGCGTTGATGAGTAAGGTTATGAGTAATGGTAATGGGCGTATTAAATTCCCAATAAACGAACCCGCAAAAGGAATAAAAAAATCACAAATTGAAGAATATTTAGACTTTTATGAAGATTCTGGAGTACAGCATTTAGCAGTTGCAACAGATGATATTATAAAAACTGTGAGCCAACTTAAAGAGCGTGGTATAGAATTTTTACCACCTCCACCGCAATCTTATTATGATGATATTCCGCGCCGTTTGGGAGATCATATGAAGATGATGAAAGAAGACATAAACGAATTAAAAAATCTTTCCATAATGATAGATGCAGATGAAGAAGGCTATCTGCTTCAAATATTTACAAAGCCTTTGGAAGACCGGCCAACACTGTTTTTTGAGATAATACAACGAATGGGTGCAAAAGGTTTTGGAGCCGGAAACTTTAAAGCGCTTTTTGAATCCATAGAACGCGAGCAGGCGCAACGAGGAACTTTATAAAATGTAACATTTAGAAAACCCCATCGTCTTAAGAAGGTGGGGTTATTTTTTTTGGAACGGTAGTTGTAATTTTTAAAACACAAACCCCCTAGGTACTAATTTATGAAATGCCGAGTAACAATTTTTAAATCAATCGAAATAAATAATTTGGGCATTCCATCTTCATATTTCTCAAATATTTTATTCAGATGAAAAAGCTGCTCACGCTTTTATTTCTTTTTTCGAATATATTTTTTATTTCTGCACAAGAGAAAGCTTATGGCGATCGCGAATATTTCAAATTTCGCGTTCATTACGGTTTTGTAACTGCTGGCTACGCAACCCTTAAAGTAAATGACGCAACTATTAATGGGAAAGAGGTTTTTCACGTTAGGGGCTACGGTGAAACCGTGGGTGTTTCAAAATTGTTTTTTAAGGTTAAAGACGACTACCAATCTTATATAGACAAGGAAAAGAATATTCCATACCGCTTTATAAGGAAAATTGATGAAGGCGGTTATACTAAGGATATTCAGATTGATTTTAATCATTCTTCCAACAGAGCAACCGTTAATGATAAAAAGAGTGATGAAATTACAGTATTTTCTTTTCCACGGGAAACGCAAGATATGATTTCAGCATTTTATTATCTTCGAAACAAATTGGAAACTGAAAATATAAAAGAAGGCGACGTAGTGGAAATGAATATGTTTTTTGATAAAGAAAATTACAAATTCAGGTTAAAATTCCTTGGAAAAGAAATTTTAGATACTAATTTTGGGCGCGTTCGCACCTTGATTTTCCGACCTTATGTTCAGTCAGGAAGGGTTTTCAAAGAAAAGGAAAGTTTAACTGTCTGGATTAGTGACGACAAGAATAAAATACCTTTGCTAATAAAAGCAGATTTGGCCGTAGGTTCATTAAAGGCTACCTTGACGGAATTTAAGGGATTGCAACATTCCTTTAAAATATTAGCAGATTAATAAAATATAATACCAAAATTTCCCCCGCATTGAAGAATTTAATTTTAGCCGCATTAACACTTATCCTGCTTACTACCGCTTGTGAAAACAAAAAAGAAGAAATAGCCGAGACAAAGGTAATAGCAGAACCAATTATTGAACAATATGGCTATATTCTCAATGACTTTAACGTAATACGCGATACCATACGGAAAGGCGATACTTTTGGCGATATTCTTTTCGCGAACGGAGTTTCCCAAGAAAAAATAATGGAAGTGGCTACTAAATTTCGCGATAGTTTTGATGTGCGAAAGATAGGAGTGGGAAAGCCTTATGTACTGCTTAATTCTAAAGAATCACCAAACAAAACACAAGTTTTTATTTATGAAACCAATACTGTAGACTATGCCGTGGTAGATTTTAGGGATACACTCTCTATATTCAACAGTCAGAAACCAGTTCGGTATGAAGAACGCGAAGCTTCTGGTGTAATAACCAGTTCGTTATCTGCAACTATGGAAGAACAGAATCTAAGTCCATATATGACGGATCAATTGGCGAATATCTATGCTTGGACCATTAACTTTTTTAAACTGCAACCTGGGGATCGGTTTAAGGTTATTTATACTGAAAAATTTATAGAAGATACTATTCCTGGAGGTCTTCAAGAAATTAAGGCAGCTTATTTTGAACATCGCGGCAAACCGTTATATGCATTTAAATTTTCTTCTGATTCTTTGGGAAAAATCTCTGGTTATTATGATGAGAATGCCAACAATTTAAAGCGCGCATTCTTGAAAGCTCCAGTAGCATTTAGCCGAATATCTTCTCGTTACAATTTAAACAGACGCATAAAATACTACGGTTTCAAACTACGCCCCCACCGTGGCACAGACTTCGCTGCACCTGTGGGCACGCCTATTCTTGCAACGGCTGATGGAGTGGTAACAAAATCTGAGCATAGAGGTGGTAACGGTAACTATGTTAAATTACAACATAACGGCACCTACGAAACTCAATATCTACACATGAAAGCTAGAAATGTAAAAGTGGGACAGCACGTGAGCCAGGGCGATGTAATTGGCTGGATTGGGATGACAGGAAATACAAGCGGACCACATGTGTGTTACCGATTTTGGAAAAACGGAAAAGAGGTAGATCCTTTTCAAGATGACACTCCTTTTTCCCAACCATTGCCCAAAGAATTACACGAACAATATTTTGCAAATCTGCTTTCAATTAAGGATAAAATTGACTGCATTGCCTTCTAAATTTCTCGATAATTTAATATGTTAATAATATTGTTATAACTAACATGTTATCCATCAAGTTTTTAGACTTAAACTTTTAACTTTATAAGCAATTATTTTTCTTAAAGATTCTTAATCTTTTTTATTGGTTAGAACCTATTTAAGATTGTATTTTTGCCGAAATTTTAAATCTAAACTCAAAACTCATGAGAAAACTTTTACTCTTTGTTTTTTTATTGGGCGGTTTTGCCGCTTTTTCACAAGCAACGGTTACAGGAACTGTAATCGATTCTGAATCAAAAGCTCCATTGCCTGGCGCAAATGTTATTGAAACAGGTACTACAAATGGTGCCATTACCGATTTTGATGGAAATTTCACTTTAGAAACTTCTGGCAAGACGGGTACGCTAACCATATCATACATTGGTTACACTATTCAAAAAGTTCCTTTTAAAGGAACAGCAAATCTTGGTAATATTGAAATTACCGTAGATGCTGATGCACTTGAGGAGGTTGTTATTGTTGGAAGAGGAATTATAGATATGGCCAGAGATCGCCAAACTCCTATTGCCGTTTCAACTATTTCATCTGCTGAAATCCAAGCAAAGGCTGTAGGTAACGTAGAATTTCCAGAGGCTATAAAAAGTACTCCAAGTGTTTATGTTTCTAACCAAGCTGGTGGTTTTGGAGATTCACAAATGTTTTTACGTGGTTTTGACCAAACAAACACGGCGTTTCTTTTAAACGGTCAACCAATCAACGGAATGGAAGATGGTAGAATGTACTGATCTAACTGGTCTGGTATGTCTGATGTAGCTAATGCAGTACAGGTACAACGTGGTTTGGGTTCTTCAAAATTGGCTATTTCTTCAGTAGGTGGTACGGTGAATATCGTGTCTCGAGCTGCTGGCAGAAAAGAAGGTGGTTTTGCACGTTTTATGACTGGTAACGATAGTTACTTTAAAGGAACTTTAAGCTACGATTCTGGCTTAAAAGGTAAATGGGCTTACTCATTTATGTTTGACCACTGGCAAGCACACAGAAAATATTCAGACGGTACTGCTGGTCAAGGGCAGAACTATTTTATAGGTATCGGTTTCGTTCCGAATGATAAGCACTCTTTAAACTTTTTATTGACTGGAGCACCACAATGGCACGATCAAAACTTTTCGAAATCTTTGGAAGATTATGAACAGTACGGTAAACGTTATAATAACAACTCTGGATTCTTGGATGGCGAACGCTTTACTATAAGAAGAAACTATTATCACAAGCCAATTGTAAACCTTAACTGGGATTGGACAATTAGCGATAGAACAAACTTGTCTTCTGTTGCATATGCTTCTTTTGGCCGCGGAGGTGGTACAGGACCTGCAGGTAGTTCAAGAAACCTAATTCGCGATAACAATGGCGAAATAGATTTCAATGCAATAATTGATAATAATATTGAATCAGCCGAAAACGGAATAGGAAGCTACGGAAGTGGTTCACTTGCAAGAAGAATGTCTGTTAACAACCATAACTGGTATGGTTTTCTAACAAACCTTGAAAGCGCTGTAAGTGATAACTTCACATTCAACCTTGGTCTTGATACACGTTTATATAAAGGTAGCCACTGGTACCAAATGAACAATCTTTTGGGACTTCAAGGTTATGCGGACAATTTTGGTTACGGTGACCAAAGAGATAGCGATTACGTAATTAATGAAACTTTTGAAGCAAACCCTTGGGCAGCATTGTTCAACTCTGCTGATGAAAGCCAAAGATTTAACTACGATTATTCTGAATTCATCAACTATATTGGAGGTTTCGGTCAAGCAGAATATAAATCAGACAATTTCTCTGCCTTTGTACAAGGTGCAGTTTCTACACAGAGTTACCAAAGAGAAGGTCGTGCTCAAGGAACAGAAGTTGAAGGCGTAAATGGTCTAGGAAAATCTGAGAAAATAAGCAAGTTGGGTTACAACGTTAAAGGTGGAATGGGCTATAGTTTTATTGAAAACAATACAATTTTCGCAAATGCTGGTTACTATTCAAGACAACCTTTCTTAGATAATGTTTTTGACGATATCAGAAACTCAAACTATATTCTTGAAGGTGAAAACGAAATTGATAACGAAGAAATTTTAGGAGTAGAAGTTGGTTATAGACTTCGCGCAGGAGCATTTAGCTTAGACTTGAATGGATATTATACATCTTGGGGTAACAGATTCCTTCAAGGAGGTTTTATTGAAGGAAACCCAGATTCTACAGATCCAGTTGAGCAAGTTGACCGTTTCCAAAGATTTACAGATATTACGCAAGTTCACAAAGGTTTTGAATTTGAAGGTAAATACCGTTATTCCAGCGTATTTATGCTTAGAGCTTTCGGAAGCATTGGAAACTGGAAATATGACGGTGAAACACCTTTTCAAACAAGAAATAACGAAACAAATGCAACTTTAGAAGAAGGTTCTGTTGATTTGAGTGGAACAAAAGTGGGCAATGCACCACAAACTTCTTTTGGGTTTGGTTTCAAATACAATATTATTGGTGGTCTTAGTGTAGATGCAGATTATAACATCTATACAGATCTTTACGGTTTTGTTGATTCTGGAGATGTTGTTGATGCTTCTTTGGCTGGAGAAGTTTATCAGGCAGAGCGTTTGCCTGCATACAGTGTTTTAGATGCCGGTATTACTTACAAATTTGATTTTGGAGGTAATGACTTCACAATTAGAGCAAACTGTTATAACGCTACTAACGAAGCTTATTTGAGCCAAAAAGATTCTTTCGGTTACTACTATGGTAATGGAAGAACTTGGAACGCAAGCATCCGTTACGATTTCTAATATATATTCTATAATTTATAAAAATGCCCCAAACTTTTGGGGCATTTTTTTTGTTTATATATATTATCTTTGAAACACTTCAAAAATAATTAAAGATGTATACAACTATTCAATTTATCCATTCCTATTGGGCTTATTTAGTGCTTCTTATTGTTGTTTTAGCAACATTGAATGCGCTAGCAGGGTTTTTCTCAAAGAGAGAATACGGGGCAAAAGATTTTAGAATTTCGCTCTTCGCACTTATTGTTACACACATTCAGTTATTGATAGGGCTGATTTTATATTTTGTTTCGCCATTGGGACTTCAGAATATTACCAATTCAGGGATGGGTGCAGTAATGAAAGATTCCACGGCTCGACTTTATGCGGTGGAACATCCAATGGTTATGATTTTGACCGTGATTTTTATTACAATAGGTTATTCAAAACACAAAAACAAACTCCTTTCTACCGGGAAATTTAAAACCCTTGCAATATTCTATACCATTGCTTTGGTCTTAATGCTTAGCCGAATTCCATGGAGCCAATGGTTCTAAAATAAATTTATATTAAAAAGGCGTCCTAAAATTTGGACGCTTTTTTTTTGAATATTATTGAACTTGTTGGTTTGCTATTTTTAGACGCTTGTGTGAAACAACTATCAGAATACCAATTAGGATAACTGAGATTATCGAGGCATTGAGTGTTCCCAAATCCAATCCTCCTTTTGCAAGGGGTTTGGTTAAAAAATCGCCAAAGGTCGCTCCAAAAGGACGCGTAAATATGAAGGCAATCCAAAACAAGACAATTTGGTTTATTTTTGTGAAATAATGAAGGAGCACCACAATTAAAATTATACTCGCTGTAACCAAAGCGCCATTCAAATAGCTCATTCCAATAACGTCGCTTAGATAATCTCCAAATGCTGTCCCCAAACTGTTAGAAAACAAAATTGCAACCCAATAAAAGATTTCTTTGTCCCTTTCAAAAATTGGGAAAACGCTTAAGCTTTTGAATTTTTTATGCCAGAGAAATAGTGTTGCCAGCAAGCCTACAAAAAGAATAATGCTCCCAACGGTATAGCCTAAATTTAAGCTGCGATCCATAAAATCTGAAATCTCAGTACCCAAGGTTGTGGTCGCAATAATTACAAGCCAATAGAAAACAGGAATATATTTTGTTGAATACAATTGTATCAAAAGAACGGTAATAAAGAAAACGCCGGTTATGCCGATGCCCACAGCATAGCCCAAATTGAGGGTCATTGATAAAAAATCGCCAAAAGTCTCCCCTAGGGTGGTCGCTATAATTTTCATTAACCAGAAAATCAGCGTTATTTCTGCTACTTTATTTAAGTTTTTCATGTTTTTGTTTTACTGATTTTTAATTGATGTTTAGCAGAATACCTGCTCCCAATTGTTTTCCATTATAAAATGGAGCAACCATTGCTGTTGTTCTATTTTCTTTCCTTGTAAAGATGTATTTATCCATAAGTGGAAAAACCCAATAAGCAATTTTAGTCGTTAAAATTCCTATTCCAGCACCCATAGCTACATCTGTAAGCCAATGTTTGTCGTTGTATATTCTAAAAAATCCAGTTCCTGTTGCAACAACATATCCCGAGATTCCATACCAAAAAGAAACATCTTTATACTCCTGCCACAAAAATTCTGCACTTGCAAAAGCTGTGGCGGTATGGCCAGAAGGAAAAGAATTAAAGCCACTTTTATCGGGTCGCTCAATTCGGGTGGTTTTCTTCATTGCGGTAACCCAAGTTCCCATAAGCAAATAGGAAGTGCCTAAAATAATGGTGCGGTCCTTAAAATTGTTCTTCCCTTCAACTCCAAAAAGATTAAGCCCATAAACAGCTAATGCTGGAGCATATTGCGAAAAATCATCAATAGTAAATTTATCGTCAATATCTTCCGTTACTTCTTCCCGAATATTTGCATTAAAACCTTTTAAACCATCGCTCTCAATCCCAATAATTCCATAGGCCATCAAAGCTGACGGAACAATAAGTGCTTTATAGTCAAATTTCAGATTTTCCTTTTTTATAGGAACTATACTATCAATTTTTATAATTTCCTGTGAAAAAATAATATTGATTGAAAGAAAAAATAAAAGAATTGTTAATTTGGACTTCATAGATTCACTCGGTTTTAAAAAAGGCAACATATATAAATGTACTGCCTTTTTTGTTATATCAATTCTCTGAATCATCATCCTGAAATTCTTCTCCATTTGTATCATAAAAAAGTTCTTCTGCGCCCAAAAGTTGTTTCACTTCAATTTCATAGTGCGTTTCGCCTTGAGATGTTTCTATTTTTGCAACGGCTTTCACTTTAGCATCTGTATGGGAAGCCATAAAATTTTGCTGAACCAATTCGGGTAATTCTTCATAAGTTATTACGCGCTCGGTCTCTAGCCATTTTCCTGTTTCAGAAAAATTTGCGGAATATTTTGAGCCGTTCAATTCAAATTCTGCTTCATATTCAGTTGAGTTTTCCTTGTCCCACGAAACATTTGTAGCATTGGAAAATTTTGTTGTGAATGAATAATCAACTTCACTCGGCACTTTTTTCTGTGCGCAACCTGTTGCATTGGCGCATAAAATGACCAATGAAACGAAAAATATATTTTTCATTTTTTTACTAGTTTAAAATTAATACTTACTGCTTCGCTTAAAATCTAAACGAAGTCATTAAAAAACTTAAATCAAGAAATTATGGGTGGATGAAAAACCTTAGAAGTGTAATTAGAAACCGAAAGGTTTTCAGAAGAATAAATGATTTCTTTCGGTTCAATATTTTTGAAAGAATCCGTTTTGAAAGTCAACGGACTTATAAACTGAAATAATGTTATCTGTGAATGGTTCTGCGCATGTAGCGGAGTGTGTGGCTTTTGTTCGTCGCCGTTATCGTGTTTGTCAAACATTCCATCAAAATTTAAAAGATGGTCTGTAACAAAATCAAATGGTGTTAAATCTTTGTCTTCGTTTGCTTTGCAGTAACTATACATTTCGGAAAGATTTGGCAGTATTGAAAAATTGCCCATCGGTAGACAAAAAGTTCCCAAGGTATAAAAAGACAAGAAGAAGATTTTTAGCGCTTTTAACACGAGTGTTTAACGGTAATAAAAATGTTTTATTGGACAGGCGCTTTATTAATTGTATGCCTGTATTTTTTCTAATTACTAATTCGAAATCTTTTCCTTTATCAAATAAATATACACGGGAAAATGATCACTATACCCGCCAGTAAAACCATTTACAAAACTTCGGAAAGGGTAACCTTTGTATTGCCCTCGAGGTGTTTCCAAATAACTCTTGTTGAAAATTCCAGCTTTGTAAAAACGATAGGAAGAATAATTTTTTTTGGTAAGTTCGGTTGAAATAATTATTTGGTCAAAAAGATTCCAGGCATCGCGATATGCCAAAGTTCCCAGCCCTTTTTTAAATAAAGCTTCCATTGGATTATAAAGTTCTTTCAGTTTCATATCCTCGCGTTCATTTTTTGTTTTTAAAACCTCTTTCACGCTGGGACTGGTTGGATCATCATTTAAATCTCCCATTGTTATGATTTTCGCATACGGATCTTCGCTAAATAGTGAATCCATTATGTGTTTGTTGAGTTGTGCAGCTTTTAATCGTTTAGGTCGGCTAAGCGCTTCACCTCCGCTCCGGGAAGGCCAATGGTTAACAATAATGTGTATTTTTTCGCCGTCAAACATTCCGGTCACTAAAAGTTGATCTCTAGTATAAACCCGTTTTGTTCTATCGTTGTCATCATAAAGAAACAATTCATAAGCTTTCGAAGATGTGGGAGTAAATAATTTCTTTTGATAAAGTAAAGCCACATCAATGCCGCGACGGTCTGGACTATCAAAATGTACAATTCCGTAGTTTTTATTGGCTAATTGTTTTTGATCCAGCAAATCTTCAAGTACACGTCGGTTTTCAATTTCACTCACGCCTATGATTGCTGGCGAAGTTCCCGTAACATCCGCTCCAATTTCTGAAATAACCTTCGCCATGTTTGCCAATTTCGCGTCATAAATTTCTTGCGTCCAATGATCTTTTCCTTCAGGCGTACGATCATCGTCAAAAGTTATGGGGTCGTCTTCATAATCGAAGAGGTTTTCAAGATTGTAAAATGCAATCGTATTTATTTTATAATCTTTTTCTGTTTGGGAAAATGAAGTTGTAATGCAGTACAACCAAAGTAAAATAGTATATCGCGATAATTTTTCCATAATCAAATAAAATATTTAACTTAAAAAGTTAACAATAATTATACAGATATAACAATTTATTTATTAAATTTATATTCTTCCCAGAAAATTCTCCCCAAAATTCAAAATCACATTAAAAGATGAAATACTTCATTTTTATAGGTTGTGTGGTTTTTTTGGGCGGTTTTTCTTCATTTGCTCAAGAAGCCATCGTGAAAGGGCGGTTACTGGAAACCAATTCTTATGAGCCCATTCCGAATGTTGAAATAAACATTCAGGCTAGTATCTTTAATACTGAAACTAACTCTTTGGGTGAGTTTTATTTTCTTGAAGAAAATCTTCCCCAAGGGCAGCAAATATTACAAGTTTCAAAAGCAGGATATATAACTTTAAAGCTTCCAATAATTATTCGTAACGATGCTCCAATTAATTTAGATCCTATTTTAATGGAAATTGATCTTCGGGAGGTGGAAACACAAATAGGGATTATCAGTCTCTCAGATAATGAATTGGATGATGATGAAGGAACTTCTTATAATATTTCCGGCCTATTGCAGGCTTCCGATGATGTTTTTTTGAACGCCGCCGCGTATGATTTCAGCACTACTTTTTTCAATCCCCGCGGTTTTGACAATGCTAATGGGAAAGTGCTCATCAACGGGCTTGAGATGAACAAACAATATGACGGTCGCCCGCAATGGGCAGATTGGGGTGGTTTGAACGATGTTCAGCGCAACCAGGAATTTTCGATGGGTTTGAAGGCTAATGATTTTACTTTTGGCGATGTGGCAGGAACTACAAATATAATTATGCGCGCTTCGCAGTATAGAAAGGGTGGAAGAGTTTCGTATGCATCTTCAAACAGAAGTTATCGCGGCAGAGTGATTGGTTCCTATAATAGCGGGCAAGGAAAAAACAGTTTTGCATATTCTGTTTTGCTTTCGCGGCGTTTTGGCGATGGGGGTTTTCAGGAAGGAACTATTTATGATGCCAATTCCTTTTTTGCTTCCATTGAAAAGACTTTTGGCGAAAAAAGCAGTCTTAATTTTACAGCATTTTACACACCAAATCTCCGTGGAAAATCTGCACCTCTAACTGCGGAGGTTGAAAACTTAAAAGGAATTGATTACAACCCAAATTGGGGTTATCAAAATGGGGATGTTCGAAATTCAAAAGTGAAAACGGTAAAAGAGCCTGTAATTATGCTCAATCATTTTTGGCAAATTAGTGAGAAAACTGCTTTAAATACAAACCTCGGGTATCAATTTGGAAAAATTGGAAATACCAGAGTTGATTACGGCGGAACGCGATTAATTGAAGTGGATGGACAGCAAGCATATAATGGTGGCGCGCGAAATCCATATCCCAATTATTACCAACGCTTGCCAAGTTATTTTCTTCGCTATGAAAGCCCGACTGCTTATGATTATGAACTTGCCTATTTGGCGGAACAGGAATTTATAAATGAAGGGCAATTGGATTGGAACTCGCTCTACGAAGCCAATACAATTGCTAAGAATAGTGGTGGAAATTCAATCTTTGCCATTCAGGAAGACAGGCAGGACGATACCCAATTAATGGCAAATACAATTTTCAGTAGTCAGATTAATGACAATATAACACTAAACGGAAACTTAAGCTATCGTAATCTTAAAAGTGAAAATTTTGCAGAACTAAATGATCTTTTAGGTGGAACGGGTTATTTAGATATAGATTATTTCGCCGAAGGAATAAACAATACAATCATTGGCGATGTTGCCCAAAGCGATTTGCAAAACAGAAATCGAATTGTTTCCGAAGGTGATCGCTACAAATATAATTATGAATTGAATGCTCGTGTAATTTCAGGTTTTGCACAGGGACAGTTTAAACATAACCGCACGGATTTATATTTTGCAGTAACTGCTTCGCAAACAAATTACCTACGCAATGGCCTTTTCGAAAACGGGAACTTTCCCGGAAATCTTTCTTTCGGGAAAAGTGAAAAATTGAGTTTTACCAATTTTGGAGGTAAGGCTGGTGTTCTTTTTAAAGTCACTGGAAGACATTTAATTGATATTAATGCTGGCTATTTCACCAAAGCACCCACACTTCGTAACGCTTTTAGCAATTCCCGGCAGAGCAATGCGACAGTAATTGACCTTGATTCTGAAAAAATACAGAATGTTGATTTGAGCTATATTTTTCGTTCACCAATTTTAAAAGCGCGCCTTACTGGATATTATAACACAATAAAAAACCAGACGGATATCAATTTCTTTTTCACGGAATCCGCTCAAGGTTATAAAGACGGATACGCGTTTGTACAGGAAGTGATTACAGGAATTGACACCCGAAAAATGGGTGCTGAATTGGGAATTGAAGCACAAGTAACCCCAACTTTCAAGTTGAAAGCCGCAGTTGCTTTTGGCGAAAATGTTTACACAAATAATCCAAATCAATATTTAACGAGTGATGATTTTGACATGCTAACCTTCGGAGATAAAACCACAAAATTGAAAAACTATCACGTAGCCGGCGGCCCTGAAAGAGCCTATCAATTGGGGATTGAATACAGAGACCCAGCATATTGGTGGGTTGGCGTAACGGCTAATTATTTTTCAAACGCCTATATAGATGTAAGCACTTTACGAAGATCGGACGCTTTTACTTTTGATGGCGATGGACAAACGTATAGTAATTACAATCCTGAAATTGCTAAAACCCTTTTAAAACAGGAAGATTTTGGAGAGTATATGCTCGTAAATATTGTTGGTGGAAAATCATGGAGAATCAAAGGGTATTACGTTGGGTTTTTTGCAACCGTAAGTAATGTGCTGGATCAACATTACAAAACTGGTGGATTTGAAGATTCCAGATTGGCAGATTATAAAAAAGTAGAGGAAGACCAAAATAGAAATGCGCCCATTTTTGGCAACCGATATTTCTTCGGTTATGGAACCACATATTACGCAAATGTCTATGTAAGATTTTAACAATTAAATACTTGAGTGATGAAAACAGGAAAATTCAACAAATCATTTACATTATTCTTCGCTTTAATGACGGTACTTTCTTGTGTGAAAAGCGATGATTATGAAGTGCCAAACACCGAAGTTATTGCGCCCGATATTGATCCAAACAGCATCATCGAAATTTCGTCATTAAGAAGTTTGTTGCAGCAGGAACAGACAAATACCGAAAATCCGGATGCAATTTTAACTTTGGAAGGAACGGATAAATACATCATAGGTTATGTAATTTCCAGCGATGAAGGTGGAAACTTCTTTGAAGAATTAATTATTCAGAACAGTGCATCAAGTCCAAATACAGGCGTAAAAATATTGATTGACGCAAACCCGCTTTTCACCACTTTTGAATTTGGAAGAAAAGTGTACGTAAAACTAGATGGCTTGACGGTTGGTTTAAACAGCGGCGTATTGACTTTGGGAATTCGAGATGGCACAAATATTCAGAAAATTGCTGAATCTGCTATGTTTGATTTTCTAATCCGCGATGTTGAAGTTGCAACTGTGGAAGCACTTCCTATTACTATTTTGGATTTTTCTGATGATAAAACGAATCTATTTGTGCGCTTGCCAGATGTACAATTTGAGCGGCACGATGCCGTTGGCGAAAATCGCAAAACTTTTGCTGCTGAACCTGGCGATCAATATGATGCGGAGCGTAAACTTGAAAGTTGCACTTCTGGATATACTGCAATTTTCAGCACCAGCACTTATTCTGATTACAAGGCAGTGCTTTTGCCTACTGGAAGAGGTTATATGGATGCTATTTTAACCTACGATTTTTACGGCGAAAATTTCAACATTACCGTCAGTGATCCTTCCACAATCTATTTTGATAGTGAAGACCGCTGCGATCCAGCTGAGATTGATTGCGGACTTGCGGATTCAACGGGACTAAATATTCTTTTCACCGACTTTTTCGAAACCCAATCTCCGGGAGATCCTATCAGCGGAAATGGCTGGACAAACTATATAGAAGCTGGATCAGAACAATGGGAAGCTTTTACCTCAACAGGTAGCAGCCCATCTCTTGGTGTTTCTGCTAGAATGCAGGCTTTTAATTCCGGAGATTCTAGCAATATAGCTTGGTTAATTACTCCACAAATAAATTTTGATGCCCAAGAAGGCGAAACCTTAAACTTTAAAACATCAAACAGTTTTGCAGACGGCAGCACGCTGGAATTATTTATATCAACAGATTGGGACGGAAATCCAGATAATATTACTTCCGCTACTTGGGACATTCTTTCTGCGGCTTACATAACTCAGGATGATGATGCTTTTGGACCTTGGTTTCCTTCAGGAAATGTTGATCTTGATTGTATTACAGGTAACGGTTATATTGCCTTAAAATATGTGGGCAGTGGGGAGGAAGCTTTTGATGGCACCTATGAATTTGATGAAATTGTTATTAATTCGAATTAGTTAGAACTAGAAAAATTGAAGGTAATTGATTCAATGAGTTTCCATTCTAACCTTAAAAGAATCTCGGTGTAATCACACGGATTGGTCTTAAAAATAAGTTGAAATTTATTATCACTTCGTGCGAAGCTGGGCCTACTGTTTTAAGGTCTGAAGTCACGTGGTCATAAGCATAGCCAACACGAATGTTTGGGGTAATTTGAAATCCAACTAAACCACTGAACGAATCATCCAATCTGTAGGATCCTCCAAGTTCAAACTTATCGTAAAACAGTGCATTCAAGTTAGCGTCGTATGAAACAGGTGCATTAAAAGCAGATTTTACCATTACGGAAGGTTTCAGTTTAAAGTTTTCTGAAAGTGTGAAAACATAACCAGCTGTTGTGAAATAATGGTTAGTTTCTGAACCGTATTTAATTCCATTTTCGTCCAAGTGAACAGATTTCAACATATTTGGAACTGACAATCCAAAATAAAACGTTTCCCCATAAAGATAAATACCGGCACCAATATTTGGGTAGGTATTGTTTATGTTTTCTGAAAAGAAGGGATCGTTTGGATCTTGCAATTCCAAAGTTGAAAGACCCACATCATGAAATGTTGCGCCTGCTTTTAAACCCAAAGCAATGTAAACCGAGCTTCTCAATTGAAGAGTATATGAAAAATCTGCATATACATTTGTTTCCTTTACCGGACCCAATTCATCTTTTATTGCGGAAAGGCCAAGCCCCATTTTATCATGTATTGGTGAATGCGCCGAAAAAGTAAACGTTACTGGATTGCCTTCTAAACCAGACCATTGGTTTCTGTAAAGTGCGGTGATGGAAAGACTTTCCTTAGATCCAGCATAAGCGGGATTCACCACATTCATATTGTACATGTACTGCGTGTATTGCGGGTCTTGTTGCGCATTGGTTTTAGCGAGAGGAAATAAAACCATTAGCAAAAAAAGAATGATTATGGATAAATTTTTTGTCATTACACTGGTCGCTCTTTTCTGGTATTTAATTTATCACTTTTAATTTAAAAAAACTGCATATCCAGGAAAATGATCACTCAAACCTCCTAAATAATGAGTTCCAGCAAATGTTCTAAAGGAATTTCCCTTAAACTTTCCGTCATATTCCTTTAAATTTTTCGAATTGAAGATTTTAAGTTGTTCAAATTGAAAATCATTTTCATGCTGTTGCAAAAAATTATTTGAAATTAGTATCTGGTCAAAAAGATTTTCGAGATTATAAAACGCTACGGTGTAAAGATTTTTCATATTTAAGTATGAAATGATGTTAATTGCTTGTAAAGTACAAAAAACTCTTGCTATGTGTTTTGTACATTTGCGGTATAAATTACTTTATGATAGAGCAAACGGACATTTCATACGAAAAAACGGTTTTAATTGGATTGGTTACACAATATCAGGACGAAGAAAAAGCACAAGAATATCTTGATGAACTTGAATTCTTGGCGTACACTGCTGGCGGCGAGGTTTTGAAACGATTCACCCAAAAAATGGAGGTACCAAATCCGAAAACATTTATTGGTACAGGAAAATTGGAAGAAGTGAAAAATTTTGTGGAAGAACACGGAGTAGGGGTTGTGATATTCGATGATGAACTTTCACCATCACAGCAAAAAAATATCCAACGTGAATTGGATTGTAAGGTGCTTGACCGAACCAATTTGATTCTAGATATTTTTGCCCAAAGAGCACAAACGAGTTATGCCCGAACCCAAGTTGAACTTGCACAATATCAATATTTGTTACCCCGACTTGCTGGAATGTGGACTCACTTAGAGCGCCAGCGTGGAGGTATAGGAATGCGTGGTCCGGGGGAAACGGAAATTGAAACAGATAGACGTATTGTTCGTGACCGAATTGCTTTACTAAAGGAAAAATTAAAAAAAATTGACCGCCAAATGGATGTGCAACGCGGCAATCGTGGGGCGTTGGTTCGTGTGGCTTTGGTGGGTTATACAAATGTGGGGAAATCTACTTTGATGAATGTGATTAGCAAAAGCGATGTTTTTGCCGAAAATAAATTATTCGCCACACTGGATACTACGGTTCGGAAAGTGGTTATTGGGAATCTTCCATTTTTGCTTACTGACACGGTTGGGTTTATCAGAAAATTACCAACTCAACTTGTGGAATCTTTTAAAAGTACGTTAGATGAGGTTCGTGAAGCAGATTTGCTGTTGCATGTTGTGGATATTAGTCATGCCTCCTTTGAGCATCATATTGATTCGGTAAATAAAATTCTAGAGGAAATCGGAAGCGCTGATAAACCAACCATTATGGTTTTCAACAAAATTGATGTATACCAAGCAGAGGAAATTGAGGATGACGATTTGATTACTGAAAAAACAAAAGCGCATTACACTTTGGAGGAATGGAAACAAACCTGGATGGCAAAACTGAATGGGGAAGCCATTTTCATTTCAGCCTTGAATAAAGAAAATTTTAAAGAATTCCGGAAACTTGTTTATGACAAAGTGAAAGAAATTCACACCACGCGTTTTCCGTACAATAGCTTTTTGTATGATGAATATAAGGAAGAAGAATAGTATTTACTGAATCCCTCCGTATAAAATATTTTTATAAAATTCATCGTATTTCGCTTAACTTTCGTACTTTAAATCATTCAAAGTGCGATATTTATGCGAATCAATCAACCCATCTTGATTATTTGCTTTTTGTGGATTTCTACCACACACGCCCAGCAATCTTTAATTGACAGTCTTGAAACGGTAATAAACAAAAACACGCGCGATGTTGAAATGGCGAATGCTCTCAACAAAATTGCCGGAGTTTACAGTAAGAGTAATTCTGAAAAAGCGCTAACATACGCTTGGCGTGCAAAGGCACTTTCAAAAACTATTGGCAATAACAAAACACTGGCGACTTCGTGTGCTATTTTGACTAATATTCATAAAAATAAACCACAACAGGACAGTACGGAATTTTATTTGAAAACGCTAAAAAATTTAGCCGAAAAAGCCACCGAAACTGATTGGGATTATCTTAATCAAGTTTATAATTCCACAACCGGACTGTATTATAAAAACCTGGGTAAATCTAAAGAAGCATTGCCTTATCTTCTGAAAGGATATGAATATTCCAAGAAATTGGGAAAGAAAGAAGAAGAATACGGACAGGCAATAAATCTGGGAAATTGTTATTACCAATTCGCAGATTATAAAAAGAGTCTTCAATACCATTTTGTGGCGCTAAGGGGATTTGAAAGTACTGGTAATAAAACGGGAGAGTCATTTTGTTATAACAATATTTCAAACTGTTATTACCAAATGAATCGTTTTAACGAATCCATCACCTATCTCAACAAATCAGTTAAATTAAAGAGAGAATTGGAAGATAAACGTGGGCTAGCTAACGCTGAACAAAACTTGGGAAATAATTATATGGGGTTGGAGAATTTTGTATTGGCTGAAAAACATTTCAAAAATGCAATTGTACTAAATAAAGAACTAGACAACAGTCCGGGATTGATTACCAATTATTTCAATATTGGACGCATGTATTCTGAAAGAGAACCACAAACCGCCATTTCTTATTTCAATAAGAGCAAGCAACTCGCTATAAAAAATAAGGATACTGAAATGATTACAAAAATTGATCTTGAAATATTGACGAGTAAAACAATAAATGAGAACCAATTTCAAATTGAAAAGAATGCAATATTAAATGTTCAAGCATTTAAAGAAGGTGGAAAAAAGAGGGATGAAGCCGAAGGCTATAAGAATCTGGCAAATTATTATACCCAAAATAAACAGTATGAAAAAGCATTGGAATATACCAATAAATTCACTTCTTTAAGAGACAGTCTAAAGAGCAATGAAGTTCTTGCCCAATTGAAAACAATAGAGGAACAGTACAACAAAGAAAAGAATGAAAAGCAAATTATAGTTTTGCAAAAGGACAAAGAGATTAACGAACAGAAACTTAACCGTCAACGTTTTTTAATGATCATTTTTGGGTTGATAATAATTTTTACAGCAGTTGGCATCTATAATTTTATAAATAGAAATCGACTTAAACAGCAAATGCAGGAATTAGAACTTCGCAACCGAATTGCAGCCGATCTACACGATGAAGTGGGCAGTTCTTTAAGCAGTATTTATATGTTGAGCCAAATGGCAGGGAAAACCCAATTTGATGTTAAAGGTGATATTTTGAATATAATTAGAACAAATTCAAAAGAAACCATGGAACGCATGGGCGATATTGTGTGGATGATAAAACCCCAAGAAAATGAAGGTGAAGGCCTAAAGTATAGAATGGAACGCTTTGTACAAGAAATTTGTAATAGCAGAAATATTTCCTACACTTTTTTAGCAGATGATTTAAACGAGGTAAAACTGAACATGAAACAAAAGAAAAATATGTATTTGATTTTTAAAGAAGCAGTTAACAATGCCCTCAAATATTCAGACACCAAAAAATTGGAAATAAAAATACATCAGCAAAACAAGCAATTGGAAATGAAAGTGAAAGATTTTGGAAATGGTTTTGACCAAAAAATAATTCTTAAAGGAAATGGATTGGATAATATGCAGCAACGAGCAAATGATTTGAACGGTTCTCTTGGCATAAGTTCCATTCCAAATAAAGGTACAGAAATTCAACTTTCGTTCCCAATAAGCTGAACAGGCATCACCCATTTTAGGTATTGGGAAATAATGATTAATACGCTAATATTGGTAAAATGAACAAAACTGTGAACGTTGTAATTTTTGAAGATAATAGGCACCTTCGCGAGAGCTTGCAATTTCTTTTAAATCTCACTCCCGGATATTACTGTTTGGCTGCTTACCCTAATTGTAACAATCTTTTGGAAAACTTAAAAGGGAAGAGTTGTGATATTTGCTTGATGGATATTGAAATGCCAGGTATTTCAGGTATTGAAGCTACAAGAATTATCAAAAAAAATTTACCACAAATAAATGTTTTGATACAAACAGTATTCTCTGACGATGATTCTATTTTTCAGGCCATTTGTGCGGGAGCTTCAGGATATATTTTAAAAACAACCACTCCAGACCAATACATCGAAGCCTTAAATGATGTACATAGTGGCGGCGCACCTATGACGCCGAGCATTGCGAGACGAGTTCTGCAACTTTTCAAGGGAAATGTGCAATTGCCTTCGAACGAGGAATACAATCTTACTGAAAAAGAAAAGCAGGTACTACAACATTTAACAGAGGGGAAAAGTTATAAAATGATAGCAGATGAATTAACAATTTCAGTTGAGACCATCAAGACTCATATTAAAAACATCTACGCCAAACTCCACGTGCATTCAGCCCCAGAGGCAGTTGCAAAAGCTATTCAGGAAAGGATAGTTTAATTTTTCAATATTCATTATTTTTTATTCCCTTCTCAGTAATTTTTTTATAATTCCCACTTCTCAATTAATTAAACTCCCCCATTCTCGGTATTGTAACCCCCACACTATCAACGCAACTTTGTTTCATAGAAATCAAGAATGGTTTCAGCTTTTAAAAAACTTCCCAAGTTTAGTTTGAAACAAATGTTCAACCTTAAAATTTAAAAAAAATGAAAAACACAATTATTTTACTCGCTATTTGTATAGCTTCATTCACTAAAAGCTTTTCGCAAATAAACTTTACGGAAGTTCTGCCATCGCCATTTGTTGGTGTTTATGAAAGCGCAATAGCTTTCGCAGATGTAGATGGAGATGGAGATCAAGATTTTGTTGAGACGGGACTTTCGGATGGTCAGACATTTATTGCCAACTTATATATTAATGACGGCAAGGGTGTCTTTACGAATGTTGCAGCACCTTTTATTGGAATTACTCAAGGAGCAATAGCATTTGCAGATGTTGATGGAGATGGCGATCAGGATTTTTTGTTAACAGGTTCAACTGCTTCCACAAGAATCGCAAAATTATATCTAAACGATGGCACTGGCACATTTTCAGAAATCGCAACTCCTTTTAGTCCAGTTTTTGATAGTGCTGTTGCTTTTGCAGATGTGGATGGTGATGGTGATCAAGATGTGCTCCTTAGCGGAGATTCTTCAGGAGGTAGAATTTTAAGATTATACCTTAACAATGGTATTGGCATCTATACTTTGAGTCCTAACGCGACATTTACAGGGATCAATTCTGCATCTCTTGCCGTTGCAGATATAGATAACGATGGCGACCAAGATTTTTTTATTACAGGCATAACTTCTAATGGTTTTAAGTCTTGGTTATACCTTAACAGTGGTGATGGAACATTTACTTTGGTTCCCAACACGACTTTTATAGCTATATATAATGGTGATGCTGGATTTGCCGATGTTGATGGTGATAACGACCCCGATCTTTTGATTGCTGGTTCAGCAGACGGCGGCTCTGGTTATTTGACAAGACTTTATATGAACAACGGTAATGGAGAATTTACTGAGGCTTCAACTACGGGTCTTCCAGACGTTGGCGCTGGTTCTTTTGATTTTACTGATCTAGATAACGATAATGACCAAGACATTCTCATTACAGGCATTATGACACTGAACCAGGGAAAAATTTCTAAAATTTTCATCAATAATGGTATTTACGGTTTTATTGAAGTTTATAACCTTCCTTTTGCAGCGGTGCAACATGGAGCTTGTGCATTTCAGGATGTAGATGGAGATAGTGATATGGATGCAGTAATTACAGGAACAGCAAATGGCGGAGGCAGAATAGCTAGATTATATAAAAACGAATCCACGCTTGGTGTAATTGACTATAGCGGTCACAATAAAATCTCATTATACCCAAATCCCGCAATGGAAAGTATAAATTTTAAAGGAATTACTGAAGAAGCCACCGTACAGATCTTTGACCTTACCGGGAAAAAACTGATTGATTCAAAGATGGATTCCAATACTACTTCACTGAATATAAGCCAGCTTTCACAGGGGATTTATTTAGTTAAAATCAACGATCAGTTTTCGGGCAAGTTGGTGAAAATGTAGCATTCATTATTCAGAATTCAGCATTTTCTTATTCATAATTCAAAACATCCCCCATTCTCGGTATTGTATTGTTTCCTAAATGGGTACAATTTTATATCATCTCAAAAACAACTAAAATATTTAATCAACTAACAGAAGCCATCATCATGAAAAATTTAAAATTAATCGCAGTATTTATTGTAACAATTATTTTTTCAAATTGTTCGGAAAACAAAAATAATAGTAATGACGAACAGGAAATAAGAACTCTTATTGCACTTTATGACGAAGCTGCCATGAAAAATGACATCGGGTTTTTTGAAACCAATCTGGCTTCTGATTACCAAATTGCTACTTCCGAAGGCAGTTTTGAAAATAAAGAATCTTCATTAAAATTTATGAAGAAAGAAATTGAAAAACCTTCCTATAAATTGGTTTCCTTAAAAAGCGATAGTGTTCAGGTTCATTTTATTGGCGACGCTGCCGTTGTTTCGGGAAAATGGCTCTCAACCACACAAGCTTTGGACGAACCAAACCCTATTATGCACAATGATGAAGGACGCTACACCTCTATTCTTGAAAAAAGAGATGGAAAATGGATGATGGTTTCCGAACATATTAGTGACAAACCACACAACAAAAACGAACTTGAAATCCAATTGAAAGCAGCAAGTGAAAGCTATGACAAAGGGTTGCTGACAAAAGATAAGGCACTTTTTGAAGATTTATTTGCGGATGATTACGCAGCCACTGGAAGAGAAGGAAAAATAACCACCAAAGAAGACGATATTAGCCAAACGATGTCTTCAGATCTCGTATTTCTAACTGCAAACACTGACGATAAAAATTTCCGAATTTACAGAAACACGGCTGTTGAAACTGGAAGATTTTCCTCAACTGGTTCGTACAAAGGCAAACCATTTTCAGAAATAGGAAGATATACTACCACTTGGATATACCGTGATGGTAAATGGAAAATAGTGGCCGACCATACTTCACCGATGCCAGATTCCAAATAATTATGAACAAGCTGCTTGTTTTAGTTAGTGTTTTTTTAGCATTTAGTTGCAATAGTAAAAAATTTGAAATAGTTAGTACCAACCTGAAATACGAACAAATTTTTATTAAAGATCCAGACACTATTTCAACTCCAACTATATTCATTGAGGGATTGTACCTAGTAACAAAGGATTCTTTTTCTGAAAAAGAGGATGCACTAGAAATACTGGCTTTAAAACATAAATTGCCGCTTGCCATGAAAACAAAAAATAGCGAATTATTTGAAAAAATCCTTTCAGATAAATTTATAATAAGAGGTGAAGATGAATTTCTAACAAAAGAAGATTATATAACTAATAGAGTTCATGGTACTTGGACTATTGATACGGTACATTACTATAACTTGGTTTTACAGTTTTTTGGGAACACAGCTTTACTTACTTACAAAAACAAACTAGACGGCACAGATGATAATGGCATACCTAACGTAGAATATTATTCTTGGGCAGATATCTATATAAATGAAGATGGGCAATGGAAGATACTTAGTGTAAATGAAATTGATGCCCGATATGAGTATAAAAAATAGCAAAATATGAAAAAAATCTTTTTAACCATATTGATTATATCGGCTTTTAGCTTCAAAAGCTTTTCTCAAGATAATCATTGTATTGTTTTAGTTAAGTATAAAACACTTTCTGAAAAAAGCAGTGAGGCAATTTCAAGTTTGAATTCCTTGATTAAACTGGTAAAGGGTGAAGAGCATTTCGTTAAAATTATAATGCACGTTGACCCAGATGATAGTACAAACATTCTTCTCTATGAACAATGGGATGATGAGAACTATTATAAAAATGAACATATGAACACAACATACATTCAAAAATTCATAATGGACTCAGGTGGATTTTTAGCAGGACCGCCAGAAATAACCTTTTGGAAATTAGAAGAAACGTTTTAAAATTTTATAAAATTCAACGCAATGAACAGATTAATATCTTTTGCAGCATTTTTCAGTCTTTCAACTATAGTTTATTCTCAGGTTGGAATTGGTACGACAAATCCAAATGCTATTTTGGATATTCAATCCTCAAATCAAGCTGCACCTGCTAATAACGATGGAATTTTAATTCCGAAAATTGAGGAGTTTCCTATCACCTTCCCCACTGCCGCTCAAGATGGAATGATGGTTTTTGCAACCGGCGCCGGGAGTGTTTCCAAAGGATTTTATTATTGGGATGATACAATTCCAAATTGGGTGCCAATTACTACAGGAAGTGGGGGCGGACATGATTGGTACGAAGAAGGCACAACAACGTCACCCAATAGTATCAATGATAGTATTTATACCTATGGAAACGTTGCTATCGGTAAAAACACTGCAACTTATAAGTTGGACATTTTTGAAAATGCTGCGGACAATGTAGCATATATTAATTTGGCTGGAGCATCTAATAATCCTGTTAGTGTATTGATTACAGAAATCACAAATACTGGAGATGGAGACCAGCGCGGAGTACATACAATTTTGAATTCTTCTGGAATGGGAAATCATTATGGCGTTTTAAATACATTATCTGGTGGTGGAATTGGCTTCAAGCAGGGAATTCGAAATGAGTTATCCGGTACAAGTAATGGCTCGCAAACAGGTACTAGAAATTTTATTACTAATTCGGGTAATGGAACACATTGGGGAGTCTATAATACACTAAGTGGAATAGGGACTGGCAATCACATTGGTACTCAAAACACTTTTTCAGATACTGGTTCAGGATTTCATACTGGATATTATAACACTTTTTCTGAAGGCACAGGTATCTTAACAGGAAATTGGACCGAATTTGGCGGAAACATTGGTAGTAGCACTTCAAATCAAATTGCCGCATACAATAGTTATTTCGCAGGAGGTGATGGAATTTTAGCAGGGTCATATACCGATATTAGAAGTAGCGTTACAGGAAATGGTATACAATACGGATCATTTTTGAACAATTCAAGCTCGGGTTCAGGAACACATTATGGAATACGAAATGAACTTGCTGGAACTGGTACCGGTGATCAGGAAGGTGTATCTACACTTATTTCAAATTCAAATAACGCCAACCATTTTGGACTCAATACCCGACTTAACGGTACAGGAAGTGGTACACATATTGGGGCACAGTTTTCAATGTCGAACATAGGAAGCGGTTTTCATACTGGTTTACTTACCCGTTTTACCGAAGGCACAGGAATACTTACAGGAAATTGGATTGAATTCGGTGGAAATGTGGGTAGCAGTACATCAAATCAGATAGCTAGTTACAACAGCTATTTTGCAGGTGGCAATGGAATTTTGGCTGGAGCATATACCGATATAAGAAGCTCTGTAACTGGCACAGGTTCACAATATGGTTCCTATACCACCAATTCAAGCCCAGGAGGTGGTACTCATTACGGTTCTGAAAATGTTTTGGGAGGAACAGGAACGGGAGAACAATATGGTGTTTACAATACTATTTCAAATACCGGAGATGCAACCCACGCTGGAGTTCGAAATATTTTATCTGGCACAGGAAGTGGAGCTCATATAGGGGCATTCAGTACTTTTAATAGCGGAACCGGAAACCTAACGGGCAATTGGATAGAATTTGGTGGCATCCTAGGTAATGGCAACCAAATATGTGCCTATAACAGTTATTTTTCAGGTGGAAATGGAATTTTGGCTGGCGCGTATACAGAAATCAGAAATTCAGTTACTGGCACTGGAATTCACTATGGCACTTTTACTTCAAATGACAGTCCTGGAGGCGGTATTCATTATGGCACCTATAATTCATTATCAGGAACAGGAACTGGTGCAAAATATGGTTCATATAATACAATACCAGTTGCAACGGGAGGTATTCATTACGGGGTGTATTCAGATGCGCAAAAAGCTGGAAGTTATGCGGGATATTTTTTGGGCAATATTTTGGGAAGTAGAAGATTAGAGTTAACAGCCACTACAGATGCTTCAGGAACTGTTGGCAGTGGTGTTTTGGAAATAGGAGGTAGTTTACGTATTGATGGTAATGAAATTATAACTAACACTAATAGTACCTTAAATTTGCAAAATGGTAATAATGGGGATTTACGTATAGATGGAACCACAATGGTTGTAGATGCCACAAATAATCGAGTAGGAATTGGTATTGTACCTGGCTATGATTTACACATTAAACAATCTGCCGTTACTGAGAATGGTACAGGAGGTTTAACACTAGAAGATTCATCCAATACCGATAACTGGAAGATTTATCATTCAGGATTCTCTTTGTCATTTGCTGAAAATGGAGTGCGAAGAGGTTATATTACAGGCGCTACAGGTGCTTACGTAGCGACTTCGGATAGAAGACTTAAAAAGCACATTATACCAACTAGAGATGTTGTTTCAAAATTAAAAGATCTCGTGGTTTATAATTACCTCTACAAGGATCAAAATGATAGTGCAAAGCAAACCATAGGTTTTATGGCGCAAGATGTACAGCCTTTATTTTCAGAATTAGTTGAAACGGATGAAGATGGCTATTTAGGCTTAAACTATTCAGGATTTGGCGTTATCGCCATCAAAGCAATCCAAGAACAACAGACAGAAATACAACTATTAAAACAACAACTCGAAGAACAAAAAGCAGAACTTTTAGAACTAAAAAATTTAATAATTTCAAAACAGTGATTAATACATGTTGAGGAGCGTGTGTTTTTTCAAAAGGCCGTTTGCGTGAGGTAAACGGTCTTTTTATTTTTTATTTACTCACCCCTTTTCGGTATTGATTTGATGAGCAATACCTGGCAATTTTGCTTATTCTAACTTTTTAAATATTTTTTTTGCGTTGTTTCAATTGATAGTAATAATCTTCTTAAACACTTAAACACTTAAACACTTAAACACTTAAACGAATGAAAAACCTTATAATCTTCTTTCTCTGCGCGCTCAGTTTCCAAATGGTAAATGCTCAAATAGCAATGACTGAAAAAACCGATTGGAAACCGATTGGCAAACTAAAATCATTGGGAAGTACAATAGCTTCGCTTGAATACAGAGAATCGGGCCACGACACCACCTATCTTCTGTTAATGAGAGATTTTACTAGAAGGGGAGATAATGCAGAAACGCAATTCTTCACCATAAAATTTAATGGTGTTGATAATACACTTGATACATTTTACAAACTCTTAAAATCATTTTTCCTCGAGGAGAACCGTACCAACAAAAATTACAATCAAACATTTCGCCTTGGCGATCAGATGGTTTATCTGCAACATAGCTTTCTTATAACGGGCAAAGGTGTGATGCTAAGTACCAAAGAAGGATATATAAATTTATCCAAGGGTGATATCGATAAGCTTTTTAATAAGCAGTAATAGTTAAATTGGATAAAAAAAAGCCTGTCATGATTTTTAAATGGTGACAGGCTTTTATTTTTGTCTTTTGCCTAAAATCCATAAGTCACACCAATTCCAAGAGCTTCACGAATTTGAAAGCCTTGCACAGCATTGTCATCATAAATAGCTTGAAAAGTTACGTTTGAAGTGATGTATTTGTTCACTTTCATTACAAGATTGAAAGTATAATCTACGTCAACATTTTGTGGATCTTCTAGATAGTTTGAATAAAGATTCAAAATATTTTCTGCAGAAATGTTCGCCATTATATCAAACTTTGCATAAGCAGAAATAGAAGCACCAAACTCAAAACGGCTGGTTTCATTAGCGTCAACCCCAAAGTATTTGCTTTCATTATAAGCGTCTAATGCACCTGGAATAGCTTCGTTTACTGCGGTAAAATCTTTATCAACAAGTATAAGCTTAGCAGCTGCAGGAGAAATATTCACATAAAGATTGTCGCTTTTTTTCCAAAGCAAGCCAGGGCCAAACTGAATATATGCTGGTGATAAAATATGAGTAGTTTCTGTACGATAGCCATCATCCTCTGGATTAAGATCTTTATTAAATTCATAACCTGGAGCAAACTGAGTCTTGAAATTCAAAAACAATGATGCATACCAGTTGCTTTCCTTTATCTGTCTTCCCAAAATAGAGTTTAACTCCAAACGGTCATTGGTCTTGCGCGAATATTTATCGTCTTTGTTTTTAGTAATACCATATTCACCAATTAATCGGTTATTCCACGAGATTTTGTCGTGCTTATAATTAAAATCATACGTAAGTGAAAGGTTTCCGGAATAATTTGAGGTTCCACCCCCAGTCCATTCAGCATTAAATGCAGCTTGGTTAAACAATAACGAAATGTTTCCAGCGCGTGTCCATCCATTGGGAATAGTGTCTTTTGGAGCTTCTTCTTGAGCCATCATTACAAACGGTGCAATAAAAAGCACAGAAAGGATTAAAATTTTCTTCATTTTTTTATTAGTTTTATTTAAGCAAAAGTAGTCACTCTTTTGAATATTTCGCAATAATATATCCAAAAACAACACTTTTTCTAAAGATTCTTACAGGGGAAATTAAAATCGCTTACTATCTTTTAAACAGAGGGACTGAAGAACAAGCCTCGCCATACATAATGCTTTTAGCAACTCGTTGAAGTTTTTGAGCCAAAAGTACATACGCATTCTGCGGAATAGGTTTGTGGGCGCAACCTTTTATAATTACAAGTTTGTCTGTGTATTCTGAAACATCTAAATTCTGAAGGAGTTCCGCGAATAGAATACTTTCCAATTCGTCTAAACGGCCAACAATAACCTTCTTGGCATAGGGTGCCAAATGAAGAGATAAAAGTATGTATGCCCATCCAGGAATTATTGCATCTGTGCTGCAAAAAAGGGCTACATATTTATCTTGATATTGATTCCAATAGTGTTCTTTCGCCTTTTCACGAAATTCACTTTCGCGCAGTACAATACCTTCCATTAGCCATTGTGAAATATCAAAAGAAACCCTTTCACCTTTAGGATAAATTTCCTCAAGATTAAAGGTTAAAAGTTTGCTGTTCGCTACGCGATTTACTATTTCTTCAGACAATTTTGAAAAGTTATGAGTTAAATTTTTGCTTCCAGCTAAAGCATCCCTAGTTCCAGTTTCGCCTCTTCGCTCATCAAATCTTGGCTCCATGGTGGGTCAAAGGTTATTTCTACTTCGGCATCTTTTATCATCTTCATTGACTTCACTTTGTCTTCCACTTCCATTGGTAAACTTTCTGCTACAGGGCAGTTTGGTGTGGTAAGCGTCATTAGAATTTTCACTTCCATATCTTCATTTACAAAAACGTCGTAAATTAGTCCAAGCTCATATATATCTACTGGAATTTCGGGGTCATAAATGGTTTTTAATACAGCTACTATTTTTTCGCCCAATTCGGCCATGTCTATTTCTGGTTCCATTTGCTTAATTTTTTAATTGTGTTTGGTATGCCAATGCATACATTTTCATTTGTTTTATCATTGAAACCAAACCGTTTGCACGGGTAGGGGAAAGATGTTCTTTTAATCCAATCTCATCAATAAAATCAGTATTTGCATCGAGTATAGCTTGTGGTTTTTGCTCTGAAAAAACACGTACTAAAATTGCAATTATTCCTTTCGTAATAATGGCATCACTATCTGCGGTAAAAATTATTTTATCGTCCTTCAATTCCGAATTTAGCCACACTTTACTTTGGCAGCCCTTAATTAATTTATCGTCAGTTTTTAGGTTTTCATCAATAAGCGGAAGCGATTTGCCTAAATCTATCATATATTCATAACGCTGCATCCAATCTTCAAACATTGAAAACTCGTCAATCAATTCCTCCTGTATTGCCTCAATAGTCATATTTTAATTATTTGCATTTTTCGTAGCACTAATCACAACACTTCTATCCGTTTTGGAATATAGTGTTAGAGCGCCATTGGCCAAAGCGTATGACCCTGTATTTTTTAATGCATCCAAAAAATCCCGCTCAGATTTCATCATATTCTTATCCGCACACATCTTTTCGCTTACCGCTAAATCACCAAAAGTGAGACTATAAAGATCAAGGGTATAATTTCCAAAAACAGAATTGCAACCTGTTGTTCCTCTTAATGAATTATCTAAAGCAGACAATGTGAAAGTTGGATTTGTCGTGTTTGTAAGCTTTTTCCCATTGATTGCAGAAACCGTATAACTTCCAGTTAGCTGCACGCTTCCGGCTACGTCAATTACTTTTTTGGTTTCATCACAACTAGTGAAGATTACTGTAAAAATCAATAGGGATAGTGTGGCTAGTGTTTTCATATTAGTTTTGTTTAAAAGTTTGAAAATCAAAGTTCAAGTTTTAACTTTTAGTGATAAGCTAACTTAACATCGTTTTAGCTTTTTTTACAGCATTTACTAAAGCATCCACTTCTTCCAAAGTATTGTAAAATGCAAAGGAAGCACGCACTGTTCCAGGGATTTTATAAAAATCCATAATCGGTTGGGCGCAGTGATGGCCAGTTCTAACGGCAATTCCTAATTTATCTACAATAGTTCCAATATCATACGGATGAATTCCTTCAATATTGAAAGAAACTACTGAAGTTTTATCAGGGCCAGTTCCATAAATCTTTAAACCCCCTATCTCCAAAAGTTTTTCTGTGGCGTATTTTAAAAGTTCGTTTTCGTGCTTTTCAATTGCTTCAAAACCGATTGCATTTAAATAATCAATCGCAGCTCCAAATGCTATTCCGCCACAGATATTGGGCGTTCCCGCTTCAAATTTATGCGGAAGCCCGGCGTATGTGGTTTTTTCAAAAGTAACTTCGGCAATCATCTCTCCACCACCTTGGTAAGGTGGAAGTTTATTACCCCATTCCTCCTTCATATATAGAATTCCAATTCCTGTTGGTCCGCACATTTTGTGAGCCGAGGTTACGTAAAAATCTACATCCAGTTTTTGAAGATCGGGTTTTATATGTGAACAGGATTGTGCACCATCAATAAGTACTGCTGCTCCAAATTGATGCGCCTTTTGAATTATTTTTTCAATTGGGTTTATGGTTCCCAATGCGTTTGAAACATGGTTTACAAAAACCAGTTTCGTTTTTTCGGAAAGCAATTTTTCGTATTCTGAAAAAATTAAAACACCTTCCTCATTCATCGGAATCACTTTTAAAATGGCTCCAGTTTTTTCACAAAGCATTTGCCACGGCACAATATTGCTGTGATGCTCAAGTGCAGAAACTATAATTTCGTCACCTTTTTTTAATATTTCAGAAAAACCACTTGCAACCAGATTTATTCCGTGCGTTGTACCCGCTGTGAAAATAATTTCGTAAGCTTCCTTCGCATTAAAATGCTTTTGAATTTTTTTGCGCGCGGTTTCATAAGCATCCGTAGCTTCCTGGGAAAGCGTATGGACACCACGATGGATGTTTGCGTTGTAATTACTGTAATAATCTACAATGCTATCAATAACCTGCTGTGGTTTTTGTGAAGTAGCGGCATTGTCCAGATAAACCAATGGATAGCCATTTACCTTTCGGGAAAGGATTGGAAAATCGCTACGTATTTTTTGAATGTTGAAAGACATTTGAATTTTTATAATTTGAAATTCCGGGTTGAAGTTTTGCCACGGATTCACGAATCAATAAATTTTATTCGTGAATCCGTGGTAATATTTAATTACAACTCAAACCCCAAACTAACTCCAATTTTAGTGGCGATAAGCTTGTTGATTCGCACTTTTAACTCAGGAATTTTCACGCTTTCCAATACCGTATTTGCAAAGGCATACATCAACAATGCCTTGGCTTCTTTTAAACCGATGCCACGGCTACGCAAGTAAAATAATGCATCTTCATCAAACTGGCCAATGGTACAACCGTGAGAACATTTTACGTCATCCGCAAAAATTTCCAACTGTGGCTTGGCATTTATCGTTGCTTTATCATCAATTAAGATGTTGTTATTTTGCTGAAAAGCATCCGTTTTTTGAGCATCTTTTTCAACAATAATTTTTCCGTTGAAAACGCCTATGGATGATTCCGCAAAAAGACCTTTGTAATCTTGGTGACTTTCACAATTTGGAGCAATATGGTGCACCAACGTATTGTGATCTACATGTTGTTTGCCTTCCAAAATGGTAATTCCCTTTAATGTGGAATCACAATGTTCACCATTTTGATAAAAGTTCAGGTTGTTGCGAACCAAATTTCCGCCAAAGGAGAAAGTATGCACACGGCAAACTGAATCGCGCTCCTGTGAAATATAGGTATTGTCTATCAACGAAGCTGTTTCGGCATCGTTTTGAATTTTATAATAATCTACAATTGCACGTTTTTCAGCGAAAATTTCTGTTACCGAATTGGTTAAAACTTCATTACTGGAAAGGCTTTGGTGGCGCTCAATAATTTGAACATGGGCGTTTTCGCCTACCACGATTAAGTTTCGTGGTTGTAGAAACATAGCAGCTTCATTACCGGTTGAAAAATTGATTATTTCAATAGGTTTTTCAACTTCTTTATGGGCGGGAATATTTATATATGCGCCTTCTTTTGTGAAAGCTGTATTGAGTGCCGTCAAGCTATCGCTTTTTGCTGCTTTATTAAAATAAGCCTCAATCACGGGCTTGTATTTACTTTTATTTAAAGCGGCAGACATTAAGCAAACATCCAGTGTATCATGCGTGGTTTCTGAAAGGAAAGAACTGTAAACGCCGTCTACAAAAACAAGTTTGTATGTATCTATTTCGTGAAGAAAATACTGGCGCACGTCCTGCAATTCCACGTGACGTTCCTTATTCGAATAAATGCTGTAATCAGGTTTCAACAATGAATTCAGCGATGTGTATTTCCAGGCTTCTTCCTTTTTTGTTGGAAAGCCTTCTTCTTCAAAGATTTTTATGGCATTGTTCCGCAGGTCGTGCAATGGCGAATCAAACTCTAAATAATCTTCGAGAGCAATATATGATGATAATAATTTGTCTTTAAAACTCATTTTTTTTAATTCAGAATTCAGAATTTAAGATTCAGAATTCAAGGCAACCTTGAACTTTAAATCTTGAATTTTGAATTATTAAACCAATTCTTCCTTAATCCAATCGTACCCTTTTTCTTCAAGCTCGTAAGCAAGTTCCTTAGTGCCGGATTTTACTATTTTTCCGTTCATCAATACGTGTACAAAATCTGGAACTATATAATCCAAAAGACGTTGATAGTGTGTAATAACTATAACAGCGTTGTTTTCACTTTTAAGTTTATTAACGCCGTTAGATACAATTTTTAATGCGTCAATATCAAGCCCAGAATCTGTTTCGTCAAGGATGGCTAGCTTTGGTTCCAACATTGCCATTTGGAAGATTTCGTTTCGTTTCTTTTCACCGCCAGAAAAACCTTCATTTAATGAACGGGAAAGAAATTTGCGATCAATTTCTAGCATATCTGCCTTTTCCTTAATCATTTTCAGCATTTCAGAAGCTGGCATATCTGGTTTTCCTTTAGCTTTTCGGGTTTCGTTAATGGCAGTTTTTATAAAGTTGGTAACCGAAACTCCAGGGATTTCTACTGGATATTGAAACGAAAGAAAGATGCCTTTATGTGCTCTTTCCTCTGGATCCAATTCTGAAATATCCTCATTTTCAAAAGTGATGTAGCCTCTTGTAACATCAAACTCTTCTTTGCCGGCAACTACTGATGCCAATGTGCTTTTTCCAGAGCCGTTAGGCCCCATTATTGCGTGTACTTCACCAGCTTTAACTTCTAAGTTTATTCCTTGTAGAATATCTTTTCCCTCAATACCGGCGTATAAATCTTTTATCTTTAACATTTTACTTTTTCTTAGCTGTTTCGTCTAATTTTATATCTACTTCCGAAGGTTTATCATTAACTCTCATAATTTCTTTGATTGTAATAACTTCTTCCCATTCGCTGTCACTATCCATATTTTTGGAAACTACTCCACGAACAATAACACCAACCATATCAAAATCATTCTTTTTTACGGCCGCTACTTGATTTGAAAGACTTTCGGAAAGTGCATCCCTTTTAACGCCATAAATAAAATTGGTTCCCATCAATACAAGGACGCCATTGGAGTTAATAAAATCTCCTTTATAGGCTTTTAAATTTTCTGCGTTTTCCACATTTTCAGTCGTGGTTTCTTCAGCTTTTTTTTCTTCGGAATTTTTACAAGAAAAAACGGCTGCGGAAAGCATTAGCAACAAAATGATTTTTTTCATAATTAATAGTTGATTTAGTTTTTTAAAAATATTTAAATGTGAAAAGATTGTTTATCCTACAGATCCTTCCAGACTTATTTCCAATAATTTTTGCGCTTCTACAGCAAATTCCATTGGAAGCTTATTCAATACTTCTTTGCTGAAACCGTTTACTATTAAAGCGATCGCCTTCTCCGTATTAATTCCTCTTTGGTTGCAATAGAAAATTTGATCTTCACCAATTTTGCTGGTGGTGGCTTCATGTTCTATTTGGGCGGTTTTATTTTTCACTTCAATATAAGGGAAGGTGTGCGCGCCACAACTGTTACCCATCAACAAAGAATCACACTGCGAAAAATTCCGAGCATTGTCCGCATTTGGCATAATTTTCACCAAACCGCGATAGCTGTTTTGCGATTTCCCTGCTGATATTCCTTTTGAAATAATGGTGCTGCGGGTGTTTTTGCCAATGTGAATCATTTTCGTTCCAGTATCCGCCTGTTGATAATCATTTGTAACAGCAATAGAATAAAATTCACCTATAGAATTATCACCTTTCAAAACACAGCTTGGGTATTTCCAAGTTACTGCGCTTCCTGTTTCAACTTGCGTCCAAGAAATTTTAGCTCGATTTTCGCAAAGTCCTCTTTTAGTAACAAAATTAAAAACGCCACCTTTTCCGTTTTTATCACCCGGATACCAGTTTTGTACAGTTGAATATTTTATTTCGGCGTCGTCCAAAGCAATCAGTTCAACCACTGCGGCGTGCAATTGATTTTCGTCACGGCTTGGAGCAGTACAGCCTTCTAAATAACTTACATAACTTCCTTCATCTGCAATAACGAGCGTACGCTCAAATTGCCCAGTTCCGGCTTGGTTTATTCTGAAATATGTAGAAAGTTCCATAGGGCAACGAACGCCTTTAGGAATGTAACAAAAAGAGCCATCGCTAAAAACGGCGCTGTTTAAGGCTGCGTAAAAGTTATCTCGTTGCGGGACGACAGTTCCTAAGTATTTTTTTACAAGTTCTGGATGCTCTCTTATAGCTTCAGAAATGGAGCAGAAAATAATTCCTTTTTCACCCAATGTTTTTTTGAAAGTAGTAGCTACTGAAACAGAATCTACCACAATATCTACTGCTACTCCGGCGAGTTTCTTTTGTTCGTCTAAAGAAATACCAAGTCTTTTGAAGGTATCCAAAAGTTCTGGATCTACTTCGTCAATACTGTCGTATTTTGGTTTTTTGTTTGGTGCTGAATAATAGGAAATATTCTGGAAATTTGGTTTTTGGTAATGAACATTTGCCCAATCCGGTTCTACCATTTCTTTCCAATATTTAAAAGCTTCCAAGCGCCATTCAGTCATCCATTCCGGCTCTTCTTTTTTAAGGGAAATAGCTCTTACTATATCTTCATTCAATCCAACGGGAAAAGTGTCAGATTCTATATCGGTATAGAAACCATATTCGTATTCCTTGGTTTCTAGTTCTTTTTTTAAATCATCTTCTGTATACTTACTCATCGTCATTAATTTTTAAAGTGAAAAAGATTCTCCGCAGCCGCAAGTTCTATTTGCATTTGGGTTATTAAAAACAAATCCTTTTCCATTAAGGCCACCGCTATATTCCAAGGTAGTTCCCACTAGGTACAAAAAGCTCTTTTTATCTACGGCGATTTTCACGTTTTCCTCTTCAAATAGCTTATCGTTTTCACCCAAACTATGGTCAAATTTTAGCTCGTAGCTTAAACCTGAGCAGCCACCACTTTTAACCCCAACACGAACAAAATCCACTGCAATATCAAATCCCTCTTCGGCCATAAGTTGCCCTATCTTGGTTTTTGCATTTTCACTTACTTTAATCATATGTAGATTAATTCTAAATTAGACGGCAAAGATACATCAAATAGTACTTTTAACCATACAGAAGCTGGATTTTAAAACTATGGTATAATAGTCTTAGACAATCACTAGAGTTGCTATTTTATTGGCAAACTAATGTCTTGTAAAAAGGAAGAAAAACTAATTGGGATCCTGAAAATCTGGGTTATTTATAAATGAAGGGTCTGAAAGTGAAAGTAGAAAAGCTTTTAAATCTGCTTTGTCCGGTTCGGTTAAATGAACGCCGCCTCGCGAAACAGCTTTCATCAGAGGGTCTATGGTTTGTGAATAAATCAAACCTTCGCTATAATGGTTTATTACTTCTTCTAAAGTAGCAAAACGCCCATCGTGCATATAAGGAGCTGTGTAAGCAAGGTTTCTCAATGAAGGAGATTTAAACCATCCGTCTTGACTTGGGTCTCCGGTAATATTTCCAAGCCCTTTGTCTGTAATAATTGCGTCAAGACCATTATTGTGAAATATATTATCGGTCCACAATGGATTAAATTCGTTTCCGTGGCAGTGGAAGCAATCGCCGCGTGCCTCATCCATAAAAATTTCAAAGCCATTAATTTCCTGTGCGGTCAACGAATTTTCTCCTTCCAAATATCTGTCAAAAGGGGAATTTGCTGAAATAAGTGTTCGTTCGAATTGCGCTAAAGCTTTGGCTGTCAATTCTTTTGTAATATTACTTGTTCCAAAGGCTTTATTGAAGAGGTCGGGATATGCAACATTGCTTTGCAAACTTGCAACGGCATTTTCCCAAGTATTGTGCATTTCTATTGGATTGGTGACAGGTTCAAGTGCTTGGTTTTCAATGCTTGTAGCACGACCATCCCAAAAGAACTCATTGTTAGTGTTCCAAGCAATATTATAGATTGGCATAGAATTTCGCGTTCCTTCAAAGCCGTCAATACCTATACTTAACCTTGTATCATCGGTAAAGGAATTGCTAGGTTTGTGGCAGGTTGCACAGGCTTGTGTTCCGTCTCCAGAAAGAATTGGGTCAAAAAATAACTTTCTTCCCAAAGCTATTCCTTCCACAGTTTGAGGATTCTCTGTGGGTTCATGGGGGTGTGGAAGTAATCTTTCAAAAATGGGAGGAACGGTCAAAGGTTTTGGCGTGGGCACATATTCTTCATTTGGATCATCTGGATCTGGATCGCTTGAAGAACAAGCTGCCAATAGGCTGATTAAAAATAGCCCAATAAGAAGTTTATATGCTTGCTTTGACCGTTCCTTCATTTTTTAATTATTGCGTTATTTCGCCAATGCTGAATACGCTTTTTCCGTTTCTGTTCATATCTTTTTGAGCTAAATAATTCATCATTAAATCAACACTTCTTTCATTAAGATCCCAATTCAATGGATTTTTGTACCATTCAGAAATATTCATTTTTATTTCTACGGTTGTATCTTCAGAAATAGTGAAATTTTTATCGAAATCGAAACTGATAAAGTTTTGCTCAAAAACACCATCACTTACCCGCGCTGTACCATTGTGATATGCATACGGATGCGGAGCTCCGGCTGTATCATCAAAAGAACCTTCCATCTGCATAAAGTGATACCCGCCACCAAGCATGGATGGCCAATTCCAATTTGCGGCATTTAAATCTAGATACGCTCCGCTTGAATTATCTTGTTCATTAAAGCCGTAAATAAATGAAATTCCTGTATAATCTCCTGTGGCTACATTTAAAGCAGGTGATAGTGTTAAAGTGGTTGGATCCGTTAAATCAACTAATTGATATTCGGAGAAATCTACTGAAGTTCCATCTGCTTTATGAAGCGATATTCTAGAAATTAAATAGCGAAGTTTTGAAATACTAAGATAATTTCCCGCAGCGTTTTGATAAACTGAAGAATTGAAGTCAGCTTGGGTCACGGGCGTTCCATCCCAGTTTTGGGTAAATGCAATTGTGACAGATTTCTCATAAGTACAAGAACCATCATCAGTGTTGGCGGTTGAATCAAAATTTAATGAATTTGGATCCATACACCCTAAAACTTGAGGGTCAGAATCATCATTGCTGCAACCGACAGCAACAAATACCAATACTAGTAAAAAAGCTATTTTTTTCATAGATTAAATAAGTGGTTTTTAATTTTAGGTTTATTTTAGTTTAATTATTAAAAAATCTTTAGATCCTTGGTTTAAAGGAATATCTAAATCGTTACTTTCACTATCTCCCACAGCAATTATCTTGCTGTCTGACGTTTCAATGGCTTGTGAAGCAAAATCAAGACCTGAGCCACCAATGCTTTTTTCAAATTTCAAAGCTCCATTGTCATCAACTACAAGGATCCATGCATCGTTTACGCCATTGTTGCTTTGCAAGTCGCCATCTGAGCTTCTGCTATGTCCTGCAAGTATATAATCGCCGTTGGCACGTTGCACAATACTGTGTGTGGTATCAAACTGTGAGCCTCCAAACGATTTCTGCCAAATCTTATTGCCAGTATCGTCAAATTTTACCATCCAAGCATCGGCATTTCCACGTGGTGAGGTTACGTCTTGGTCAGTACTTCGTGAATCTCCAACCATAATGTAGTTGCCATCGTTGGTTTTAATTGATGCATACGAATTGTCTATTTCTGCACCTCCAAAGGATTTGGTCCAAACCAAATCTCCAGCAGAGGTTAAACGAACTGCCCAATAATCATAACTTCCTTTTGGATCTATTTTATCAAAATCAACACTTTCAGAGGTGCCTGTCATTAAAAAGCCGCCATCTTCTGTTTCCCAGGCATCATAGCTTCTGTCGTTGTTGGTTCCGCCAAAATAACGTCTCCATTGCTTAGTGCCATTGGCGGCCAGTTTTATACCCCAAAATTCACCTACACCGTGAAGAATTTCTCTTTGAAGATCATTTCCCGATCCGCTTTGAATATCATTCCCCGCTCCACCACTGGCAGAAACATCAAAAAACCCTGTTATGAAATATCCTCCATCAGAGGTTTGAAATGCTTTGTAGGCCTGGTCGCTACCAGCAAAACCAAAGTTTTTATCCCATAGTTTATTTCCTGAGGCATCTACTTTAACAATCCAGTAATCCTGAAAACCTTCATTGCCTGAAACATCGCCATCATTGCTGGATGTATAACCACTTAATAGATATCCACCATCATTTGTTTTGGTAATTTGTGATGCGCTTTCGTCATCGCTTCCGCCAAAGGTTTTGCTCCAAACTATTTCTCCATTTTTAGAAATTTTTAATAACCAAAAATCACTGTCATTCCCTGATCTGTCTTTGATATCTCCATTAGAACTTCTGGTTGTTCCTAAGATAATAAAACCGCCGTCAGCAGCTTCCACAACTGATACGGCTTCATCAATCTCGCTTCCGCCATAGGTTTTTACGAACTCTATTTCGCCGTTTAATTCTCCTCCTGGTCCGTCATCGTCTCCTCCTTCATCTTTTCCACAGGAAATAATTAATAAAGAGAAAGAAAGCAGAAAAGAGAACGCTTTAAATTTATTTTTTTTAAAGAATAGCATAAGGGGATATGTGGGTTTTTTAGTTTACTAACAAACGTTTTGTTGTAGTCGAATTTATTTTCATCACATACATTCCAGCTTGAAGATTTGAAATATTTATGTTTTCTGAAAGGCTTTGTGCAAAATTTTGATCCATTACTTTTTGCCCAAGAATGTTGAATATTTCAACTTGTAAAATAGGGTCTGCTTTTGAAGAAACCGTAACAAACTCTTTTGCAGGGTTTGGTGCAATGGCAAAACTTGAAATTGTATTGTCATTAATGCCCAATGTTGCATCGCGAACAATAAAAAGACCTCTATTAATATCACTTATTACAATATTTCCACTAGCAAAATATGGATAAACACTCCAAGCGCCATCAAAATTGGCAGAATTGTTATTTGGGTATGTATCGAAAAATTTCGTTTCAACCATATTTTCATTTCCAATATCACTAATGTCTAATATACGCAATCCTGCACGGTAGCTAGAAAGGTAAAAATCATTACCAACAACATAACCGTTATGGTCTATTGATTGATTATCACTTTCATATTCAAAATGCACAACAGGATTATCCAAATCACTTACATCAAAAATGATGGTTCGGGTATTGAACCCAAAATTAGACTCATCCAATTCGTCTCCAATTATAAAGAATCTTTTATCTTCTGTAAGCCAACCTTGGTGCGTATATTCAACACTTCCGTAAAAGCCATTTGATATTCCTTGTGGATCATTTTTATCTGTTACATCAACAATAGAAACCCTGTCTTCGTTACTTCCAAAAAGTATTTCACGACCCGCATAATCTGGATCTGGACCGTCATAAATTACTACTTGGGCATCATGGCAATAATTGTCATTGCCAAAACCACCTGCTGCTATAGGATTCAAAGGATCTTGAATGTTTACAAAATGTGGACCACCACCAAAAGTGCTAGTTCCCACTGCATAAGCATATCCTGTTTCTTCGTTTATAACTATATTGTGACAATGTCCAAAACCATCATAATATGCATCTTCAGAAAATGTGGCGGGAGGATTTGCAACACTGCGTAGTCTTGTTAAGTCAAAAATTTGTATTCCATGTCCGTTAGCTTCACTCACTATAAATGCATAATTATTGTATACTTTTATATCTCTCCAAGTGCTGGAATCTGTATGTGTTGGTAACTTTCCAAGATATATTGGGTTTACTGGATCTGAAATATCTACAAAGACGGCACCATTGCTCAAGCCCATTATTGCGTATTCTTTTCCGTCCTGAGGATCTGTCCAACCCCAAGAATCATTTCCAGAGCCTGCACTCAAATCATTAAGACTTAGATGCGATATAAGATCCATGCCGTTACAAGGGTAAGGGCCGGCCATTCCATTTACGCATGGGGTTTGCGCTAAGGAAAACGCACTGATAAATAAGGCTAAAGCTGGTAATATTTTTCTCATGATTTTATAGGATAAGGTTTAAAAAGGGCTAAATGTAACTATAATATAGTCTTTTCTACAAATGCAAAAGGTTAAATGTTAGTCCGCTAATTATCAGCGCTTAAATTTTATACCTTAAAATTATAGAAATTCCGTAATATTTATAACTGCTTTCGTTTATTGTATGTCGATGGTGTATTTTTGCCAAAACCTACATTTAAGCTAAATATTATGTTTGAGAATAAAGATAACGCTAATACTAATATTGAAAATTTAGGAGAGTTTGGGCTTATAGACCATCTCACCAAAAATTTCAAAATAAAACAAAAGTCAACAATTAAAGGTATTGGCGATGACGCAGCTGTTATTTCCTGTAATTCTGAAAAGGAGTTGGTAGTTTCGACGGATTTGCTTTTAGAAGGAGTACATTTTGATTTGAGCTATATGCCTCTGAAACATTTAGGTTATAAAGCTGTTGTTGTAAATCTTTCAGATATCTACGCTATGAATGCGGAGCCAACGCAGATAACAGTTTCCCTCGCTGTTTCAAATAGATTTCCGGTGGAAGCTTTGGAAGAATTATATGCTGGTATTCAGGCGGCGGCAAAAACATATAAAGTTGATTTGATAGGAGGAGATACTACATCTTCCACAACAGGTTTATTGCTTAGCATTACAGCTATAGGCACGGTAAATAAAGGCGAAGCAGTATACAGAAGTGGTGCGAAAGAAAATGATTTGTTGGTTGTAACAGGCGATCTTGGTGCGGCATATATGGGACTTCAGATTTTAGAGCGCGAAAAGGAAGTTTTTAAAGTAAATCCAAATTCGCAGCCAGATTTGGAGCCGTATTCTTATTTGGTAGAAAGGCAATTAAAACCTGAAGCGCGAAAAGATATTTTAGGTTTATTGAAAGAACTAGATGTGAAACCTACTTCAATGATTGATATTAGCGACGGCCTTTCTTCAGAAATTCTTCATATCTGTAAAAATTCAAACGTTGGCTGTAATTTATTCGAAGATAAAATTCCGCTAGATCCACAGGTTATTTCTACTTGTGAGGAATTCAATATAGATAGTACAACCATTGCATTAAGTGGAGGTGAGGATTATGAATTGCTTTTTACAATTAAAACAGAAGATTACCCAAAAATAAAAGAAAATCCAAATTTATCCATTATTGGGCACATAACCCATGAAAAGGAAGGGGTGCATTTAATAAGCCGTGCTGGAACAAAAATTCCTTTAATAGCACGAGGCTGGAATGCATTGAAAAACAACGGATAGATTTATAAAAAAGCACAAAAAAGATGATTCCTTAATTCTAAGGAACAATATTCTTAAAGAAAGTCGAAGATTTCTAATGGATTGAAAGCCTTTTCTTTTTTCTGAAAAAAGAAGACAAACATTCGTTTACTTCTCTTTGTTTATATGTAAGTGCTTCAAATTTACCTGAATAACTATTTGAAACCTCTCTGCCGCAACAAGCACATTTATATTCATTAATGTGATCTGTAATTTTACGTGTTACGATGTAATCGTGGCCGAATGCAGTGCATACTAGACTCAAGATTGGAGGTGGGCTTTGGGGCATCACTTTTTCCATCTATTGTTAATTAATTGGGGTTGATTCATCAATATTAACATTTTTTTAGATAAAGCGCAAGTTTTACCCTATAAAATGTAAATATTCTATAATAATGTTCCGATTTTCAATCATACTCATATGACCTCCTTCAATAATTTTTGTTGAAACATTACACGTCTCTCCAATTTTTTTTGTTTCCAAAACCGGAAGAATAGGATCATCTTCAGCTAAAATCATGTACTTCCCTTTATTGAATTTTTGTAAAACTTCTGTACGGTCCTTTCGGTCGCGCATTCCTTTTATAGCTGCTTTTATGCCTTCTATTGGGAAAGAATAGGCCTCAGTTTTTAAAGCGTCAATTTCTGCTGAGAATTTTTCTCGGGAACATTCCGCGAATAGATTTCCAATAGCCATACTAATATAAGCCTGCGGATTTTGATCAATTACTTTTAAAGCCCGGTTACGGTTTTCCTGCTTTTCTTCTGAATCTGCTACTGGAGTAGAATTGAGTAGAATTAATTTTTCAACTTTTTCAGGAAAGATTTCGGCGTAAGCCAAAGTAACATAACCACCCATGGAATGCCCGATAAATGTTGCGGAATTAATTTTTAGATGTCTGAGAATTTCATTCACTACTTCCGCCATCAATTCCATAGAATGAATTTCAGAAATAACAGCACTTTTTCCGTGACCGGGAAAATCAATAGTTATAATAGTAATGTTTTTTGATAACTGCGGAATGAGCGATTTCCACATCGTTGAACTTTCCAAAAAGCCATGCAAAAGAACAATTGCTGGACCTTTTCCAAAAGTTTCATAAAATATTTGTGAATTGTTGTACTGAATTATCATAATTTAAAAAAACCTACAAGATTTTTGAAGTCTTGCAGGTCTAAAAGTCTTGATTCTTGGTTCTTAATTCTTTTCGGGTTTCTATTTATTCATCAAATCTTCAATTTCCTCAGCATCAATAGGAATATTGCGCATCAAATTAAAAGGTTCTCCTTTTTTCTGAATAACAACATCATCTTCCAAACGCACTCCGAAACCTTCTGCCGGAATATAGATTCCTGGTTCAACAGTGAAAACCATGTTTTCGGTCATCTTTTCCCAAAGAATTCCGTAATCATGCGTGTCCAAGCCCATATGGTGACTGGTACCGTGCATAAAATATTTTTTATAGGCTGGCCACTTTGGGTCTTCGTTTTTTACGTCTGCTTTATCTAAAAGTTTCAAATCAAGCAGTGCTTTTGTCATCAGTTTGCCTACTTCTTCGTGATATTCTTTCCAATAATTTCCCGGAACGAGCATTTTTGTGGCGTCGTCTTTTACGCGTTTCACGGCATCATAAACTTCGCGCTGGCGTTTGCTAAATTTTCCGCTTACAGGAATTGTTCGCGTCATATCGCTTGCATAATTTGCATATTCTGCCCCAACATCCAAAAGAATCAAATCCCCTTTTTTGCATTGTTGGTTATTCACTATATAATGAAGCACATTCGCATTATTGCCACTTCCAATAATTGGCGTATAAGCAAAACCGCGAGAACGATTTCTTAAGAATTCGTGCATAAACTCTGCTTCAATCTCGTATTCCCAAACGCCGGGTTTTACGAAATTCAATATTCTTCTAAAACCTTTTTCAGTGATATCGCAGGCGGTTTGAATTAAATCAATTTCAATTTTATCTTTCACCCCGCGCAAACGTTGTAAGATTGGATTGCTGCGTTCCCAACTGTGTGCAGGGAATTTCTCTTTTGTAGTTTTTATGAAACGATCCTCGCGAGTTTCAGTTTCCACACTTTGGCGGTAATGCTCGTTGGTATTGAAATAAACGCGCTCAGCCTGGGTCATCACTTCAAAGAAAATCTTGTCGAATTCCTTTAACCAAAAAACCGATTTGATGCCAGTTACCTCCGTAGCTTTTTCCTTGGTCAGTTTTTCCCCCTCCCAAACCGCAATGTGGTCATTGGTTTCACGAACGAAAAGCATTTCGCGGTATTCTTTGTTTGGCGCATCGGGAAACAAAACTAATTTGGTTTCCTCTTGGTCTGCTCCGGTTAAATATAAAATGTCGCGTGCTTGTTGAAATGGCATCGTGCTGTCCGCGCTAATAGGGTAAATATCGTTACTATTGAAAACCGCTACACTTTTTGGCTTCATCTGCGCCATAAAATTTTTACGGTTTTTGATGTAGAGTTTGCTGTCAATTTGATCGTACTTCATTGTATTGTATTTGTGAATTTCCCCAAAATTAATTATTTATAAACGATTGAAGGGGAGGAAAGGGTTAAAAGTGTATTAATTGTGCCTACGGAATTAATCAATCTTATAAATGGTTTCAGAAATTACCAAGTCTATTCCGTCCATTTTGGCTTCATAGGTATAATTATCTTCTTTTGTAGCTAAAATCTTTACTCTTAAAATCTTGTCTTTAAAAAACTCCAAATCTTCAGATTTTCCGGAAATCATTTGCAGGGTATATTCACACACACTTGGCCATGCTACTTCATAGACAGATATATCATCAGAGCCTTTTACTGTTTCAATTTGTAAAGAATCATTTCTTGTAATTGTGCACTCAAAATTTATTGAGGGATCAGTCATTCTGAAAGTTCCTGTTTTAAATTTTTCACAATTTTCTTGGGCTGAAAGATTAATGAATGTAAGTGTTAGAGCAAGAAGTATTATATTTTTCATAAAGTGAGTTTTAGAGAAATGTATTTAAATAGTATCATAAAGTTATATGGTGCTAAAAATAATTAATCCGCCAAATAAAAAAGCAAATGGTGAAATTAATTGCACATATATTGGTTTAAGCATAGTGGCGCTTTTCATTGAAAATGCGTGATGTATTTTTCTCGGAATTAGATAAAGAATCAAAGAGGTTATGAGCATAAACCACCCAAAAATTGTAGACGCTAAAGGAAACTTTGAAAAATCTGAATACAGTATTAACGCAACAGCTGGGATTAATCGGATTGTAATTTCGGCGTAGTTTATAAAATTTGAGCTTCCAGCTTTTCGTAAAATTGCCCTTGCCTTTTCTGGCGCAAAAAGCATCAAAAATCCTACAAAAATTATGAACAATCCAAACAGTATTATCCATTTTGATAGGATAGTTATCATTATTGTAGACACTTTTTATTCAAGAACATATTCTATTACATAAGGATTAGTGCAGTGATTAAAGGTCTTGCCCAGTGCATTTGTTTTAGTTTTTAATAATTTTTTTTGTCTGAATGCCACTATCACTAACTATTTTAAGCAAATAGATTCCAGTTGTGAGAGTTGATACATCTATTTCTTTAAGATTGTTTTGCGATATATTTTTCTTCCTGCCCAATAAATCATAAACTTCAATCCGCTCAATTATTGAAGAACTTGGTTTTATATAAATTTTATCTTTAGTGGGTATTGGGTAAACAATAAAAACTTCATTTTTAAAATCATCTATCCCTAAATATATTGTTCCAAAATCATCAACTTCCAAATTTCCGTTTACGTATGCGCCAATAAATGAAATGTCTTCATTGTGGATTATCCACATCTCATCCGTTTGAAACAATACATCTTCAATTGTGTTAGGGCCTTCAACTAATGTCCAACTATCAGAGCGAGTACTAATATAAATAGATTGCCAAACTCCTGATTCAGGAGAAACCACTACTGGATTTGTTTGAACTATCTTAGTGCCTTCACTATCTGTAAAACCAAGGCGTAAATATAGATTAAAAGCATTGTCATTTTTCACAACAAAGCTTATCATTGCTGCGCCATTGCCATTCATATAATTGTCATCAAAATATGTGGAATTTTTGATAGCCATTTCACCATTTACTGTATTGGTGCCATCGCAACTCTTTTTTAAATAATAAAAAGGTAAAATGGGTTCTATAGATAAATTGGTTAACGATCCATCAGAGTTTGTCCAATCTTCAAAAGTTTGAGATTCAAAAGACGTATTTCCCTGGCTTTGACTATAACATATTGAAGCGGAAAAAAGCAAAATAAAGATGTAGAGTAATTTCATAGGGCTAGTTTCTAAGATAGTCTCATTCAAATATACCAAAAAACAATTTCCTTTTCATTTAACCTTACGATTGCAAAACCCACCACATTTAAGTATCTTCAATTTTCAAAAACAAATCCAAATGCAAAAACTTTTCCTTTCGGCATTTTGCCTTATTTCATTCCTGTCTTTCTCACAACAACCAGTCACAGAAGCCACTTTAGTTCAAAACGGACTTCAGCAAAAAATTGAACTGGCGCAAAATTCCCCAGTAAAAAATCTGGCTTTTAAAAGTATTGGTCCATCAATTATGAGTGGCCGTGTGGTAGATTTTGCTGTTAATCCAAACAATCCAACAGAGTTTTTTGTGGGCTACGCCAGCGGTGGACTTTGGCACACAAACAATAACGGAACATCATTCACGCCAGTTATGGACAGCAGCCCAACGCAAAACGTAGGATGTGCTGCAGTAGATTGGAAAAATGGAACTATTTGGGTTGGCACTGGCGAGGTGAATGCTTCCCGATCATCGTATGCAGGAATCGGTTTGCTGAAAAGCGATGACAAAGGAAAAACGTGGCAAAACGTTGGGCTAACCGATAGTCACCATATTAGTAGTATTCTTATAAATCCAGCAAATCCTGATGAAGTTATTGTTGGGGCGGTTGGTCATTTATATTCTACCAATGATGAAAGAGGTGTTTTCAAAACCACCGATGGCGGTAAAACGTGGAGCAAAACACTTTTTATAAATAACCAAACAGGGATTATTGAGATTTCAACCAATCCTAAAAATTTCAACACTATGTACGCCACCGCGTGGGATAAAGACCGAAAAGCGTGGAATTTTGAAGGAAGCGGAGAAGGAAGCGGAGTCTATAAAAGTACCGATGCGGGCAGTACTTGGGCAAAAATTTCAACAGAAAACAGTGGTTTGCCAATAGGAAAAGGAATGGGCAGAATGGGCACAGCCGTTGTTGACGACAATACGGTTTATTTGATAGTAGATAATCAATTCCACCGAAAAGAGGAAACTAAAAAAGAAGAATCAGACAATATCAACAAAGATGATTTTAAGAAAATGGATGTGGCTGCTTTTCTTGCTTTGGATGATAAAAAGCTAAATCAATTTTTAAAAATGAATGGTTTTCAGGAAAAATATCGCTCAGAAAATGTAAAGCAAATGGTTCGCGTAGGAACCGTAAAACCTGAGGATCTTTCAAAATATTTGGAAGACGCAAACAGCGCACTTTTTAATACACCCGTTATTGGTGCTGAGGTTTATAAAAGTACCGATGCCGGAAAAACGTGGAAGAAAACCCACGAAGGTTTTTTGGATGATCTTTATTATTCTTACGGATATTACTTCGGAAAAATTCACGTTGACCCCAGCAATTCTGACAAAATATATATTTACGGAGTGCCAATCTTGAAATCTTCCAACGGTGGAAAAACTTTTGAAAGCATAGATGCAGATAACGTTCACGCAGATCATCATGCACTGTGGATAAACCCAAAAATGTCGGGTCATTTAATTGATGGCAATGACGGTGGCGTAAACATTAGTTATGATGATGGCAAAACTTGGATAAAAAACAATTCTCCAGCGGTGGGTCAATTTTATGTCGTGAATGTAGATAATGAAAAAAATTACAATGTTTACGGGGGCCTTCAAGACAACGGCGTTTGGGTTGGCTCACATGAGTATGAAGCCAATCCGGGTTGGCTTCAAAATGGGAAGTATCCCTATGAATTTATTTTTGGCGGCGATGGCATGCAAGTTCAAATTGATAGCCGAAACAGTAAAATTGTTTACACTGGATTTCAGTTTGGAAATTATTACAGATTGAATCGAAATGGGGCAGAGCCTGTTTACATTCAACCGAAACATGAGTTGGGCGACAGTCCGTATCGTTTCAATTGGCAAACGCCTATTTTGCTTAGTTCGCACAACCAAGATATTCTCTATCTGGGCAGCAATAAACTGATGCGAAGCATGAACCAAGGTGATGATTGGACAGCAATTTCACAAGATTTAACGCAGGGCGGAAAACCAGGCAATGTAGCTTACGGAACGCTAACATCAATTAGCGAATCAAATTTTCAATTTGGTTTGCTATATACGGGAAGCGATGATGGATTGGTATACGTCTCAAAAGATGGTGGCGGAAATTGGATTAAAATTTCTGACAGTTTTCCGAAGGATTTGTGGGTGAGCCGCGTGATTGCTTCTTCACATAAAAAAGAAAGAGTTTATGTTACGCTGAACGGTTATCGCTGGGATGATTTTAAACCCTATGTTTATGTGAGTGACAATTACGGCGCAACTTGGAAAGAAATCAGCAGCAATCTTCCCGTTTCGGCTGTAAATGTTATAAAAGAAGATCCCTTAAATGAAAATCTGCTGTATTTGGGAACCGATAATGGCGCTTATATTTCCCTCAATAAAGGCGAAAGCTGGGAAGTGTTTTCAAAGGAGCTGCCAAATGTTGCCGTTCACGATTTAGTGATTCAGCCGGATGCGAAAGATTTGGTTTTGGGAACTCACGGACGCTCTCTTTATATGGCTGATATTTCTTTGCTTCAAAAACTAAAGGACAAAACAATGCAAGAAATTGTTATTTCTGAAATGGAACCCGTAGATTTTTCCCCGCGTTGGGGAAGAAAATTCAGCACTTGGGGAGAAATTTATGAACCCAATATCAAAATTCAATTTTACAGTCCGCAAAATGGTAAAGCAACAATAGATATAAATTCCGAAGATGGAAAAGAACTGCAGCAAATAGTTGTTTCTGTTGATAAGGGTGTGAATATCGTTGACTATAATCTTTCTATTTCAGATAAAGGAAAAAGCTTTTTTAAGAAAAATAATGCTGAAATTTCGAAAGCCGAAAATGGGAAATACTTTCTTCCGAAAGGGAAATATGAAATTAAAATAGCTGTTGGAAACAATGTATCGATTACGGATTTCGATGTAAAATAATTCGATGTATTTAAATTAATTCTAAATAGTTTGCAAACCCTTAAGAATGTTTGGCAACAAACTGTTTCAACCGTATTTTTACAGTCTCAATTCTTGAAATAAAACCATAATGGGAATACTATCCTCTTCAATTGCCCGAAAAGTAGCTATGGCGCTTTCCGGATTGTTTCTTGTAATATTTCTTGCACAGCATTTTGTTATTAATTTCTCTGCTGTTTTTGGTCCAGATACATTTAATGCCTGGTCAGATTTTATGGGTGCAAACCCCATTGTGCAATTTATTTTTCAGCCTATTTTGATTTTTGGGGTAGTGTTCCATTTTAGTATGGGTATCTATCTTGAAATCAAAAACAACAATGCGAGGCAGATTAAATATAAATCGTTCAAGGGCAATAGAAACTCAACTTGGGCCTCCCGTAATATGATTATTAGCGGTGCTGTAATCCTAGCATTTCTAGGGCTTCACTTTTACGATTTTTGGGTTCCAGAATTAGTTTACAAATACATTGAATCTAATGACCCCATTATTAGTCGTTATTATCCAGAACTAGTACACAAATTTGAAAGCCCAGTGCGCACAGGTCTGTACTGCTTGGCTTTTGTATTGTTGGCGCTTCACCTTTGGCACGGGTTTTCTTCGTCATTTCAGAGTATGGGTTTCAGCAACAAATATTCAAGAGGGTTAAGAGCGTTCACTCAATTTTACGCAATTTTTATTCCGTTGGGCTTTATTTTTATTGCGCTTTACCTTCATTTTAATCAAATCCACTAAAAGAGAAAAAGATGTCGATATTAGATTCCAAAATCCCAAAAGGACCCTTAGCCGATAAGTGGACAAATTATAAAAACGATATAAACCTCGTTAACCCTGCCAACAAACGTAATATAGACGTGATTGTAGTAGGAACAGGTCTTGCCGGTGGAAGTGCTGCTGCAACGCTCGCTGAATTGGGCTATAACGTAAAAACATTCTGTTATCAAGATTCTCCGCGTCGTGCACACTCCATTGCCGCGCAAGGAGGTATAAACGCCGCAAAAAATTATCAAGGTGATGGCGATTCAAATTACAGATTATTTTATGACACCGTAAAAGGTGGCGATTACCGTTCCCGCGAAGGAAACGTGTATCGTTTGGCTGAGGTTTCAGCAAATATTATCGACCAATGTGTGGCACAGGGGGTTCCCTTTGCCCGGGAATATGGAGGTTATTTGGACAATCGTTCCTTTGGTGGAGTTTTGGTTTCCCGTACTTTTTATGCGAAAGGACAAACAGGACAGCAATTGCTTTTGGGAGCGTATTCCGCAATGAACCGCCAGATTAATCGTGGAAAAATTATTCCGTATAACCGTCACGAAATGCTGGATTTGGTTATTGTTGACGGAAAGGCAAGAGGAATTATTGCGCGCGATTTAGTTTCGGGGGAAATTGAAAGACATTCCGCACACGCTGTGGTTATTGCTTCCGGAGGTTACGGAAATGTATTTTTTCTTTCAACCAATGCTATGGGAAGCAACGTTACGGCTTCTTGGAAAATTCATAAAAGAGGTGCTTATTTTGCAAATCCTTGCTATACACAAATTCACCCAACCTGTATTCCGGTTTCCGGCGATCATCAAAGTAAATTGACTTTAATGTCTGAATCTTTAAGAAATGATGGTAGAATTTGGGTTCCGAAGAAAAAAGAAGACGCTGAAGCAATTCGCCAAGGAAAGAAAAAACCGATTGATCTTTCAGCTGAAGAACGTGATTATTACTTGGAAAGAAGGTATCCATCTTTTGGAAACTTAGTGCCGAGAGACGTTGCTTCACGTGCTGCAAAAGAGCGTTGTGATGCAGGTTTTGGTGTAAACAAAACTGGAGAAGCAGTGTTTTTAGATTTCGCAACTGCAATTGAGCGCTATGGGAAAGAGCGCGCAGGAATCCACGGAAACCACAATCCTTCCAAAGAAGAAGTTGCAAAACTGGGAAAACAGGTTATCGAAGAGAAATACGGAAACCTATTCCAGATGTACGAGAAAATCGTAGATGAAAATCCATACGAAACTCCAATGATGATTTATCCTGCGGTTCATTACACTATGGGCGGAGTTTGGGTAGATTACAACTTGCAATCCACCATTCCAGGTTGTTATGTAACTGGAGAGGCAAACTTTAGCGATCACGGCGCAAACCGTTTGGGGGCTTCGGCGTTGATGCAAGGTTTGGCAGATGGCTATTTTGTTTTGCCATACACCATTGGTGATTACCTTTCAAAGGATATTAAAACTGGACAAATTTCAACAGAAACAAAAGAATTTGACGAGGCTGAAAACAAGGTTCGTGAACTTTTGGATAAATTGATAAATAATAAAGGCACACATTCCGTAGATCATTTCCACAAAAAACTAGGAAAGATTATGTGGGACAAATGTGGAATGGCCCGTAATGCCGAAGATTTAAAATCTGCAATGTCTGAAATTAGAACATTGCGTGAAGAATTTTGGAGAGATGTGAAAATTCCCGGTGGATTGAATGAGATGAACAGCGAACTTGAAAAAGCAACAAGAGTTGCAGATTTCTTGGAATTGGGTGAACTTTTCGCAAAAGATGCTTTAAATAGAAACGAATCTTGTGGAGGTCACTTCCGTGAAGAATATCAAACTGAAGAAGGTGAAGCGCTGCGTGATGACGAAAACTTTATGTACGTTGCCGCGTGGGAATACACAGGAGACCCAGGAAATGAAGTGCTTCATAAAGAAGAATTGGAGTACGAAAATATTGAAGTTAAATCGAGATCATATAAATAGACTATGAAACTTACTTTAAAAATTTGGCGTCAAAAAAACGCAAAAGCAAAGGGGGAACTAAAAACTTATCCTATTGACGGAGTAGAAGGAGATATGTCTTTTTTAGAGATGTTAGATGTTCTTAATGAGGGTTTAATAAACAAGGGTGAAGAGCCTGTAGTTTTTGATCACGATTGTCGCGAAGGAATTTGTGGAAGTTGTTCGTTGCAAATTAACGGTGAACCTCACGGTCCCGATAGATTGGTAACCACTTGTCAACTTCACATGCGTATGTTTAAAGATGGCGATACCATTATTATTGAGCCATTTCGCGCAAAAGCATTTCCAGTAATTAAGGATTTGGTTGTGGACAGAAGTGCTTTTGATAGAATTCAACAAGCAGGTGGTTATATTTCTGTGAATACTTCCGGAAATACAATTGACGCCAACACCATTCCAATAAATAAACACGATGCAGATGAATCATTTGAAGCTGCAACCTGCATTGGTTGCGGAGCTTGTGTGGCTGCTTGTAAAAACGCGAGCGCAATGTTGTTTACTTCGGCTAAAGTGAGCCAGTTTGCTTTGCTTCCTCAGGGAAGAATTGAAGCAACGGAACGCGTACTGAATATGGTTGCTCAAATGGATAAAGAAGGTTTCGGAAACTGTAGTAATACTGGTGCCTGCGAAATTGAATGTCCAAAAGGTATTTCTTTGGAAAACATTGCCCGTATGAACCGTGAATATTTAGGCGCGAGTTTGAAAGGGTGATTGAATTAATAAAAATAAAACATTATCAAAATCCCAAGTATTATATATTTGGGATTTTTAGTTTTCTACAGAAGAACTGTCGTGTTGATAAAACATATTTTCTTCAGGATCATTCAGATTGCGAAGAATTACTTTAAGAAATTTATCAGTATCATAAGGTTTAACAATAATATCGTTCATTCCTGAATCTTTAATTTTGTTTCTCATTTCTTCAACTTCAATCGCTGTTAAAGCCAATATTGGAACAAGTTTATTGAATTTTCTAATTTCTTTTGTAGTTTCAATTCCATCTTTGCCTGGCATATTGATATCCATCAAGACAAGATCAAAAGTATCTTTTTTTAATTTTTCAATGGCAACATCTCCATTTTCGGCAATATCACAGTGCATGCCGTGATTTTCAAGTATTTTTTTGGTTACGATCTGATTGATGCGGTTATCGTCAACCACAAGTATTTCTTTTCCTTTTAAAATATTATCATCATTTAATATTTTATTTTGAAGTAAATGTTTCACAATCTGGAAATTTAGGGTGAAACTAAAAGTAGATCCTTCACCTTGCACACTTTTAAGTTTAATGGAAGATTTTGAAGCTTCCAGCAATTTCTTTACAATTGTAAGCCCAAGACCTGTTCCTTGGATTCTAAAATCATCAGAATCTACTTGTTGAAATTCTTCGAAAATTGCCTTTTGTTTTTCCTTTGGAATCCCAATACCATTATCTTTAATGCAGAAATTTATGGAAACTTCGTTTTCAGAAATTGATTCTTCTTGAGCCGAAATATAGATATTCCCATTTGCAGTAAATTTTATTGCATTACCCACTAAATTCATAAGAATTTGAGAAAGTCGTACGCGATCCCCAATAATTGTATTTGGAATATTTTCTGAAATTTCTACGTGTAATTTATTTTTATTCTGAGCCAATGCATACTGTAAAGACGAAACTATAGATTGCACCAAATCTTTTAAATCAAAAGGGGCTTTTATTTCCTCGAGTGTGTTAGATTCAAGCTTGCTTATTTGAAGTACATCATTAATTAGCGCTAAAAGGTAATCTGCTGAAAATTTCAAGTTTTTTAGATCAGCCTGATGGGTTTTAAGTGATTCGTCTTCTAGCAACACAGAACTTAAACCAATAACGCCATAAAGTGGAGTTCGCAATTCATGGCTAACTGTTGAAAAAAACTTGCTTTTTGCCAAAGCCAGTTTTTCTGATTTCTGTTTTGCTTTTAAATATTGTTGATTTTTTTCTTTTAAAGTTAGAGTCAGTTTTTTCCTTCCTCTATGTGATATATATAGAATAATCAAAAACAGCCCCATAATTATTGCAGCGCCAATAAAGAAATAGAGCAGGATATTGCTAAGTAGAACCTTTTCTGAAATTAATTTTTTTTCTAATTCTGCTTGCTGTGCTTGCTTCTTATATTCGTTAACGCTAAAGAGGGCAGCAGCGTTTTGAATGGTCATTAATTTCTCTTTTTCAAATTGGATTGCGGTTAGACTATCAAATTTTTTGCGCACTAAAAAGGCTTCCTTAAAGTCTTCAATATCAAAAAGGGCGGTGCTGTATTCTCTATATACTTCAATTAAGTTGTCGTCTATATAATTTCCTTTTTCCGCAAAAAAGATAGCATTTTTAAAGTTTAAAATGGCATCTTTAGGCTTGTTTGAAGACATGTGCAATTTGCCTTGAAGCAGATTCATTTCGGTAGTTAAACCTTTAAATTTCATAGCTTCTATTCCCTGCTTTGCTTTGTTAAAATAGAGTTGAGCCTTGATTTTATCACCCTGATTTAGGTATGATTCAGAAAGATTGTAATAAACCATGGATACTTCCAAGGTGTCTTTTCGTTTTAAAGAAAGGGGTAAGGCTTTTTGGAAAAAAGGAAGTGCGGAATCGTATTTTTTTTCTGATAAGTAAATCGCTCCCATAAAATTATAGGCACGCGCAATTTTAAATTGGTCTTTTGACTTTTCAGCAAATTCTAAATAGTCATCCGCATAATCGTGTGCGTTTTTAAAATCTTTAAGATATAAAAATGAAGCTCCCATCATATAACGGGAATAAAATGCGGCATTTGCATCTCCAATATTTTCAGCGAATTTAATATTGTCAATGGAAGTTAAGATTACAGAATCGTATTTTCCTTCAAACAACATGTAGTCCGTTCGGTCTTGCATTGCCTTTAGCGAATCCTTCAGAGCAATAAATTCTGGTTCTTGTTGCGTCGAAATAGTGTCTTGGCTATTTTGCGCAAATCCAATAAAAGGAATAAGAAGTATTGCGAAGCGTAAATATTTCAACATTCAGAAAAATTCAAAATAGGTTTTTAAAGAGTACTAAAATAAGATATTATAATGAAACTTAAATTTTAAATCATCTAACATAATTTTATAACCTAAAGAACCGCCACATTTAGATAAAGTTTTGATAGTATTTTTTAAGGATAGAGAAATAAACTCAACATATTCTTGCAATAAAAATTTATCTTTATAAATAAATCTGTTAGCAATGAAGCTCTTACTTTTAATATTTAGTGTTTTTATATTTTTCCCAGCTATGGCGCAAACAATGAAACCCAATGATCCATTAGCGCATACATTTTCTATAGTTGCTCGCGACGCCAATACTGGCGAAATGGCCGTGGCCGTTCAGAGTCATTGGTTTAGTGTGGGTACTGGTGTATCATGGGGCGAAGCTGGCGTGGGTGTTGTTGCAACCCAATCTTTTACGAATAGATCATTTGGTATTCGCGGATTGGAAATGCTAAAGCAAGGAAAGTCTCCGCAGGAAACTTTAGATATGCTTTTAAGTGATGATGAGGGAAGGGATTTTAGGCAAGTTGCTATTTTAGATAAACAGGGAAGGGTTGCAACCCATACAGGTAAAAGCTGTATCGATTTTGCGGGGCATGCTAATGGCGAAAATTTTTCAGTACAAGCAAATATGATGCTCAACGATAAAGTTGTGCCAGCAATGGAAAAATCTTGGAAAGAGAATAGTGCGATGCCTTTGGCTGAAAGAATGGTGGCTGTGTTACAAGCAGCTCAAAATGTTGGTGGCGACATACGCGGTAAACAATCTGCTGCACTACTAATTTTCGCTCCAGAAGCTACCAAAGAGCCTTGGAACGACAAGCTTTTGGATTTGAGAGTAGATGATTCTGAAAATCCAGTGGTGGAAATAGATAGACTTTTAAAAGTATTTCGAGCCTATGAACATATGAACCAAGGCGATCTGTATGTTGAAAAGAATGAAATGAAGAGCGCCATGGATGAATACAATGCTGCAATGAAAATGTTTCCTGAAAATCTGGAAATGCAATATTGGACTGCAATAACTTTGGCGAACGACAAGCAAATGAAACGTGCTTCGGAAATGCTTCAAAATATCTATAAAAAAGATTCGAATTGGCGCGAGCTTACCAAACGACTTCCGAAAGTTGGACTGTTGAATGTATCAGAAAATGAATTGAAAGAATTGCTGAAATAAATTTTAACAATGTAATTTCAATATAAATTTATTAATGGCGTTTTTCAGTTAACTTTTTTTGAATTTATGCTGAAACAACTTCTTTTTCTACTTTTTTTAGGTTTCGGGATAAATTCCTCTGCACAAATTGGCGCTGTAATTGGAAAAGATAACCGTCATAAAGAATATATTTCTACAAAAATAAAACCTGTTTTTTCCACTGAAAAACTTGCTTTTGCAATCACAAGGAATTCGAATAATGATAATGAGAAAGTGTTTGCAATCTATAAATGGATAACTTCCAATATTTCTTATGACAACGAATTGCGGTTAAGTTCAATGCTTCAAAAAGAATTTTATATTTCCGAAGAAAATGTAATTAAAAAAGCTTTAGAGCGAGAAATGGCGCTTTGTGGTGGTTTTGCTTTTCTCTTTAAAAATCTGTGTGATGATGTTGGAGTTTCTGCAGAAGTAGTTCACGGTTTTACAAAAGATTATTCAGGCAAAATTCAAAAGAACAAACAACCAAGCCATACATGGAATGCAGTAAAGTTAAATGGTCAATGGCAATTGCTTGATATTACATGGGCTATAAGTTATGGTGGCAAAAATTCCCCCGATGATTATTGGTTTTTAACAAAACCTGCTGATTTTATTCTTTCGCATTATCCAGAGAATCAAAAATGGACTTTATTGGGAAATCCTATTTCAATTTCAGAATTTCAAGAACACTCCAAAAAATAAAAAACCTCCACATTTCTGTGAAGGTTTTCTTATTCATCAAACAAGGTTGATGCTATGCTTCAGCGTTTGGAACGATGGAAACGTAGCTCTTGTTATCTTTCTTTTTGGTGAATTTTACTAGACCGTCAACACGTGCGTGTAATGTATGATCTTTACCACCATATACGTTCTCACCTGGGTGATGCGTATTTCCTCTTTGTCTTACGATGATATTTCCTGCAATAGCAGCCTGTCCACCGAAAATCTTAACGCCTAGACGTTTTGATTCCGATTCGCGACCGTTTTTAGAACTACCAACTCCTTTTTTGTGAGCCATGGTTTATAAATTTTTAATTAATGATTTCGGTTTATTTGTTTTTCAACAATTCCTTCGCTTGCTTAACCCACTCGTCAGATTCAATCTTTTCACGAGTAATACCGTCAATAGCTGAAAGCTCTTCGCGGTCTGCAGCTTTAAGTTTACTGATTTGCTCGAAAGTGTAAATTCCAAGTTCATTCAGTTTTTCTTCGTAAACTGGTCCAATTCCGTTGATCAATTTAAGATCGTCAGCATCAGCTTTTAGTGCGGTACCAATGCTGTGAAGAACTTTATCGATGTTGATTTCGATGTTTGAATCTTCAGCGCGTTGCTCTGCACGGCTTACAAGATTTTCGCTAACCTCAACTTCTTTTTTGGCTTTTGGAGCCTCTTTTTTCGGTTCAGCTTTAGCGGCTGGCTTGGTTTCTTTTTTAGGAGCAGCTGGTTTAGCTTCTTCTTTTTCTTTCTTACCTCCAGAGGCAACAATGCTTTCGATTACGATTTCAGAAAGATATTGACGGTGACCGTTTTTCTTGCGGAAACCTTTTCTTCTTTTCTTTTTGAATACAATAACCTTGTCACCTTTTAGGTGTTTTACGACTTTAGCTCCAATAAGGGCTCCGTCTATAGCTGGGGCGCCAATGGTAATATTGTCTCCGTCACCAATAAGAAGTACATTGTCAAAAGACACTGTTTTACCTTCTTCTACTGGCAAACGATTAACAAAAACCTTTTGGTCTTTTGCAACTTTTACTTGCTGCCCTGCTATCTCTACAATTGCGTACATAGCGAATCGTTTATAAATTAGTTAAACAAAATGCTTTCACCGTCCGGCAAAAGCGGGTGCAAATATAATTTTTAAAAAGGAAACAACAAAGTGTTTTTTAGTTAATTTACAGGGTGTTCCTGTTTCCATCTTGTGTGTTCCAAGATTTTTTGAGAAGTTGCATAAAAGAAAGCGTTAAAACCATGGTAGTTGCAAAGCCCATAATTAATATTGAAATTAAAAGCATAAGAGTTCCCGCATCATATTCAACGTTCCATCTTTCCATAATTGCATCAGAAAATTCTGCATCTATTTGGTACATATAGATAGCCATAAAAAGAGTGAAGATTATGGATGCAATTCCACCGGAGAAGAGGCCTACCTGAAAACCCTTTTCATATTTGAACTTGTTTTTTCGTGAAGCATAATTTTTCATTGCCATGTAAATTCCGAAACCGAAAATCAATCCATTAACTGAACTTAATACTGGATATTGATGTAATCCAACCAATTTTAATAGAAGAAAATATGCAATTAAAATTACTGCAATCCCAATACCGTAACGCGAATATACTTTGAACATAATAGTTAGTTTTTTCAGTCAAAAGTTACAAAAACTTGCTGAACCATTTGTGAATGGTTTGTTAACTTTTTTGAATGAATGTTGAAACAACTCTATTCCCAAGTAATCGTTTCCATTAATTTACGGATATCTTCTCGAAGATAAACCACGGCAGGATAGATAGAATCGAAGTTTGGTTTGGCGTCAAAATACAAAGCACCGTTCAGAAAATGATTGATGCTATCAGTAACATAAAACTCCGCTTGGGTAGCTGCGTTTCCATTTATCATATAGAACATTCCATAAACGTTCTTATCTGGGTTCACAAAAGGTTGTTCAGGAATACTATTGGCTTTAATGGTATGGTCGTAAGCCAATTTTTGTGCATCTTGCAATAAAGAATCTAGATTATTATTCCGAATATCTTGATATGTCAAATACAAAGTGGCCTTCATATTTGGGTAATATATATTAGTTCCACAACGTTTCTTTTTAACCATTGTGGCATTATCGTTCATCGAAAAGTTATAGGGACAATCCGTTTCTACGGTACGGTATTCAGGTTTTGGATATTCCAAACGAAGCATGGCCGATGGCTTTACCAAAACATCATCTTCGCAGGAAGCAAGGATAAAAAAGCTTGAAAGCAAAAGGAAGATTGGACTATTTATTTTCAATGGTAAGTTTTATTTGTTTGATGCGCTTTCCCTCAAACGCTTCAATTGTAAACGCATAATTGTGGAAGGATATTACTTCGTTCTTTTTCGGAAACCCTTTTGAAATCTCTAAAAGAAACCCAGCCAAGGTTTCTGCCTCGCCTTTTTCATCTTCAAAAAGCTCTGGATCTTCAGGTTTTATTACTTTGTAAAAATCTTTTAACGGTGTTTTTCCTTCAAAAACAAAGGTGTTGT
>JBBSOQ010000005.1:0-159146 GCA_038259585.1 Flavobacteriales bacterium | reverse complement strand
AATAATATTGCGACCATACTTCCATAAAGAGCTCGACTCTCAAAAAAATCTCAGAAAATCTTACTTAGTTTAGTTTCTTTGTTGATTAATAACCTTTCGGTAACTAATCTACGCTGTCAATTTCAATATCTCAATGAACTTTTCTTTATTAAAAATAAAGATTCAATTGTTGGTGGAACGGAGTTGAACCGTTGCTGTTATTTCCTTTTCACCATTTCTAAGACCGTGCCTATCTCTCTAAGCGGGTGCAAATATACAACCCATTTTTTATAACAACCAAACTTAATTTGATTTATTTTGAATGTTTTTTATTAACAGCTTTCAAGCTGCTGAAAACTATCTAATTATAGATTAAAAAAAATAAACGTTTACAGTTCTAAAATTAAAAACCTTAGAACTTATTTAACAACCCAATAAACAAGGCTTATTTAGCGAATTGTAAAACATTCAAAAAATAAAAGAGCGAACTGCAAAACTACCACCTTTAAAACTTCTGTGCAACCTGTTCTGGCTTTTAGTTATTAACAGGTTTTCTTTTCCATTGTGTGGTCAAATCCAAATAATCTATTGGAAATGCTGGAGCTTGACGCTCAAGTATGTTTTCTTGAAAAGATCTTTCAAGAATGTCTTCAATTAAATAATCTTCTTTCACTTCAAAAGGCTTGTATTCTTCCTTTAGCGAAATTTCAAAAAGATTTGCTGTAGTATTATACCAAAAGGCTCGCCAACCGGTACGCAACTCTTTCACAAGATCAAAAGCCGTGCGCCCAGTTTGTCTATGAATTAGCTTTACTAATATTTGACCTTCTGTATGCGTGAGATTTTTCAACTTTTCAGAAAACTCACCTTCTATATATTTTTGCACTTGTTTTGTGTATCGTTTTCTATCACTTTTCTTTTTAATCGTTTTTAATCTTTCCGTCATTGTTGTTAATCGCTCTGATGCCAGTTTTGCGTATGGATACACTTTTCTGGTCTTTCTTCTAAGTATCAAATAGCGGCGTCTGTCTTTATCAGACATGAACTTAACTTTCTTCAGAAGATATACTTCATCAAGATTAATAATCTCACGCGCTACAGTATCTCCCTTAATGATGTAATACATAATCTCGGTGGAGTCTTTTTGTTTTTCAAGAGATTCAGTATCGACCTGTCCGTAGGTGGCAGTCAAACTGAAAATTATGATACATATATATATAGGTAGTTTGATTTTCATTCAAATAGGTTTTAATGAAGGCTATTAATTTATTTAAAAACGTTTCAAAAATAAGCAAATTGCATTGTGGGGCTTAATAAGAAATCGCTAATTTTACCGAACTTATATCTTTTCAGAACAAAACTTTCTATGACTACTTCAATATTAAACGACAAATCATTACAATTTTTAGAAGAATATTTAAACAATGCGGCTCCAACTGGCTATGAATGGGACGGGCAAAAATTGTGGATGAACTATCTAAAACCATATGTTGATGAATTTTTCACAGATACATACGGAACGGCCGTGGGGGTAATAAATCCCAAAGCCAAGTTTAAGGTTGTAATTGAAGGGCATGCTGATGAAATTTCATGGTACGTAAACTATATATGTGATAGCGGATTGCTTTATGTAATTAGAAATGGTGGGAGCGACCACCAAATTGCGCCTTCAAAAATTGTAAATATTCACACTAAAAATGGCATTATTAAAGGAGTTTTCGGCTGGCCGGCAATCCACACCCGTGATAAAGCCAAAGAAGAAACTCCAAAGCCCGACAACATTTTTATTGATGTGGGCGCTAAGGATAAAGAAGAAGTAGAAAAAATGGGGATTCATGTGGGCTGTGTTATTACATATCCCGACCAATTTCATATTTTGAACAAAGATAAATTTGTATGCCGTGCTTTAGATAACAGAATGGGCGGCTTTATGATTGCTGAAGTTGCAAGGCTACTTCACGAAAACAAAAATAAACTTCCTTTTGGGCTTTATATAACCAATTCTGTACAAGAAGAAATTGGGCTCCGTGGTGCCGAAATGATTGCCGATCGCATTAAACCAAATGTAGCCATTGTTACAGACGTTACTCACGACACAACAACCCCAATGATCGATAAAAAGAAACAAGGGCTTGCTGAAATTGGTTGTGGCCCCGTAATAGCTTATGCACCAGCAGTACAACAAAAACTACGCGACTTAATCGTTGACACAGCAGAAAAGAAAATGATTCCTTTTCAACGCGCAGCATTATCCAGAGCTACAGGTACAGATACCGATGCCTTTGCATACAGTAACGGTGGAGTGGCAAGCGCCTTGATTTCTTTGCCTTTGCGCTATATGCACACTACAGTGGAAATGGTTCATCGCGATGATGTGGAAAACGTAATTAAATTGATTTATGAAACTTTGCTTACTATTAAAAATGGCGAAACCTTTAGCTATTTTGATTAATAACTAAGCAATTTTCAAAATTGAATTGTTACAGCGCTTTATTTTTTCTAGCAATAAGTCTCTATTCACCGGCTTGGTCATATAATCATTCATTCCAATGTCTAGAACTTTTTTACGCGTTTCCTGCATAGCATCAGCAGTAACCGCAATAATAGGTATGTTAGCAATTATTTTACCCAGCTCCCCACTTCTTATAATTTGGGTTGCTTCATATCCATCCATAACGGGCATCTGAAGATCCATCAAAACAATGTTATAAATGTCTTTTTTTAAGGCTTCAATAGCTTCCGTTCCATTATTTACAACAGCAAAACTGACTCCCGAATAACTGTTTAGTAATTTTCGCATTACCAGTTGATTCAATATATTATCCTCCACAACCAATAGATGTAAATTATTTTCTGAACTAGGTTCTAAATAGGTTTGGGCTTCAAATAATGCATTTTTCTCCACACCTTCAATCAATATATCTATAAAAACTTGGGTTCCTTTGTTCAGTGTGCTTTCAATATTAATGGTTCCATGATGTAGTTCCACCAAATGTTTTACAATCGTTAAACCAAGCCCTATTCCACCAAATTGGCGTTTATGATCTAATTTCATTTGACTAAAACTGTCAAATATATTTTGTTTGAATTTAGAACCGATTCCAACTCCTGTATCAGAAATATTGAAGGAAAAATTATACATCCCTTTATCTCGTTTTGTACATCTCATTTTGAAGAGAATATTTCCAGCATTCGTAAATTTTATGGCATTTCCCAACACATTGTTTACTATCTGCACAAATCTTTCTGGATCTCCTTTAACTAGAATGGGTATTTCATAATCCATCTCGAAATGATAGTTCAACCCTTTATTTGTAGCCTCTTTCCTCCAGTTATTGCTAATTTGATTAAGAATAATCGACGGATTGAATTCTTCATTTCTCAATTCAATTTGATTTTTCTCAATTTTTTCAAAATCGAGAATATCGTTTACGTTACTCAAAAGGCTGAGGGAAGCATTTTTGATTATCTCAAACTGCTTTCGCTCTTCACTATTACTTTGTTTACTCAATTCAATTTCAGCTATTCCCATAATAGTATTGAGCGGCGTTCGAAGCTCATGGCTCATATTGGACATAAAATATGATTTTAATCCACTTATTTCTTCCGATTTTTGAAGCGCAACTTCTTGCGATTTTTCTTTTTCCAATCTTAAGTTTCGGATTAAATACGTCATCGATATTGACAGAAAGATTATTTCAAAACCTGTCCCGAATTTTGCGCTGTTCAGTGTATAAAAATTATTTGGCAACAGACTCAAATTATTCATTACGAAGCCCATTAGTCCAATTACCAAGAAAAAAATTCCAAAAGAAAAATACGTGTCAATAGCGATTTTTCTAACACGCATTAAAAAAATTGTAGTCAAAATAAGTGTTAAACTCAACAAGCCATTAATGTTGCAAAAGGGATATGCGAACGCTAAAGTTTTAGGATTTATAAAAACCAATATAGCCGCTACACCCATAAGTGCATATAATATTTTATAGATTCTGAAAAAACGCGGAAGTTTAATATTCACTTTAAGGAAGTGTTCACAGTATTTCAAAAGAAAAAAGTTTGATAGAATAGCAGTTATAAGTACTGCTCTTGAAGCCAAATATCCTGGAGAAGTGAAAAAATACTGAAATAAAAACCCATCGATCGCAGCTTGCATCAAGCCAGTAAAAAGAACATAAAGCCCGTAATAAAGAAAAGATTTTGCCCTTAAACTAGTATAAAAGAATAAATAAATAATTCCTGCCAGAAACAATATCCCATAAAATAACCCAAGGAATAATTGTTGCTTGTAATTTTCTTGCCAAAATTCAGATTCTGAATATAAGCTGAATGGAAAATTGATAGTTTCACCATCACTTCTAAGATGGAGATAAAACTGCTGTTCGCTATTTTCGGGAAGTTCTATTTTAAAAACGGTAGAACGATGCGCCACCTGCCGATCCTTAAAAGGGATTTGATCTCCACTTTTAAATTGCACAACCTGGTTATTTTTTCCAATTTGATATAGTTCGGCAACATCCGTAATTGGTCTCGCTGTTTCAAGATAATAAGTTTTAGCTTGAGAATTTCTGTTCAATAAATTGAATTTTATCCAAAAATTATCTGTCGTGAATCCAGTACTTTGGTTTTCTGATAAAAATGGTGAAAATTCTTTTGAAGTGTCGTTTTGAAAGTCTGAAATTTCATAGTTTGCTTTTCCTGCATCATAAAACTCAGCATATTCATATAAGTTTCCCTTACTGATTTCAGGATCAAACGCAACATTTTGAGCTATACAACTAACTCCTATAATGAAGGTCAAAAACAGTAGGTGTTTCATCGTTTGGGGCTTGAAAACATTTAAACATACGGAAAAATCTTACAGAGAGTTTTAAATGTTTAAGATTTTTTTATGCTAGTAAAAACAATAGTTAGCTAAGCATATGATTTTGAGTAAATTATTGTTTTTGCAACATTTGAAAGAATTTCAAAAAAAACAATAGTGGGAAACTTTGGGTTAAAAATTCCGATCAAGTTTTTTCCAAATAATTTTTTAACATAAAATAGAATTGTCATTCTTATATCTTAAATATACTCAGATTTATAAATGTAGGTCTATAAATGAAAAACTTTGCTCTGGTTGTAATTTTATTATATTTACAGCAAAATCCCCTAACTTTTGTTGTTCAACTCCTTTTCATTTGGATTGTTTCTACCTCTTACCCTCCTGCTCTATTGGGCTGTTGGTTTTAAAAGAATAAAAGCCCAAAACACAATTCTGCTTGTTGCGAGCTATTTTTTTTATGGACTTTGGGATTGGCGTTTTTTGTTACTTATTGTGGCGAGTTCCTTAGTAGATTACTTTGCTTCGCTTGCTATAAAGGGGACAGAAAACAATAGAAGCCAAAAACTTTATCTCTACAGTAGTATTCTTTGGAACTTAGGCGTACTTTTTATCTTTAAATACTACAACTTTTTTATAGATGAGTTTGCGCTGTTGTTCAATATGCATCAAGGGGAATACGCTTTCAGCACATTGAATCTTATACTTCCAATTGGTTTGAGTTTTTATACTTTCCAAACGATGAGTTATACTATTGATGTATATAAAAAACGAATTAAACCTACTCGAAACCTTCTCAATTTTTTATGCTTTGTAAGTTTTTTTCCACAGCTGGTTGCAGGACCAATTGAGAAAGCATCCGATTTACTTCCACAATTCAGCAAAAAACGTTCTTTTAATAAAGAAGAGATGCAAGAAGGATTGCGGCAGATTCTCTGGGGGCTTTTCAAAAAAATGGTCATTGCAGACAATGCTGCTTATATTGTCAATATGGTTTATACCAGCCCCGAAGATTACGGTAGTCTTTCTTTGCTCTATGCTTCCGTTCTCTTCTTCATTCAGATTTATGGTGATTTTTCGGGTTATTCAGATATTGCTATTGGATCTGCGAAACTTTTTGGATTCAAGCTTAGCAAAAATTTCAATATCCCGTATTTGGCGAAAAGTGTAACTGAATTTTGGCAGCGATGGCATATTACGCTAACACGATGGTTTAACGATTATGTTTATTTCCCTATAATTCAAAAAAACCTGCGCAGCAATATTCGGCGAAATCATGCAATTTTTTTAACAATGGTACTAATTGGGCTTTGGCATGGTGCAGATTGGACATTTGTTATTTTTGGTGCTTTTCAGGGATCTCTAATTATTCTAGAACGAACTCCTTTATCAAAAGATCGAAAATCAAGCCTCTTTCATCAATCAGCAATTCCAAAAATATTATTGCCTATTTTTAGTTTAACATTTATTACAATTTCTAGTATTCTATTTAGAAGTCAAAATATTTCCGAAGTTAAGGTTATTTTACAAAGAATTTTTTCCTTTATTCCTAGTGAAAATATAGCGACTATAATAAACAAACGCTTTTTGTTGTTTCTTTTTATTATGATTGCATCCGAACTATTTACACGTTTTAAAAATTTCCCATTAACCCAAATCGATAAATACCTAAATAAACCTACGCGCTGGATCATTTATTACATTTTAATTTTTTTAATATTCCGATATGCTGGGCCCAAAGAGGACTTTATCTATTTTCAGTTTTAGCGAATCACAACTTCGTTTTTTAAAGTATTGCTTGGGTTTCTTTATCCCAGTGGTCATCGCTTACATTGTTTTGGAATTTCTTGTTTTGAATATTCCAATAAATTATAAAGTGATTGGCAATTATTTCAATACAAATTCAAATAAAATTGAGGTTATGGCTTTGGGTTCCTCCCAAATGAAATGTGGCTTCAATCCTGCCATTTCTGAAAAAAGTGCAATAAATTTTGCTTCCACTTCGCAACATCATAATGAAGATTTTCATATACTGAAAGGTACCCAAGAAAGAGTTCCAAAATTAAAATATGTAATAGTAGAAGTTTCATATAACCATTTGGAGTTGCCACATCACCCCACCGATTACTGGAAAAACACAGTTTATTTAAAGTATTACAATGTAAATGCCTTTGAAAGGTCTACATATTTTAAAGATAAGTTGGTTTATATTTCAAACCCACGATTTTACTCCAATAAATTAATGGATTACTATTTTTATAAAACTGATAAATCACAACTTAACGAATTCGGCTTTGACACTAATAATTATGAGGGTGCATTCAAAAAATTAAACTATAACGAATCCAAAATAGCAAGCCATAAATTTAAAATAATTAAAAGCGAGGACGCTGCTATTTTTAAAAGAAACACAGCGTATCTTTTTGAAATGATGGACTATTCAAAAGCTGAAAATTTAAAAGTGATTGTTTGTACACTTCCGCTTTATAAAACCTATTTAAAAGATAGAAACCCAAATATAGTAAGGCGTCGCGATAGTGTTCTTTCTATTATTAAACAGAAATATAGCAATGTGATTTTGTTAGATGAAGAAGCTGACACTTTAAATTTTACTGAGAAGGATTTTCTCAATGAAAACCATTTAAATCCAGATGGAGGAAAGAAATTTACAGCATTGGTGAATCGCGCTATTGAAAGTTTAAATTAATTCGATTGCTTCAACTTCGTGAAATAAATCTTTGCTTCCTTGATAACTTTTGGAGCTAAAATAATGGTGGCCGTCATTGTCGGAATTGCCATCATTGCGAAAAAAGTATCAATCAAATTAATCATCATGCTTAGCGAGGTTGTAGCCCCAATAAGAATACTCAAAATGTAGAAATAATTATAAATTCCTTTATTTTTCGCTCCGAAAAGAAAAGACATACACTTACTACCGTAATAGGAATACGAAAAAAGTGAAGAAATACTAAAGGTAATAATGCACAACAGTAAGGCGTATTTTCCATAGAAAGGAATACTTACCTCAAAAGCAGATGCAGTTAAACTCACTCCATTAGCATCGCTACTTTCCCAAACACCAGTTACTAAAATTGCCAAAGCTGTTAACGTGCAAATAATTAAAGTATCAATTGCCGGCCCTAGCATTGCTACCAAACCTTCACGGATGGGCTCGTTTGTTTTTGCAGCACCGTGCGCCATTGGCGCCGTGCCTATCCCCGCTTCATTTGAAAATGCTCCACGCCGAATTCCCAAAAGAATGATTCCACCAACAACACCGCCCAAAAATGCATCTCCTTTATAAAAATTTGCTGAAAAGGCATCTGTAAAGATCATTCCCAGGTATTTTGGAACAACGTCAATATGAATAATCAAAATAATTAAAACTAAAAGGAAATATAGAATCAACATTCCAGGAACCATCTTTGAAGCCGTTTTGCTGATTCGCGAAAGTCCCCCCAAAATTACAATGGCAGTAATTGTCGCCAAGACCAAACCAATAATCAAATCGGTTTTGAACCCACTGTATAATCCTGCTGGTTTTAAAAGTATATCATTTATGGCTTGCGTTAGTTGGTTTACGTTGAATACAGGCAATGCCCCAACCAACCCTGCAATACTAAAAAATACAGCTAAAGGCATCCATTTTTTTCCCAAACCTTCAGTGATAAAATACATTGGTCCGCCCTGAATTTTTCCTTCGCTATCTTTTCCACGATAAAGTATTGCAAGTGTTGCTGTAAAAAATTTAGTTGACATCCCTATTACAGCGCTCACCCACATCCAAAAAACTGCTCCCGGCCCACCAATTGCTATTGCAACGGCTACTCCTGCAATATTTCCCATTCCTACAGTTGAAGAAAGTGCAGTCATTAGCGCCTGAAAATGAGTTATTTCTCCGGCGTCACTTTCATTGTCATATTTTCCACGAAGTACAGATATGGCGTGGCCTAAATAACGAAAAGGAAGAAATTTAATCCGTATTAAAAGGTATAATCCACCACCAATTAAGAGGATCAACAATGGCAAACCCCAAGCAGCGGAAGCCATTTCAGAAATAATATTATCTAGTTCTTTCAAATTAAATACTTAAAAATTTTAACTAATGTAGTCTTAAAATTTTTAAAATTAACTGGGAAATTGTTACTTGCAACGCCAAATGAAACAACAACTAACCATTTTCTTTCTTTTTGTGTCCTTTTTATCATTCGCTCAAACTGAGATCGATTGGAAAAAAAGCGCTTTCAATTTTACACCAGAACTGCTTTTAGGGGTTACAATGGAAGCCAATGATGGTTTTCCAGATACAAAATTGCAGAAACAAGCGATTTTAAATTTTGGCCGAAATCACACAAATAATCCACAAGAATGGGCACAGCGACTTAAAAAACCAAAAACTGGTTTATCGCTGGGTATTACAGATTTTGGAAATTTAGATAGTTTAGGAATTGCAATAATAGCAATGCCCTTTATTGAATTTAAAGCTTTTGGAAGCAATCGTTGGAAAATTCTAACTGGAATGGGTGCGTCTTATTTCACAAAAAAATTCGACGCAGAAACGAACCCGCAAAACCAAGCCGTAACTACAGATATAACTTGGGCATTCCGAATGTATCTTTATTACCAATTTCTTTCAACAAAAAACATTGATTGGCGGGTTGGTTTGGGTTATTCACACCATTCAAACGGACATACGCGTTTATTAAACCAAGGATATAATTCTTTCTTAGTAAGCCTTTCGGCAGATATCAAAAACCCTTTGAATTATACTGAAGCAACCTCATCTGAAACTCTTCCTATTTACAAAAGAACAGTTTATGATTATTATGCAATTCGTGGTGGACTTGGGCAAAACGTGTTCGCACTTGCTTTTAATGACAAGGAAAATGTTTACACAATTGCTGGGGAATACGGCAGAGTTTACAATAATACTTTTAAAGTTGGAATTGGTTTTTATTATCGTTTCTATCAACATTATTACAATTATATAAACGAAAACGAATCATTGGTACAACCTGGGCGCGAGTTTGATTATTTCAGAAGCGATCCTTGGTATTACGCTACTAATTTAGGTGTTAGTCTTCACGGTGAAATATTTTTAAATCACGTTGGGATTGACCTACAGTTGGGATATAATTTCCATAAACCCGCCTATAAACTTGAATGGAGAATCAATGAAGGTTGGGACAATGCGCCTCGAGAGATTCCTAATAGTTGGGTTTTTGGTGAATTAGATGGAAGTTATAAAAAGAAACATCGCATTTCCTCTAGATTAGGGCTAAAGTATTATTTAATTGGAATGAAAAACGCTCCGAAAAATAATTTTTATATAGGCGCTAATCTTAATTCTAACCTAGGACAAGCTGATTTTACAGAATTAAGTCTCGGATATGTTCACAGTTTTAATTTTAGAACACGTGTACAGCAGAAAATATGAATAAATTTATTACTTACTTTAATTATAAATCACCCTTCAGTTCTTTCATCTTCTTTCACGATAACTGGTTTTTACAGCAAAAAAGAGTACGAGCATTTTTAATTCTTCTTTTTCTTTCATTTTCAGCAATAGGTCAAGATCAACAAACGTGGTTAGACAATTCGTTACTATTTAATACTGAAATTCTTTTAGGTAAGACATTAGAAGCCAATGTTGATTTCCCTATAACAAAGCAACAAAAGCAACTAATTTTTAATATTGGTAGGTATCAATCCACAAATCCCCAAGAATGGTCTCAGCGTTTAAAAGGCCCCAAGACTGGTTATTCTATTGGCGTTACCGATTTTGGAAATAAAGACAGCTTAGGTCTGGCGTTTTCATTTATGCCCTTTGTAAAATTTAAAGCATTTAGAAGTAATAAGTTTAGTATACTTTCTGGCATGGGTGCTTCCTATTTTACAAAAAAATTTGATGCTGATAAAAACCCTAGAAATCAAGCTGTAACTACAGATATTACTTGGTCTTGCAGAGTTTATTTGTATTATCAATTTTTTTCATCAAAAAATATTGATCTACAGTTTGGACTTGGTTATTCACATCATTCTAATGGCCATACACGTTTACATAATAAAGGGTTTAATTCATATTTGTGGAGCCTTTCTGCAGATATAAAAAACCCATTAAATAATACTGCATCAAAAAATTTAGAAGTGGATTCCACATTGAGTAAAACGATCTATAACTATTTTGGAGTCCGGGGAGGGTATGGTCAAAACTCGTTCGCCTTAGCTTTTAATGAAAAAAAATATGTCTACACTTTTGCTGGTGAATACGGACGTGTTTATAATAATACTTTAAAGATTGGGATTGGGTTTTATTTCAGGTTCTATGAACACTATTACGATTATATAAAAGACAATGAATGGCTGGTTCAAAGCGGAAAAGAATATGACTATTTTAAAAGTGCACCTGTATATTATTCCACAAATTTAGGACTTAGTCTAAACGGTGAGATTTTAATGAATCATGTCAGCGTTGATTTTCAAATTGGTCTTAATTTACATAAACCTGCATACAAATTAGAATGGCGAATAAATAAGGGATGGGACAACACCCCAAAAGAAATACCTGATGATTGGGTTCTAGGAAACTTTGACGGCTTTTATAAATTTAAAGAACTTATATCTGGTAGATTAGGCTTAAAGTATTATATAATTGGGATGGAAAAAAAGCCTAAAAACAATTTATATATCGCCGCCCATATAAATTCAAATTTAGGGCAAGCTGATTTTTCTGAACTTAGCTTAGGTTACGTTCACAGTTTTAATTTTCGTGAACGAAAATAAAAAACCCTTTCCAAAATTGGAAAGGGTTTTTCATTTTAATAAAGTTCACAAAATTATTTTGCCAATATCAATCTATGTGTTGAAGTTGATGTTTCAGAAACAATTTTTATTACATAAACTCCATCTGAATAGCTGCTGAAATCTAAATCACTTTCGCCATTTGTAGTTCTGAAATTGCGAACTATTTTTCCAGAACCTAATTCAACAATTACTATTTGAACATCGTTTCCGAAAGTTGCAGGAATTTTTGCAGTTGCAAAACCTCTTGAAGGGTTTGGATAGATAACTATTCCACTTCCGCCATCTGTAATATCTTCAATCGAAAGAAGAATTGTTTGTGCTTCAAAAGCTCCTATGTCACGAATTCCATCAAAAACAGCTTGCTCAATTTGATCGTTGAATAAATCTGCAGGATCACCAGCATTGTAAGCCACAGAACCTTCCAATAATTCGTGTGTTTCAGTAACACCACCATTATTTTGAAGCGGACCAACCGTTGGATCAACTTCTTCAAGATCGTTTCCTTGTTCTGGGAATGCGGCTGCATCGTCAGTTCCAATCAAGTTATAATTGTTTGAAACGAAAGTTCCGTTAACGTCTATTCCAGAATTTGCTGTGTTTAGTGCAACTAAAGTGTTTTTCAATGAAGTACTTGTAGCTCCTTCAATACCACCACCAGTTGAACCGGCTGTATTCATTGCAACAGTTACTGCATTCAAATCAAAACTTGCACCATTGTTGTAAACACCACCACCAGCACCGTTGGCTGAATTTCCGGAAAGTGTACTTCTCATAACAATTACATCACCATTTGCAGCATTGTGAATTGCTCCACCTCCGCTTGTTCCAGCAGTTGCATTGTTATTTGAAATAGTTGAAGTAGTAACCTCAAGCATTCCCCCATTATTGAATATACCAGCACCACCATCATCTGTTGCAGTTCCGAATGAACTGTTTCCATCAATTGTTGTAGTGTTTACGTTCATAACTGTTCCGCTTTGATTCCAAAGTCCACCACCTTCACGAGCAGCTTCGTTTCCAGAAATTATACTTCCTGAAATTGTAACCAAACCACTTGTTCCTGTTACGTGAAAACCACCACCATTTCCTGGAGCGGCAATTCCTGCAGTTCCATTAACGTCGTTATTTGTAAGATCAGAATTTGTAAATGTAAGTGTACCATCAATCAACTCAATCGCACCCCCCGCTCTGTTTGCAGAGTTTCCGTTAAAAGAAGAATCTGAAACTGAAACGTCACCTGCAGTACTCAACAATCCACCACCTGAACCAGCGGCTCCAGTTGAAAGGTTGTTTGTGATTGCGGTTCCATTAAAAATATTAAGTGTTCCACCATTGTTGAAAATACCACCTCCACCATTGTCGGCGTCAGCTCCTTGAGCGGTATTGGCATCGATGGTCATTCCATCAACAGTCATAACTCCTAATCCATTCCATAATGCACCACCTTCAGCAGCAGCAATGTTTCCAGTTGCAGAACCGCCTGTGATGTTTGAATCTCCAGCTCCTGTAACGTGAAGTCCACCACCATTTCCTGGTGCTGCGGAAGTTGTATTTGTAGTGAAAATTACATTGGTAAGATTCAACTCACTTCCTGCAATTGAATTTTCTTCAATTGCACCACCGGCTCTAACCGAAGTATTACTTGTGAATTGTGTATCTGAAACTGTTAACGTTCCAAGATTATTCAAAATACCACCACCAGAACCAGCGGCTCCATCAGCAATGTTATTTGAAATTGTAGCATTCAATACATTTAAAGTACCTCCATTGTTGAAAATACCTGCACCACCGTCATCGGCCATAGGACCGCTTGCAATGTTTGCATCAATTATAGTACCATCAACAGTCATAATACCAGCACCATTCCAAAGTCCACCACCTTCTTGCGAAGCAGTGTTTCCTGTAACGTTTCCACCCGTAATATTTGAATCACCAGCGCCAGTTATGTGAAGTCCACCTCCGTTTCCTGGGGCAGAAGCCGTACTGTTAGTTGTGAAATTTACATTGCTTAAAGTTAAAATACTTCCGGCAGCTGAATTCTCTTCGATTCCACCACCAGCTCTCATTGATGAGTTCCCTGTTAATTCTGAATCAGTAACAGTCAATGTTCCAAGGTTATTCAAAATACCACCACCAGAACCTGCGGCTCCATCTGCAATGTTATTTGAAATTGTAGCATTCAATACATTTAAAGTACCTCCATTGTTGAAAATACCTGCACCACCATCATCAGCCATAGGACCGCTTGCAATGTTTGCGTCAATTGTAGTTCCATCAACAGTCATAATACCAGCACCGTTCCAAAGTCCAGCACCTTCTTGCGAAGCTGTGTTTCCTGTAACATTTCCACCAGTAATATTTGAATCACCCGCGCCAGTTATGTGAAGTCCACCGCCATTTCCGGGAGCAGAAGCTGTGCTATTATTTGTAAAATCTGTATTTGTAAGAGTCAAAATACTTCCAGCAATTGAATTTTCTTCAATTCCACCACCAGCTCTCATTGAAGTGTTTCCACTTAATTCAGAATCAGAAACTGTCAAACTTCCAAGATTATTCAAAATACCTCCACCTGAACCAGCAGTTCCGTCAGCAATATTGTTGCTGATAGTAGTTCCGTTTTGTACTATTAAAGTACCTCCTTCATTGAAAATACCTCCACCACCTTGATCGGCAGCAGGACCACTTGCAGTGTTCGCGTCAATCACAACATTATCAACTGTCATTGTTCCGCTTCCATTCCAAAGTCCACCGCCTTCTGCGTTTGCTACGTTTCCGTTTACGGTACCATTTGTAATATTTGCAATTCCAGGGCCAGTTATATGAAGACCTCCACCATTTCCTGGGGCAGTTCCAACTGTGTTATTATCTAAGTTTGAATCTAAAAGTGTAATAGTTCCAGCAGCAACTAAAGAATTATCTTCAATACCACCACCAGCTCTTTTCGCTGAGTTATTCGAAATAACAGAACTATTAACCGTTACAGAACCACCATCCACATTTTGAATTCCACCACCAGAACCAGCGGTTCCAGTTGCAGCATTGTTTGTGATTGTAGAAGTGTTCTGAACAATCAATGTACCTCCATTATTGAAAATACCACCACCACCATTTGTGGAATCATCACCTCCAGCCATATTGGTATCCAATAAAGTGCTATCAACGGTCATTGTGCTTCCTGCTTGGTTCCAAAGTCCGCCACCTTCACTGGCTGCATCGTTATTGGTTACAGTACTTCCTGTAATATTTACAGTTGCTACTCCTGTAACGTGCATTCCACCACCGTTTCCAGGGTTTGCTATTCCAGCGGCAACATCAACTTTATTTCCTATTAAAGAAGTATTGGTCATATCTAAAGTTCCAACAACTATTTCAATACCACCACCTGCGCGGTTTGCGGCATTTCCGTCAATCATTGCACCATTGATAACGACAGCTCCCGCATTAGTTAATATTCCACCACCAGAACCTGATATTCCAGTAGCTAAATTACTCTGAATTGTTCCATCAGTAACATTAAGATCACCTCCATTATTATAAATTCCAGCACCACCAGAACCACTTACAGCTGTGTTCAAATTAACCATTGTATTGAAAACATTCATTGTGCTTCCGGCTTGGTTCCAAAGACCTCCACCTTGGTTAAATGCTTTGTTTGCAGAGACAGTTGCATCGTTGATAGTTGTTGTAGTAACTCCTGAAATATGGATTCCTCCACCGCTACCTGGGTTTGGAGTTCCAGCAGTTCCATTTACATCATTAAGGGCAATGGAAGTTCCATTAAGATTTAATGTTCCATTGATTGCTTCAATTGCTCCCCCTGCTCTATTTGCATAGTTTTGAAGAATCGCAATGTTTGCAATTGTAACTGTCCCATCAGTAGATAAAATTCCACCTCCAGAGCCAGCAGCTCCATTTGCCATGTTATTATTAATAGCAGTTCCTGCTAAAATATCTAAAGTACCGCCATCATTATAGATTCCTCCACCACCATTGTCGGAATTTGCGCCGCTTGCAATGTTATTGATTACTGCAACTCCATCAACGGTCATTGTTCCTAAACCATTCCAAAGACCACCACCTTCGGCAGCTGCAATGTTTGCATTAGTTGTTCCACCTGTAATAGTTGCATCACCAGTTCCACCAACGTGAAGTCCACCACCATTTCCTGGAGCGGCAACCGCTGGAGCAACTCCGGCGTTGTTAGTATTCAATGTTGTTCCTGACATTGTTAGTGTTCCTGCAGCGATTTCAATTCCACCACCTGCACGGTTTGCTATGTTGTCTGTTATTATTGCATCGGTAACTGTAACTGTTCCTCCTGTACTATGAATACCGCCACCAGAACCAGCAGTTCCGTTGGCAATATTATTCGTGATTTCTGTACCAGCCAAAACATTCAGTGTTCCGCCATTGTTGAAAAGTGCTCCACCTCCATCATCTGCCAAAACTCCACTCGCAATGTTTCCACTTAGCGTTGTTGTTTCAACAGTCATAACTCCAGTACTGTTCCAAAGTCCACCACCTTCTTGAGCGGCAAGATTATTTTGAATAGTACTGTTTGAAATGTTTGCGTTTGTAGTTCCAGAAAGGTGAATTGCACCACCATTCCCTGGATTTGCCATAGTTCCCAATCCAATATTTACACCAGCTGAGTTTCCAGTTAACGTAACTCCATCCAAAGTAAGAGTGGTATTTGAAGAATCTTCAATTGCACCACCTGCCCTACTTGCATAGTTTCCTGAAATAGTAATTCCAGGAGCCACATTTAATGTTCCACCTGTATTGTTGAACAAAGCACCGCCACGACCACCAGGAGTAGCTCCCATTGCAATGTTAGCTGTAAGATTTGTAGATGACCCAACATTTAGAATTCCACCATTGTTGAAAATTCCACCACCACCAGTTGCGTCACCAGTTGCTTTATTTCCTGTAATTGTAGTTCCAGAAACGGTCATAGTTCCTGTTCCATTCCAAAGTCCACCACCTTCAAAGGCGATGTTATTTGTTACACTTCCGCCATTATAGTTTACGTTTCCTGGACCGCTAATATGAAGACCACCACCATTTCCAGGTGCGGGAGCATTAGCTATGTTTCTATTCAAAATTACATTATTGAAGGCATAAGTTTCACCCATTGCTGAATTCAACTCAATAGCTCCTCCAGCTCTATTCGCAGAATTATCTTCGAAATTAACCCCATCAACAACTAAAGTTCCAGGGGTAAGATTGAAAACACCACCACCAGAACCAGCAGTTCCACTTGCAACATTTCGTAAAACTTGTGTTCCCGGTGCAAGTATAAGTGTTCCTCCATTATTGAAAACACCTCCACCGCCGTTATCAGCGGCAGCACCATTTGCAGTGTTAAAATCTATAAAGGTGTCTCCGAAAATAACATCACCAGCCTGAACAGTCATCGTTCCCCCGTTATTCCATAATCCTCCACCTTCAGAAGCAGCTGTATTTAAGAAAACTATTCCACTTAAAATTACATTTGTTGAATTCCCGCTTACGTGAAGGCCCCCTCCATTACCTGGATTTGGTGTTCCAGCCGTTCCGTTAACATCATTAAAAATTAATTGTAAATCAACAAGATTTGCAGTTCCATCTATAATTTCAATACCACCACCAGCGCGGTTTGCACTGTTTGAAGTAAGTGCTGCTGAATTTACATTCAAAGTTCCAGAAGTACTCAATATAGCTCCACCAGAACCAGATGTTCCCGTAGCCAAATTGCTAAAAATATCTGCAAATGAATCAATATTCATTGTCCCGCCACTGTTGTAAAGAGCTCCACCACCTTGATCAGGATCGTTTCCTGTAGCTCTGTTTTCACTCAATTCTGTATCGCTACCAGTAATAGTCATTATTCCGGGGCCATTCCAAAGTCCACCACCTTCAATGGCTCTGTTATTTTGTACTATACAATTAGTAAAGGTTGAATTACCTGTACCACTTATATGAAAAGCACCACCATTACCCGGAGAACCGATTCCTGTGGCAATATTATTTCTTAAAGTAACATTTGAAAAAGTGTATAACTCGCCAGCGGCAGAAAGTACTTCAATACCTCCACCTGCTCTATTTGCTGTGTTTCCAGTTATAGTAATTCCGTTTATATTCAAAGTTCCTGGGGTAAGACTAAAAATTCCACCTCCAGAACCCGCAGTTCCATTTGCTATGTTGTTTGAAATAGTTGTTGTAGAAACCATCAGAGCACCTCCATTGTTAAAAATACCACCACCACCATCATCGGCAAGATTACCTGATGCTAAGTTCCCAGAAATTGTGGATCCTGTTACGGACATTGTTCCAGTATTATTCCAAAGTCCACCACCTTCTTGTGCAGCTTGGTTATTTCTTATTGTGCTGTTTGAAATGGTTGCCGAAGTTGTACCCGACAAATGCAAAGCACCACCATTTCCAGGATTAGCCATAGTACCTAAGCCTATATCTGAACCGGCAGAATTTCCTTCTAAAGTAATTCCAGTTAACATCAAAGTACCGCCAGAAGTATCTTCTATAGCACCACCTGCTCTACTTGCGTAGTTTCCATTTATTATAAGTCCAGAAGCAAGATTAAGCGCTCCGTTTGTATTATTGAAAATTGCTCCACCACGTCCACCGGGCGTTGCACCTGAAGCTATATTTGAAGAAATTATAGTTGTTGCATCAATATCAACAGTTCCATTGCCATTGTTGAAAATTGCTCCACCACCAGTATTTGGTCCTAGTGCACTATTGTTTGAAAGTGTAGTTCCATTTATATCCATCAAACCTGAACCGTTCCAAAGTCCGCCACCTTCTACAGCTTGGTTATTTTGTATCAATCCTCCGTTAATGGTAATATTAATTGCTCCTGATATATGAAGACCTCCGCCATTTCCTGGATTTGCTCCTAAAGCTATACCAGCGTCATTACCATTTAGAGTAGCATTGTTCATTACAAACGCACCACCAGAAACTTCAATACCACCACCTGCTCTAATAGCTTGGTTACCTGAAATAGTTGCTCCATTTATTTCAACGGAACCTCCATTTGTATGAAGACCACCACCGGAACCTAAAGCACCATTGGCTTTATTATTTATTATTTTAGTAGTAGCATTTACATTTAATATACCTCCATTATTGAAGATACCTCCACCACCATTAGCAGCTGTTACACCACTAGCTATGTTTCCATCAATATCACAATTAATTAATGACATTGTGCCTGTGCCGTTCCATAATGCACCACCTTCATTAAAGGCTATGTTTCTTAAAAATCTAGCAGACAAAGTTGAAGATGCTGCACCTGTAATATGAATAGCTCCACCATTTCCTGGAGGACCTGTAACTGTATTATCAAGAAAAACAGTGTTTCCTGTAACAATTAAATTATTAGTAGATTGAACTTCAATAGCTCCACCTGCTCTATTTGCTGTGTTTCTTCTAAAAGAACCTCCATTAATATCTAAGATTCCGGTTCCAATATTAAAAATTGCACCCCCACTTCCTGGAGATCCATTCGCTTTATTGTCATTAAATGAGCAACCATTTATATCGAGATTAGTGTTCTCACTATATATAGCTCCACCATTTAAGTCGGTACCATTTATAAAAGTTACGTTCGTAATCTTTACAGAATTCGCATTAGAAATTGTAAAAATCCTACCATTATTTGCAGCAGCATTAATTGTGCTCCCGAAGGCAGAAATAGTTAATTCGTCAGTAATACTTATTGGACCAGATGTTAACACTGGATTGACAAACAAACCTATAGTAACTGTGTTTGGACCAGGGTTGGCATTGGCATTGGCGATTGCTTGACGCAACGAACCAGGACCTGTATCATTGCCATTGGTCACTTGACCAAAAGACAAGAATGTAGTTAGTAAAAGTGAAATCGATAAGAAAAGATTTCGCGTAATTTTAATTTTCATAAACTTGATTTTTAAGTTAATTAATTATCAATACTTACGTTAAGTTCTCAATAGCTGGTTTCCCAATGAAATGTTAAAGTTTTTAAAGGAATTTATAATATTTCGAAATGTTAAATTAAAAGAACCGTCTCAGAATTATTTTGCAATAAAAAAAGCACCTTTAATGAGGTGCTTTTTATTCTTACAAATTATTTGAATTTTACTCCAAATAATTCAAAACATTATGTTCTATACGTGTATGAATATTTGAAACATCTGCTTTCACAAATTTTTCACCTGTAATATTTTCATAAAGCTCAATATATCTTTCTGAAACAGTTTGAATATACTCATCACTCATAAATGGAACTTTTTGTCCTTCCAAACCTTGAAAATCATTTTGAATTAACCATTGGCGCACAAATTCCTTGGAAAGTTGTTTCTGTGGTTCGTCATTTTTTTGTCGTTCTTCATAACCATCTGCGTAGAAATAACGAGAAGAATCCGGCGTGTGGATTTCATCGATCAAAACCACTTTACCATCTTTGGTTTTTCCGAATTCATATTTGGTATCTACCAAAATCAAACCTCTTTCCGCTGCAATCTCGTTTCCGCGTTGAAAAAGTTTGCGTGTATAATCTTCTAACTGAAGATAATCTGCTTCGAAAACTATTCCTCTTTTCAAAATATCTTCCCGGGAAATATCTTCATCGTGATCGCCCATTTCGGCTTTGGTTGCAGGCGTAATAATTGGTTCTGGAAACTTATCGTTCTCCTTCATTCCTTCAGGCATAGCAACACCACAAAGGATTCGTTTTCCTAATTTATACTCCCTAGCCGCGTGACCACTCATATAGCCACGAATTACCATTTCAACTTTAAATGGTTCGCAGGCTTCACCAATGGCAACGTTAGGATCTGGGGTTGCTATTAACCAATTTGGTACCAAATCTGCCGTATCTCGCATCATTTTGGTGGCAATCTGATTTAGAATTTGTCCTTTGTATGGAATTCCTTTTGGCATCACTACATCAAAAGCACTAAGCCTGTCCGTTGCCACCATTAAAAGTAAATTATTTTCCAATGTGTAGACTTCACGAACTTTACCGTGATAAACACTTTTCTGTCCGGGAAAGTTGAAATCTGTTGAAATTATTGTGTTACTCATTCTTTAATCTACGTTTTCAATATTCTTGTAAGCGGCAATCACTTCTTTAACCAAGCGATGACGAATTACATCTTTATCATCAAGATAAATCATCCCAACTCCTTTTACATCTTTTAAAACCAATAACGCTTCTTTCAAACCTGAAATAACACGACGCGGAAGGTCAATTTGCCCGGGGTCACCGGTAATCATAAACTTGGCGTTTTTCCCCATACGCGTTAAAAACATTTTCATTTGGGCGTGGGTTGTGTTTTGGGCCTCGTCTAAAATCACGAAAGCATTGTCCAATGTTCTACCACGCATAAAAGCCAAAGGTGCAATTTGAATTATACCTGTTTCTATATGTGATGCCAATTTTTCCGCAGGAATCATATCGCGCAGTGCATCGTATAACGGCTGCATATATGGATCGAGCTTTTCTTTTAAATCTCCTGGAAGAAAACCTAAATTCTCTCCAGCCTCTACTGCTGGTCTTGTTAAGATAATTCGCTTAACCTCTTTATCTTTCAGCGCTTTAACAGCTAAAGCAACACCTGTGTATGTTTTTCCAGTTCCAGCTGGCCCAACTGCAAAAACCATATCGTTTTTGCCCATTGATGATACCAATTTTCGTTGATTAGCAGTCTGCGCCTTAATGGGCTTTCCGCTAACGCCGTGCACAATTGTTTCGCCGCTACCTTGTGGTGCTTCGTATTCTTCTTTATTTCGGCTCAACAAAACGCGTTCAATTACATTTTCGTCAATCTTGTTGTATTTGGCATACTGTTCCAAAAGCATATTAATACGTCTATCAAATTCCTCCAGCACATCATCATCGCCATAAGCTTTGATTTTATTGCCACGAGCAACGATTTTCAATTTTGGAAAATATTTTTTAAGAAGGTCAATATTAGCGTTTTCAAGACCGAAGAAATCCCTTGGGCTAATGTCTGTAAGTTCGATGATAAGTTCGTTCAAAAGGCGTGTTTTTTTATTATTTGGAATATGCAAAAAATAGTTTTGCTACTAACAAAAGTAACCTATTTTTGTGGTAACTCTTTTAAGAAAATATCAACAATCATTTATGGCTATAATAACACTAACTACTGACTTCGGAGAAAAAGATCACTTTGTTGGCGCGGTAAAGGGAGCTATTTACACCGAAATGGAAGATGCCAAAATTGTTGATATCTCACACTCTGTTTCTCCATTCCATCTGCACGAAGCTGCCTATATAATCCAAAACGCATACAAGAGTTTTCCGCAGGGAACAATTCACGTAATTGGTGTAGATTCGGAATTAAATCCTGAAAATAAGCACATTGCGGTTTTGATGGATGGGCATTATTTTGTTTGTGCAGATAATGGTATTATTTCTATGTTAACTTCAGAAATACGCCCTGAAAAAATTGTTGAAATTAATATTCACGATCGCGTTATCAGTAATTTTCCAGTTTTGGACGTTTTTGTGAAAGTTGCCAGCCATATTGCACGCGGGGGAACGCTGGAAGTTATAGGAAAAAATATTTCTGAAATAAAGGAATTGACTGGTATCCGACCCGTTATAAGCAATAAAGAAAGCCAGATTATTGGTAACGTTATATATATTGACAATTATGGCAATGTGATTAGTAATATAACCAAAAAGCTTTTTGATGAAGTGGGGCGCGGCCGAGAGTTTATTATTAATGCCCGAACCGCAAAATTCACCCAAGTATATACACACTACAGCAATGCCATTAATTTTGATCTTCTCCCAGAAAAACGCGAGGAAGATGGCAAGAAATTAGCATTATGGAATTCATCTCAATATTTAGAATTGGCTATTTACAAAAGCAATCCTACTTCAGTCGGTGGCGCTTCCAGCTTATTTGGATTGGGGTTTAGAGATACTATTACAATAAATTTTAATTCTATAGTAGAAAGATAAATGTTCACAAGAATTGTAAAAATGCAGTTTGAAAAAGAAAACATCGCCGCTTTTCTGTCTAATTTTGAAACAGTAAAAGAAAAGATTCGCAATTTTCCCGGCTGCACATTTTTAGAACTTTACAATGATAAAAAGGACGAAACAATCTTTTTCACTTACAGCCGTTGGAATGAAGAAGCGGATTTAGAAAACTATAGAAGCAGCAAGCTTTTTAAAGAAGTTTGGAGTGTAACAAAACCTATGTTTAAAGAAAAAGCTGAAGTTTGGAGCGTTGATACACTTCACCGTTTACAATAATTAAAAACTGAATGTTTACAATAATAAAACGCGAAATATATTCTTTCTTTTCAAGTACAATCGGGTATTTGGTCATCGCGGTTTTTTTGGTGATTAACGGTTTGTTTCTATGGGTTTTTAGTGGAAATTACAACATACTTGATTCCGGTTTTGCAGATCTTTCCCCCTATTTTGAACTTGCTCCATGGGTGTTGTTGTTTTTGATTCCCGCAGTTTGTATGCGTGCATTTAGCGACGAAATGAAAATGGGCACTTTGGAACTTCTACTCACCAAACCCATTTCATTGAAGCAAATTGTTTTGGGTAAATATTTTGGCGCTGTAATCTTGATTTTAATAGCGTTGATTCCAACAGTTTTATACGTTATCACAATTTCAGAATTAGGTAATCCAGCTAGAAATTTTGATGTTGGCAGCACAATTGGCTCTTACATTGGTTTATTATTTTTGGTTTTTGCATATACTTCCATCGGCATATTTTCATCTACGCTTTCACAGAACCAAATTGTGGCTTTTATAATCGCGGTCTTTCTGTGTTTTGCACTTTATTATGGATTTGAAGGACTTACTTCTTCAAGTTTTAATATTTCAAGTTTGGGGATGAAAGCACATTTTGATAGTGTGGCTCGCGGGGTTTTAGATAGTCGGGACTTGCTTTACTTTCTGAGTGTTACTGTGTTTTTTATTGTACTAACGGTATTCAAATTGAAGAAACAATAATGAAGACTTCAACTCAGAAAAATATCGTTTCACTCGTAGTTTTAATCGGAGGATTAGTTCTTTTGAATATCCTTGGAAACTATTTTTATAAACGTTTTGATCTTACGCAAGACAAGCGTTTCACACTTTCGGAAGAAGCAAAGGAAATTTTAGACAATGTAGATTCCCCACTTATTGTCGATGTTTTTCTAAAAGGAAATTTTCCGCCGGAATTCCAAAGACTTCAAAGCGAAACAAAACAACTTTTGGATGAATTTTCATCATATAATGACAATATAAAATTTGAATTCATCAATCCCACCGAAAAAGGAAATGAAGCTTTTCAATCGCAATTCGAAAAATTTGGATTGACGCCAGCACAAGTTTCCGTAACCGAAAGTGGCAAACAAAGCACCGAACTAGTGTATCCGTGGGCACTTGCACATCACGATGGCAAATCTGTAAAAATTGGTTTGCTTAAAAACCAACTTGGAGCTACTTCGGAAGAGCGCGTAAACAGCTCGCTTCAAAATTTGCAATACGCCTTTGCTGATGCATTCAAAAAAATTGCAACCGAAAAATCCAAAAAAGTAGCAGTTTTAAAAGGAAATGGCGAATACGACGATCGCTACATTGCTGACTTTTTTGGAACACTTCGTGAATATTATTTTATCGCCCCTTTTACGCTGGATTCCGTTTCAGCCAATCCCGAGAAGACTTTAAAAGCACTTGAAAGTTTTGATTTAATTGTGGCTGCCCAACCCACAGAAGCTTTCAGCGATGCAGAAAAATATGTACTCGACCAATATATTATGAATGGTGGCAAAACGCTCTGGCTTTTGGATGCCACACAAATGCAGAAAGATACTATTACCGGAAAAACTTTCGCCTTCGGAAAGGATTTAAATTTGAATGATTTCTTCTTTAAATACGGCATCCGCATCAATCCAGATTTGGTGAAAGATGTATATTCTGCTCCTATTGTTTTAGCTAATGGTGATGAACGCGAAGCACAGTACAGCCGCTATCCTTGGTTTTTTAGTCCGTTGAGTAGTAGCGCAAACAATCACCCAATTGTTTCGAATATTGAAGCTGTAAAGTTCGATTATGCAAGCGCCATCGATACACTTCCAAACAACATCAAAAAAACCGTTTTGCTTTCTACTTCACCTATATCAAAAATTGTGGGGCTTCCCTTCCCTATTGATTTTGATGTAGAAATTCCGAAGAATTTGCAAGTTGTAAACGAAGGTCCCAATCCAAACGAATACAACGCAGGAGAAATTCCACTTGCTGTTTTGCTCGAAGGGAATTTCACTTCCGCCTATAAAAACCGTGTAAAGCCTTTAAAATTAGACGGAGAATTGAAAAACATAGATGACGGAAAACCTTCAAAAATGATTGTTGTCAGTGATGGAGACATAATAAAAAACCAAATGCAGGGCAACCGTCCATTAGAACTTGGCTTTGATAAAATGACCAATCAGTTCTACGGAAACAAGGAATTTCTGCTGAATTCGATTAATTACCTTCTTGATGACAGTGGACTTATAAACATTCGAACAAGGCAAATTGCAGTGCCATTTCTTGATCCACAAAAAACTGTAGAACAACGCAGCAAGTGGCAAGCAGTTAACCTTCTGTTACCGTTGGGTTTATTGGCTCTTTTTGGAATCATTTTCACCTACTACCGCAAACGCAAATACACCCATTAAATGTTGATAAGTTTGTTTTAACAAACACTTCAATTGAAATATATTTGTAGGTATGCTAAAAACAAGGCATTTATCATTATTCTGATCAAAAAAATAAATATTCAATGAAATTCATCGTATCGAGTTCGTATTTATTAAAACAACTTCAAGTTTTGGGCGGTATTATTAACAATAATAATACGCTGCCTATTTTAGATAATTTTCTGTTCAATCTTGACGGGAAATCACTTACCGTTTCAGCTTCCGATTTGGAAACTACAATTTCCTCAAAACTGGAAGTAGAAAGTAATGAAAAAGGATTAGTTTGCATTCCTGCAAGACTTTTGCTTGAAACATTAAAAACTTTTCCTGAACAACCTTTGACGTTTACCGTTGGAGACAACAACACTATAGAAATTAGCTCCAACCACGGTAAATATGCTTTGGCATACGCAAGTGGTGAAGAATTTCCAAATGCTGTAGAATTAAAAGATCCTTCTTCAACAGTTGTTCAAGGTGATGTGCTAGCAACCGCTATTAGCAAAACTATTTTTGCTTCGGGGAACGACGATTTAAGACCTGTGATGAGCGGAGTTTTCTTTCAGTTTTCCACAGATAATTTGGTATTTGTTGCAACCGATGCTCACAAATTGGTAAAATATACCCGTGACGACATAAGCGCTTCGCAAACTGCAGAATTCATTATGCCGAAAAAACCACTTACGTTGCTAAAAAGCATTCTTGGTGGAAGCGAAGAAAACGTTACTATTGAATACAACGACAGCAACGCAAAATTCATATTCGACAATACCCAAATGGTTTGTCGGTTAATTGATGGGAAATATCCAAACTACGAAGCGGTTATTCCAAAGGAAAACCCGAACAAATTAGTTATTGATAGAAACCAGTTTTTGAATTCTGTTCGTCGTGTTTCTATTTTCTCAAGTAAAACCACACATCAAATTCGTTTAAAAATTGCTGGGGCTGAATTGAACATTTCAGCAGAAGATATTGATTACAGCAACAAAGCAGAAGAGCGTTTAACCTGCGATTATCAAGGTGATGATATGCAAATAGGTTTCAACAGCCGTTTCCTTACCGAAATGCTAAACAACTTAACAAGTGACGAAGTTTCTTTGGAAATGAGTCTTCCCAACCGCGCAGGAATTCTTACTCCTGTTGACGGATTGGATGAAGGGGAAACTGTTACAATGCTTGTGATGCCAGTGATGCTGAACAATTAAACTCACATACATATAAATCATAAAAAAACCTCTTAAAAATTTTAAGAGGTTTTTTTTTATGTTTTAAGGATACTAGATTACTTACCGCTTGGTGTAGTTGGCGTATCTCCTAAAATAGTTCCTTTAATTTTAAGAACAACTGTAGCATCACTTGCGTTTGAAGTAACAGTTACTGTTTTTGAAAAAGGACCAACTCTATCAGTAGCATATTTAACACCTATTTCTGCGCTTTCCCCTGGCATAATAGCGTGGTCTGGTTTTGTGGGTACTGTACAACCACAACTTCCTTTTACATTTGTAATTACTATTGGAGCAGTACCAACATTTTTAAACTTAAAAGCACGAACACCATCTGCATTATGCGCAATGGTTCCATAATCAATTACTGAAGATTCAAATTCAAAAACACCTTTTTCTTGTTGTGCTGCATCTTGTGCAAATAAAGCATTGCAAAAAATAAAACTTGCAATAAAAAATACGTTGCGGAAAAAACTAGTTCCTTTTAATTTTGTTGTTACCATGGTTACTTTAGAGTTTTAATTAAGATTAACAAATTGATTATACTACAAACTTCGAATAAAAATGAAGAAAAAAACTGAACAAAGGGGTTGAATCTGGTACTAGACCCCTCTTTTTAAAATTATTTTAAAATCATGATGACATTTTTTTAAACATTTCGATGTGTGGATAACTTAATCCTTAAAATCAATACTAACTAAAATTACACACATGAAAACTTTAAAAACAATTTGTATTCTTTTAATTTCAGTATTAATTATTTCCTGTTCTAAAAAAGATGATGACGATGGTGGTGGAAGCGCGCCAGAAGCAGAATTTAATGCCACGCTTAATGGTGGAGGCTTTGGCAGCAACTATGCGTCTCGCTTGGGATTCTATTCAAGTGATTACAGTAACGACAATGGATTAACCCTTGCAGTAACTGATGCAAATACAAACGTTGTCAGAATTTTTTTAAACAATACAGGAGGTTTTGGAAGTGGAATCACTAAAATTGTAGGGGATGTAGCTACCAATGGATTTATAACAAACGTTATAATTAGAGATCAAACCAACCAAGTAACGTACAGCTCTTCCGATGGAGAGATAAATATCACGGATAATAAAGAAAATCCTGAAAGTGAAGATGGCCGTTTGATATCTGGAAACTTCAATATCACGGCAACTTCCGGCGTGGGACCAACAATCACCTTGATTGGAAGTTTTACAAATTTTGCTTATTAATTAAATAAAATATTTAAAGAACAAAAAAGGGTAGCATTCGTGCTACCCTTTTTTATGTTGCTAATTTCAAGTTGTCAAACTATTCCAAAGTAATGCTACCTTTGCAACCAATGATACACACAGACACCATAGTTGCAATGGCAACCCCGGCAGGCGCTGGAGCCATAGCTGTTTTAAGGCTTTCAGGGTCAGAGGCTATTAATATTGCTTCCTCGATTTTCACTTCAGTTTCTGGAAAGGAACTTATAAAACAAAAAACCCACACAGTACATTTAGGAAATATAAAAGATGATGAACGTGTTATAGATGAAGTGTTAATTACGGTGTTCAAAAACCCAAACAGTTATACGGGTGAAGATGTAGTGGAAATATCTTGCCACGGCAGCAATTATATTCAGCAGGAAATTATTCAATTATGTCTTCGGAAAGGTTGCCGAATGGCACAAGCAGGAGAATTTACATTACGCGCATTTTTACATGGAAAAATGGATTTAAGCCAAGCAGAAGCCGTAGCTGATTTGATTGCGAGCGATAGTGCTGCAAGCCATCAACTTGCAATACAGCAGATGCGAGGCGGATTTTCTTCCGAAATAAAAAAGCTTCGCGAAGAGTTATTGAATTTCGCTAGTTTAATTGAGTTGGAACTTGACTTTGCCGAGGAAGATGTAGAATTCGCAAATAGAGATGAATTTCAAAAACTTATTTCAAAAATTACTCTCGTTCTTAAAAGATTGATAGATTCCTTTGCAACAGGAAATGTGCTGAAAAATGGGATCCCTGTTGCAATTGTAGGTGAACCTAACGTTGGGAAATCTACTTTGCTAAACGCATTACTTAATGAAGAACGTGCCATTGTGAGCGACATTGCTGGAACAACCCGTGATACCATTGAAGACGAAATTATAATTGGAGGCATCGGTTTCAGATTTATAGATACCGCCGGAATTCGTGAAACTGTAGATATTATTGAAGGCTTAGGAATAAAGAAGACTTTTGAAAAAATTGAAGCGGCACAGGTTGTAATTTACCTTTTTGATGCGGAAAAGTTTCAAGTTTCTGGTTCCAAGTTTCAAGTTGAAATTGAAACTATTAAGAATAAATATCCTTTAAAAAATCTTGTGATTGTTGCCAATAAAGTTGATAAACTTTCAAAAGAAGAAATCGAAAATCTACAATCGGCAATCAGCAATCTTCAAATGTTATCCGCCAAAACTAATCAGGGCGTTGAAGAACTTCAACATAAATTGCTAGAATTTGTAAATACCGGCGCCCTTCGCAACAATGAAACTATCGTCACCAACAGTCGTCATTACGATGCTATGTTAAAAGCCTTGGAAGAAATCATCAAAGTACAGGATGGAATTAACAGCGGTTTAAGCGGAGATTTGCTGGCTATAGACATTCGCCAAGCACTTTATTATTTTGGTGAAATTACCGGTGAAATTTCTAATGATGAACTCTTGGGAAATATTTTTGCAAACTTCTGTATCGGAAAATAATCCGTTAATATTTCCATAAATCTAAGGATTAATGCCTTATTTCTGTGGAATTGGCAACTCAAACCTATAGTTTTGTTCACTTATTGAACAATAATTGTAAAAATAAAATTATGAGTCAAGTACAAGGAAATGAAACCGTAAAACTTCATTACACAGGAAAACTGAATGATGGGCAAGTGTTCGACAGTTCCGTGCAACGCGAACCACTTGAGGTAAAACTCGGTGAAGGTCGTTTAATTCCAGGGTTTGAAAAAGGTCTGGTGGATATGAAAGTAAACGAAAAGAAAACAATCACTATTCCAAAAGACGAAGCATATGGTGAAGTTCAAAAAGAACTTTTCCAAAAAATACCGAGTGAAAATCTACCTCAAGATATAAAGCCAGAAATAGGTATGGGTCTTGTATCCAAAAATCCTGATGGTAGCGAGCGCCAATTGCGTATTGCTGATGTAAAGGAAGATTTCATCATCGTTGATGCTAATCATCCATTAGCTGGACAGGATTTAACCTTTGAACTAGAATTACTTGAAATAATGTAATTTTTGGAATATATACGAAAAAAGAAGGCTGCCGTTTTGGTGGTCTTTTTTTTGTATGTGTCAGGTCGAGCGCAATCGAGATCTACTTTTTCTTCAACTTCAACACAATCGCGTCCACACAATTAATTCCATCAATGGCTGCGGAAATAATGCCACCAGCATAACCGGCGCCTTCCCCGCAAGGATACAAACCTTTTATTTCAATATGTTCAAGCGTTTCTGGATTTCGAGGGATTGATATTGGCGAAGAAGTTCTGCTCTCGGGAGCGTGCAACACAGCTTGGTTACTATAATACCCCTTCATCTTCTTTCCGAAAGCCACAAATGCTTTTTTCAATCTTTTTGAAATCATTGATGGCAAAACTTCATTCAAATCTGCGGAAACAATTCCGGGTTGGTAGGACGTCTTTGGGAAATCCTCTGAAAGTTTTCCCTCAACAAAATCAATCATCCGTTGGGCTGGAACTTTTTGCGTTTTCCCTCCTGCTTCCCAACAACGTTGTTCAACATATTTTTGAAAATCGAGACAAACAAATGGATCACCTTCTTTGTAATTAGGCAAATCTTTCGGTTCAACACTCACTACAATCCCACTATTTGCATACGGGTTGTTCCGCTTGCTTGGGCTCCAACCGTTTGTAACCACTTCCTCTTGTTCTGTAGCACAAGGCGCTATAATTCCACCTGGACACATACAAAACGAATATACACCAAGACCATCCACTTGTTCAACCAAAGAATAACTGGCTGGAGGAAGGTATGGATTGTCATCTTCGCCGTGGTATTGAATATAATCAATAAGCTCCTGCTGATGTTCTACACGAACCCCGATGGCAAAAGGTTTGGCTTCAATTTTTATGTTTTTTTCGTGAAGTAAATAGAAAATATCGCGAGCCGAATGACCAGTTGCAAGGATTACATTATCAAATTCAAGCCATTTATCACCATTAATTTGAATTGCTTCCACTGAATTAGTATTCAGTTTTATATCGGTCAACTTTGAATTGAAATGCACTTCGCCCCCATTTTCAATGATTGCCTCCCGCATTGAAGTGATAATTTTTGGAAGTTTATTAGTGCCAATATGCGGATGTGCATCTATCAATATTTCTTCATCGGCGCCAAAATAGACAAACCATTCTAAAGCTTTTAGCACATTGCCACGTTTTTTGCTTCGGGTATAAAGTTTTCCGTCAGAGTATGTTCCCGCTCCGCCTTCGCCAAAACAGTAGTTACTTTCAGGATTTACAATTGAGTCTTTATTGATTGCTGCAAGATCTCTTCTGCGTTCACGAACATCTTTTCCTCGTTCGAAAACAATGGGTTTTAAACCTGCTTCAATTGCTCGTAAAGCAGCATAAAGCCCAGCGGGACCTGAGCCTATTATTGCTATTGATTTTTCTTCAGAGACATTTTGTGGAATAAATGGCGCAATAACTTCACGTTTTTCACCTTTCAACCACAATTCAATTTGAAGATTTAATTTAATGGGTTTTCTGCGTGCATCTATAGAACGCTTACGGATTCGCCAATCGCTTATATTATCCCTTCTCAGTTTCGCTTTCTCCAAAGCCAATTCCAAAATATAAGGCATGTCTTCCTGTTGTCGCGGCAAAACGGAAATTTGTACCAATGTGCTCATAGGGCAGCAAAGATAATTCTTTTAAATGGTGAATTTGTGAATGAGTTAAATTGTGAATTAGTGAGTTTGTGAGTTTGTGAATTTGTGAGTTTGTGAGTTTGTGAATTTTGAAAATTTAGAACGGTTTCAAAAAATAATTTCAAAATTAAAAAAGCCCCGATTTATCGAGGCTTTTATGGAACTAAAAAATATGTTTAATTTTTTATGAATGATTCTGAAAGAATAGTTCCAGTTGATGCCTGTAATTTAATATGATAAAGTCCTTTTGCCAACTGCCCAACTGATATTTGGTGATTTATAGTTTCATCCTTAACCGGAATTGACTTTTCGATGAGCAATTGCCCCAAATTATTATATACCATTAATTTCATTTCGTTAGAAGTAAAATTCAATGTTCCAGATATATTTAAAATATCCGATGTCGGGTTGGGACCTATATAGATAGTTGCGTTCTCAATATTGTTTGTTACACCTAATACCGCATCTGAAATCTTCCTGATATTACCGTTTGCACTGTATTCTGAAACATAAAAAGCATTTTCGGAGGCATTATAGATTATTCCGTTTGGATAATCAAAGTTTGCGGCGGTAATTGGACCATCATCACCCCCTTGCAAATCTCCAGCATAAAGAGAAAAATCGTCTACAGCCAAAGGATTCACTTTATAAATTTGGTGTCCGCCAAAGTTGGTTGCATAAAGATTTCCCCCAGCATAAACAATAAATCCAACCGCAGCGTTTCCGCCAGTAGCTCCTCCATCTGGTACGGTGGCTACATATTCTAGTGTACCGTCCAATTTATATATTTGATTCCCAGTGAAATTAGCTACGAATAAATTACCTGTTGAATCAAAGGCTAATCCAACTGGGGCATTTAAAGGAGCGCCTATAATTAATTCAGTTATGGTGCCATCTGTATTCAGTTTATTTACACTATTGTTTACCACATTGGTAAATATCATTGCATCACTATCAAAATCCTTAATTAATCCGGATGCGATTCCGCCAACAGGAATAGCAATTATAAGTGTGCCACTACTGTCATATTTATTTATAGTTCCTGCACTGTATTCAGCTAAGTAAAAATCTCCGTTAGAGTCGAACGCCCATACCATTTGGATTTGCCAGTCCAGTGATAAAGGGTGTGGCAACTCCTGCTGGTGAAATTTGATAAACGGTTGAACCACCAAAATCAGATCCGTATAAGTTTCCACTGCTATCAAAAGCCATGGCATCAGAAACATCCATAGTTGGGTCTGAAAAAAAGGTTGAAACAGTTTGTGCAAAAAGACAATTTCCGAAGAAAAAGAAAAGTACATATTTTATCATAATATAATTGTTTAGGTGAGTATTCTTGAGCGTTATAAAGTTTACAAACAGCTGTAAATACTCGGTTTACTCAAAACTATTAAAGAATTATGAAAAGAAAAAAAACAGTTTCTCGCAATTTATAAATCACAAGAAACTAGTGGCATAATACCCGCTTTTACAATTATGTTTGAAGAATTTTTTGCTTGATATAGTAAGAAGGTGTAAGTCCAGTAAACTTTTTGAACGATTTATAAAATGCAGAACTGGAAGCAAAACCTGCTTTTTCTGCTATATGTTCTACAGTAAGGTTTTTATGAACTGGGCTCATTTCTAACTTTTTTAAGGTATATGAAATACGATAGTCATTTAAGAAATTTGTAAAACTCTTCTCATAAGTAACATTTACCATTTTTGATAAATAGGTTGTATTTGTATTCATTAATTTGGCCATTTTAGCCAACGACATTGATTGATCTAAATAGAATTCTAAAGCAACCAGTTTATCAATCTCTTTCACCATATCATTCATTTTCGCTTGATCTAAATCTAATGATTCGCTTTTGTCATTCAAACCATTAATATCTTCGGAAAGAGCCTCATTGCTATCCTGTAAACGTCTGGCTAATTGTACATTTTTAGTATAAAGTAACTTCTTTTGTCTTTTCTCTTTCTGAAGAAACCAACCAATTAATACCAAACTAGCAATCGCAAACAATAGTGAAATTCCGATTAATATAATTTGATTTCTTTGTTTTGTGATAACCACACCGTTCAATTCGTTTTTTGCATTTAGTGTTTCTATTTCGAGCTCTTTTTTATCTGCTTCATATTTTTCTGTAATCTCAAGTACTTCTTGTTTCATTCTAAGGGCATCTGTAGAATCCTTTAGATGAAGATAGATTTCATTCTCCGAAATTGCTTTTTTAAATTGCCCTAATTTAATATAAGTGTCGCGTAGGCTTTTATGGATTTCGGATTGAGGAATCTCTACTCGCTCAACTTGAAGTGCATTATGGAAAAAACCCAAAGCTTCAATATAGTTTCCACGTAACACTTCGGCTTTACCAACATTCGTTCTAAGACCATCCAAATGGCAATCTGTGTTATCTACTAATCCGATTCTCGCATAATAATTTGCACTATCTGGCATTTTTAGCTTTAAATAATAGTCACTTAATGCCAAATAATAGGTAGGCAAGTATACTTTTGCTTTTGCTCTTTTGCCCATTTCTAACGCTTTTAAAGCATAATTAATGGCCATTCGTGTTTTCGTTGTTTCATCATAGACCCCAGATTTATAAAAAAGTATATAACTGGCATATCCGTTATCAACGGTATATTTTAGGGCCTCATCATAAAATTCATTGGCCTTAGAATAATTACCCAATGTTTTATGAATCTCACCCATCCTCACTTTTATATTTACCCAATAAATAGTATCTCTTTCGGTATGCAGACCGCTACGTTCCAGAATAGAGTTTGCATTTATGGCAGTTTTTAAAGCATCTGTATGATTCTGTTCATAGGAGTAAATCTGACTATAAAGAAAATTGGATTTAAATTTAATGCTATCACTTACCCCTATTTTATTAAGTATAATTTCTAGACACTTTTTTGCTTCTTGGGTCTCAGTTTTCCAAAAACTAATTTTGGCGTGATTATATTGAGTGATTGCATTAATTTCTGCATTCTTAATCGTTGCTGCTAATTTTAATGCTTTATCGTCATATTTTGTAGCACTGTCAAATTGCTTTTGCTTTCCATAATTGGTGGACCATTGCATGTAATTTTTTAGTTCCTTGTATTTTGAATTTTGAGAATCAGCATCGTTTTGTGCCGAAGACGAAGTAGAAACTAATATTATAAAAGAAATAAAAATAGAAAGAAGACTGATATTACTTAGGAAGTTTTTCATTGAAAAGACAAGATATTTATGAAAAGCAATATGATGAATTTTTCTCGTAAGTACTATTCTAATTTATAAATCAAGAGAAACAATAACAACTAAAATAATTTTTTTTTAAATATAAGCAGCTATAAATTTTGACTTTAGGGTTTCGTTGATTGTAAATATATTATCTGCCAACCTCCTTAAATTACCTTTATTAGATTAATAAAACTATCAATTTTATTGTTAAATAATGTTTAAACTTTCCACCCCTGCCAAGCAATCGTTTAGTTATTGGTTATTTTTAATTCAAAATAAAAACTATGAAAAAATATCTTTTACTCATCGCCATATTTTCATTTACAATCTATTCCTGCAAATCAGAACAGAAAAAAAATATGGACACTATGGCTTCCAACCAAATAATTCAGGAGTCTGATACAGTTCAAACTGCTATTGGCCCAATAGTTCTTCCAAAACCGTACGCCACAAAATCTGTTGTAAATCAAAATAAAATGAAAGAATGGCCTAAAGGAAAAATGCCAATGGCACCCGAAGGGTTTACGGTTACAAAATATGCAGATGGGTTTGATAACCCACGGTGGACTTATATTGCGCCTAACGGAGATATTTTTGTATGCGAAGCTAATACACGTGGAAGTGCGGGTCTTATAACATTACTGCGTGATACGGATAATGATGGTTCTTTTGAACTTAGAAAAACTTTTTTGGATGACTTAAAGCAACCCTTGGGAATGTTAGTTATTGGAAATAATTTCTATGTTGCCAATACAGATGGTTTGTATAAATATCCATATAAAGAAGGACAAACCGAATTAAATGATAAAGAAGGAAAAAAAATATTAGAGCTTCCGGCTGGTGGTTATAACAATCATTGGACGAGAAATATTATTACAAATGAAGCCCAAGATAAAATTTATATCTCCGTAGGTTCTGCCAGTAATGTTGCTGAACATGGAATGGATGAAGAAGTGCGTCGCGCAAATATTTTGGTGGTCGATTTAAACGGCCAAAATGAAAAAATATATGCAAGCGGTTTGCGAAATCCAGTAGGTATGGATTGGAATCCATCCAATGGTGAACTTTGGACTGCAGTAAACGAACGCGATAAACTGGGAGATAACTTGGTTCCGGATTATGTTACTAGTGTAAAAGAAGGTGGTTTTTACGGCTGGCCTTACTCCTATTTTGGTCAACTAGAAGATCCTCGTTTAGAAGGTCAAGCGCCAGACTTGGTTGCAAAAGCCATTATCCCAGATGTTTCTGTTGGGCCACACACAGCTTCTTTGGGACTTACTTTCTATGATGGTAATTCTTTTCCTGAAAAATATAAAAATGGAATTTTTGTAGGCCAACATGGTTCCTGGAATCGCGCTACACTCTCAGGTTACAAAGTTGTTTTCATTCCTTTTGAAAATGGAAAACCTAGCGGAAAGCCTGAAGATTTCCTTTCTGGATTTATTGCCGATGAAAATAATTCTGATGTATACGGCCGGCCTGTTGGTGTTACTCTAACCCCAAATGGTGATTTACTCGTGAATGACGATTCTGGAAATGCAATTTGGAAAGTTAGTTACAATAAATAATGAGTGAAGTAATGAGTGAAGTAATGAGTGAAATTATAAATGCTAAACTTCAATTAATGGAGAACAAATGAAATATTCACTGTATAAAACACTGGCGGTTATATTAATAACCGCCTTTTTTAATGTTGTTTCAGCACAAAACACTGGAATTATTTATTCTGAAAAGAAATTTCCCATCCCGAATGTTTCAATTTTCTTAAATTCTGAAAAAGTTGCGGAAACCAATAATAACGGTGTGTTTTTTTTGCCAACTGAATTAATCCTCCCACTCAAATTGCGGTTTGAGCATCCTAATTTTTATATAGCAACTTTTGAAATGAATGAAGCTAATGCCAGTTTTACACTTTCATCGCTTTCAAATGCCGAAAATCTTGAAGAGGTTATTATTTCTTCGACTTATCAAAAAGAGAGTAAAGTTATCATTCCAACAAACAAAATTTCTTTTGAAAAATTGGATGCTTATAGTCCTATAGATTTGGTTGCGGCAATCAATGAAACTCCCGGAGTTTTTATTCAAAGCGGTGCAATTAATACAAATAGAATAACCATTCGTGGAGTGGGTTCGCGCACACTTTATGGCACCAATAAAATAAGAGCCTATTTCAACGGAATCCCCATTACCAATGGTAGTGGCGAAACGGCTATAGATATTTTTGATCCCGAAGATTTACAATCTCTGGAAATTGTAAAAGGACCAAAAGCAACGCAATACGGCACTAATTTGGGCGGAACACTTTTGCTAAATTCAAAACAAGCAACTCTTGGGGAATCTATTTTGAAAAGTAATTTAACTATTGGATCTTTCGGATTAATAAAAAACACGATCTCCGCTGCAACTTCTTATGAGAAATTTTCATTAAACCTGAATTATGATCACCTGCAAACAAAAGGTTTTCGGGAGAACAGTGACTACGATAGAAAAACCATGTTGCTTACTTCAAATTATAATATAAACGCGAAAAATGAATTCGGACTTTTATTTAATTATGTAGATTACTTTGCCCAAATTCCAAGCTCAATTGGAAAAACAGCATTTGAAGAAAATCCGTCGCAAGCTGCTTTCACATGGAAAGAAGCGCAGGGTTTTGAAGATAATAAACAAATATTGACAGGCTTAAATTTTACGCATCGCTTTTCAGAAAACTTCAGCAATACCACTAGTATTTTTTATACTTATTTGGATCATTATGAGCCACGACCTTTTAATATTCTCGACGAATTCACAAACGGTTACGGCGCCAGATCTGTTTTTGCTAAGGATTTTGTATTTCTGAAAAACAAAGCAAACCTCAGTTTTGGTGGCGAATTTTATAAAGATGAATACAATTGGAGAACTATTGAGAATCTATATGAAGATAACAATGGCGAGGGCAGTTTGGAAGGGAATTTAATAAGCGATAATAGTGAGAAAAGGGATAATTTGAATGTGTTTGCAACTGTTACAATTCCATTTACAGAAAAACTTAAAGGGCAATTTGGGTTGAATTTCAACAAAACAAATTATAACTTTAATGATGAATTCAATGAAGGGGAAGCAAACAAAAGTGCCAATCGCAACTTTGATCCAATTTTTGCGCCGAATGCAAATTTGCTATATCAATTCACCGAAAACATTAATACCTATTTCAATTTCAGCCGTGGTTTTAATTACCCTTCCATTGAAGAAACGCTTACGCCGGAAGGACAAGTCAATCCAGAACTTGGGCCTGAAAAAGGTTTTAACTATGAATTGGGCAGCGAACTTTTTCTCTTCAAAAGAAAACTACATTTTCAGGTGAATGCATATCTTTTAGACATTGATGATTTGTTAGTTGCAGACCGTGTGGGCGATGACCAATACATAGGTAGAAATGCAGGAAAAACGGAACATAAAGGAGTTGAAATGAATTTATCGTACCATTATCAAATTTGTACATTTGCGTATATTTCGCCATATATTAATTTCGAAATAAATGATCATAAATTTATCGATTTTGTGGACGGTGAAGAAGATTTTTCAGGAAACGAACTTACGGGGGTACCCGATAATAAATTGAATGGTGGAATTAATCTGGGCTTCAAAAATTTCAGCTTAAATACTAATTTTCTTCACATAGGCGAAATTCCATTAAACGATGCCAATGATTTATATTCAGAAAAATATACTGTATTAAACGTAAAAGCTTCTTTTAAAAAAGAGCTTTCCAAATCCCTTTCTTTTGAAATAAATTCAGGAATCAATAATTTTATGGATGAAAAATATGCTTCGTCTGTTTTAATAAATGCAACAGGTTTTGGGAATTCGGAACCACGTTTTTATTATCCAGGGATGCCGAGAAATTGGTTTAGTGGTTTCAAATTGAAATGCACTTTATAACTTTTCAAGTTTGTATCTTTAAATCCAAATTATACAGGAATGATTTTTATTGAAAACGAAGGAATTACAAACCCCAAATTAAACCTCGCCCTAGAAGAATATGCGCTTCGAAATTTTAGTGTGGACACTGATTATTTACTATTCTACATTAATGAACCTTCAATTATTATTGGTCGCAACCAGAACACTTTGGAAGAAATAAATCACGAATACGTTGGAGAAAAAAATATTCATGTAGTGCGAAGAATTTCTGGTGGTGGCGCGGTTTATCACGATTTTGGAAATCTTAATTTCAGCTTTATCACGAATCATGATGGGGAAAGTTTGAGTAATTTCAAAAAATTTACCGCGCCGGTAATAAAGGTTCTGAATGGCTTAGGCTTGAACGCCGAATTAAAGGGTCGCAATGATATACAGGTTGATGAAAAGAAAATTTCGGGTACTGCCCAGTTTTCTACCGGAAAAAGAATGGTGAGCCACGGTACACTACTTTTTGATACAGATTTGAGTGAAGTAGTAAACGCGCTGAATGTAAAAATGAGCAAAATTGAATCCAAAGGCCATAAATCTGTACGCAGCAGGGTAGCGAATATTTCAGAATTTTTAAAAAAACAAATGAAAATTGAAGGATTTCGGCAATTACTGTTGGAAGGACTTTATGAAGAAAGCGAACCTTTTGAAAGCTATCATTTAACACCAGAAGAATGGAAAGCCGTACACCAATTGAAAGAAGAAAAATATGATACTTGGGATTGGAATTATGGACGTTCGCCGAAGTTCAATATTCAACGAAGCAAACGTTTTTCTGTCGGGGAAATAGATCTCCGAATATTTGTTGAAAAGGGACATATTAAAGAGTTTAAGATTTTTGGAGATTTCTTCGGAAAAGAGCCTGTAGAAGGTCTTGAAAAAATTTTTGAAGGCGCCCGTTACGAGAAAGGAAATATTTCAGAATTATTAAAAGATATTGAAGTAAAGGAATATTTTGGCGACATTCTCAAAATTGATTTTATTGAATTGGTTTATGGAGCTGATGAAATTTGATCATTTAAAATTTCAAAAAAGTGAACAAATAGCTGATTTAAAAAATATAGTAATATTCAATTCCGCCCGCAACCAATGTGTTTGAGGTATTCGAAAAATCTACTCCACCCGATACTTTAAATGTTCCCATTTTTTCGCTTTTGTATGCAAGAGATGCATAATTGTATAAGTATTTCCATTCTGGCGAAAATGGTTTTCTATATGTACCTAAATATTTGGTATATGTACTTTTCAGTTTCCATTGAAACCTACTAAATTCTCCAGCAACTCCAAAATGATGCACTTTTGATCGGTTATTTATATAAGGCGTATTATCCCCATTAATTTCAACATTTTTATCAAAAAGAATAAAAGGGACACCGATTATATTTTCTTCATAAGTCCAACCACTTCTGTAAATATTATTGCCGAAATAGCCATCAAAACCACTACCAGCAGAAATCCCACTTTGGTCCACGGTATCAATATATTCATACAAAACCGAGGAAATTATTTTTTGGCTTTGGGGTTTATAGTAAACTCCCCAAACACCGTCTGGAAAGTTTGCCAATCGGGTACCAGAGCCATCTTCAAAGGGATGTTCATGATAAATGGAGAAATTCCCTAAACTGTTTTTAAATTCATAATTTAAAAAGTAGGAACCCAAGTGATTTCCAAGCTTATTAATGGTCTCATTTTCAAGTCCGATTTCTACTGTGTTGTGTGCAAAAAAAACATTTACAAAATCCTTAAACCCATCTTTCAATTCTCCATAAACAGGTGAGGTTCCGCCCCACTGCGCATAATGCTGAATTTTCGCTGTGAGTTTATGATTTTCATTAAAAGTTGTAATCAATGCTAACCGTTTATAATGAAGGTGCGTTCCGTCCACAAATCTATTATCGTTCAATTCGTAATGAGCAACACCCCAATCAATACTAAAGGTATTAGAAATCTTAAAGGGGTTATTCGCTTCTAGAAGTACACCGGGCAAAGGTCTTGCATTTCCAGACCATAAAAAGTTTTGATTGGTTGCAGAAAGTCCGTCGAGAACTTCTTTTTGTTTTTTAGAACCTACAGTAGCAAATAGCCAAGAATTTTCAAACTGAAGATATAGGTCTCTTCGCTGCACAGCATCTTCAACTCCATCTCTCCCAAAAATTGCTGCACCAGCATTAATTTTGAATGAAGAATAGGTTAAACTTGCTTTTAATTCACCTGTTGCAGAAACATTGGTAAGTTCACCAACTGCATAATTAGTATTTGTGTGAAACCAAAAAGGATTTTCGTCTTCGCTAGATAGTACTGCTTTTGTTTCAACGCTTCCACTAATATCAAATTCCTGTGAAAAAATCATCATTGGAAATAGATAGATAAAGAGCTTTAGAAATTTCATAAACAATGATTTCTATTTATTCAAAAGCCGTTGCATAAAAGAGCGCTCTTCGCTGGCATAAGCATAGCCGTATTTATTTCCGTAGCCAAAATTATTTAAGTTTACGTTGTTGAGCACAATGGCTACGTTTGCTAAACGGCCGTCATCAATAGCGTCTTGTGGGAAATCTAGCAAACGCTTATCGGTATAACCTGCGCGAACAACATATAAAGTAATATCTGCCAATTTATTGATCAAAATAGTATCTGTAACCAACATTGATGGTGCGGTGTCCAAAATAATATAGTCGAATTGGTTTTTAAGTTCATCAACAAGTGTGGTTGTTCGTTTTTGCATTAATAATTCCGCAGGGTTTGGCGGAATTGCGCCAGAAAGTACGATGCTCAAGTTTTCATTATATTCACTTTGAGAAACAACATCAGCTACTTTCATGTCTTCATAAACAATAAATTCTGTAAGTCCTTTACTAGATTTTAAATGTTCCGGTAAATAACGTTGTAATTGAGGATTACGAATATCCGCGCCAACTAGAACAACTTTTTTACCAGTAAGAGCCAATGTTAGCGCTAAATTGAAAGCTACAAAAGTTTTCCCTTCTCCTTTAATAGTTGAAGTAACGATTAATGTTTTGCCTTTATCATTTTCTTCCAATTTATTAATAAACAAATACTGAAGATTTGTACGAAGAATTCTATATGCTTCTGCCATAACACTGCGGTCATTATGCTGAATAAGATCTAATTCACCACGTTTTATTTTTGGAATTTCACCAACAATAGGCGTTGTTGATAAGTGCCGTTCTACATCGCGTCGTGTAGTTACTTTAGTATTTAAAAGATTAGCACCGTAAACACCCACAAAAGGAACTAAAAGCCCTGCTATAAAAGCACCTAGATATATTAATGGTCTTTTAGGTGAAACGGGTAATTTAGTACTGTATGCACTATCAACCACTTTTGCTTTAGGAGATGTTGCAGCTAACGTAATGGAAGCTTCTTCCCGTTGTTGCAATAAGAAAAGATAGAGTTGTTCTTTTATTGTCTGTTGCCTTTCAATACCTCTATAGATTTTTTCTTTAGCGGGAACTTGCGATATTTTTGAATTTAAAATAGACTCCTGACCGTTTATGTCTTTCATTGCTATTTTTAAACCACTACTTGAATTTTTTAAACTTCCAAGAATATTGGAGCGCATTTGTTCAATTTGTTTATCCACATTTTGAACCACTGGGTTTTTTAAGGTGGAACTCTGCAATAATTTATTTCTATAAAGTATTAATTGGTTGTAATTATTTACAGAAAGAGCCACATCTTCACTTTCAATACCAATGTTTGAAGGAAGAAGTTCATTATTGGAACTTTTCTCCATATAGTCAATCATTGATTTTGAAAGCTCCAACTGCGTGCCTACATCTAATTGTTTTTTGTTGAATTCACTGGCATTTTCAAGAATAATTTGGGCTTCTGCCTGAATATCGGTAAGTCTGTTGTTGCTTTTAAAAATTTCCTTATTTCTTTCAACAGAATCCAATTCACGAGTAATAATCTGAAGACGTGAGTCAATAAATGCTGATGTGTTTTTCGCAATTTCGTTTCTGTCTGCACTTGCGTCTTGATTGTATTGAGAGATAAGCTCATCTAGAAAATCTTCAGCTTTTTCTGTTACTGGTGTAAGCATACTAAGCTCTAGAACATTGCTAGACTTAATTTCGTTCTGTATAACAACTTTTCCTTGATAATCTAATGCAACATTTTCTACAGGCTGATAGGTTACAACAACTGTTCTGTCAATAAATGAATCAAAATTTTCGGGATTTTCAAGATTGGGGAGAATTGTTATTTCTCCAAATGGAAGTGAAACTTTTTCACCAAACTTGTAGGTTCCATCTTCTGTCTGAGTTGCATCTTCCAATTTATATTCAGTATTGGAAATTACTTCTACAAATAATTTTGGAACACTAATCTTATTGCCTATATCATTAAAAGATTGATACTGAACTGTAAATGGAATATATGAATAAATTTCTGAGGTTTTTATAGATCCGACAGATTCATATTTTATGTTAAGCCCCAATTCCTTAACTGTAAGCGAAATAATTCGTTTTGAATTGAAGATAGCCAATTCGTTGTCAATCTTACTAGTATTGAATCTTGATAGAAAGCCTCCAAACTGAGAAAATGCAGCCATTTCCATAGGGCTGCTTGCGCTTTTTTCGTCTTTAATAATTATTGTTGCACGAGTTTGGTAAAGTGTTGTTGTGTAACGCAAATATAAAAATGCAAGTAATAGTGCAATTATAATTCCCACAATGAAAAGGTACCAATAGCGAGTGTATTGCTCTATTATTTCTCTCAATGGCAACTCTTTGCTTTCCTGCTTATATCTATTTTCCTCCATAATAATATTAACGGGTTAAAATAATAACTGTACTTAATATTACTGTAACTAAAGATAGTAATGCGGGAACATCTGGAATAAAACCAGATTTCCTTACACCTTTAAGGGAAGGTTCAACATATACAATATCATTCTGTTTTAAAAAATAATAGGGCGAAGTGAATAGTTGTGAGCTTGTGTAGTCAATTTTTGAAACTTTGCGAACGCCGTTTTCTTCTCTTATTACCGTTACTTCTTTTCGCTTTCCATCTAAAGTAAAATCACCTGCCAACGCAATGGCTTCGGGAAGTGTTACACGCTCGTCCTGAATTCTGAAAACCCCTGGCATTTTTACTTCACCAATAACGGTAACTTTAAAATTGATTATGCGAACGTCTACAACTACATCAGTTATATATTCTAAAAGCTTGACTTTTAATTCTTTTTCAACAATTCCTCTAGTTTTTCCCATAACTGGAATTGTTCCCAAAACTGGAAAACGAATGCTCCCCTCAGAATCAACAAGATAACCCTGCAATTGAATATTATTTGTTATTGGAGCAGCCTCAGTACTAATTGTTCGTGTGAAAGGTTTGGTAACTTCTGGATCCATGGAAGAAACAGTGATGTAAAGAATATCATTGGGTTCAATGATGGGTTCAAAAGAGGTTTCAATTTCTTTTAAATTCAGATTTTCGACATCTTGGAAATACAGAATTTCTTTTTTGGTTGCACAAGAAAATAAACTTGCACAGATTAAAAGCAGTATCGCAATTTTACTCATTAAGAATTTTTTTAAGGCTACAAATATAATGTCTTCGTAAAATATAGCCAGAGTTTTTAGTTAGTATCTGTGGGGAAGAAAATAGTATTAAATATGTTTTTGAACATCCAAAATTTCAAATTCAGAATTGTTACTTAAAAATTCAGGAATGAGTTCTTTTAATTTTTTAACTACTTCTTTTCCTTTTCCGTGTTCTGAAATAGTAACGATTTCGTGTATTTTTACAGTTATATCTCTATAATCTATCGTAGGTACTTTTGAAACCATAATTTTTGGATGATATGTTGGCAGCGATGTACAGGTATCGTTTAAAAGCTCTTCGTATAATTTTTCTCCAGGTCTAAGCCCTGTAATCTCTATATCGATATCTTCATACGGTTTAAGGCCTGAAAGACGAATCATTCTTTCTGCCATATCAAGAATTTTAATGGGTTTTCCCATATCGAAAACAAATATTTCACCACCATTACCCATTGTTCCCGCTTGAAGTACTAACTGGCAAGCTTCGCTAATGGTCATAAAATATCTAATAATATCTTTATGTGTTACGGTAACTGGACCACCTTCTGCAATCTGCTTTCTGAAATAAGGAATAACGGATCCATTTGAACCAAGAACATTCCCGAAACGTGTAGTAATAAATCGTGTTCTGTTACTAATATGATTTTGCAAAGATTGCACATACATCTCTGAAGCGCGCTTTGATGCACCCATCACATTTGTAGGATTTACCGCTTTATCTGTAGAAACCATTACAAATTTTTCAATATTATATTTTACAGAAAGATCAGCCAAGTTGATAGTTCCCATAATATTCACATAAACAGCTTCATGTGGATTTTTTTCAATTAACGGAACATGCTTATATGCAGCAGCGTGGTAAACCATGTCAAATCTAAACTTGGCAAAAAGCATCTCCATGCGTTTGTGGTTTCTAATATCCGCCAGCATTACAGTGAAATTAATATCACTATGGTTCTGATTCATAAACAACTCCATCTCATGCAACGCAGATTCAGCATTGTCCAAGATTACAATCTTCTTAGGACTAAATACGGCTAATTGTTTCACAATCTCACTGCCTATAGAGCCCGCACCACCAGTAACTAAAATAGTTTTGCCTTGCAAATCATTTTTGATTAGCTCTATATCCATTTCAATTGGGGTGCGCTCCAATAAATCTTCAATCTGTATGGGTTTTATTTGCGTTTGAATATCCTCCTTTCGGTTCCAATGTTCCACAATGGGTACATTGAAGATTTCAACTTTGTTGGCCAAACAAGCTTCTACTATTTGATTCTTTTCTTTAATGGAAAGCGATTCGCTCACGATCAAAACCCCATCAAGATTATATTGTGCCAACAATTCAGTAAACTCATTGGAATCTATTTTTATCGAGACTGAAAAAACTGGCCTATTTAATATTTTTAATTTTTTACTAACTTGATTTTCTGTAATGAAACCTATAAGTTTATATGGAAGGTTTGATTCTGTTGTAAGTGCCTTTCCCAAAGAAATTGTTTGATCGTCCATTCCAAGGATGACAACTCTTTTTTTAAGTTTTCCTGTAGTTATAGCTTTTAAATATTGGTATGTTTCTTTTACTGCAATTCTGAAGAAAAGCATAAATGTGAAAGAAAAGAACATATAAAGCAAAATTCCTGTAGTTAAAAATATTTTCTCTCCTGTTATTACGAAATAAATATAATTGAAAACAATAGCTGTTACTGCTGTAAAAAATGACGAAGATGCTACTTTAAAAACATCAGTAAAGGTAGAGTGACGTATTATTCCCGCATAGGTACGTAGTATGTAAAAAAATAAAATGTTTATTGAAATTAAAAAAAGTGCTCTGCTAGGTGTAGGCCAAACTTTATGAAACTTGAGAGGCGTGTCATCAAGAATCAAAAACATCATAATAAAGGAAATAATGCAAATAAAAATATCAAACATAAATACAGCCCAACGGGGCAAGTATCTTTGATCAAGAAATGTGAAATTTTTATTTTGCATAGCAACTTTTGCTAAAAAGGAATTATCTTCAAACATAGTTCATTCAATTTGGGGCTACAAATATACCTCAATTATCGATGAAGTGTCCTAAAACGTCGTTAATCTTAACTTTTTCTTTACTTATTAAATTTGAACCTGAAGGTAAACACAAACCCATTTCAAATAAGTTTTCTGAAACATTTTCACCATAATAAGGGGCATTTTTAAAAATTGGTTGCAAATGCATTGGTTTCCAAAGCGGTCTGCATTCAATATTATTTTCTGCCATTGCTAAACGAATATCCTCTGATGAAAATCTAGAAACAGAAGAATCTACTACAATGCATGACAACCAATGATTTGAAAAGTAATCTGAATTTATTTCTGAAAACACTTTGATTCCTTCATTATTTTTAAATATATTTTTGTAAAATTGATTCATTTCCCTTCTCAAAGTTACGTGATTATCAAGAACTTCCATCTGTCCGCGACCAATTCCTGCAGAAATATTGCTGAGTCTATAATTATATCCTATTTCAGAATGTTGATAATGTGGAGCAACATCTCGTGCTTGAGTAGCGAGAAATATAGCTTTCTCTTTGTGTTTTAAATTTTTGGAAACCAGCGCCCCACCTCCAGAGGTGGTAATTATTTTATTGCCATTAAATGAAAGAATTGAAATATCCCCAAAAGTTCCACATTTTTGACCTTTATAGCTACTGCCAAGTGCTTCAGCGCTATCCTCCACGATTGGAATCTCATATTTTTCTGAAATCTTTTTTATTTCATCAACCTTATAGGGCATTCCGTAAAGATGCACAGCAATGATAGCTTTAGGCTTTTTCCCTTTGGAAATTCTGTCTTTAATAGCTTCTTCCAAATGGATTGGACATATGTTCCACGTATCCTTTTCGCTATCAACAAATATTGGAGTTGCACCTTGATAAACAATCGGATTTGCAGAAGCGGAAAAGGTCATGCTTTGGCAAATAACTTCATCACCTCTTTCAACCCCCAACAATATCAAGGCCAAATGTAATGCTGCGGTACCGGAGCTTAATGCAGCCACGTGATTTTCGATTCCAAGATAGTTTTCCAAATCTTTTTCAAAACCTTCTACATTGGGACCCAGAGGTGCTATCCAATTGGTTTCGAATGCATCATTAACAAAAGATTGTTCTGTGCCTCCCATATGTGGTGATGAGAGATATATTTTTGAATTGCTCATTTTTTTAAATCTATTTTCTAAAGAATATTGATATTGTTTTAAATATTATTCTTAAATCTTCACTGAAGGATTGATTATAATAATATTCCAAATTCATTTTTACTTTATCAGGAAATATTACTGCATCGTTATATTCCAATGGATTGTTTTTAATAGCTAAAATTGATTCTTCGTTATAATATTTTAAGGAAGCTTCACTAGTTAGACCCGGCTTCAATTGCAATATTTTTTTATCTTCTCCCTCCAATCTATCATAATAGCCGGGAACATCAGGTCGAGGACCCACAAAACTCATTTGCCCAAAAAGCACATTTAATAATTGTGGTAATTCATCAATTTTAAACTTTCGAATAAATTTTCCATATTGAGAAATACTTCGAGAGGAAACTTTTATTGAACATATTTTATAAATATTAAAGGGCTTACCGTATTGACCAATTCTCTTTTGAAGAAATACGCCATTTCCAGTATCTAAATATGCAAAAAGAATTAGAATCAATATTAACCAGCCGAAAAATAAGAGTCCGGTGCTAGATAAAATTATATCAAACAATCTTTTTACCACTTTCAATTATTTATTACTCTTAATGAATCTTCCGGGATTTCCTACAATCACTGTTCTATCAGGAACATCTTTTATTATTACCGAACCAGCACCTATAGTGACCCATTTCCCAATTTTAATTTCAGGCAGTACACAAGCACCAATCCCTATATGTGTGCCCTCGCCCACTACCACTCCACCCGCCAAGCTGGCGTTAGGTGAAACATGAACAAAATCTCCTAAAATACAATCGTGCTCAATTACAGCACCAGAATTTATTATACAGTGCTCGCCAATGGTTACACAAGCATTTACCACAACTTTTGCCATAATCACAGTACCTATACCTATAGATGACCAATTAGAAACACTGGCAGTTCTATGAATCAAAAACCCGAAATTCTGTTTTAATTTATTCCTTACCTCCTGGCGATTTCTATTATTACCAATGGAAATAATCCAATCTTCTTTTAAACCAGAAATTTCAGACTTTAATTTTTGAACCGGAATATGACATACTGCTTCTACTTTTGGATTATCGTCGTAAATAATTGAGATTTTCTCTCCTATGGATTCAGCTATATCTATTACGGATTTACAATGCCCACTGGCTCCAAATAATATCATCGAATTTTATTTTATATTGAATTCTACTTTGTTAATATACGAGAAAATATACGTAATGTCCTACTTCTTAAATGGTTCAGCTGTTGCTTGTCCTTCTTGGGCAATGCCTTCCTTTTTAAAAACTTTTTCAACTGTTTTAAGTAATATTTTTAAATCAATCCAAAAAGACTGGTGTTCTACATACCAAACATCAAACTCAAATTTCTGCTGCCAACTTATTGCATTTCTACCATTTATCTGTGCCCAGCCAGTAATACCTGGTTTTACATTGTGTCTCTGTTTTTGAAATTCGTTATACAATGGAAGATATTGCGGAAGCAACGGTCTGGGGCCAACAAAACTCATATCACCTTTAAGTACGTTTAGCAATTGTGGTAGTTCATCAATGGAGGTGGAACGAACAAACTTTCCAACAGTTGTTAGCCTTTCTGAATCTGAAAGCAAACTGCCATTAATGTCGCGTTTATCGGTCATTGTTTTAAACTTGATTATAGTAAAAATGCGCTCTTTTTTTCCCGGACGATTTTGAAAAAAAAAAGGTGAACCATTATTGGAAAATATCAATAAAATAGAAACCAAAAAAAACACTGGAGTTACGAGTAACAGTAAAAGGAGCGCACCAATAAAATCAAACATTGGTTTCAGTATGTTTTTATACATATTACATAGAATATTCCGAAGGAAAAAAATTAAACAAAAGGTGCTATAAGCACTAACATTCGAGCCTTTTGTACTCTTCAAGCAAGGCTTGCCATACATATTCTCTGTTATATTTTTCTTCAATATTTTGACGGGCGAATTTTTTAAGATTCGAATACAGCACAGGTTCATCAATTAGTAATTTCATTGCTTCATAAAGATCATTAACGTTTTTTGGTGGAATTACCAAACCGTTTATTTCCCGTTCAATTATTTCGTTACAGCCGTTAATATTTGTAACAATAGAAGGTAAATTCATTGCTCCAGCTTGCATTACCACGTTTGGAAAACCTTCTCGGTAGCTAGGAAAAACCAATGTGTCTGCAATTGCAAAATAGGGACGAACATCGTCTTGATATCCTACACTATAAATATTGGCATTTATTTCTATATGAGTAATGGTTTCAGCTGAAAGTGGATCCAAATCATTTTCAAAAGAACCTACCAATAATAACGAAATATTTTTTCGTGATTTTGAAAGCTTTAAAAAAGCTTGAATAAGTTCATTAATACCTTTGTCTTTAACCAAACGTCCAACAAAAATAAATATGAAGTTGCTTGTGGGAATATTTAATTGCTCACGCAGCATTTTTTTTTTCTTTTCTGGAAAAATAGCAGGATCAAAATATTTAATGTTTATTCCATTAATATTACCATTTGCCAATACTTTTAAAGGTTTTTTTGTGATTTTATACTTAATTAAATCCTCTTTGACTCCTTGACCCTCGGGGTAAATATGTGTTGCGCAACGACATAATATTCTATCCATTTGAATCAATATATATTTGAACATCCCTCTTTTTGTTGGAAAAATAAGACCAGTAAATGTGTGAATTCTTATTGGTACCCCCGTAAAATAAGCTGCAATCATTGACAATAAACCCGCTTTAGGAGTAATGGAATGCACTATGGTTGGTTTTTCCTTATTAAAAAACTTTATCAAATCAAAAAGGGAAACCAAATCTTTGACAGGGCTTATTTTTCTCTGTATTTCCAAAGCTTCCACCCTTACTTTTTCTCTTTCCTTGACTTTATCTAAGGAGGCCCCTTTTCCAGATACGGCAATTACTTCATAAAAATTGTTTAAATATGAAAGCTGACCTTCTAATAATTTGTCTAAAGAAAATGGTATGGTAGTCACTCTAATTAATTTCGCATTTACCATATTTCTTCGTATAACTTTATTTGTGATTCAACCATCTTTTCGAGATTGTATTTTTCGGCTCGAATTTGACACTGATGAACAATTTTTTCTTTGTAATCTTCATCTATTAATAAACTGTTAATACTTTCAGCTAAAGCCTTTTCATCTTTAGGTGGAAATAATATTGCTGCGTCTTTTACTATATCAGCTAAACCTGGTACATCTGAAGCAATAAAGGGTTTACCAGAAGCCATTCCCTCAATACTTGAAAGGGAAAGCCCTTCAAACATTGATGAGAGTATAACTATATCTACCGTCTTTAAAATTTTTGGTATATCGGGTCTTACTCCTAAAAAAATTACACGCTTCTTTAATCCCAATTCTTCAGAAAGTTCTTTACATTTATTTTTAGTCTCCCCATCCCCAGCTAAAAAAAGAACGACATTCTCTGGCAATAATTTGAGTGCCCTAATTATAGTTTCTTGATCTTTGGGGTAGAAAAATCGAGATACCATAAGCAATTTTATCTTATCATTATATTTTTCAAAAAAAGAATCAATCAACGGACTTGCATTTTTTATTTTGGAAAGATCAATACCATTTTCTATTACGATGTATTTTGATTTATTCAAATGAATGTGGTCATATAGATTTTTCCCAACCTCTTCTGTAATCGCAATAAATTTATGATAGCGGTTATACATTAATTTGTCGAGAAACTTATAAAAAAAACTTCTTCTTCTATTTGATGTGCAATGTTCAGTAAAAACAAACTTTGATTTCGAAAAGGATAAAATTTTGGCAATAGCCACCCAATATAATGCAGGAAAAAGATGAACATGGATAATGTCATATTTTTTTAAAAATGGAATAATTTTAAAAATTAGCATTGGATTGTAAACACTCCCTTTTCCCAAACTATATATATTACAACAACCTGAATTTTCTAAAGAATCCAGGAATTGATGACTCTTTCCGTTTAACAGCAAAAGGTCAATCTCTAATCCATGTGATGATAATGCGGGTATAGATTCTACCAACAATTTTTCAGCACCTCCAGTACCCATAGAATTTATTATCTGTAATACTCTCATACGTTAGTTATACCACTATTTATTTATAAGAACATTCTTTATTTCTTCAATTTCCATATCTGAAAAATAATCTTCGTCTTTTTTGAATTTATTGTCAATCCTTATAGTACTCAAAAAATCATAACACTTTTTATCATACTCCAATCCTGTAAAATGAAATATTTTATCAATTACACCATGGGGGTTATCCATCAAATCTTCATAAGTAGTTTCAAAATATTTTGGTCTTACATTCTTTAATTCTTCATTCGTAATTTCATCTATCTTTTTTAGTTGCAGTGCCGTAAAAACATGCGGTTTATCCTTTTGCATATTGATATCTGCAATTTCCTGTTCAGTATACACGCCTTTCCACTTTATTTCTTTAATTCCGTGATTTTGCCAAAAAAGGACATTCAAAAAAGATTTAATTGTTGGAATCTGTCGACGTTTAATATTAATAAAATAAGCATCAGGAAAAATACTAGATAAATATTCTAATCTAGAAGGTCCTGTAATCTTGAAAGTTAGACGATTCTTATTTTGAAAATAAAGCATTTTCTCAAAATATTTTCTGATTTCATCGCGGTTTTCCGCTTTCGCTTCTTTTAAAAAATTATTTGAAAAATCTATATTTTCACTTGTTATATAATCCCACATTTTATATCCTTCTGTAGGCCTAAAAACATAATTATTAAAATTGAAAATATTTCTATTATAGGTTCTTTTCCCAAAGATTCTCCACAGTGAATTATCGAAAATCCTTCTAATAAAATTAACAGCAACAACTTTCGGAAACATTTCTTGATAATTTGAAGGAAACCCTAAATCTTTATGTCTAAAAATAATATCTGAAAGAATAGTTGTTCCTGTTCGGCCAGAGCCAATAAAAATAATAGGTTCTTTAATTTTATTATCCATGTGTTTTTCGTTTATGGTAATTTTCAATTAGTACCCCATAGCCAAAAATTATGATATAAGGAACCAACATGTTTTTTTCGCGCAACATTATACCCAAATTTCCAAGTATCAATGAAAATGCAACAGAGCCAATACAGAAAAAAAGAAATGTACTTTTTAAAATATTATTTGATCTGATAAAACCTTTTAATGGCTTATTCATTATCACTTTTCTTGTAAACAGTAATAATAAAAGGTTTTCTATTGAAGAAAGAACCCCAAACAAATTGGGTGAGTCTAAAAACAACGGACGATATAGAAAAGTAAATAATTTAAACGGAAATGGATAGCCACTAACATCTATTCCAGATTCAGACTCACTTCTATTTAAACTCATTGTTTTTTTTGTAACATAATCTTCCACAGAATTTGCATCAATACTCTCCAGTTTAATAAATGCAAGCACATAATTAAAAATGGAAGCGAACCCAATTAAAAGAAAAAGAAAAATCAAAACCTTTTGGTACCCTTTTAACTTCCCATCAATTGTATACACAATACCAAAAGACACTAGCAAAAATAACGAAATATGTGGTCTTATAAGCAATGAAAATACCATGCTGATAAATATGCCTAGCCAACGCTTTTTTATATTTTGCATTGCATACACAAAAAGGGCTATACAGACAAAAAGGATAGTATCCTTACCAACTCCTGAAGACCAAAAGTGGAAATTTGGGAGAAACCAAATCCAAGGAAAAACTGGTACACCCAATAATTTTATATTCTCAAAATCAGATAAATCAGAAAATAATGACCTAACAATCCTAAAAATATATATAAACCCTAAATATCCAAAAAGAGCATAAATGATATTGCCCACAAAAAAGGACAATCCCAAAACATTTGATGGTAAGTAGTTTATTAAATATAATACCGCTGAAGCAGATCCATTTTTTGCTAGATAAATTACTTCAGAAAATGACAATGACTTTGGTGCTTCCCAATAATCAGTTGCATCACCACCAAAATGAGAAATGTAAAAATGGAAAGCTATTGCTATTAAAAAATGGTAAAAAAATAATTGCGAAAGAATTTTTTTCTCATTCCTAGAAAAATCCTTAAACCAATTCTTTAGGTTGAAACCAACCAAAAAAACAATAACTGTTATACAAATATCCAACACCATCAGCTTGCAGATTCTTTATTAAAAATGGCGTTTAATTCAATACGCGTTTGTTGGGAAATAGTTATTTCCGATTTTGTATTCCTACTTACCAAACGGAAAAGATACTGTCTAAAATTTTGACTAAATATTTTTGAAAAATAATCCTTTAGCCCTAACTGTTTTAATAAATAAAACACACTTTGAAACCGTAACTGTTTAGTCTCATTTTTACGTTCAACGTCCTGATCTGAAAATTCGTTAATTTTCAAAAAATCTGAAATTATTTTTAATGTTTTCTTTTTATTTTGGGTTAATTCTTCAAAATTTAAAACCAAAACATTCTCAAATAAAGATTGGTATTTTTTAATTGAGTTGTTGAAAAAACTCATTCCCAAATAACTATTCCACGGAAGAGCGTTCACTTTATATTTATCAATTTCATCTTTAAGAATTATTTCAAAATCTCTTTTTTCCCTTCCTAAACCCTTATCCATATTATAATGTGAAAAAGCCCTTTTCAATGGATCACGCAACAAAATAATTATTTTGGCTTCGGGGTTGTAATCGTGAATTAGTCCAGCAGATTCAGGTGCATGCAAATATGCTGTACTAGCTTCCGCAAAATATTTTTGATTATCATGAGCTAATGAAAAAAGCCTATTATACTGTTCTAATATCTTCACATTTGCAATATGTAATGCATTTGGAAATTCATTTTCAAAGTAGTTATCAATGTTGAAAAAGCGAGAAGGCTCATAGAGGTTTTTTGGCAATGAATTTATAAAATAATGTGGCTCTTTTATAGGACTCATATAAACCTGAGAATGCTGTGTGATTATTTCTGTGAAATAGGTAGTACCCGCCTTCATTGCGCCCACTATAAAAAGATTTGCCTTTTTTTCTTCCATCACGCTAAAGAATTGTTGTGTTTATTCCTATATTCTTTCTTATATAAAGTACCCAAGTAATGTTCTGTAAAATAAAGATTGCACTAAATGCTATAGAAGCACCCAAAACATCATATTTCAGTACTAAAGGTATACTCGAAATGAGCATCAACACCATCATAACAGCCAGATTTTTTGAAAGATAGCCCTGATGCCCAGTCATATTCAAAACAATTCCAGCAGAACCGGTAAATGCATTTACCAAATGACCTAAACACAATATTACCAAGGGCCAATAAGCAACACTATATTCCATTCCATATAAAAAATCAAGAAGCGGTCTTCCACCAATTATAAAAACTAACGCCACAGGTAGTGCGAAAACAAATACGATTCGGGTAGTTTTAGTAACAATACGTTGCAGACTTTCCATATTTTTTTTCTCAAATGCCGAAGAAATATAGGGTGCAACAGCACTATTCAATCCATCCAGTGTAAAGGAAATCAAGGCACTACTGCGTGTTGCTATCTCAAATATTGCAACAGCTTCTAGACTACCAAAAATTGCAAGAATATAGGTGAGAGATTTTGATTTTATAACTTCAATACCGCTAGTTAATGTAAAAGGAATTGATTCTTTAAGCCACTCTTTGCTTTTGAAAGTTGGCTTTATATGTTTTAAACTATTTAATAATTTAATCTGCAAAAAATAATAACCCACAAAAAAACTGATTATAGTTGCCGCTGTTAAAAGTAGAATGGCAGATTGTGGAGTAAGATTGTATCCAACCAATGCAAAAAAAGCAATCCCCAAAAAGAAAAGAAAATTGCGAAGAAAGGTATCTGGTAATTGACCTAAAACCACAAATTTTAAACCGCGAAGTGCTGCGGAACGCAAAGATCCTAAAGCTATAAAAGGCAAGCCTATTAAGGCATAAATAAATGTTTCTGTAAAAATAATGTCATATTTTTTCCACCAAATAAAATAACTTACAAAAACAAGAACATAAGCAACCAAACAACTCACTGCCACGAATAAATTCGTTTTAATAAGCAGTCCTTTTATCGCAGGTTTATCTTTATAAACCTCATATTTGGAAATATAACGTGTAATGAGATTGGGCAATCCCAAAGAAACTGGAACGGTTAAAACGGTTAATGTGGTAAAAGCCAAAATATAAATCCCAAAATCTTTTACTGAAAGTATTCGCGCCAATAAAATTCCGTTGAGAAAGGCAAAGAATGCAGAAAAAAACTTTATCCCCAAACTGCCAATAGCCGAAACTCTAATATTGGTACTATTAAAAATTTTGCTAATCTTCAAAACCTAACTTATTTCTCTAGTAAATGTTCTCTTTTTCAAGCGCACAAAGATACTATGCTCGTTTTTGTATTTGGCCTCAATAGTCATAAAAAATTCCCCAAAGTTGCTTTTTATGGGGAATTTGAGTTCTTTTATCGAAGAAATAGAGGTTTTTACACGATCATTCCAGCGGCAACTGTTTCATTGGTGTTATCATCAATTAAGATTATGCTTCCAGTTGTTCGGTTAGTTCCGTAAGGGTCAATCATAAGTGGCTTAGTAGTCCTTATAGTTACCCTTCCTATCTCATTCATATTGAATACTTCATCATCTTTAATACGATTGAAAGTGTTAATATCAACTTTATATAAAACACTTTTTATCATTGCCTTTTGGGAATTCTCGGTATGGTAAACAGTGTATTTTGCTCGTGGCTGAGAAGGTTTATTGCCCATCCAGCATAGCATTACATCAAACTCTTGTGAGACTTCAGGTCTATTATTTGCTCTTACTATCATATCGCCTCTACTAATGTCTATGTCGTCTTCCAAAGTGAATGAGACAGACATGGGCACATAAGCTTCATCAACTTTTTCTTCGAAGGTATCAATGCTTTTTATTTTGGATGTAAAACCAGAAGGTAGCGCAACCACTTCATCTCCCTTTCTAAATACCCCACTGGCAATCCTCCCTGCATAACCGCGATAGTCTATAAAACCTTCCCGTTGCGGACGTATTACGGTTTGCACAGGAAAGCGTGCATCAATTTTATTAAGGTCATTACTAATATGCAAAGTTTCTAATGTATATAGCAAAGTGGCGCCTTTGTACCAATCCATATTATTAGATCTGTTTACAACATTGTCACCATATAAAGCACTAATAGGAATAAAGTTAATGTCTTGTGTAACTAGCTTAGAAGACAACTCCTCATAATGTGCAACAATATCGTTATAAACAGTTTCGTCATAATTCACAAGATCCATTTTATTTATACATACAATTAAATGCGGTATCTGCAAAAGGGAAGCAATAAAAGAATGTCTTTTGGTTTGTTCAATTACTCCATGTCTAGCATCCACAAGAATTATAGCAGCATTTGCAGTTGAGGCACCCGTAATCATATTACGTGTGTATTGAATATGACCTGGTGTATCTGCTATAATAAATTTTCTTTTGGGAGTGGTAAAATACCTGTATGCCACATCAATAGTAATGCCCTGTTCACGTTCTTCTTTTAGACCATCCGTAAACATGGCCAAATCGATATTATCGTGCCCTTTCTTTTTACTTGTGTTTTCTACAGCTTCAAGTTGGTCTTCAAATATTGCTTTACTATCATAGAGCAATCTTCCAATTAGTGTGCTTTTTCCGTCGTCAACACTTCCTGCTGTAGTAAATCTTAATAACTGATTCTTATCAATTTCCATTATTTATTGCTTTAGGCCTTAAGCGATAAGCTTTAGGCATCTTTTAGTTTTTTGCTTAATTTGTATAGTTTCTTTTTTATTTCATTTATTAAAATAGAAAGTTCTTCTCTTTTTGAATTGTTATTAAAGATAAATCTCTAGCCAAAATGAAAAAATATTCTAGTTCATGTGTGATCCCAATGCAATTTGAACAAATCTGTTGAAATCCTTATCCGAACCTCTTCCACAACCTTCTAAAAAATTTGATGGAATGGAATAAGCGGCTCTATGCATTTGACTGGGTTAATTGAAATTTTTTCAGAATTGGAAATTCAGAAGTAATTTTATAAACTTCTAAACCAAGTTCGTGACTTAAAACTCAAACATCATATTTCCGAAAATCTCTCATAAATCAAAATCTCAATTGCCTACAGCCTATTGCTTAAAGCTTAAGGCCTTATAATTAAAAATATCCTTGCCTCTTCCTATCTTCCATAGCTGTTTCACTTCGCTTATCATCACTACGGTTACCCCGTTCAGTCTGTTTCATAGCAGCTACTTCAACAACTATTTTTTCCAAAGTATCTGCATCGCTTTCAATTCCGCCAGTGATTGTAATGTCGCCCAAGGTTCTGAAACGGATTTTCTTTGTTTGAATTTCTTCATTTTCTTCCAATTTAAGATGTTCAGAAACTGGTATCCAGGAATTACTTCGCCATACAACTTCTCGATGATGTGCTAAATAGAGAGATGGAATCGCAATATTTTCACGTTTTATATAGTTCCAAACATCCATTTCAGTCCAATTGCTTATTGGAAAGGCACGAAAATGTTCTCCTTCAAAATGTCTTCCATTTAATATATTCCAAAGCTCAGGGCGTTGATTTTTAGGATCCCACTGACCAAAATCGTCTCTATGCGAAAAGAAACGTTCCTTGGCACGCGCTTTTTCCTCATCACGTCTTCCACCACCAATAGCACAGTCAACTTTATTGCTTTCTATAGCATCCAGTAGAGTTGTAATTTGAAGTGCATTACGTGTTGCATTTTTCCCTTTTTCCTCCGCAACTCTTCCAGCATCAATAGATTCTTGAACTGAACCAACTATTAATTGTATCCCTAATTCGTTAATTAAATCATCACGAAATTGGATAGTTTCTGGGAAGTTGTGTCCTGTATCAACATGCATTAATGGAAAAGGAATTTTAGAAGGATAAAAAGCTTTTTTAGCCAAATGTGTTACAAGAATTGAATCTTTTCCTCCTGAAAATAAAATAACAGGGTTTTGAAACTGCGCCCATACTTCCCGAAGGATGTAGATGGCTTCAGATTCCAATTCGTCCAAATAATTAAGATAATACTTACTCATTTCCTTTCAATTTTTTCTTTATAGTTTTCAAAATAATAGCAACTGCTTCTTCAACTGATGTTAAAGTGGTATCAATTTCAATGTCCGGCGCCATAGGCGATTCATAGGGTGAATTTACTCCAGTAAAATCTTTTATTTCGCCAGCTCTTGCCTTTGCGTATAACCCTTTTACATCCCTACGTTCACATTCTTCAATGGGTGTATTCACAAAAACTTCAACAAAATTATCATAACTCACAATACGTTTCACATTCTCGCGATCTTCACGGTAAGGAGAAACAAATGAAGCGAGTACAACCAAACCAGCATCAACCATTAAATTTGATACTTCAGCAATTCTTCTTATGTTTTCACTTCTATCTTCGGGAGAAAATGATAAATTATTGTTCAATCCTTTTCGCACGTTGTCTCCATCCAAAAGATAGGTGTGTATATTTTGTGAAATAAGTTCCTTTTCCAGAACATTAGCAATTGTAGATTTTCCAGAACCTGAAAGCCCTGTAAACCATATAAGAAATGCTCCGTGATTCTTTAATGCGCTTCTTTCTTTTTGTGTGACGCTGAAGTTATGTGGAATTACATTTTCTTCCATTCTATTTTACTCTATTTTTTAATCCATAATCCATTCTATACCAAACTCTTTCGTGAAGATAGTATAAAATCATTTTTGTTAAAAGCTCTGAAAGCCCAATTTTGAGTCCCGTTAAAGGATTTCCTGTAACCAACCAAGAAATCAACATAGTATCTAACGTACCGACGCCACGCCAAGTAAGGGTTTTGGCTATATGGCGTTTTCTGCTTTCGCGAACAATTCCTTTTTTTGAAAGATTTATTTTAAACCATACTCGTTCGTGAAAATAGTATAATAGCATTTTTGTAACCACCTCAGCCATTCCAATTTTCAATCCTGTCCAAGGATTGCCCGTTATGATCCACGAAAGTACAATTGTGTCAATTGTACCAACGATTCGCCATGTAACGGTTTTGGCAATGTGCCTTTTATGTGATTGGTCCTTCATTAGGCTTTTACAACAAAATAATTGTTGAGCAAGTTCGGCTTATTATATTTCATAGGTTTTCCTGTGCTTTGATCAATAACATTCACACCAACGGCTTTACAAATTGCGTGGCCAGCGGCGGTGTCCCACTCCATAGTTGGCGCATAACGCGGATATATATGTGCCAAACCTTCTGCAACCAAACAGAATTTTAAAGAACTTCCTTTTGAAACTATTTCAACTTTATTATCTTTTTCAATTTCAGCAATAAATTTTTCGGTATCCTCATTCAAATGGGAACGACTGCCAACAATTTTAATGGGAGGAGTTAAAATAGAAGGCTTAATTATTTTAGCTACTTCAAGAATTTTTTTAACTGAAGTATTTTCTGAAGTTAAAGTGATTTTTTTTGAAGTTTTTCCATCTTCTGAACTGAAGTATAACTCTTTGGTTACAGGAACGTAAATCACTCCAAGCAAAGGAATTCCAGCTTCAATCAAAGCTATATTTACGGTAAACTCGCCATTTCTTTTTATAAATTCTTTAGTGCCGTCTAACGGGTCTACAATCCAGCAACTGCTCCAATCTTTTCTTTCAGAATAATCGAGTTGTCGGTTTTCTTCACTTATAATGGGAATATTAGTAGGCTTTAAATAATCATTTATTACGTCATTTGCATTTTTATCAGCCAGCGTCAATGGGGAATCATCGCCTTTTGTTTCTACGCTAAAATCTGTTTCGTAAATTTTAAGTATTTCCTTTCCAGCATCCAAAGCAGCCTGAATGGCTACGGACAAATTAGTTTTCATAAGTAGGTTTTGTTTCGGGCGCGAAGTTACGACAATAGTATAAAAGGGAAGGAAGATTTTTAGTAGTTTTATGAAATAGAGACTATTATCACAAGTTAAAAAAAGGATAAAAGCCTTGTAAATATTGATTGGTCCCGCAGTGTTGATTATCTTTGATTAAATCTTTAAAAACAATATAATGAGCTATTTAAACCTCGATAAAAAGAAAACTACTACAACTGCTAAAGAACTTAACGTACTACTAGCAGATTATCATTTATACTACCAAAAACTTCGAAATTTCCACTGGAACGTTGTAGGTCATAATTTTTTCGACCTTCATATAAAGTTTGAAGAAATGTATGAAGATGCGAAACTAAAAGTGGATGAAATTGCCGAGCGAATCTTAACATTACGCTTTCAACCAACCAGTAATTTCACAGATTACATAAAAATGAGTAATATAAAAGAATCTTCTGAAGATACCAAAGACCTTGAAATGGTTAAAATATTGTTGGAAGATCACGGGAAATTACTAAAACAAATGCGCAAAGTTGTTGAAAAAGCTGATGAGGCTGGTGATGAAGGTACTATAGATTTAATTGGTGGTTTTATTGGTCACATTGAAAAAATAAGTTGGATGCTAGATGCATGGACTATGAAATCTGGAGATAATCATCCGGAGGCATAGATTCTATTAATTAGACTTTATAAAAAACGGGGAAGGAATTGTAAATTCTTTACCCGTTTTTTATTCTTTTATCTCTCTTATAATTTTAAAAATCAAATCCCAATCCCAAAGTAAATCTTGCTCCCTCTATAGAATTGAAGATACTTAAATTAGCATTTAATCCTCCAGAACCATTTATCCAAAAACCACCTCCATAAGAGTTATGCCATTTTTTTGAATTTTCTTCTGGCAACCAAATTCTTCCCAAATCTGTTCCCACAAAAATACCGGTTTGTAGCGGAATTAAACCAATCTTAAATTTAGGTAAACTGTAACGAATATCGGCACTACCCACCAAAAATGACTTTCCAGTAAATCGTTGTTCCCTATACCCCCTCAATCCATTATCACCACCCAAATTCGCAGCTTGGTAAAATTGGTATCTATCTCCTATATTAAGTTGATAGTTCACGGTCGTTTTTAAAACTAAAGTTCTATTCTTAATCAGAGTATTGTAAAACCCAATACGCGATTTTATAAATCCAAATATATCGTCTGTATCTTTTAAATTATCGGTTACTCCCACGTTTAAATCAAAGAGCATTCCTAAGGTTGGATTTAAAATATCGTCATAACTTCTGTAGTTGTAAATTCCTTCCAGAGTCCCAAAAAAATTAGTTTCTCCTTTGTTTTCTAAATTTACATTCGAAATAAAATCTGCGGTTGAATTACTCACCTCATAACCATCAAAAGTAGTTTGTAATTTAAAAATACTACCGAAGTTACTATTGCGAAGCAAGCCAAGGTTTGCAGAAATATGTTGCACTTCCACTCTATTGTATTCATATCCTTCGCTATCCTGAAAATTCTGTGTTTCGTTTCCGAAGCCAAAAAAATTCACTTTAAAATTTGGACTTGTAAACCTTGCGCCAAAGCTGAGGTTTAAATTATCTTGTATGTTTGCAAATTCACCCGAATAAGAAATCTCAAAGCTATTGATGTCCGTAAAATAAGCTGCATTAACTACATGTTTTTGTGAAAAAGGATTACGTTGAAAATTATCTACCCGGTAAACATATTGCAAGGCCGCTCTAAAGCCATCATCTGGGTTGTAACCAATTGCAGAAACCAATCCCTGCGAACGGTCAATTTGCTTTCTGTAATCATAGGTGTTTAAATTATATACATCCGTAAACCGAATGTTTCCACCTTTTTTTTCCTCCACAATATTGGGCATACTTTCATGATCATACACTTTTACCCTTCTTCCATCTTTCAAACTATAAACATCTTCATCTTGACCACCAATAACCCTTATGTAGATTAAATTGTTTTTATTTCCTGTAACTGTAAATTTATCTTTTCCGCCAAGGCCATAAATCCAGACTTCTTTGGTGTCTTTATTTGAATAAGTTCTGTCAATTAAAGTGTCTGATTTAATTCCATTTATGGTAGTAAAACTTCTAATATTTGTTTTACCATCTGGCAAGCGTGTAATTTCAAAAAGATCATCATAATCGGTTCCAATAATGGTTTGCAACGTTGAAAGGTATGTGTAATATCTATCCGCAATATCTACTAGATTTTTTTTGCGTTCTTTCAATTTCTGCTTAATTTCTTTTAATGATTCATCTTGGACTTCCTGAGGGATTTTACTAAATGCCTTTTCAATAACACTATCTGTTATACTATCTTGAATCATTCTGGCAAGATATTTCCATTGGCCACGACCAGAGTTTTCTAGTAATGCTCTGTCCAGAATTACACCTTCTTTATTAAACCACATTAAATCTGTCAAGTTTTTGCCGTAAACATGTGTTTGTTTCGATCCATTGAATAATGAACGGGTAAAATCAAAAATATTTCCATCAAAACTTGAAAAAGCATTGTCTCGGTTTTTTGGGATGGGTACAAAGACATTTTTTTTATTGTTGTTATAATATTCCGCCCATTGCCAATGGTCTGGTTCGCGATCCCAATCACCAATTAACATATCAAAAAGTCTGGATTTTATATAACTTTCTTCATCCACAAGAACATCTCCTGTTTTGCGAAGTTTTATCAAAATATCATCTGTAGTTTCTACATCATCTGGATATTTAAAAAGTCCTTCCCCTTCACTTCTTTCAGAGGGCTCTACGGAAATAAGATACAGATCATTACCAAAATTTTCATTATAATCCCCCAAACGTTTCTGCTTAGGCACATAAAACAGTTGGGGTGTTGTATAAAAAATATTTATTGCTTGGGCCATATTTGGTACTGCCATAACCGCATACGGATGTGAAGCAGTATAAAAACTAGCATTTTGCCCTTTTAAGGAAGGAACATCTGCTTTTTCCACTTCGGAGGGTTTGGTGTTGTTGTCTTCAAAGACTAATTTTTTTGAAATCTGTAAAGCATTTTTTTGCATCGCCCTCATCCGGTATCGATTGCCATTTTCATCTGCCAACAAAAGCGAATTGTAATCCCCCTCATTTCCTTGACGAATAACATGTAAGCCTCCGAAAAGGGTATCTAAAGATGCTACGCTAGAATTTACTGGCTGGGAATAAGCATTCCTGTATTTCGCACCCCAAACTGTTTTAAAAAACAAGGGCTCACTAATGCTGTCTTGTTTATAAATTGGTACTGTATATTCCTGCGGAAATATTTTAGGATAATTTGAAACATCTAAATTTTTAGGTGCAGGGATTACTTCTTTCTGAAAAAGTAGTTCGGGTGTATAATTTTCACCTTTTACGAAATAACGTACCCAAGATGAGCCATCATCAAATACATCCAAAACAGCAAAGCCTTGTTTCCCTGTACTGAAAAAACCATCTTCTCCCGTTGCAGCATAAGATTCTTTAGATCCAGCACCCGATACAATTTGATAAAAACCCTCTTTTTCTATATACTGAAGATTATGATCATGGCCAGATACAAAAACAAGTCGCTTGTTATTTTTGGCAAGCTCCTGCAATCGAGTCATTAAATTATTGTAAAGCTCGTTATACCTATCTTGAACCGAAACCCCACCTTGTGATCGCACCTGAACAATAAGTGAAGACAATATGGGTAAGGGAATTTTTTTTTGAGTAGGATATAAGTGTTTTTCCAACGCAAAATAACCACCGTGGTTTCCATTGGTAAACATGGGATGGTGCATTGCGAAAACTATAGTTTTATTTTGGTTTTTTTCTAGTTCCAATTGTAGTTCAATAAAGAACTTTTCGCGGGTTTTTATATCACATTTTTCGTTGATGGTGGGGTTTTTGTCCCAGTCTTCCAAAAACCATTGTGAATCAATAATTATTAATTGAATATTATTAGAAACCTCAACACTTTCTAAAGGGCAACCATTGCTGGGCCGGAAAGCATCTTGATTGGGAAATTTAGACTCCACATAATTTTCTTCGCGTTCAACTCCTAAAACACCACCATTGTACCACTCGTGATTTCCAGGAATAAAGATGGTCTGCCCACTGTAATTGTTTACAGCCTTTTGTTGAGCATCGATCATATTTTCAGATTCCTTTCGGCGCGGATGTCCTTCAGGATCCATTCCTGCGGGATAAATATTGTCACCCAAATAAATGGTATAGTTTCCTGGACTTTTTTCGTTTTTTAGATAGTTCTGAAATGTAGTAAGCGCATCGCTCATCCCGCCCATTGGCGAAAGGCCTGCATCACCCACTAAATAAAAGGTCTTTTCAATCTTTTTTTCCGAAGGATAAACTGGTTTTGCTTCTCTATCCTTAAACTGAGGCGCATAAGTAGCGCAAGAAGAAATAACGAAAACAGCGAAAAATAGAAAAAAGAATTTTTTAAAAACCATAAATCATTTACATTGAAAAAGCCAGTCCAAAAGTAAAGCGCAATCCTTCTTCCCCACTAAATAAATTGAATGTTCCACTCAATAAATCAGCCGTGTTTATCCAAAATCCACCACCGTACGAACTGTGCAAAACATCTGAAGTATCATTTGGAACCCAAACCCTTCCAACATCATAACCTCCAAAAACACCTATTTGAATGGGTGTTACAGCTGTTCGGAATTTATTGAAACTATAACGAAGATCAGCTCCAGCCACTGCTGCACTTCTTCCAGTAAAACGTTCATTTCTATAAGCTCTTAATCCAGTGTCGTTACCCAATTGTGCGCCTTGATAAAATTCATAATTGTTTCCAATATTAAATTGTCCGCGAACATCTGTTTTTAATACTAATTTTCTATTTTTTGTAATTGCGTTGTAGAATACAATTGATGGTTTAACATAGCCAAAAACCTGATCACTATCTTCTATGTTTTGTGTTCCACCAGCAACAAATGAAAAATCCATTCCTCGAGTCGGATTTATTTTGCTATCATAACTTTCATATTGATACATTCCCTCTGCGGTTACAAAATTTTTGGTCTCGCCTAATTCTGTCGGAGCAGGAATTACTTCAGAAATAAATCTGTCATCAGTTGCCTCTACTTCAATTGCATCAAATATAGCTTTGAATTGAAATTTACTTCCATAAGGTGTGTCTTTTTTAAATCCAAAAGACCCCCCGTAACCACCTATCCGTACACGATTATAATCCATTCCAATGTCAAATTCATAATCTGGGTTGATGGTTTCATTTCCGGAGCCAAAATAATTTTCTGAAAAGGTTTCATTTTTGAAATAACCGCCAATTAGGAAATTCCATTTTCCAAAGATATTGGCAAATTCTCCTTCATAATTCACATCGAAGCTTTGTGTAGCAATATAATAGCCAAATGCAACCCGATGTTGTTTTGAAAAAGGATTTCGCTGAAAACCATTTACCGTATAAACATCTGAAAAACCTAGTTTAACGCCATCATCCGGATTAAAGCCCACTACTGGAAGAAATAAATTGACTGATTGTATTTGTTTTTTGTAATCGAAAGTGTTGAAGTCGTAATTATCCGTAAATCGGAACGTGGCTCCACCTTTTTCTTCAACCGTACTTTTTTTACTTTTTTGATCGTAAACTTTTATTTTTCTACCATTTGCAATTTTATAGGTATCGTTGTTTTGACCTCCAATAATTCTTATAAAAATAGGATTAGTTCCATCTCCTTTTACGTCAAAAACATCGTCATCATCCAAACCATAAACCCATATTTCCTTAGTTTCTTTGGCGTCAAAAGTTCTATCTACCATTAGATCCCCTTTTCCGCCATCTTTTAAACGGTAGGCTTTAATATTAGTTTTTCCTTCTGGTAAGCGTGTAATTTCAAAGTAATCATCTTTATCTGTACCAGTAATTACTTGAAGTTTGGCGAGATAATCATAATATTCTCCCGCAATTTTCACAATATTATCACGTCTTCCTTTTAGCTTTTGTTTAATTTCAGCGGCAGTTTCGTCTTGTGCTTCTTTTGGAAGATCTTTAAAAGCACTTTCTATCACTTGGTCAGTAACATTGCTTTGAATAAAAGCTGCCTGCTCCAACCAAGCATCTTTTCCATAATTTTGAATCAATGCGTGATCCAGTTTTATACCAGCAGCATTAAACCATTTGGTGTGTTTAAGTTCTTCGCCATAAACTTGAAATTGTCGTGAAGTATTGAACAATGTTCTAACTACGTCAAGCAAACCACCATCAAAATTTGAATATGCCTGATCTCTATCTCTCGGAATTGGAACAAACAATGAATTGCCATCGTCATCTTTATGTTGCGCAAAACGCCATTGATCATTATGACGGTCCCAATCGCCTATTAACATATCGAAAACCCTAGCGCGGATATAGGATTCTTCGTCTAATTTATATTTTTCGTCCTCGCGAAGTTTTGCCAGCAAATCGTCTGTGCTTTCAACATCATCAGGATAATTGAAAAGTTTACCATCAAATTCTTTGTCGGGTCTTTCCACAATCATATAAAGCTCATCGCCATAATCCTCATTATATTTTCCAAGCGCTTTTTGCTTTGGAACATAATACAATTTTGGATTAGTGTGAAGAATTCCCGCAGCATCCGATAATTGAGGAATGGTAAAAGCGCCATATGGGTGCGCGGCGGTGTAAAAATCAAGTATTAAATCTTCCGGAATTGTATTTTGAAAATCATCTTCAACAATTTTATCCTTAATTATTACGCTTTGTAGAAATTGGACCGCACTCTTTTTAAGCGCACGCATATTGTAAGTTTTTCCATCTTTATCTTCTAATCTGAGTGATCGGGTTTGGTGACCTCCACCAGCTCTTACAACTTTTAAACCGCCATAAAGAGTATCCAAAAGAACATTTTTGGCAGTTACATTTGTTCCATAAATATCTCGGTAATGTTTTCCCCATACCGTTTTATAGAAGCCAGTTTTTTCAACCATTTCATCAGTGTAAATCTTTGCTTTTGTGGTTGGAGGAAAGTTTTCGTGAAGGGTGGAAAAGTCATAATTTTTAGTTGCTGGAAATATTTCCTTTTGAAAAAGAACTTCTGCCGTAGCATCATCATTTGCTTTAAAAAAGCGCACTTCCGAAGCACCATTTTTTTCAACATCAAGCCTTGCAAAACCTTGTCCACCAAAAGCAAATTCTCCAAACTGGCCTAAAGCTGCAGCAGTTGCCCCAGAACCTGAACCGGAAACAATCTGTTTTATGGTTCCGTCTTCAATATATTGTAAAGATTCATCCAATCCAGAAACAAGCACAAGTCTATCAACATCCTTTGTAAGTACTTTTAAACGATCCATCAATCCATTATAACGTTCGTTATACAAATCCTGTTTTGAAATTGCTCCTTGAATTTTTACCTGTTTTATAAATGTGCTAAAAAAATCTTTGTGGATCAATGGGTATTTTCCACCGTGTTCGCCATAGGTAATAAGCGGATGGTAAAGAGCTACAATTATAGTTTTGTCAGCGTTTTTCTTTAGTTCGCCTTCAATTTCAATAAAGAAAGCATCACGAGTTTTAATGTCACATTTATCATTCATTTTTGGATAATCATCCCAATCTTCCAAAAACCATTGGGTGTCCAGAGCTAACAAATGTACATTATCATTTATATCTATACTTTCCAATCCGCAGCCATTGTTTGGCTGAAGCACATCTGCCTCTTCAAATTTAGCTTTTAAGAAATCTTCTTCCAACTCCAAACCATCAACACCACTTTTCCAATCGCGATTACCAGGAAGAACTACAATTTTTCCTTTATAATCTTTCAAAGCATCCAATTGCAGCTCCATTGATTTTTCTGCTTCATTTTTTGCAGCATCATCCTTTGGTTGCATTCCCGATGGGTAAAAACTATTTCCCAAAAACAGAACATAACTACCTACAGAATTGTTTTCTATTAAATATTTTTTTAAAGATTGAATGGAATTTGAAGCTTCTTCTCCAGATTTTCCCGCGTTTCCAATTAAATAGAAGGTCTTATCTATTTCCTTCTCGGAAGTTTTATTAGGCAGGTTGTTTTCAGAAGTTTTATATTGTGGATTATAGGTTGCACATCCAGAAAGAATTGATACAGCAACAAAAGTTATAAAGATGTTAATTTTATTCATATATATATTTTGGCATTGATTTTTTAGTACTTTGGATCACTAAATTTTTTACATGGACACAATTGTTGAAGCTACTGATAAATTTATATTTCAATTATTTAAAGACAAGCTTCCAAATACGTTTGTATATCATAATTATACACATACAAAACGTGTTTATAAAAGTATAAACGAAATTATTGAAAACTCCCAAATTGATGTTAAAGATGCTCAGACACTACGTTTAGCGGCTTTGCTTCACGATTCAGGCTATACTGTTTCCCGTGAAAACCACGAAGAGGAAAGCGTGAAAATTGCAGTTTCTTTTTTAAAAAAACAAGGTGTTGAAGATGGTATAATAGAATCGGTAAAGAAATGTATTTTAGCTACAAAATTTAAAAATACAACACCACAAAACGAACTCGAAAAAATTATTAGAGATTCGGATTCTTCGCATTTCGGAAAAGATTATTTTGAAGAAGCAAGCGAATTTTTAAGGCAAGAATATATATCTCAAAATATACACAACTATTCCTCCGCAGAATGGCTTGAGGAAAATATAAAAGTTCTTGTTGAAGGTCATGAATTTTATACAGATTATGCCCTAAAAAATTGGCAGCCCGTAAAAGAACAAAATCTTTCAAAGCTTCTCAACAAGCGTAAAAAAAAGAAAGAAAAATTTCAGCAAGAAAAAACGAAGGCTAAATTGAAGGCTCAATACAAGAACGACAGCCCAGAAAGGGGAATTCAGACTTTTTACCGTACGGCTTTAAGAAACCATATGAAGTTGAGTGACATTGCAGACACAAAAGCAAACATCATGCTTTCTGTGAATGCTATTATTATTTCATTGGTGCTATCAAACCTTATTTCAAAGCTAGACAACAATAATTACTTAATAATCCCAACCGCTATCTTTATACTCTTTAGCGCTATCACTATGGTATTAGCAGTAATTGCAACTAGGCCAAATGTAACGCGTGGAGAGTTTACAAAACAGGATGTGGAAGACCAAAATGTAAATCTAACCTTTTTCGGAAATTTTCACAAAATGGAACTTGAACAATTTGAATGGGCCATTGAAGAATTATTGAAGGATAGAAACTACGTTTACAAATCGCTTACTAAAGATTTATATTTCTTAGGAAAAGTATTAGATAGAAAATACAGGATTTTGAGACTTACTTACACCATATTTGTTGCTGGAACTATTATTTCCTTAATTGCTTTTGCAGCATTTTTCTATATGGAAATGTAAAATTTATTCCTCAATTTGTGAAATCAAATCTTCGTAGGTATAGTATTCTTTAACCTTATCGGTGTTTTTCGAATAGAGAACATTTACTCGCAACGCTTTTAAACCCGTAACCCCTTGTAAATCTTCTAATTCCAAAATTTCAATTTCTTCACCAAGCAATTTTTGATATTGAAGAAAATGGATGTATTTTATATATTCCTCTTCATCTTCTTTTTGGGAATAAATAATTGAAATTTTACCTGGCTGTGTTATACGCTCTTCGGTATTCTTTATATGTGCTTTATCAACACGTTTTTTTACAACTTCGTAGCGTGCATTGTATGTGCCATCAACATCAAAACGCTTTTCATCCATTCTAAATCTTAGTGAAAGCGAGCCATTAAATGCTAAAATCATGGAAGCAACATCTAGCTCAACAGGCAATTTATCCTTAAAGCGATAATAATTGTTTTCCATTTCGCAAATCACTTGCAACTGCCAAAGTTTTAGATTCTTTAGAAATATTTTATTGAAGGATTTTTGCTTTGTAATAGCTTCGCCTATGTATAAATTGTGCTCTACTCCATCCGTTTTAAAACGCTCAAAATAATGTGGATACATTTTCTGCACTTCCTGCTGCTTTTTGTCCAATACTGAGGCAAGCCTTTTGTTTATAAGCATTACTGACTCATCATAATCCTTTCTATATTTATACACAAATCCCGTATCAGAGTCAATCAATTGATAATAATCATCAACTAATTGCTTAAAAGTTTCATTTCTTTCTCTTATGTATTTAAAAAAGGGAATTATTTCAGAAGTTAAAAAATCCATTATTTTATTTTCAGTATCTACTTGCAAGTTCTCTTCAATTTCTTCCAAATAACTACTGATAGTAAAATTCATTTGCTCCAAAATGGGCAATGAGGTATGATTCGATAATTTTTTTAAAACATTTTCTATATGGTTTAACTGTAATTTTAAATCCTGTTTTGTGGCTAGATTACGAGCTTCAGATGATCCTTTTATGTCTGTCTGTCCATATAAAGGGTAAACATCTTCAAAAACTATTTCACGAAAAAAGGTAGGATTACCTTCTGTAACTGAATTTAAGTAACGCTTTGCTTCCTTACGAAATTTCCATTGCACACTGCTATGTATGGCTGTACATTCTTGTTGGATTATAAGCTCTAGCTCGTTTTCAAAGTTTTCCTTTGAGCGCACAACTGAATCAATAAGGAAAGGCATAATGTCACGAAGCTTATTGGCGTTTATGGTGTTAAGATCATTAATGTTTGGAGAAACCAACTCCAAAACCCCAAGAATTTTTTCTTCCGAAACAATCGCTGCAAAAATGGCGCTCTTCATTCCTTGATCCAGCATTTTTTTATAAAGTAAATTATCTGGATACATTTTATGATAGCGCTCAGCATCGGTCACGCAATAAAATTCCTTCTGTTTAAAAAGGGTGTAATAAGAAGCACTACAAAGTGCATCCTTGCTGAATTGTGATCTTTTGCCGTGAAGAATAAAACTAGGAATCTCTTTAAAAAGAGTACGCTCAAAAGATTCATTTTCTTCATTGTAATCTGTAAAACCTATCATAAGATCTTTCAGATTAAAAATGGCTCGAAAAATACGGCTGAATTCTGTATTGTGAAATCCGCCATTTTTTTCCAAGCGAAGTAAATTGGTCTTAAATTCTGAAATGGATACATCCATTGTAACATCTGTTAATGTTGCAATTACAAAACCATTGAAAATCCAACTTTCAGGAGGAAACTTCTCTTTCCAAACGGTAATGTCTTCAAAACTTTCCAACAATTCATTTATATCATCCTGTGAGATTTCTTTTGACTTTGCTGTTTTTTGAATTTCAATAAAATCAGCATTATAAAATAATCTATAGTTTTTAAACATTCCGTGGCTATCAGGAATATTGTAATAAAAAGAACGCTTAAAATCTACTTTCATGTCATAATAATGGCTCAATATTATGCTACAACCCATAATATAAAATTGGTCTTCATCAAAATTTATGATGTCCATTGAAAAATCATCTCCGGCATTTTTTTGAATGTTTTTAAAGCGCTGCGTGCTTTTAAAAACTCCCGCGTGATATGGAATAGTTGCAAATTTTATTTCATTGTTTTCCAAAACAGAAGGAAACAAGGGATCAAGAATAATATCAATCTGTTCCTGATATTTGGTAAGGTTATTAATATCAGATATTCCTGAAGACAATTCAGGGCAAGTTTTTTCCAAAGAGAGTATTTCTGAATAATGTTTTTTTGCCAAAACACTTTCACCCGCTTTTTCTTTATAAGCATCAAAAACCTTTTTGAAACCAATTTTTATTTTTAAGGGGAAATCTTTTTTCTCTTTAGTCATTGTATTCATAGCTATTAACCAATAAAAGTAAGGTTTAAAAAACTTGGAATATGTTAATAAAAAATAAAATCACCAATCATTTATTCCAATGATGCAATAAACTGTTATTTTTGTCGAAATTTTAAAAACCATACTATGAGACTGATTTTTGCATCACTCCTTACAATTTCACTTATTTCCTGTAATAAAGACACCAACAGCTACAAACTTGAAGGTGATGCCGTAGGTTTTGCCGATGGAACTGAAATATTTGTTTACACCTTGGAAAATAAACAACCAAAAGTCATTGACACAATAAAAGTTACTCAAGGAAAATTTTCTGCAACATATCCGAAAAGTGATGCTATAAATTTGAATTTTTTGAGAATAAATGAGGTTAATGGATCTATATTATATTTTCCTGAAAACGAAGATATGGTTGCAACCCTTTATAAAGATAGTATTCAAGCATCAAGAATAATAGGAGGAAAACAGAATGAAGCTTACAGCAATTTTGTTTCAAAAATGACTCTCTACAACAAAAAGAAACAAGAAAACATGGAGCGTTTCCGTGAGGCAAAACAAGCGAACGATACTGCTGCAATTGCCCAAATACAAAGTGAAAATTTAAATATTGTTGCAGAGGAGACCGAGTATAAAAAACAATATTTAAAGGATAACAATAACTCTCTTTTTGCCGTAATGCTTGTTTCTGAAATGGTAAGTAGAAAAGAGATTACGCCCGTTGAAGCTTCTGCATACATTGAAAATCTTGACCCTAAACTTGCAGCTTCAGAAATTGTAATAGATTTAAAAACAAATCTTGATAGTCTAAAAAAAGCTGAAGTGGGAAGCCCAGCACCTAATTTTAGCGCGCCAACTCCCACCGGAGAAACAATGGCTTTAAAAGATGCGATAGGCAAATACACTATCATCGACTTTTGGGCATCTTGGTGTAAACCTTGCCGTATGGAAAACCCAAATGTTGTGAATGTTTACAATAAATACCACGCTAAAGGCCTGAATATTATTAGTGTTTCTTTAGATAAAGCCGATGCAAAAGACAAATGGATACAAGCAATAAAGGATGATAAAATGGACTGGTATCATGTTTCCAACCTTCAGTTTTGGCAAGATCCAATTGCACAACAATACAATGTGCGTTCAATTCCAGCTACTTTTTTACTGGATGAAAACGGAATGATTATAGACAAAGATTTGCGCGGAGCTGCTTTGGAAGCAAAAATTGCAACGCTTTTGGGCGGGCAGTAAACGGAAGACAAAATAAAAAGCCTCAGTTTAAGTTTAAACTGAGGCTTTTTCTTTGGAAATTATTTCTTAATTCAACAGAAAGCTAACGTTTACCGAAGTTCTAATCTCCATTTCGCCCAAAGCTATTGTTTGATCACCACTTCCTGAAGAAGAATCCATCATTGCCATTTTGTACATAGGCTGCGGTCCTACTGAATTATTGAATTCGCTTATAGAAACTGCTTTCCCAACTGTTTGGTTTAAAACTGAAGTGTATTCCTTTGCCTTCATTTGTGCATTTTCAACCGCTTTTTTACGTGCTTGACTTTTCAATGCTTCACTGTTTGAAGAAGAAAATTCAACTCCGTCAATGCGATTGATTCCTGTATCAATAAGACCTTTCATTACAGGTTCGTATTTCTTTAAATCACGTAATTTTACAGAAAGAGATTGATTTGCCGCAAATGTGTAAGTTTTGCTATTGTAATCATAGTTTTTACTGAGATTCATATATTCTGTTTTCACATCTTTATCTTCGATATTCATTTTCTTCAGAAATTTCAAAACTTCACTAATTGTCGCATCGTTTTGTTCTTTCAACGTTTTGGTGTTCTCGCCAGTATTTTCAACGCGGATATTGATAGTAACTTCATCTGGAACAACACGAACAATACCTTCGCCGGTAACGTCTATTGTGGGTAGTGGTAGGGTGTTTTGAGCCATCATAGTAGTGGTTGTAATTGCTAAAATTAATAGCGTTTGTAAGGTTTTCATAGTTTTCTTTTTAAATTTTATTTAGTTTATGAAGAATGAACAAAAGAATTAGGGGAAGCGCAAGCAAAACAACGATCCACAAACTGGTTTCAAACAAATAGGGCGCAAACAAAAGTGTTAGTACATACCCTCCAATTGCCCCGCCAATGTGGGCGTCGTGACCTATGTTTCCCAATCTTTTTTTCATTCCGTAGATAGAATACAACAAATATGCCATTCCAAAAAGCCAAGCCGGAATCGCAATGGGAATAAAGAAAAGATACAGCCCCATATTTGGAAAGAAAAGTATAGCCGAATATAGAATCCCCATCACCGCCCCGCTGGCACCAATGGCACTATAGTGATATTCATTTTTGTGAAAGTAAAACGATAACAAATTCCCTAACAATAGGCTAACAACATAAATTATCACAAAAAATGTAACGCCCACGCTGTTAATTACAACATTTGCAAAAAAATAAAGCGTAAGCATATTGAATAGCAAATGTGAAAAATCTGCGTGCAGAAATGCAGAACTGAACATTCTAATCTGCTCTCCGCGACGTATTCCCGCGATGTTGAATTTATACTTTTCAAAAAAAGCGAAATCGCTAAAACCTTCTAGTGAAATTATAACGTTTGCGGCTATAATGATGATTGTGGCTATGTGTAAATTTTGCATTTTACCTTAAATAATTAATTGTTAAAAGTTAATTATGCGCTCCAAATTAAACGATTTGCCACCCTGAGCGCAGTCGAAGGGTTGAACATTCAATATTGAATTCAAATTCTTGCAATAAAATTAGTTAGTTTTGCGGTAACTATTCCTATGCAAAGATTGCTTTATATACTGGCATATCCAATTCTTTGGCTGCTTTCCATCTTGCCGATGCGCATTTTGTACATCAAATCCACCGCGCTCTATTTTTTGGTGTATTATATTATTGGCTACAGAAAAAAAGTTGTAAAAGACAATCTGGCTTTAGCTTTTCCTGAAAAGAAACAACAAGAAAGAGACCAAATAGCAAAGCAATTTTTTAAGCATTTGTGTGATGTTATTTTCGAAACCATAAAGGCATTTACAATTTCTGAAAAAGAAATCCGGAAACGTTTTGTGGTTACAAATGCTGAAATTCTTGAGCCATATTATAACAATGACCGAAGTATTCTTTTGATGGCTGGCCATTACGGAAATTGGGAATGGAGCGGAATTTTAAACAAATTAATGCAACACCAAGCGCACGCAGTTTACAAACCTTTGGATAGCAAACAATTTGACGCTTTGGTAAAAAAGACGCGGGAACACTTTGGGGGAATTATAGTTAGCAACAAAAAAATTGTGGGTGTCCTTTTTAGAAAGTGGAAAAAAGGAATTAAAACCTTAACATATATTCTCTCAGATCAAACTCCAAAAGCGGGTGCTTTTAAACACCGCGATACTTTTATGGGAATTGACGTTCCAATGTTCACGGGAACTGAGGAATTGGCTAAAAAATTAGATTTTGCTGTACTTTATCTAAAAGTTGAAAAAGTGAAGCGAGGTTACTACACCGCCACTTTTGTTCCTTTGGTAGACAATCCAAAAGAATACCCAGATTTTCAAATTACCCGAATGTTTTTTGATGCTTTGGAAACCCAAATTCGTGAAAAACCTGAGTATTATTTATGGTCGCATAAAAGGTGGAAGTTGAGGAAGGTTTAACGAAATAGAAATTTATCTTTACTGGGGTAACGAGATAAAAGTTCTCATACAACGAGTTATACGTAAATCAAAATGACTGGATATATACAAGAAGTTGCTATTTTTCCACCTAATCTTAGCAATCAGAAGATAATTGCTGTAACAGAGAACATGTCGGACTATTTTTTTGATACCGCTAGTTCAAAATCGGGCGGAATTCAAGATATTGCATTTGAAAAGGATTTTGAGAGTTTAAAATTACCTGAAAACCGATTAATCAAATTGTCGAAAACCGAATATATTGACGATTTTTTTGAAAATGGAAGATTGCATTTAGGGTCTTTTGAATATTATTCCAACTTTGACAATAATGAAATTGGGGACAAAAAAGAAGGTTCTTACATTCTTGTTGGAAGAAATCCCACTCAAACTGTATTCGCCAAGATTGGTGGAGGACCGAACAATTACCTCTTCTGTTGTTATGATGGAGAGCCGGACAAAAGCCTTCTGAAAAAATTTAATTATAATGATTACTTTGAAATTGTCGATGTTCAAGGCTTTAGAAGTTCAATAGAAAAATCTCTTGGAGCAAGCAAAAGTGATAGTTCAAAGTGTTTATATCGCAAATTAAAAGTAATAGTTGGTGAAAGTCCTGAAAACTATGTCTTCAATGAAATATCAATGAAATTATTGAATTTAGTTAATGATTCAAAATACTATTTAAAAACTTCAGATTTTGAACATCAGAAAGAATATCGATTTGTTTGGACTATAGATGGAAATGTTCCAGAATCAACTATAATCGATTGTCCAGAAGCCATTAAATATTGCAAACGCAAATGATCTGCGTATTACATGCGTATCTAATATGTAAATTAGAAGCATAAAATTTCCCGAAAATTCAGGATTAACCTATGTCCATATTTCAGGACGAGAAAGCAATCCCCTCAATTTCCCCAATAATCCTATCCGCCAAAGCATCCGCCTCTTCCTGGCTTTTCGCCTCGGTATAAATCCTAATAATCGGTTCTGTATTTGATTTTCGAAGATGCACCCAGTTTTCAGCAAAATCAATTTTTACACCGTCAATCGTATTAATATTCTCAGAGGAATATTTTGCTACCATCGCTTTTAAAATTGCATCAACATCCAACTGTGGCGTTAATTCAATCTTCTTTTTGCTCATAAAATAAGCGGTGTATTTTTTCCGAAGTTCGCTAACTGCAATTTTTTCTTCAGCCAAAAAGCTTAAGAACAAAGCTATCCCAACCAAACTGTCGCGACCGTAATGTAATTCTGGATAAATAATTCCACCGTTTCCTTCGCCGCCAATTACTGCATTGGTTTCCTTCATTTTTTCAACTACGTTTACTTCGCCAACTGCACTGGCAGTATAAGTTCCACCGTGCTTTTCGGTCACATCTCGCAAGGCTCGTGATGAAGACATGTTTGAAACTGTATTTCCTGGGTTGTTTTGCAAAACGTAATCGGCAACCGCAACCAGCGTATATTCCTCGCCAAACATTTCGCCTTTTTCGTCAACAAATGCAAGTCGGTCAACATCTGGATCTACAACGATTCCGAAGTCGGCGTGATTTTTCACAACACTTTCCATCAAATCGCCCAAATGTTCCTTTAATGGTTCAGGATTATGCGGAAATTGGCCATTCGGCGTACAATGCAATTTTACGGGTTCAACGCCCAAAGCTTCCAAAAGTAAAGGCACGGCAATTCCACCTGTTGAATTCACAGCATCAATAACCACTTTAAACTTGCAGCGTTTTATGGCATCTGCTTTCACCAAAGGAAGATTCAAAATTTCATCAATATGCAAATCTATATACGCATCATTTTTATGGATTTCACCCAAATTGTCAACTTCGGCGAATTCAATGGTTCCGTTTTCAGCAATATCGAGGATTTCTTGTCCAGCTTCTGCGCTTAAAAATTCACCTTTATTGTTGAGCAATTTCAAAGCATTCCACTGTTTTGGATTATGGCTCGCAGTTAAAATTATTCCGCCATCGGCGTGTTCTAAAGCAACCGCTATTTCAACTGTTGGCGTGGTTGAAAGGTTTAAATCAATAACGGTAATTCCCATCCCCACAAGTGTATTCATTACCAATTGTTGGATCATTTCCCCGGAAATCCTAGCATCACGACCTACAATAACTTTATAGGTTTCTTTGTCGCGTTGTTGTTTTACCCAACTTCCATAAGCCGCCGCATATTTTACCGCATCAATTGGAGTTAAATTTTCGCCCTGTGTTCCGCCGATGGTTCCGCGAATTCCCGATATAGATTTTATAAGTGTCATTTTCTAAATTTATTTTTCAATTTTAAAAAGTAAAGCTCAAAGTAAGTGTAAGACAAATGAGCAATTAAAAGTGTGCCTGCGAAGGTAAGTAGGTGCAATAAAATTATGGTTAAAGTTTCATTAAGGTTTTGTAGAAGTTCAAGTTTCAAAAACAAAAATACAACAGCATTTAAAACAATGGCGTGAAACATATAAATTCCGTAGGAAATACTTCCAAAGTGATTTAAGATTTTACTCTTCACTTCTACGCCACGATTGTTAAACGCCAACGAATGAATAAAAAATGCAAAAAGTAAACAAGTGAACATTGCCCGAAGCCATAATGCATCTAACATAAACAGGTTCGTTGTAAAATAAAGTAATGTTGCAACACAAACAATTAAAGGAAAAAGCACTGAAAGCTTTAAAAATTCCAATTTTTTCTTTTCTTCTAAAATTGCAATCACTCCGCCAGAAAAAAGATAGAAAAAAACAAAAAGATAATTTTGAAGGGCTTCAAAAATATTTGACCAATAAATGATAAAATAACTGATCAACAAAATGCTCAAAACGCGTAAAATCCATTTCACATTTATGAAAAATAATAAAGGGGCAATAACGAGATAGAATTGTTCCTCAATCCCGATGGACCAAAGAATTTCAAGTATTCCGCCGGGTTCGTAGATTTTTGCGAAGACGTTCGGAAGAAAGAATACGTTGTAAAATAGCGCTTCTCTCCACGTATAATTTATTTCAAAAGGAATTTTCAAAAAAGGTAAAATCACATTGTAAAAAAGTAATCCAAATGCCAAAATCAAATAATAAAGCGGGAAAATTCGAAGAATCCGCCGAATATAAAAATCTTTAATAGAAAAAGAACCTTTCATTTTTGCGCGATAAATGAGCCGAATAATTAAAAAACCGCTCAGCACAAAAAACATATAAACTGCTTCCAAACCACGATGAAAGATGGGAAGTCCATCAAAAAAAGGAAGTCCCTGATTAGCGGAAAGTTGGGGCAAGTGAAAGAGCAACACGAAGGAAGCAAGGAAAAACCGCAATGGGTCCAAATTAGGTAACCTGTTCAATTTTCAGTTTTTACAGTTCAAAAATACATATATTTATTGAATGAATTTTTTAGCACACATCTATCTCTCTGGCGATGAAGAAGGCGTTATTATTGGCAATTTTATAGCCGATGGCATTAAAGGAAAACGATACGAAAAGTTTCCACCTTCAATGGTAAAAGGAATTTTATTACATCGCGGCATCGACAGTTTTACGGACGCACATCCAACCGTTCATCAAAGTACCGCGCGGCTTCACAAAAATTATAGTCATTATAGTGGCGTTATTGTAGATATACTGTATGACCATTATTTGGCAAAAAACTGGAGCAAATATTCTGATGTACCGTTAGATGAATATGTACAGGATTTTTATGAATTGCTTCGGAAAAATTTCACATCTCTTCCACCGCGAATCCAAAAAATGATGCCATACATGATTGCCGATAATTGGTTATTAAGCTACGCCACCGTTGAAGGTATAAGCAAAATTTTGGCACAAATGAATGTGCGTACCAAAGGCATTTCTAAAATGAATTTGGCTGTTGCAGAACTCGAAGAATTTTATGATGAATTTGAAGCGGAATTCACCTCCTTTTTTGAAGAACTTAGAGCTTTTTCCAAAAACAAACTCAGCGAATTATGAAGATAACTTCCCTCCTATTAATTTCATTTTTATTTTTTGCTTGTAAAGAAAAACCCAAAGCACAAACTTTAGATGAAAAGCCAAAAGTCGAAAAAAAACAAGCTTTAATAGCTGACAGCGCAATGGTTGTTTCTGCACGTGCAGAAGCTTCCAAAATTGGAACAGAAATCCTTAAAAATGGCGGTAACGCTTTTGACGCAATGATTGCTACAGAAATGGCACTTGCAGTCTGTTATCCCTACGCCGGCAATCTTGGCGGTGGCGGATTTATGGTTTATCGCAGTCAGTACGGTGAAATTGGTTCATTGGATTATCGTGAAAAGGCGCCAATGGCGGCAACAAAAAATATGTATTTGGATAAAGATGGCAATATTATTCCAGACAAAAGTTCCGTTGGTGCAATGTCAGTAGGGGTTCCGGGAACTATAGCTGGTATGTTTGCTGTGCACGAAAAATTTGGCAGCCTGCCCATGGAAGTACTATTAAAACCCGTAATAGAACTTGCAAAAAAAGGATATATAATTACCGAACAGCAAGCTGAAAGATTGGAAGAGTTTACAAAGGATTTTGAGGAAGTGAACGGCGGAAACATTCTTTATTCAGAAAAACGAAAAGCAGGTGATACTTTGAAAAATTTAGCTTTGGCGAATACATTAACCCAGATTGCCAAAAACGGACGTTCAGAATTTTACGGAGGCGAAACAGGTAAAAAATTGGTTTCATTTCTAAAAGAAAAAGGCGGAATTATTACCCAAAATGATTTGGAAGCCTACGAAGCACAATGGCGCGAACCCATTGTTTTTAAGTATAAAGATTTAAAAATAATTTCAATGGCGCCACCTTCAAGCGGAGGAATTTGTTTGGCGCAGATTTTAAAAATGATTGAGCCTTTTCCTGTTTCGGAATACGGTCATAATTCTGAAAAATATATTCAAGTTTTGACTGAAGCCGAACGCCGAGCGTATGCAGATAGAAGTTTTTATTTGGGTGATCCAGATTTCGTTGATATTCCAATTGACTCATTATTGTCTGAAACCTATCTTTCCCAACGCATGGAAAACTTTTCATTTGAAGCTGCAACTCCTTCTTCTGAAATAAAACCTGGTGTTATTATTGGTTATGAAAGTCCGCAGACCACGCATTATTCCATTGTGGATTCCTTCGGTAACGCAGTATCTGTAACTACAACCTTAAATTCAGAATATGGCTCAAAACTATATGTGAACGATTTAGGTTTCTTTTTAAACAATGAAATGGACGATTTTAGTGCCAAGCCCGGCGAACCCAATGTTTACGGACTGGTTGGCGGACAAGCAAATTCAATCGCATCACAAAAAAGAATGTTGAGTTCTATGACGCCAACAATAGTTGTAAAAGATGGAAAGCTTTTAATGGTTGTGGGAACTCCCGGAGGCTCAACCATTATTACTTCAGTTGCACAAACAATTTTAAATGTGTATGAATTTAATATGAATATGCAGGAAGCAGTAGACGCCCCGCGCTTTCATCATCAATGGCTGCCAGATAATATTAGATATGAATTTGAAAGATTTCCCAGAAATATAATTGAAGATCTGAAGCAAAAAAACTATCCTGAAAACACCGATGCCGATCCAATTATTGGGAAAGTAGATGCAATTTTAATCCTTTCGAATGGAAAATTGCAAGGTGGAGCCGATAGTCGTGGTGATGATACAGCCAATGGTTATTAATTTTTCGCTCTTAATCGAAAATCTTGTGTATTACATCGAAAGGTGTAAATTTGACTCGTAAAATAGATTAGATTTGAGGGAATTAACCACGGATTTTTACAAATTTTAGATTGAGATTTTTTGAAAAACTACACATATTCGCCTTTGCGAAATCCTAAATATTTTCTTCCATCTCTTGTTGCAAAAAATAATCAATTCTTTTTGCAGTAAAATCTTTTTGCTTTAAAAATCTTTTTAAAACCCCTTCGCTTTATTTAGCGATGTTTAGCCTATGCCCAATAAATCTTTTCCGAAGGATTTGTATTCCATTCTTGCTATGGCAGGAAGTGGGATACTGTGTGTAGCGCTAATATTTCTTCTAAATATAAAAAATGAAAACACTTTAGGCTTTGAATCCATTTTAAGAAACCTAACTACTATTTTCATAGCAGTAAGTGGTTTGCTTTCAGCAATCTTGATGATTTTTTTGGCTACTTCAGCGATGGCATTAAAGTCTAGCAAGGCAAAAATAATTACCAAAATAAGCAAGACTACTCAAAAGATGCACAATTTCAGAAGTATTGCTGAAATTATGTTCAACTCTAACATCTGGTTACCAGGACTAAAAGATTATATTGAAAAGGAATTTGCTGAACTTTCTTATTTTGAAGTAAAAGAATTCTACAAAGGAAAATCCAGATTGGCAATAGAGTTTCTTCAGCAAACTCACCATTATGGGGAAACCGAGAACATTTATCTGGAATTGAAATCCTTATTGATGACCAATCCAAAGGAAAAAGCAATACCCGAAATTATAAATTACCCCATTTCATATAATAATAGTATTATAGAAAAATGGAGCGAGCATAAATGCGGTGCTGGACTTTGGTATGTTTTCGGTTACAAATATGGCAATTATAAACAATCCATAAATTTGGAAGCGATTTTTGACAGACACCAAGAAAAAATTCTCACGCTTGCAAATACAATTGATAATAATGTATTTGAAAATTCTTCCTTTAATGAAGTTTTTTTCTCAAAACTTTGGGAATATATGACCAAAGATGTAATTCCAAAACTTTATCAATTTCAAAGTCAATTAGACAGGAAAGCACCGAGATTGGTGTGTTATCTATATATAATTTTCTTGCTTTTAATGGTTTTCGGCGTCTTGCTTCCACTTATTTATTTGATGCTGGGTTTTTCATCGTGGGTAATAATTGTTGGCTATTCTATCGTTATCAGTACTATATTTTACATTGCTATAACCTTTCATGTTTTTCTTTCAAAAGAAGTAAATCAATAGTTTTTTAAGAGAAGATTTTTTAATAAAAATTAACACGCACAAGATAGCATGCGTTCTTTATTTTCCGTTCAATTGAGTACCTTTGCAAGCTATGTCAAAAAATGAGGATTTTATTGAAGTTTTGGGTGCCCGCGTCCATAACTTGAAGAACATTGACGTTCGAATTCCTAGAGAAAAACTAGTAGTAATTACAGGGCTTTCCGGTAGTGGAAAATCCTCTTTGGCGTTTGATACTATTTATGCCGAGGGGCAACGCCGTTATATTGAAACTTTTTCTGCTTACGCCCGTCAATTTTTAGGAAGTTTGGAACGCCCCGATGTTGACAAAATTGAAGGCCTTTCCCCTGTAATTGCTATTGAACAAAAAACCACAAGTAAAAGTCCGCGTTCCACCGTTGGCACTATTACCGAAATTTACGATTTTCTGCGCCTTTTTTATGCCCGTGCTAGCGATGCATACAGCTACAACACAGGCGAAAAAATGGTGAGCTATAGTGATGATAAAATAAAACAACTTATACTCGAAGATTTTGTCGATAAAAAAGTGAGCATCCTCGCCCCTGTTATCCGTTCTAGAAAAGGGCATTACCGCGAGCTTTTTGAACAAATTGCAAAACAAGGTTTTCTAAAAGTACGTGTTGATGGCGAAGTGCGCGATATCGTAAAAGGAATGAAAGTGGATCGATATAAGAATCACGATATTGAAATAGTAATTGACCGGTTGAAAGTTTCTGAAGGGAGTGATAATGACAAACGTCTTTCCGAAACCATAAACACCGCAATGTACCACGGCGATGATGTATTGATGGTCTTGGATAATGATACTGATGAAGCGCGGTATTTCAGTCGCTCGTTGATGTGCCCTTCTTCTGGAATTTCATACCCAAATCCTGAACCTAATAATTTTTCGTTCAATTCCCCAAAAGGAATGTGCCCTAATTGTAAAGGGCTTGGAAAGCTTTATGAAGTTAATTTAAAGAAACTTGTTCCAAATACGAAACTCTCTATAAAACAGGGAGCTTTGGCGCCACACGGACCGCAGAAAAGCAATTGGATTTTCAAACAGCTTGAATTGATTGCCGAACGTTTTGATTTTAAACTTAGTGATTCTTTTGAAAGCATTCCGCAGGATGCAAAAGATGTTATTTTTTTCGGCGGAAACGAAAAGTTTGATATTGCTTCAAAAGCATTGGGAATCACACGAAGTTATAAAATAGATTTTGAAGGTGTTGCTACCTTTATCCAAAACACTTTTGATGCAAATGAATCTACGTCCCTGAAAAGATGGGCGAAGGAATATATGGATAAAATTCCCTGCCCCGAATGTGGTGGAACGAGACTTCGGAAAGAATCTCTTTACTTTAAGGTTAATGAAAAAAACATCGCCGAACTTGCCCATATGGATGTGGTTGAATTGGCGGAATGGTTTAAAAACCTTGACAAAAATCTTTCGGAAACACAACTTAAAATCGCTTCAGAAATTATAAAAGAAGTGCGTTCACGACTTCAATTTTTGGTGGATGTTGGGCTTACTTATTTGGCGATGGATCGAAGCTCAAAATCGCTTTCGGGCGGTGAGGCGCAACGAATTCGTTTGGCAACTCAGATTGGTTCACAGTTGGTTGGTGTTCTTTATATTTTAGACGAGCCTAGTATTGGTCTACATCAACGCGACAATGAACGCTTGATATATTCCTTGAAACAATTAAGGGAACTCGGCAATTCCGTAATTGTTGTGGAACACGATAAAGATATGATCGAGAGCGCAGATTATGTTATTGATATTGGCCCAGCAGCGGGAAAACACGGTGGCGAAATTGTTTCAGTTGGCACACCCTCAGAAATAGAGAAACACGATACACTAACCGCTGATTATTTAACCGGAAGAAGAGCTATAGAAATTCCCAAGAAACGCAGAGATGGAAACGGTAAAACATTAACCCTGAAAGGGGCTTCGGGAAACAACTTAAAAAATATATCGGTTACTTTTCCTTTGGGAAAAATGATAGGCGTTACGGGCGTTTCCGGAAGCGGAAAAAGTACGCTTATCAACGAAACCCTCTACCCTATTTTGAATGCACATTTTTTCAACGGCGTTAAAAAACCAATGCCTTACAAAAAAATTGAAGGGCTTGAAAACATTGACAAAGTAATAGATATAAACCAATCACCCATTGGAAGAACGCCACGAAGTAACCCGGCGACCTACACAGGTGTTTTTTCGGAAATTAGAAATCTTTTCTCAAAAACTTCCGAAGCGTTAATTCGTGGTTATAAACCTGGCCGTTTTAGTTTTAATGTTACTGGCGGACGCTGTGAAACCTGTAAAGGCGCTGGTCTGCGTGTGATTGAAATGAATTTCTTGCCTGATGTTTATGTGGAATGTGAAACTTGTCAAGGCAAACGTTTCAATCGCGAAACCTTGGAAATTCGTTACAAAGGAAAATCTATTTACGATGTTTTGGAAATGACCATCAACGAGGCGTGTGATTTCTTTGAAAATATTCCAAAAATATATCGAAAAGTAAAAACAATCCAAGATGTCGGTTTAGGTTATATAACGCTCGGACAACAATCTACAACCCTCTCTGGCGGGGAAGCACAACGTATAAAATTGGCAACGGAACTCTCCAAACGCGATACCGGAAACACTTTTTATATTTTGGACGAACCAACAACGGGACTACATTTTGAAGACATTCGTGTGTTGATGATTGTATTGAACAAACTGGCGGACAAAGGCAATACAGTATTGATAATTGAGCACAATCTAGACGTTATTAAAACCGTTGATTACATAATAGATATTGGTCCTGAAGGCGGAAAACAAGGGGGAAAAATTATGGCTTTGGGCACGCCTGAGGAAATTGCGGAAGACAAAAAAAGCTATACAGCCCGTTTTCTTAAAAAAGAATTACATTAGCAAATATCGCTATTAAAGGTTCAAGGATCGCTATTTTGGAAACTTTGAATCTTAAATTTTGAACATTGAATTAAAAAGAATGAGAAACGAACAAGTACCTAAAAACTGGAATGAAGTGAAAACCAATGATTCATGGGCCATATTTAAAATTATGGGTGAGTTTGTAAATGGTTATGAAAAGATGAGCCGTATTGGTCCTTGCGTATCCATTTTTGGATCTGCCCGTACAAAACCCGACCATAAACATTACAAATTAGCCGAAAGCATCGCCAAAAAAATAACCGAAAATGGGTATGGAGTAATTACTGGCGGTGGTCCTGGAATTATGGAAGCTGGAAATAAAGGAGCACATTTGGCCGGCGGAACTTCCGTAGGTTTGAACATCACACTACCTTTTGAACAACACGACAACCCTTATATTGACAGCGATAAAAGCATCGATTTTGATTACTTTTTTGTTCGGAAAGTAATGTTTGTGAAATATTCACAAGGCTTCGTTGTAATGCCAGGAGGTTTTGGAACGCTTGATGAATTTTTTGAGGCACTCACGCTAATCCAAACACACAAAATTGATAAGTTCCCTATAATACTTGTAGGTACCGAATTTTGGGGCGGGCTTTTTGAATGGATAAAAACAACCCTTTTGAATGCTAACAATAATGTGAATGCTGAAGATTTAGATCTTGTGCATTTAGTTGATACCGAAGATGAAGTTCTTACTATTTTGAATGAATTCTATAACGAGTACAATCTAAGCCCGAACTTTTAATCTTCAAAAATATATTTTTGACACTCCGCCATATTTTATATAGTATCTTCTTCTGCTTGACTCTTCAGGCATCAGCACAACATGTGCTATCCATTGATGCTACGCTGAACGCTTCGCAAAAAACAATTGAAATTAAACAGCAGATTACTTATAAAAATACTTCTACAGATACATTAAAGGAAATATATTTTTTTGATTGGGCCAATAGTTTTTCTTCTAAAACTACACCGCTGGGAAAACGTTTTTCAGAAAACTATGAAAGCGCTTTTCACTTTGAAAAAGATGAAGAACGCGGAAAAACCAGCATTGAAAAAATCTATAACAATTCTTCTATTCCCTTACAATGGCAACGTGGAGATGCTGTTGATATTTTAAAAATTCTTCCTGAGACCTCAATAAGACCTGGGGATAGCTATACTTTTAATTTAGAATATACTGTAAAAGTGTCTGATGACAGATTTACCCGTTATGGAGTTGATAAACAAAACGATTACAAACTTCGTTACTGGTATATTTCGCCAGCGGTTTATGATGGGGATTGGCAGGTTTTCAGCAATAAGAATACAGAGGATTTGTATTTGGCGCCCTCAGCCTTTTCAATAACACTGCATCTTCCTGAGAATTATTACATTACTTCAGACTTTGATGTGGTTTCTGAAAACATTTCAGAAAACATAAAGAATATTGAGCTTACAGGAAAAGATAGAACTAGCGCGATACTTTATATTGAAAAAAACCCAAATTTTGAAACCATTGAAACAGATAAATTACAGGTTGTTACCAACCTTCAAAATAGCAAAGTAAATCCTCCTGTTCAGGCTTTGATGATAGACAGAGTTTCCCGTTTTTTGGATTTAAAACTTGGTCCCTACCCTTTCAAAAAAATGGTTATTAGCGAAACTGATTATCGCACAAACCCTGTTTATGGTCTTAATCAATTGCCCAGTTTTATCAGTCCGTTCCCTGATGGTTTTGAGTATGATATGGAGCAGCTAAAAACCATAACCCGTCATTATGTTGAAAATACTTTTCTTTTAAATTCTAGGGAAGACTACTGGTTACAAGATGCTTTGCAGATTTATTTGATGATGGAATATGTGGACACCTATTATCCAAAAATGAAGATAATTGGCAACTTGAGTAATTGGTGGATAATTCGTTGGGCACATGCTTCCGATCTTGAATTTAATGATCAATACCCGATTCTTTATTTGAATATGGCGCGCAACAATATTCATCAAGCGCTAACTACCCCAAAGGATTCGTTGTTGAAATTCAATATGAACATTTCAACTGGATATTACGGCGCCAGTGGTTTGCGATACTTGGATGATTATTTAGGTGATAATATTTTAGACAAAAGTATCAAAGATTTCTATTCTGAAAACAAATTGAAACCGATAAAATCGTCAGATTTTGAAGCGTTTCTCTCTGAAAAAACGGAGCTTCCAATAAATTGGTTTTTTGAAGATTTTGCAGATACCCGAACTACTATCGATTTCAAAATAAAGAAGGTTAAAAAGAATGGAGATTCTCTTGAAGTATTCATAAAAAACAACCGAAAGTCAGAACTGCCCGTTTCTCTTTATGGTTTAAATAAAGATGATGTTGTATTTAAAACATTTACGGCACCTTTTGATAGCATTACTTCAATAACAATACCTGCGGATAATATTCGAAAATTAGCTCTCAATTACGAAGGAAGAATACCAGAATACAACCGCCGAAACAATTTTAAATCAGTAAGTGGCTTATTGAACAAGCCCTTGCAGTTCCGTCTTTTTCAGGATGTGGAAGACCCGAACTACACCCAGTTTTTCTTTATGCCAATTTTTGAGTATAATTTATACGATGGAATTTCAACTGGGTTGCGACTTTACAATAAAACAGTTTTGCCAAAAGCGGTTCATTACAGTTTAGAGCCACAATTTGGGTTTAGAAGCAAAAAGCTTGTGGGCAGTGCTTCTGTAAGTTATACGCAAACTATGGATCAAGGGAAACTATATGCAATGCGCTATGGGTTTTCTGGAAATTATTATTCCTATGACCGCGGATTGTTCTACAAACGTTTTACACCATATATAACTTTCGCTTTTAGAAATGAGGATTTAAGGGATAATGAAAAACAGTATATAAACCTTCGAAATATAAATGTTTATCAAGACGAAGATCCAAACAATCTAAAGCAAGAGCCGAATTACAGTGTTTTCAATATGCAGTATGTATATTCAAATCCAAACCTTATTAATTATGTTAGAGGGGTTGTGGATTATGAAATTTCATCAAAATTTAGCAAAATTTCTGTGAATATGGAATATCGGAAACTCTTTTTGAGTAACCGCCAACTTAACCTTCGCTTTTTTGCAGGTGCTTTTCTTTTCAATGATACGCGCGAGAATGAGGATTTTTTCAGCTTTGCTTTGGACAGACCAAACGATTATTTGTTCGACTATAATTATTACGGGCGAAGCGAAGATTCTGGTCTTTTCAGTCAGCAGTTAATTATTGCTGAAGGTGGGTTTAAATCGCAATTGGAACCCGCTTATGCCAACAGCTGGATGGCAACTGCTAATGCCAGTACAAATATCTGGAAATGGGTTTATGCCTATGGCGATGTTGGACTTGTTCATAACAAAGCCCGCGGTACAAACGCCGTTTTTGATACTGGAATTAGGTTGAGTTTGGTGGCAGATTATTTTGAGCTTTATTTCCCAGTCTATTCAACTTTAGGATTTGAACCCAATTTGCCACATTATGACGAAAAAGTTCGGTTTATTGTAACCCTTAGTCCGAAAACATTATTGAGTCTTTTTACCAGAAGATGGTATTAATTTTACATCCACCTATTCAAAATTTAAAAAATGCAACTTCTAAACAACTGGCGGATCATTCTTCTTTTATGTCTCACTTTGGGCTTAGCTCCTTTTTTCCCAGAACCACACATTTGGGGAAAACTAAAATGGATTGCAGGAGGTGCCGAAGGAATGGAAGCTGCAGATTGGTTTGATGTTTTGCTCCACGGTTTTCCTTTTGTTTTATTACTTAGATTATTGATAATTAAGCTATTTCCTTCGAAGAAGGTGTAACTATTTAAACCATTCCTTTTCAAAAATTAGTTGTGCACAATTAAGCATTGCGAAACACGCCCGATTTCGCTATTTTTGTAATTCTAAAATTTTTATACTTATGCAAAAAGACCCAAAAACCAACGGCGAAATTTCCTTTAACGATTTTAAGGAAGCGGTGCTGAACGATTATAAAATAGCAGTAACTAGCCGGGAGTGTAGTTTGTTGGGTCGTCGCGAAGTACTTACTGGAAAGGCAAAATTTGGAATTTTCGGTGACGGAAAAGAAGTGCCACAGCTAGCTTGGGCAAAAGCATTCCAAAACGGTGATTGGCGCAGTGGATATTACCGCGACCAAACCTTTATGATGGCGATTGGCAAACTGACTATTGAACAGTTTTTTGCAGGGCTTTATGCACATACAGATATTAAATCAGACCCAATGAGCGCCGGAAGGCAAATGGGCGGACACTTTGCAACGCACAGTTTAAACGAGGACGGCAGTTGGAAAAACCTAGCACAACAAAAAAATAGTAGTGCGGATATTTCTCCTACCGCAGGGCAGATGCCACGTTTGTTGGGCTTGGCACAAGCTTCAAAAATTTTTAGAAACGTAAAAGGAATTGAAAACAAAACCAATTTCTCAATAAATGGAAACGAAGTTGCTTGGGGAACCATCGGAAATGCAAGTACAAGTGAAGGACTTTTCTGGGAAACTATAAATGCTGCTGGTGTATTACAGGTGCCAATGGTCATGAGCGTTTGGGACGATGAATATGGAATTTCAGTTCACGCAAAATACCAAACTACCAAAGAAAATATATCTGAAATTCTAAAAGGATTTCAGCGTACTGAAGATGAAAACGGTTATGAAATAATTCGCGTTAAAGGTTGGGATTACCCAGAACTTATGGAGGTTTACAACCGTGCTTCAAAAATTGCAAGAGAAGAACACGTTCCCGTTTTGATTCACGTACAACAGTTGACGCAGCCACAAGGCCACAGCACGAGCGGCTCACACGAACGTTACAAAAGCAAGGAGCGTTTGGAGTGGGAAAGCAAATATGATTGTAACGTAAAAATGCGCGAATGGATTATTTCTAGCGATATTGCTACGGAAGAAACTCTTACTGAAATTGAAAGCGAAATAAAGAAAAAAGTCCGTGATGGTAAAAAAGCAGCTTGGGCAGCTTATCTAGCTCCTCAGAAAAACGAACAAGAAGAAGCCGTTTTATTGCTTGGAAATTTAGCCGAGAACAGTTCAAATAAAATTTTTATTGAAAAAATAAAAAACAAATTGGCTTCTGAAAAAGAACCACTTCGCAGAGATATTATCGCTTCTGCCAGAAAAGCGCTGCGCTATGTTGTAGGTGAAGATTCTTCAGAAAAGAAACAAATTCAGGACTGGATTGAAAATTATTTCGAAATAATTCAACCCAAATACAGTTCGCACCTCTATTCTGAAGCGAAAGAAAATGCCAAAACAATTAAAGAGGTACTTCCCTCCTACGCCAATGATGCAGAAGAAGTGGATGGCCGTGTGATTATCCGTGATAATTTTGATGCTATTTTCACAAAATATCCCGAAGTGTTGATTTTTGGAGAAGACAGCGGTGAGATTGGCGACGTAAACCAAGGTTTGGAAGGTATGCAGGAAAAATACGGCAAACTAAGAGTTGCCGATGTGGGAATTCGCGAAGCAACAATTCTCGGACAGGGAATTGGGATGGCAATGCGAGGCCTTCGCCCCATTGCAGAAATTCAGTACTTAGATTATATATTATACTGTATTCAAATAATGAGTGATGATTTGGTGACTGTTCGTTATAGAACAAACGGTACACAAAAAGCTCCTTTGATCGTTCGTACACGTGGTCACAGACTGGAAGGAATCTGGCATAGTGGTTCACAAATGGGCGGCTTGATTCATTTACTTCGCGGAATGTATATTCTAGTACCTCGAAATATGACCAAAGCAGCAGGTTTTTATAATACCTTGCTTGAAACTGATGAACCCGCATTGGTTATTGAATGTTTGAACGGCTACCGTTTAAAAGAAAAAATGCCAAACAATCTTGGTGAACTTAAAACTCCAATCGGCGTTGTTGAAACTATAAAGGAAGGAACTGATATTACACTGGTTTCTTACGGAAGTACGTTGCGAATTGTAGAGGAAGCTGCGAAAGAATTGCAACAAGCAGGAATAAATGCCGAAATTATAGACGTGCAATCCTTGCTTCCTTTGGATCTTAACCATGATATGGTAAAGAGCGTAGCCAAAACCAACCGTTTACTTGTTATTGACGAAGATGTTTCTGGCGGAGCTTCGGCTTATATACTTCAGAATATCTTGGATGTTCAGGGCGGTTACAAACATTTAGACAGTAAACCACAAACGCTTGCCGCTAAAGATCACCGGCCCGCTTATGGTACTGATGGCGATTATTTCAGTAAACCTTCTGTGGAAGATGTTTATGAAATGGTTTATGAAATAATGCACGAGGCAAATCCTTCGGAATTTCCTAAACTACGATAGATTTTAAATTTAAATCAATAAAGAATTGCTTATACTTTAAAATTTATTTTACATTAGCAATTCAAATAAGAATAAAAACGAGTATATGTTACATTTCAGCTTAAATACAAAGAATAACAATAACGTGCTGCCGTAACAAAAACTTGTCGCGATATATGGCCTGTCAAGTTTTTCTTGGCAGGCTTTTTTTTTGAAATAAAATGAACTGTTAAAATTATAGAAATTATGTGTGGAATTGTATGTGCATTCAAACTTAAAGAGCCGGCAGAAGCCTTAAGACTTCAAGTATTATCTATGGCAAAATGTATCCGTCATCGCGGACCGGACTGGAGCGGAATTTTTAGTAATGACAAAGCTATAATGGCTCATGAGCGTCTTGCTATTGTAGACCCCACTTCCGGGAAGCAACCGCTTTTCAGCAGTGATGGTAATCTAGTTTTGGCCGCGAATGGTGAAATTTACAACCATACCGAACTTCGGAAGCAATTCAAAAATTATGACTTCCAAACCAAAAGCGACTGCGAAGTAATTCTTCCGCTATATAAAAAAAAAGGCGCTTCATTTTTAGACGAAATGAATGGCATCTTCGGTTTTGCGCTTTATGATATTGAAAACGACAACTATTTTATAGCCCGCGACCATATGGGCATTATTCCGCTTTATATAGGTTGGGATCAAAACGGAACTTTTTATGTAGCTTCAGAATTGAAGGCTTTGGAAAGTGTTTGCACTAAAATTGAACTTTTTCCTCCCGGCCATTATTTAGATAGCCGCGAAGGCGAATTGAAACGCTGGTATTCCCGCGATTGGATGGATTATGAAAATGTAAAGGATAACGAAACCAACATCGCCGAACTCCGCAAAGCATTGGAAGCTGCAGTACACCGCCAATTGATGAGCGATGTTCCTTACGGTGTGTTACTTTCGGGCGGGTTGGACAGTAGCATTACTTCGGCTATCGCAAAAAAGTATGCCGAAAAACGCATCGAAAGCGAAGACACCGAAGGCGCTTGGTATCCACAACTTCATAGCTTTGCCATTGGTTTGGAAGGCAGCCCAGATCTTGCCGCAGCACAAAAAGTGGCAAAACATTTAAAAACGGTACACCATGAAATAAAATTCACAATTCAGGAAGGTATTGACGCCATTCGAGATGTGATTTATCATTTGGAAACTTATGATATTACAACCATTCGCGCCAGTACACCAATGTATTTAATGGCGCGCGCCATTAAGGCGATGGGTATAAAAATGGTGCTCAGTGGTGAAGGGGCTGATGAAATTTTTGGCGGTTACCTCTATTTCCATAAAGCACCAAACGCGGAGGAATTCCACAAGGAAAATGTGCGCAAGTTAGACAAACTGCATATGTATGATTGCCTTCGTGCCAACAAAAGTCTTGCAAGTTGGGGTATTGAAGGGCGCGTTCCATTTCTTGACAAGGAATTTATGGATGTAGCAATGCGTATTAACCCACAGGATAAAATGATAAACGGCGAACGTATGGAAAAGTGGATTCTTCGCAAAGCCTTTGAAGATATGCTACCTGAAAGCGTGGCGTGGCGCCAAAAAGAACAATTTAGCGACGGCGTGGGCTACAGTTGGATAGATACTTTAAAAGAAATGGTAAACCAAAAAGTAACCGATGAACAGCTGGCAAACGCCAAATACAAGTTCCCGCTACAAACGCCCAGTAGCAAAGAAGAGTTTTATTACCGAAGCATTTTTGCAGAACATTTTCCCAGTGATACCGCAGCGCTTAGTGTTCCTTCTGTTCCCTCTGTAGCTTGCAGCAGCCCCATTGCTTTGGAATGGGACGAAAGCTTTAAGAATATGAACGACCCAAGCGGAAGAGCTGTTAAGAATGTTCATGCTGATGCTTATGCGAAGTAGTCTATTGTTTATAGTTTGTAGTTGATGGCTGATTATTGATAATTGATTATCTTTAGGTTAAGTAATTTAGATTCAAGATTTTGAATTTTTAAACAATCTTAACAATGAAAAGAAAAGGATTTATTGCGGGACTTCTTGTATTTATAACACTACCAATGTGGGCATTTTCACCAATTGAGAAATTTACAAAAAGAAAAGAAAAAGGGTTCAAAATAAATAGTGGCGAAGGCAGATTGCATGGTCACTTACAATTAAAGGGAGTAAATGCAAACATCTTGGATGTGAAAATTTCTGGTAGCGATACAGATGGAGATTTAGCAATTTTTGAGCAGACCTCACTTTCGCAAGGGCACGGTACCCCATTACATATTCATAATTCGCAGGACGAAATATTTTATGTTATTGATGGTGAATACTATTTTCAAGTGGGGGATGAAAAATATAATATGGCTGCCGGCGATAGCATTTTTTTACCTCGAAAAGTTCCACACGCATGGACACAAAAATCTGAAAAGGGTAAAATGACAGTAATTGTGCAACCGGCTGGAAAGTTGGAAGATTTCTTTGTAACCATGGCGGAGTTGGATCACGAACTAACCAAAGAAGAAATCAAAAAAATATTTGCGGATAATGATATGGACGTAATAGGTCCGCCATTGAAACTGGAATAAATAAAGTTCGCTATATTGAAAATATAAAAAGTCAAGCTGAAGAAACTAGAATAAAGTGCCTACTCCACAGTAAGCCCAATTAAAACAAGAATCCAAAAAATTCCGCCTAAAATAATCAATATTAGCTGTCTGGCATTAAAGCTTTCGGTATCTCTAATTTCATAACCCGAACTATTACGGATTCCGTAATTTAAAGCTTCCACTGCAGGAATAAAAAACAAAAAAGAAAGAATGGAAACTAAAAAATAAGGCTCTGGCAATCTACCTGTAAAATTTAAACCTATAACACCAAGAAAACAGCCTATTGACGAAAAGGTTTTTGTATAGCCTTTAGATTGTGCAAAATCCTGCAATCTATCAAAAAGACCATTCAAAAAGAAAATGGCAAAAATAGCGCGCGGCACAGGCATAATATCTAAGTTGTCCTTTTCCTTAAAAAACTTCCAAGTTTTATACATCCACCAAATAGGATAAATACCAAAACTGATTAAGCTAAGAATAACAAACTTTTGAAGGGTCACAATCTCAATTTTGGTGGTTTCAGTTTCGTTGAGTGTAATAGTCTCTTCCATAGATTATTTTTATTTTTGAAAAAAACAAATATATCCTTTTGTCTAAAAAAACACAATTTATGGGAATCATTTTAAATCTTTATTATCTTTAGTACCGCGACCAAATCTATAGCTTATGAGCATGTTCCAGTATTACAGCTTTCCGCATTGTGAAGTTTTTATTTTTGACAATTTTTTAGTCACTCAAATTCGTGAAGGCATTGTGATTAAACCAGAACACAACCAAGGTTTGCGCGATATTATAGACATTCATTTTTTGAATAAGGATGTTATTTATATTTCCAATAGATATTTTTCTTATGCTGTAGATCCGTTGACATATTTAGGAACTTCCAAAATACACAACTTGCTCGCCATTGCAATTGTTGCTCAAGACGATATCAAAAAAACCAACGCAGAACTGGAAAGTTTGTTTTATAAAAAAACGTTCAAAATATTCCCTACGCTCAGCGAGGCGATGGCTTGGGTGCAGAATGTGATTTTGGAAAAAGAAAGAAAAAAAAGTTAGTTTTCTTCTAACCCAATATGATATAATTTGCAAAAGAAAAAGAATTAGTTTTTTCGAAACACGACCATATCTTGATATTCTAATTTTTTAGTATCGCGAACTTCATCTTTCCAAAAACCATCTATAATCTTTACTTCTTCAAAATGTTCTTTACTGAGCATTTGAAAAAGTTTATTTTTATGAATCGCAATATTTCCAGATTTCACACTATCATTCATCAATCTGTAGCCATTCCTTTCCACAGGAAAACTGAAATCTTTTTTAGTTGAAATAAATTTATCCGAGGCATCATCATAAAGAAAAAATGTTGAAAAACAAATTCCACCGGGCTTCAAAACTCGTTTAATTTGATTAAAGTAATGCTGAATTTCCTCAATCTGCATATGTGTGAATACCGAAAAAGAAAAGGCAACATCTATAGAATTTTCAGCATAAGGAAAAACAAATTCTGTAGCCTTAAGTGTGGCTGTATTATAAAGGTCATTAAATAGCGGAATGTATTTAAAGTTGAAATTTTGATTTTCTTTATGAATGCGGGAGTTACACCAATCTACACCTCTTTCAACTACATCAAAACCATCATAGCTCCCTTTTTGATTCAAAAATCCAGTAAGTGCTATTGCGGTTCTGCCAATTCCGCTACCAATATCCAAAACGGAATGATTAGGCTGAAGTTTTGCGTGTTCTTTAAGCATTTGAACCTGATGTTGACCCTGCTTTAAATAATCTTCGGCACTAGCAGGTGAACCTGTATAAATATAACCCCGTGGTGGCACATACTTATGTCGCTTTCCTGTAATCCCATCAAGAGTATCTTTAGGAAGATAATAAAGCCGTCTAATAAAAAAACGTTGATTTGAGGATAAAGAATACCAAATATTACGTAGACTGGAATTTTTTTTCATGAAAATGGATGCGTTATATTATTACTCTAAACGAATATTATTGAGCGTTTGATTTTTAATAGCAAATTTTAAAATCCAAACATATTATTTTTTTTATTTCATCATCATTAAATCCCAAGGCTGCAAACTCTTTTTTCAACGATTCAATTTCTGGCTTTAGTGCGTTAAAGTGTGCCGAACTAAGCACGGTAAAGTTATGCATCTTAATTTCATCCATTGCAGGAAATTGGGAATTGCTAACCGCCCAATCATACTCTTTTCCAGTTTTCAGCAAATTATTATCCACAAATAAATTTAATGTATTGCCTTTGATTCCAAGTTTTGTAATGTGCGAGCTGCCATTTTCTTTTAATAGAAAATAGCTGGTTTCGGTTTCATTATCTGCTACCCAAACAAAATTAATTTCTGAATTGTAAATTTTAATACTATCGCTGGGCGAAAGTTGAAGGTATAAATAATTGTTGCGATAAACAGCGCCAATATTGTCATTTTTCCCAACATTATTAGTCATCTTTGAATAAACGTATGTGAGATATTTTTTTGAAAGTGATTCCGATTTTATTTCACTTTTAAACTTTGGCAAATCGGTATAATTGGTTGAAGTAACATTTGAAACTTTATAAAGCTGCCCTTTACTGTCAACCAAAATTATTTCGTCTGAAAGCGAAGTGATAATCTTATCTCCATTTTTAATTATATCGCCCTTTTTAATAGTGCCAGAATTTAATACTTTGGGCGTCCCCGAAACTTTGAAAACACCATAACTATCCTGCGCATAAAAGTTTGATGTAAAAACAATGCAAACTAAAATTGCAATTAATCGAGCATATAACTTTTCCATTTGAATTTTGATTTTATAAATTTTAAAGCCAAGACATAAATTGCAATACATTCTATGCTTAGAAGCACAATTGCTATTATTGGCGTGGCATTTAGATAGATGTCAAACTGTAATAAAAACAAGGCAACATACAAAAATATCACGGTAAATAAAAGTTGTGCAATTTTTTTGGTAATCATGTAACGTATTCTTTTTCGCTTGTTGAGGCGCAAAAAATAGAGCAGGCTAACATACGATAATACAACAGTAATAAGCATCAAAACGAAGAAAGGCACTTCAGTTATAAAATCATTTTTCAATAACATTTCAACGATATTTGCTTGAATTACAACACCGTTCATATCTGGGATACTTTTGCCGACTGCCACTTCATTTAAAGGTGTAAAGTGTTTGTCTTCCACATCAAAAGGATTGTTCAACGGAACGCCCAAATACCCGAGCATTATTATTTTATCCTTCATTAACGGGTGGTTTTCCTTTTCTAAAACCTCATCAAAACTATAGGTTAAAAAGTGATCCTGATTTCCAAAAAATTTTATACGCTGCTTTTTTTTGAGTTTTCCCTTTAATTTTTCAAACTCAGATTCATTTAAAGTTTGATTTGCAATTGTGGCGGCAAAAGCTAATTCTTCCGTTTTATTTTTCTGAAGTTGCACATTTCTTATTACGCCTTCATTCCTTTCAAAATTAATGTTTGAATAGCCTTTTGTGTTTTTCCCAACTGAAAAAAAGGCATCATTTTCAACTAATTCATCTGAAACGTAAGCATACGAATTGATTACATTTGGCTCGCTAAGTTGAATTTTTAATACAGAATCTGAAAATTCTTCTCTTTGCTGTTTAAAAATAAGATCGACACCAATAGCTTTAGGTTGTTGTTTTTGAAGGACTGAAAGGAGTTCAGCCAATTCAAAACGATCCCGATGTTCAACGTTTACAAGAATTATATCTTGATTTACGTGGTTTTGTTCCCCCATTTTTTCGGAATAAAAAATGTCCAAAAAACTGAAATCCTTAAAGGCATTCGTAAACGGATTAAAAATGGAGAGATTGAGCATTAGCAATGAAGCAAGGCCAATAACCACAAAAGAAAGCAACATACAGAAAAAAGCATCTTTGTACAGCAATTTATTCTTCATCTGTCTTCTTTTTATTCATTTTTTTCTCCTTCAACTTCACCGTGTTTGATAATGCTGAAGCTACCAATCCTGCCGGAACGGTGATAATACCAAGACCGATTATTAGGATAAAAAACGTAAATATTTTTCCGCCCAACGTAATAGGATAAATATCACCATAACCAACAGTTGTGAGGGTTGAAATGGACCACCAAAGGCTGCTAAAAACTGAAGAAAATTTTTCTGGTTGTGCTTCGTGTTCAAAATAATAAATACCAATGGCGGAAAGATACAGCAGGATTCCGGTGATAATCATAAAAAGAACAATCTCTTCCTTAGCGGCGTGTGCTGCTGCTTTAAATTTATTTAATGCCGTATTATATCTAGCTAATTTTAATATTCTGAAAACGCGAAATACACGAAATATTCGAATAGAACGCAAGTCTATGCCCAATGCAACGTAAAACGGGAGAATGGCAAGAAAATCTATTATACCATAAAAACTGAAAACATATTTTAGTTTTTTCTTGGCGAAATAAAGTCTCAGTACATATTCAATTGAAAAAATGACGACGCAGAAAACTTCAAAATAGAATAATGCTTTTTTTATTCTTTCTGAAATATCGGGCAATGTTTCAACAGAAAACGCAATTAATGAAAGGACGATTAATATTTGGATAAATATATCAAAACGCCTTCCGTTCTTTGAGTTTATGTTAGTGATAATATTTTTGAGGTTCAAAATTGATTGATTTTAATAAAGATTTGACCGCCATTATTGTTGTTTGGGTATTCTGGAAGTGTAATGTTTTCCTGCGAAGCGATGATTTCCATTATATTATTAACTGCAATCTCTGCATCCCATTGGCATTAAATCCAAATGTAGCGCAGGCGTTGTCTACTTCTTCTACAGTTTGGTCGTTTTGGGAATTACCATATTGAAATGATAAGAACATAACTAAGATTACTAAGTGTTGAAATATGTTATTCATAAACTTATGTTTTTTATTATTCGAAATCTGAATCTGTTACGTCTTCATTAATTAAAAATTCACTTAATTCGAAATTGATTTTTACTCCACCAGCATCAACCAATATTTTTTGAGGGTATAATATACCTTTAACATTCTGGTAATCTTTATATGTAATTGTTTGATAGTTTATAGCTCCTGATTCTTGTTCAAATCCATTTTTTTCTGCTAATTTTAGACTGGTTTTTTTATCAAAATAATATGTACTAAAATCTTTTTTTAATACATATACTTCGGTATTATTAAACACTTCTATTCCAATAAATTCAGCAGTTGTTCCTAAATCTAAACCGAAAAAGGCACTTGAATTTTTTAGGGTTTCTAAATCTTTTCCAAATAACTCGGTTTTAACGCCACCCATTGCTACCGTATAACCTATTTGACCGTTATAAACTTGTTTGTTCATTATATTTCCTGCTGTTTCGATTGAAACGTACGTTTTATTAGGAAATTTTTGCATGAAAGTTAAATCCAAATCAATTCCTTGTAAGGTACCCTTGTATAATGAAGAAGTTGTTTTTATTGTTTCAATATTTCTATCTCCCATTATCGCATTTATATAATTAGATGCGACCTGTGATGCTGATGTGGGATTCTCGAATTTTCCGGTATTTTCCTTTATTATTTTTAATTGCCCTGCTCCTCTATTCCATCCTTTTTCTATGGCAGCTAGCCTGTCTAATTTTGCGGGATGCGTTCTTGTAGCTTTTTCATAACGCAAAGTTGAAAGTGCACTTTTTGCATCTGCTAAGTTTGCTCCCATACGTGCTAATACAAATCCTGAAAATTCATCTGCTTCAATTTCAAATTTATGGTTACTTCCTTCATCATTTAACGAATGGCCGTTTAGGTGGTGCCCAATTTCATGAGCTAGTACACTTGTGGCCGCCCAATTATTTGAAGCTTTAATATCTATTTGGGTAAAGAAATTACCATCATATAAAATATAACGTTCTGTGCGTCCATCTGCCGTTTCAATATTTTTAGCTAATGCGTTATTGATGTCTGGACACTCCACAAGTACAAAATTTCTGCTTAAACCTATTTTGTCCAAAATATTATCGACCGCAATTTCTGCATCTTCATTACCGCTAAAACTTAGTTGGGAGCAGGTACTGTCTATATCTTCTACGGTTTGGTAGTTTTGAGCGTTGGCTATATGAAATAGCCCGAATACTACTAAAAATAAAATGCGTTTTTTCATAATTAATCTTTTGGCGTTTCAAAAATTGAAGGGTCTATAGTTGGATTAAATTCTATTTCCAAGGTTTCAAATTCTATATTAATCTCAGTTTCCCCGTATTTAGAATTAGTTTTTTGTTTAAAAGGCATAAGAATACCTGAAACATCTTTATAATCTGTAAAATAACTTATCATTTCAGTTGTATTTCCTACCATTTCATTAAATTCCTTGTCAGATGAAGTGGTAGTTGTCGTCATTCTTGTTGCAAATAATAATCCCGTGTCAATAGCGTAGTAATTAATATAGCTAATTATTGAAGATACTGGTTTACCTTCAATCTCAAAACCTGAGGTATTGTTGTTTAATCCAACGGAATGACATTCAATTCCTTTAATTGTCTCTATGCCATTATAGGATACATCTTTAGGATTTACAAGATTAGAATATTCGGTAAAATAACTTACCGCTAAATCATCCGTTTTAATTCGTATTGGATCAGTCCAGGTTTTCTTTCCTCTTTTATTTACTGAATTTGTATACATTAAACCATTGTTAAAAACCATATTTGAAGCTTCCTTATCATTGGTTATAGTTTGTATTTGAAATTTTTGCGGTGTTTCGAATAAAATATTTTGAATATTATCAAATTCTGTAGAAGAAGTTTTCATTTTTTTCTTTTGAAACATCGACTTTACTTCTAATATTTTCTCTTGTCCACCAATAGCTTCTAAATAATTTGCCAAAACCATTTCGGCAGTTACTTCGTCTTTGTTAACTACAATTACTTTGTTTTCAATAACCTCTTTAATAATCTTTTTAGTTTCAATCTTTTTACCACTACCTCTGCTCCAACCTTTTGCAATGGCAGCTAATCTATCCTGTTTAGCAGGATGTGTTGTGGAGGCTTCATCGGGCAATAGATTACTTACTGCACTTTGTGCATCTTCAAGTGGGCAGTCCATTCTTGCCAAAACAAAACCAGAAAATTCGTCTGCTTGCAATTCTACTTTATGCGTGCTGCCATTTCCAGACAAGGTATGTCCGTTTAAGTGATGGCCAACTTCGTGGGCTAAAATGCTTACGTTTCCCCAATCTGTACCAGTTGTTGTTGAAACCTTATCGAAAAATGTTTGGTCGTACAAAATGTATCTGTCAATAGCGCCGCCATCTAAGGGCATTGTTACTGCGAGTGCGTTATTAATGTCCTTACATTCCTCGATAAAGAAGTTTCTAAACAATCCGACTTTATCTAAAATGGCATCTACCTTACTTTCTGCATCTTCTACACTTGCCGAAGTTGCTTTTGCCCCTTGCAACTCGCACGCATTTTCAACAGCTTCAACCGTTTGATAGCCTTGGTAGCCACATATTTTTTAGGTCTTGGGAATTTGCCGTTCCCAAGACTAATAATGATAGTACTATTGTAAATGCTTTGAATTCCATATTTTTATAATTCGAATATTGACATATCTATTTCAGGATTAACCTCTTGTTCTTTAATAATAGTAATAGATTCAAATTGTGGTAATGTAAGCGTTACTTTAAATGGAAACAATACACCATCAAATTCTGTATATTCTGAATGTGTCATTAATTGTGCGCTTTCTGTAATACTCTCTTTCTTTTTCTTACCAGTAATAGTGACAATTTTAACCAATTGCTCTGTTTGTTCAAGTAAACCCGTTTCAATGTTGTAATATTTATAAGGAGTTACATTGCTTATGCTTTGACCATTTGAAATATTCACAACAGTAATTGTAGGATCAAATTTCACTTTGTAATACGGTGTTCCACCAATTTCCTCGATTCCTTCATAAGTAACCCCTTTGTTGCTAATTAAAGCCGAATATTCTGGAAAAAAACTAATGTCATTTATAAAATAATCTGCCAAGCGAGTTCCTTCGGTCCAACCACTTCCATCTAATTTTAAACTATAACCGTAGCCATTTTTATATAAACCTCCAGTACTTGCGGTTTTTTTTCCTTTAACAAATACGTCCATATCTTGTCTCCATAAATGTGGTGAAGCGTACGTTTGTTTCATTATTGTTCTACTACCATATTTTGCAATACCGCCCTCGACAACGTTTCTAATGCTTTTTACATTACCTACGGCTTCTTGGCCTCCAATAGCATCAACATATTTAGCCATAACCATACGTGCAGTTATTTCTTCTGCTGCCACATCTTCAGGCATTGGCACGTCAATTATTTTATTTTTACCGTTGTTCCAACCTTTTGCAATTGCCTCTAACCTATCTTGTTTTGCAGGATGTGTACTTGAACCTTCATCTGGTAAAATTTTTGAAATCGCCGCTTGTGCATCTTCCAGCGAGCAGCCCATTCTTGCCAAAACAAATCCTGAAAATACATCTGCCTCTAATTCTATTGCGTGGTTACTTCCCGTACCGTTAAGGGTATGTCCATTTAAGTGGTGCCCTATTTCGTGTGCCAAGATTGATGTGCTTCCCCAATCCGATCCTGTGGTACTTGAAACTTTATCAAAAAATGCATTGTCAAATAAAATATAACGATCCATCCCGCCGTCATTGGGCATTGTAACCGCTAACGCATTGTTAATATCATTACACTGTTGCACTTTAAAGTTTCGGATTAGACCCGTTTTTGCAAGAATGTCATCCACAACTTGTGTTGCAGCTGAACTATCACCACCGCTTTGTGCATTTTGATAATCGCAAGCGCTATTTACTTCTTCAACTGTTTGATATCCCACAAATCCACACATTCTAACATCCTGTGCGTGCGTCGTTATTACTGTAGAAAAAACAAGTGCCGATAATACTAATTTTAAATTTCTCATTGTTATTTGGTTTAAATATGGTTAGATTAAAGTTTAAATTCTTTTTGACTAACTCGCGGATTTACATCCACATCATCAAGCGTGTGTATTTTGTTATAAGATGTATATCGCCCCAATACTATTTTTTTCTTAGGAAATTTAATACCGTCAAAAGTATCATACGCACCAAAAAAAGTTGTGGTTCTTGATTTTATTGTAGACTCTTTTTCAAATCCAGCTTCATTTCGGTATAGCGAACCTTTAACTTCTTGGCTACACGTAAGTAGGCCATTTTCAACATTGTAATAATTATAAGTTGTAAGGGTTTCGTATTTTTTTATAGAAGAAGGTCCCATTTCATTTTCTAAGCTTTTGTTTATTCTTCCTTTAACGCCATTTAAAACAGTCTCCTGGGATGGCATGGTTACCAAAAAACAAATTTCCCCCTGCACATTGTAAGTTCCGACTAAACTGATTGATGCATTGCTAATTAAAGCACCATATTCCTTGAAGTAACTAACATCGGTTTCGTAACTTCCTTTTAGATTTTTTGTTTCAAACACATAATCTTGAATATCCTTTCTTTTATTCTTACTCATTTTATGTGCTTCTCTTTCATATACTTTTCCTTCTTTTACAATTTTCGTAAGCTCTTTAACCATACTGTGATCTGGTTCATAAGTGACAATTTTATAGGTTTGGGGATTTAGAAAGGTTTGCTCTTCTTCAACTTCAATATATTGTTGTTGGATTCGGGAATTTTTCTTGAGCGTCCTTACTTTTGAAATTCTCTCAAAACCACCAATAGCTTCAATATAATTAGCTAGAACCAATTGTGGCGTCATTTCTTTTATTAGCAAGTCACTATTAGAAAGCTTTTCAATAGTGATTTCATTTTTCATACTTGAATCTGAAATAGCTTCTTCACTCTCTAGTATTCTTTTAGCAGTTTCATCATTTAGTTTACGTACTTCCTCTGTAGCATTTTTATACTCATCAGATTCCATAATGCTTACTCTTTTACGGTTGAAATCTGCAGGGTCAAAAGCATTACCATAACCTCTACTCCAACCTTCGCCCACGGCATCCAGTCTATTTTGTTTTGCGGGGTGAGTAGCTGAAGCTTCATCTGGCAATAAATTACTAATTGCTGCTTGCGCATTTTCTAGTGAACATCCCATTCTTGCCAATACAAAACCGGCAAACTCATCTGCTTGCAACTCTATTTCGTGAGAACTTCCTTGGCCCGTGAGCGTGTGGCCGTTAAGATGATGGCCCACTTCGTGTGCTAAAATACTCGTCTTTCCCCAATCGCTTCCGGTGGTTGTTGAAACCTTATCAAAAAAATTGGTGTCATACAGAATATATCTTTCATAACCACCTTCAGGGTCAGGCATAGTTACTGCTATAGCATTATTAATATCTGAACATTCTTCAATTTTAAAATTTCTGAAAAGTCCCAGAATGTTTAAAATATCATCAACAGCTTGGGTTGCATTTGTTGTATTTTCATCTCTGCTTTCAAAACCTTGTAGATCGCAGGCTGAGGTTATTTCCTCCACGGTTTGATACCCCAAATAACCACACATTTTCAAATCTTGGGCATTCACAAATGATATAGAAAGCATACTTCCAAAAAAGTAAATATTGTAGAAATGTTTCATAATACAGAAAGGAGTTTTTGATTGAGACACACAACTAATGTCAAGTGAAGTGTTTTCTTATAGTATTTACATTCAAACGAAGTAAATTTTAGCATAGCAATAATAAATTCTTCGGCGACATCAGCACCGAGTTTTTTAATGAAATTTATCCCCCTTGGAACGGAATTACTTTCGAATACTTTTATATAAGATTATTTCCCAAGTACTTTATAGATATTTGCGACAGTTTTTAACACTTCCGTATTATTTGGCTCTAGTTTTAAAATCCGTTCTAAGTAAATCAAAGCATCGCGGTAAATTTGTTCCCTTTCAAGTTTAAGGGCATCGTAACGTCGATTTTCAGATTCACTTGTCCCTAAACTATTCATTTCTTCTATTATTGGTGTTTCTTCATTAAGTACCAAAACCGCTTTGTTTAGGAGTGCATTAATATAATTTGGATTTATTGTCAAAGCTCTATCATAATAATTGTTTGCCTCTTCAATCTTACCCCTTTCAGCACTAATTACACCCAAATTAAATAAAACATCAGCGTTATTTGGCCTTAGTCTATTTACCTTTTTTAACTCACTTTCAAAGGTTTCTTTTTCTTCAGTTTTATAATATAGATTAGCTCTAGCCAATAAAATGTCTACATCGTTTGGATCGCTTTGAAGTGCAAAATCAAAGAACTTAAGGGCTTCGTCAAATCGATTTTGATTGATATAAATTAAGCCTATGTTTTTGTAAACCAACGAGCGTTCGTCTTGCTCTAGGCTGTTTATGCCGGTACGGGTTAAGGCTAATGAATACTTGAGAGCCGATGAATAATCTTCAGCATTTATGTAATAAATAATAGTATTATAAAGCAACTCAAAATTCTTTCCACTGCTGTATTGAAAAGCCATGAGCATATTTTTTGCGGCCGAAGAATAATCTGATTTACCTGAAACCTCTATTGCTAATTTGGTATAGCTAACAACCAATTCTTTATTATAGGTGTATAATTCAATATTATCCTCGTTTATTACTTCAACTTTCTTAATCTTAGCTGATTTGTACCAACCTTCTTCAATCGCCTTCAGCCTATCTGCTTTAGCTGGATGGGTGCGGGTAGCTTTTTCGTATTTCAAAGTCATTATAGCACTTTGTGATTCTTCCAAACTTGCTCCTAATTTTGCAAGTGCCGAGCCGCTGAAATAATCGGCTTCCAACTCAAATTGATGATTACTACCTTCATTGTTTAAGGAATGACCGTTAAGGTGGTGCCCAATTTCATGGGCCAAAATACTCATAGAAGCCCAATCTGTTTGAGCTTTATTGTTCATACCGTCAAAAAAATTATTGTCGTATAAAATGTAGCGTTCCTTATAACCTTCAGAAACTTCAATCACTTTAGCAACCGCATTATTAATATCGGGACATTCCTGAATAATAAAATTTCTGAACAGCCCAAATTCGTCCAAAATTCTATCTACTGCAATTTCGGCTTCTTCATTGCTTGTAAATCCTAAGGATGCGCACGCATCGTTAACTTCTTCAACGGTTTGATAGTTTTGGGCTAAGGTTGTCTGGATTATTAGCAATAGCAATAAACTTGAAAACTTAAATTTTTGTTTCATTTTTTTATTTACTAAAAATTCAATATCATTTGAACTGTAATTAATTTCCTTGAAAATAGCATTAATAAAATACATCCTCAAAAGTCTCGTTGCTTTGATAACCGCACATTTTTAGCTCTCGCGCTTGTACGATTTGACTTAACCCAATAAACACTAAAAAAAAATTTCATATTGATTTATAGATTAATTAATATTTGATGAAAAGCTGTGGTAACCGGCAATATCTGTTGCCCTTCCAAATTGATAAAACCCAAAAGCTGGGCTGCGGGATCATACATTAAATTGAGTTGCCCTGAAGTACTCTTTACTATAATCTGTTTCGTTGGCGAAAAAGAAGGTTGTTGGTCTTTATATAACGACCAGCTGTAGGATGAATCATTTAAAATATCGCCCACAAAATTGTTTGCCGTTTCTTTTTCCAGTTTTTTCTGAAACACTAGTTTGTTTGAATATTCATCCGCAGTGCCTTCAATTAAACTATTTTCTATGGAGTAAACATTTACTTCGGAAGAAGAAGAAACCAAATTGAAGGTAGGTTCCATAAGGAAACCTTCGATCTGGGAGTTATTGCTGCTTGAAGATTTCATTTCGGCGACAATAATCTCTTTCTTGCATGTACACCCTACTGTACTATAAATAGCAAATAATATAAATAAATAGTAAAGCCTCAAATCAACTTCTTTTTATGTCCAGAACCATCATTGCCATGTTGCCTTGTTCATATTCAGCCGAAAAGCCCATCATATCTTTGCTCAGATTAATGTTTTCTTTATTTATAAGTTCATCCTTAAAAATGATATATAGTTTGTCCAACAGTTCGCCTTTCATGGTATCCATGCGTTGTTTCACCTCATTGATGTCTATTTTGTTTTCAGAAAAAATAACTATGGAATAATCTGAAGCCACATCACTATTAAGTCGGAACCAATATTTTTCACCCGGCACCAGTACCGAAGTGTTTTCATAAGCTATATACGGACTAACGTCTTCCTTGTGAGGAAACAGAACGCCATTATCACCATTACTGTCGGCGCCAACTACATAAACATAAGCTGGTTTGTTAACTTCAGCATACATACGATAACGAGTACCTGCTGGGTAAGCTTTTTTTGTTGCATAATCATCAATACTTTGCACGGCTTCATCTACTACTACATCTTGCCATCCCAAAACCGATTTTTTGTAATTACTTTTTTCTTGGGTTACCTGCATCATGGAACCATCGTAAAGCTTCAAGGCCAGTTTTCCCGAAATTTCCTTTTTTTCTTTTTTTGCAATGGTTTTCTGTGGAACCATTTCAAACGCATAGCGAGTAAAATCTGCGAAGTGGTTATAGCGCACCCAAATTAAGCCATCATTGCCCCAATCTTCACCCCAACTATTTACGATTTCGAAGGAACCGCCATATTTATCATCATCATACCCAATAACACACATTGCATGACCGCCTGAAAAATCGCCACCATCTGGTTCAAAAACATTTTTCGATGAATAAAAAGAGTTTTGCACCATAAAACCTATTATTACTGGATTGCCATTTAATAATGATCTTTTCACAGATTCAATTTTAACATCAAAAGGCTCATCACTTCCATATAGCCTAGTGAAATCCTTAATCCTATTATCTTTGGCAGATTCTAATAATCTATCTGGAATTGCAGTATCACACAGCACATCGTAATCCTTAAAAAGCGGGGTGCCCATTTCTACCATAGTCTCCATTGCCTTTCCAATATATGCTCCGCCCTGACAATTGTAATCGTCATCAACATTGGCGTTCAAATAAGTAAAAACTGGAGAAAAGGCGTTTTCTGAAATTTCTGTGGGGTCAGTAATATTTTTTCTGCGGGCATTTAAAATAGTACGACCATAATATGCTGATGACCAACCAACACAGGTTCCATATCCTTTTTGATTTTTTATCTGTGGCAAAAACTGCCGGAGCGATGCCCGAGGTTCTGCGCTAACTACATCTTGAAAAGCTACATTACGAGCTTTCATGGGCGTGCTTTGATAAACTTCATCATCAAACAACAATCCTAATTTGGGCTGTGTTTGGCTAAATGTGTTAATAGAAGAGAGGAAAAAAATAAAGAGTAGGTATCTGTAATTCATAATTGTATGTTAACCATTTAACACAAATAAACAATATTTTTATTTGGCAAACAATTTCGAAATACAAAACGCAATACTAGTAGAGCCTAATTTTACTCATAAATAAATAAAAATACTCTTCAAAAGGATATTTTTATTGTCTTTTTATGGCAACCATTTCTTCTGAAAATTCGGCTTTCGCTTTTCAAGAAAAGCATCGCGACCTTCTTTTGCTTCTTCGGTCATATAAGCAAGTCTGGTAGCTTCCCCAGCAAAAACTTGTTGGCCTACCATTCCATCATCTGTAAGGTTCATTGCAAACTTTAGCATTTTAATTGACGTTGGACTTTTTGCAAGAATTTCCTGCGCCCATTCATAAGCAGTGTCTTCAAGTTCATCGTGCGGAATCACGGCATTCACCATCCCCATTTCAAAAGCTTCCTGTGCGCTGTAATTTCTTCCGAGAAAAAAGATTTCACGTGCCCGCTTCTGCCCTACCATTTTTGCTAAATAAGCACTTCCGTAGCCGCCGTCAAAACTGGTTACATCGGCATCCGTCTGTTTAAAGATTGCGTGTTCTTTACTTGCCAAAGTTAAATCGCAAACCACGTGCAAACTGTGTCCGCCACCTACAGCCCAACCCGGAACTACACAAATTACGGCTTTAGGCATAAAGCGAATCATTCTTTGCACATCGAGAATATTTAATCTGTGATATCCATCATCACCCACATAGCCTTGATGACCACGCGCTTTTTGATCGCCACCGCTACAAAAACTGTACACACCATCTTTAGAAGAAGGCCCTTCTGCAGAAAGTAAAACCACGCCAATAGAAGTATCTTCTTGCGCATCGTGAAAAGCATCAAGCAACTCCGCAGTAGTTTTAGGTCGAAAAGCATTTCGAACATCGGGTCTATTGAATGCTATCCGAGCCACGCTATTAGATTTTTTATAAGTGATATCAGTATATTCTTTAGCAGTTTTCCAATTGGGTGAAGACATAATTGTTATTTTTGTTTCAAAGATAATAATTCCTGCGAAGGCGGAATCTCATAAATACAACTTCAATCATTATGCATAATTTATTTTTTCTACTCGGAATTTTTTTCACATTAACCCTTACCGCACAAGAACCTTATAAATTCACAACTGTTACAGATTTGGAAGCAACGCCTGTTATTAGCCAAGGTAATACAGGTACTTGCTGGAGTTTTAGCAGTACTTCTTTTTTGGAAAGTGAAATTATTCGACTAACGGGAAAGAAAATTGATTTGAGTGAAATGTATCAAGTGCGAAATACTTATCCATTAAAAGCCGAAAATTATATTATGCGTCAGGGACGGGCCCAATTTGGCGAAGGTGGATTGGCACACGATGTAATGAATTCTGTTGAAAAATTTGGATTGGTTCCAGAAGAAGCTTTTAGCGGGTTATTTGCAGGAGAAACCGCTTACAATCACGCTGAAATGGTTGCGGTAATAGAAGCCATGCTAAAAACATACGTTGACAATCCAGGAAGAAAATTGAGTAAAAAATGGCACACTGCAATTGAAGGGGTTTTGGATGTTTATATTGGCAAGAATGTATCAAATTTCACTTTTGAGGGAAAACAATACACGCCGCAAACCTTTTTGGCAATGACCAAAATTCAGCCTGCGGATTATGTAAATATTACCAGTTTTACGCAAGCTCCATTCTATTCAAAATTTATACTGAACATTCCTGATAACTGGAGTAATGGTAGTTTCTACAATGTTCCTTTAGATGAAATGATGGTAACGATTGACAATGCGTTGGAAAAAGGTTTTACTGTAGAATTGGATTGCGACGTCAGTGAAAAAACATTTTCTTCCAAAGATGGAGTAGCAGTTATTCCCGAGAATATTGAAAACAATATAAAAGCGCTACAAGGTGTTTATCCTGAAAAGAAAATCACACAGGAATACCGTCAAGATGAATTTGAAAATTATGCAACAACTGATGATCATTTAATGCATATAACTGGAATATTGCGCGATCAAAACGGAACAAAATATTACAAAATAAAAAATAGTTGGGGTTCAGACGAAACAAAAATCGCAAACGGTGGTTACGTTTATTTTAGTGAAGCTTACATGCGTCTAAAGGCCGTTAGCGTTACTATACATAAAGATGCGCTTCCAAAAAACACAGCCAACAAACTAAGCTTATAAAAGAAAAATAGCATTAAACCATAAATTATCAACTAATTTAAAGTTGGCTTAACTTTTGTTATATTTGTTGCGATGAAAAAATTGTTGTTTATACTTTTAATTTTTCCGCTTATTGCTTCTGCGCAGTTGGACTTTGAGAGCAATAAATTTAAATTAGATGTAGTGAAACTTCCTGAAATTGAAAGTTTGATGACAACTTCTCTACCTTCCAATTCAAATTTTTCAAATAAATATTCTAAAAAACTTCCTTCATTTAAACTGAGTAAAGAAAACTACCGCGAACCTGTGAGTATGTTTGATGTGATGGCTACAAATCAAAGTTATGTACAATCAAATATTCAAATTTCACTTGATCCAAGTGAATATGGTGTTTTTGGTGGTAATAGCGGTTATAATCCAGATGGTTCAACATCAGTTAGAAATATTGCCTATAAAGAATCTCGAGGGTTTTTAAGACCTGAACTTATGCCTTATTCCTATCCATATTATCAACGGCCTACTAGAAGGAGTGGTTTCTATGTAGATTACGGTATTTATTCAACACAATCACAATAGTTCAATACCATCTTCCTTAATTATAATCTGCTTGTCTTTATAGAGTGTACCAATTGCCTTTTTAAAACTTTTCTTACTCATACCCAATAAATTCTTAATCGAGTCTGGGTCAGATTTATCATGAAGTGGTAAAAAACCTCCTGCTGCTTCCAATTCCTCACGAATAAAGTTTGCATTGGGTTCGATGCTTTTATAACCAGGTGTTTGCAGTACAAGGTCTATTTTATTGTCTTCTCTTATTTTTTTTATAAAAGCTTTCATTCGATCACCTGTGCGAATGTCTTCAAAAATATCTTCTATATAAATAAGTCCTTTGTGAACTCCATTTACTATTGCGTTTGCGCCTTTTTCAGTTAGATGTGTTACCAAAATATCTACTTCTTGAAAAGGTTCCACTGTTAATGTTTCATTTTGAAGAAAATGATTTGTTTTACTCGAACCTACCAAACGGTTGGTTTTTTCATCAATATATAGGTATACAATGTACCAATTGCCTTTTTTCATTGGGCGTGCCTGTTCTTTAAATGGAACAAACAACTGTTTCTCTAATCCCCAATCCATAAATGCACCATATTCCGTTACATCGCTGCAATGCAAATAACCAAATGAATTTAATTGTAGAAATGGATCTAATGTTGTAGCAATAGGTCTTTCTTCATTATCGAGATAAATGAAAACCGAAATATCATCACCAATTTCATACTCTTCAGGTTTGTATTTATGTGGCAGAAGAACCACATTTTCCTCGTCATCGCCCAAATATAGACCCGGTTCGGTTTCCCGAAGAATTTCTAAAGTATTGTATTCTCCCAGTTTTATCATAGTCGCAAAGGTACTGTTTTATAGTTAAAAAAAATATGAAACACGTATACGGAAATGAAACTTAAAATGTAAATTCCCTTTGAAATGCTGAAAATTTCTCCACACAATCTTCCGAATGATTTCCAGTTGAAAAAAACATTGGAAACAGATATTGGTACGATTTATTTTTATGGAAACGTAGTTGTGTTTGAGGCTAATGAAGGGGTTATACTTTCCTATAAAACAGGTTTTTCAATTTTATTGAAAGGGCTAACTATTATTGGCAGTAAGCCTTTTGTTTATATTTCCAATAGAACAAATTCATATTCCATAAAACCAATAGATTATAAATACATGAATAAAGTGCCCACATTGAAATGCTTCGGAATTGTTACTTATAGCGAAGTTGGGCATTCTAATGCAGAACTAGAGTCCAAATTCTGCAAAAAACCATTCGGGGTTTTTGACAATCTAACAGAAGCGGTTATTTGGGGAAAAGGGTTTTTATGAAATGAATTTAAAATAATCTAAAAGCACTTTATCGTTTACTGTTGAAGGTGTGAAAATCTCTAATAAACTGGGGCCACCATTTGCACTGAAGAAATCTTTTATTTTCTCTTTTAAATCTTGCTCTTTTTCTATAGCTGAATATGAAAACCCATACATTTCGGAAAGCTGTTTTGCACTTAAATTGTGTTTCGTTTCAAAATAAGTGTCAAAAAGTTCTGAATCTTTTTCACCTGGAAGAATTCTGAAAATCCCGCCACCACCATTATTGATAACTATTATCTTAAAATTCTTCGGAATGTAATTATTCCAAAGTGCATTGCTATCATAAAAAAAACTGAGGTCACCCGTTAAAAAAACTGTTGGCTTTTTTGAAGCGTAAGCCGCACCAACCGCTGTACTTGTGCTGCCATCAATTCCGCTGGTGCCACGATTGCAGAATATTTCAACAGAAGCGTTTATATCAAAAAGTTGTGCGTAGCGAATGGTGGCACTATTGCTTAGTTGTAATTGCACATTTTGCGGCAGCAAGTGGAATACTTCACAAAAAACCATAAAATCTGAGTATGGGATTTCGCTTTCGTACGCTTTGTGGCGTTTCAATCTGTGCTGCTTTGTTTTCAACCAATGGCTTTGATAATCACTTTCTACAGTAATTGCTTTCAGAAGAAATTCAGAAAAGAAAAAGTTCACATTAGTTTTAAAGTGATCTTTCAGCACAAAAAAAGTATCATACGCTTTTTTGGAATCAATGTGCCAATGTGCTTGGGGCGGAAAGCTTCTCAAAAATGCTTTTATCTTTTTTGAAACAACCATTCCACCAAAAGTGAGCAAAATATCTGGTTGTAATTTTTTGAAATCTTCAGCATTCAAAGGAGCTATAAGTTGGTCAATTGCAGAAATAAAATTGTTGTTGTGCAGATTTGAAGTTGTTTCGGTCAAAACTAAAACGCTTTCATCTTTTGCAAGTTGTTCTACAAACTCTTGTTCAACACTATTCGGCGCCAATACTCCAACTAGAATTAGTTTTCTTTTACTGGTATTCCACTGTGAAATGAAAGGCTCCAAATCTTCTTCCAAATCTTCATTATTCAAACGTGGTTTCACATTTTGTGGCCAAATCAATTGATTTTCAGAAGTGTGGTACAAGGGTTCCGAAAAAGGAATATTAATGTGAACTGGGCCATTTAACTCTATAGCAGTATTTAGTGCAATATTCAGTTCTGTCTCATTTTTTATTTGAAACTCTTCTCCTTCCGTACAATTGGCACTGTAAAGAATATGGTTTTCAAAAACATTTTGTTGACGAATTGTTTGTCCGTCACCAATATCAATAAAGTCGGTGGGTCTATCTGCTGAAATGACTAACAACGGAATATCGCTATAAAACGCTTCAGCAACAGCAGGATAATAATTGAGTAAAGCAGATCCTGACGTGCAAACAACAGCGACCGGCTTTTTTAGTTGCTGTGCCATTCCAAGTGCAAAAAATGCAGCACAACGCTCGTCGACTATGCTGAAACATTTAAAACTTGGGTTTTCAGCAAAACCAATGGTAAGTGGTGCATTGCGCGATCCTGGAGAAATTACGATATGTTCAATATTCTTGTCCAAAAATAATTGCACAAGCGTTTGTGAGAGAATTTTATTTGAGAATTTCATGCGGTGCAAAGGTACGAAGACGCCGAAAATATTAAAGCATTGGTTGCAATACTTGAAGCATAGTTTGCATTTTATTTTGGGTTTCGTTCCATTCTTCCTGAGGTTTCGAAGCTAGCGTTATGCCACCACCCACAAAAAGTCGGGCAACATTATCTTCAATTTTCATACAACGGAGGTTTACCATTAATAAAGCTGTATTGCCATTTTCAAGGATGGAGCCCATAAATCCAGTATAAAATTCACGTGGGTAGCCTTCATTTTCAAGAATAAAATCCTTTGCAAACTTACGGGGACTTCCGCAAACAGCCGGAGTTGGATGTAGCGCAGCGGCAATTGTAGACAATGTGGCTTTGCCATTTTTCAAAACACCCCTAATGTCTGTGCGAAGATGTAATAGCGAACCTGCTCTATGTGTATGCGGATTTGAAACTTTCAAAACAGATGTAACTTTTTGCAAACTTGTTGTAATAGCATCAGTAACCAATTGTTGCTCATCCAATTCTTTCGGTCCCCATATTATAGGCTCTCTATTTGTAACTGGCTGTGTTCCGGCAAGTGACATTGTTTTGAAGGATTCTTTTTCAACCTGAACTAAAGTTTCTGGAGAAGCGCCACACCACAATCCTGTTTTGGGATGATACCAAATATATCGGAAAGCAGTTGGATGTGAACAAAACAATTGTGTTGTCAATTTTTCAATCGAAAAGCTTTTCAATGGAAAATCTTTATGACGGGATATTACAATTTTAACAGCTTTTCGTTTTTTTATTGCTTCAATAGCATTGTCCAGTAATTTGATGTATATATTCTTTTCTTTAATATCTTTTGAAGTTTCAATAGAAACTATATCTATATCTTTTTTGTGGAGCTCACATTCGCAGCTTTCAGAATCCTTTTCAGGAATATAAAATACAGTTTCTTTAAAATCAAAAGGAGCCATTATGAATCCATTTTCGTTTAATTTCCCAATCGTGTGTAGCTTATCATTTTTTTGTAAAAAGGCGTTCAAATTCTCGCTTTCTGGAAGCGAAAAAATCACAAAAGGCAACTTATTGTCATACTGTTGTGAAATTTTTGATATTAGTAGGTTATAATCCATCAATTCTTTATGGGTAAGGTAAGGGTTGTAAGTTTTACTAGGGAGACCAGCGCTCCTGCTTCATTTGTTATTTTTATTTGCCATAGTTGTGTTGTTCTTCCATTGTGAACAATACTGGCATGTGCATAAACATAGCCATCGCGAACGCTTTTTACGTGATTTGCCGCTATTTCAATACCGCGAATTAGTATGTCTTTCGAATTTAAAAAGAAATATGCTCCCGCGCTACCCACACTTTCTGCCAAAGCTACTGACGCTCCCCCGTGCAGCACACCATCTGGTTGATGGACTCTTGGAGTTACTGGCATTCTGGCAATTAAAAAATCATCGCCCAATTCTATGAATTCTATCTCTAAAGTTTCCATTAGTGTGTTCTTGCACATTTTTTTTGAAATAGCAAGAAATTCGTCTTTGGTGTACTTCATCATATTGGTTTACATTTGTAAAAATACAAAATTGAAGTTAACAAAATGAGTGTTCAAAAAGAGGTTTCCTACAACGCGACAAATACCTACCATACCCTTAATAAATTGACTGAAAAAACCAAAAATGTTTGGATGGTTTTTCATGGTATGGGCTATTTAAGCAAATATTTTATAACCTATTTTTCAGATTTAAATACTGAAGAAAACTATATAATAGCCCCACAAGCGCCTTCAAAATACTATCAAGATAAAGCTTTTAAACATGTTGGCGCTTCTTGGCTTACACGTGAAAATACCTTATCTGAAACTCAAAATATTTTAAATTATGTGGATGCCGTATTTGAAAAAGAAATTCCCAGTACTTTACCAAACCTTATCGTTTTAGGTTATTCACAAGGAGTTTCTGTAGCAACCCGCTGGGTAGCTAAACGAAAAATTCAGTGTGATAAGTTAATTCTTCATTCAGGGGGAATTCCGCACGAACTTCAAGCTGCCGATTTTGAATTTTTAAAATCTTCATCTAAGGTCATTTACATCTACGGTAATAAGGATCAATACATCACAGAAGCCAGAAAAACCGAAGAACAATTAAAAGGTAGCGAACTCTTTCAACACCGCTTAAACATTGAAGTTTTTGACGGAATTCACGAAGTTAGCAGAGAATTCTTACTAAAGATTTCAAAATAGATAAATATTTTTTGTGCGTTTCATCGAATAATTTTGTGTTTTAACTTCTTTTGGATTTATTTTACTTCGCTTTAATAACCAATAGCCCCAACTATGAAAAAGGCATTACTAACCTGTGTATGTATGTTTATTGCGTCTTTTGTAATAGCGCAAGTAAGCAAACAAGAAAAACAAGTTCTTTTAAATCTTTATACAGCGACCAACGGGCCTGAATGGAACAACCAATGGAATCTTGAAAAACCTGTAGAAACTTGGTACGGTATTACTGTGGAAAAGAATAAGGTTGTTGGTATCAATTTGTTGTTCAATAATTTAAACGGGAAATTGCCAGCTTCATTGGGAGAGTTGAAAAACTTAAGAAAATTGGAGCTTTCCTTCAATCCAATTTCTGGTTCTATTCCAACAGAATTTGGAAATATGGAAAATCTGGAAGTTTTGGCAATAAACGGTACGGCTGTGAGCGGAAGTATTCCGGAGTCTTTAAGCAGACTTTCCAACTTAAAGCAACTTCATTTAAGTAGCAATCAATTAAGCGGAACGATTCCTAACAGTCTTGGAGAACTTAAGAAAATTGAAGTTTTCAATGTTTTTGACAACGATTTATATGGAGCATTACCACAGGGATTGGCAAACTGTCAAAATCTAAAGGAACTAATGGTTGCAGAAAATAATTTTACTAACCCTAATGATTTTTCAGTGATCTTACTGTCGAATTCTGGGGCAAGATTAGATATACTAGAAAACTCCCCACATATTGAACCTGCCCAATCCATAATTGCTGTGGAACGGGACGAATCTGAAGATTAACACTATTCTATTTCCTCATTTCCAAGCGGCCCAACAGGGCCGCTTATTTTTTAAAACACGTTAAAATACATATTTTATAGATAAAAGACGTTTTAAGAAATATATTTTTAGTAGATTGCTGCTATCTTTGGCCAAGTGGCCCCCACCCACTCAAAGATACTAAAGCTTAATATTTGGTTAAAAAACAAGCTTTTAATTAGAGCGACCTTTCTTAGGTCGCTCTTTTTTTTATTATAACCTTAATAGTAATTTCTTCTTATAATAAATATATTTATCAAAAAATTGAATTCATCTGCTATGAAAACTATAATGTTTACCCTTATACTTTTACTTCCTATAATTGCTTTCTCCCAAAAGGATGAAGTGAAAAAACTGGATATAAATCTTGAAAATTATACGTATCCCTATAAAGTTTCCTTCCTTTCTTTAGAAAATCAGCAACAAAAGCTAAAAATGGCTTATATGGATGTAAAGCCAGAAAATTATAATGGAGAAAGTGTATTACTTCTCCACGGAAAAAACTTCAACGGTGCATATTGGCAAACAACAATTAACCAACTTACAAAAGAAGGATTTAGAGTGGTAGTTCCAGATCAAATAGGCTTTGGAAAATCGAGCAAACCGGAACATTTTCAATATACCTTTCAGCAATTGGCTGAAAATACAAAAGCCTTACTTGATTCTTTGGGAATTAAAAAAATTGCAGTACTCGGCCATTCTATGGGTGGAATGGTTGCTGCACGTTTCGCTTTAATGTATCCAGAAACTACCGAGAAACTAATTCTTGAAAATCCCATAGGTTTAGAAGACTGGAAACTTAAAGTACCTTACCAAAGTGTGGACGATTGGTATAAAGGCGAGTTAAACAAAGATTACGAAAAACTGAAAGCATACCAGAAAGAGAGCTATTACGATGGCAATTGGAAACCTGAATACGAACCATGGGTGCAATTGCTTGCCGGTTGGACTTTAAACGAAGAATATCCGCTAATTGCTTGGAATGCAGCGCTTACTTATGATATGATTTTCACTCAACCCGTAGTTTATGAATTTCAAAATATAACCGCTCCAACTTTGCTTATTATTGGCACACGCGATCGCACTGCACTTGGAAAACCATTGGCTTTAAAAGAAGATCAAAAAACAATGGGACTTTACAATGAATTAGGAAAGCAAACTAGAGATAAAATCCCCAATTCACAATTGGTTGAAATTCCAAATGTTGGGCATTTGCCGCATATTGAAGCGTTTCAAGAATTTATAACACCACTTATTCAATTTTTGAAAGAGTAAGCTTTTCAAATTTGTTTCTAACTAAAATAATTTATGAAAACAGCAGATTATACCTCAACCCTTTTGGTGGACGAATCCACAAAAGAAGCATTTAAAGCTATCATCAATATACGAGGCTGGTGGTCTGAAGAAATTGAAGGAAATACCGAAAAGCTTAACGAAGAGTTTTTTTACCATTACAAAGATATTCACTTAAGTAAAATGAAATTAGTAGAACTGGTTCCTGAGAAAAAAGTAGTTTGGAAAATTTTGGACAACAGTTTCAATTTTATAGAAGACAAAACCGAATGGGTTGGAAGCAAGCTCGTTTTTGAAATTTCAAAAGAAGGCGACAAAACAAAAGTAAAATTTACCCACGAAGGTTTGACAGCACACGATGAATGCTTTGAAGTTTGTAACGAAGCTTGGACCAATTATATACAGAACAGCTTGCGAAAGCTTATAAATACAGGCAAAGGCGAACCAAACCCTAAAGAAGGCGATGGTTTTAATGCAGAGATTGCTGAAAAATGGAAACTGAACAACTAATATAGATTATGTCAAAATATTGTTCATTATTGTGCAATGAATAACAATCAAAAAAAAACCGCAACCCTCTCAGGTTGCGGTTTCGCATTAATCTATTTCTAGAAGCTTATTTTACCTCTTCAAAATCTACATCTTCAACATCGCTGTTTTCAGATGAGCCGTCTTTAGCTCCTGGCTCTGCTCCTGCTCCAGCATCACCTGTTGGTGCACCTTGGCCATCTGCTTGGGCTTTGTACATTTCTTCAGAAGCTACTTTCCAAGCTTCGTTTATTTTATCCAAAGCTGGTTGAATAGTTTCAACTTCTTGAGTTTCGTATGCTTTTTTCAGATCTTCCAAAGCATCTTCAATTGGTTTCTTTTTATCGTCAGATAATTTTTCGCCAAACTCTTTTAGTTGCTTTTCAGTCTGGAAAATCATTCCATCAGCTTCGTTCAATTTGTCCACTTTTTCTTTTGCAGCTTTGTCGCTTTCAGCATTTTCTTCCGCATCTGCTTTCATCTTTTGGATTTCTGCATCTGTTAGACCAGAAGAAGCTTCAATACGAATGTCCTGCGTTTTGTTTGTAGCCTTATCTGTAGCGCTTACTTTAATGATACCGTTGGCATCAATATCAAACGTTACTTCAATTTGTGGCGTACCGCGCTGTGCTGGTGGAATTCCGTCCAAGTGGAAACGACCAATCGTTTTATTGTCAGTTGCCATTGGGCGCTCTCCTTGCAATACGTGGATTTCAACACTTGGTTGATTATCTGCAGCTGTAGAGAACACTTGACTTTTCTTGGTAGGAATAGTAGTATTAGACTCAATTAACTTGGTTAATACACCACCCATAGTTTCAATACCAAGGGAAAGTGGCGTTACATCTAAAAGTAGCACGTCTTTCACATCTCCGGTCAATACACCACCTTGAATTGCAGCACCTACGGCAACTACTTCATCTGGGTTTACACCTTTATGTGGTTTTTTTCCAAAGAATTTTTCTACCGCTTCCTGAACTGCAGGAATACGGGTAGATCCACCTACAAGAATTACTTCATCTATATCGCTTTTGCTCAAACCGGCTGCTTTAAGAGCAGTTTCGCAAGGCTTCATTGTTCTTTTTACCAAATCGTCTATCAACTGCTCAAACTTCGCACGTGTCAAAGTTTTCACCAAGTGTTTTGGTCCGCTAGCGGTAGCCGTAACGTATGGCAAGTTAATTTCAGTTTGCGCTGTTGAAGAAAGTTCAATTTTTGCTTTTTCCGCAGCTTCCTTCAAACGTTGCAATGCCATAGGATCTTTACGAAGATCAAAATCTTCTTCCGCTTTAAAGTCGTCTGCCAACCAATTGATGATTTTTTGGTCAACATCATCCCCACCTAAGTGCGTATCACCATCTGTAGCAAGTACTTCAAAAACGCCGTCACCTAATTCTAGGATACTAACATCGTGCGTACCACCACCAAAATCAAATACCACAACTTTTTGATCGGTTCCTTTTTTGTCAAGACCGTAAGCAAGTGCTGCTGCGGTTGGTTCGTTGATAATACGTTCCACTTTAAGACCAGCAATTTCGCCCGCTTCTTTAGTTGCGTGACGTTGGCTGTCATTAAAATATGCAGGAACAGTAATTACTGCACGGGTTACTGGTTGACCCAAATAATCCTCGGCAGTTTTCTTCATTTTCTGAAGAATCATGGCGCTCAATTCCTGTGGGGTGTAAAGACGTCCGTCAATATCTACACGGGCAGTGTCATTGTCACCTTTTACAACTTTATAGGTTGCATGTTCGGCTTCAGATTTTGATTCTGAATATTTGTTCCCCATAAATCTCTTTATGGAGCTAATGGTCTTTGTAGGGTTTGTAACGGCCTGACGTTTTGCAGGATCACCTACTTTAATTTCGCCGCCTTCCACAAATGCAATTACGGAAGGAGTTGTTCTTTTTCCTTCGGCGTTAGGAATAACTACTGGCTCGCTACCTTCCATTACGGCAACGCAGGAGTTGGTTGTACCTAAGTCGATTCCAATTATTTTACTCATATCTATAGTTTATTGTTATTACTTAATTCTGAAATTTTTATTTACGGTCTGTATAAGACAATGATTGTGCCAGCGGAAGGTTTCTGACATGATGGCAGAAATTAAATAGAAATTTTTTATTTGTAGCTTTATGGCACTTAAGAAATTATTTTTGAAAAAAGAGTTTATTAAAATAAATCCCCTAACTGTAGGTTTAGCCGCTGGACTTTACCCTTTTCTCTATAATTATTATTCAAATTTTACATTAGTAGATTCCTTAAGCCAGCTATTCTTTTTTGTGGCATTTTTTTTAGTTTTTCCTATCGCTATAAACTTTGCCCTAAAGATTTCTTCAAAAAAATCAAATTTCATTTTCAAAAACTATGCTTTACTATTAACTATTTCAAATTTAGTTGGGTTCGCCGCTTTCATTACCTATAGCATAGTGGGCCCTCAGAAAAAGCTCATTCTTTTAATTATAATTATTACAATTGTACTTGCATTTTTATTGAAAAAATATTTAAGTAAAATTATATTGATTGAGTATATATTTGCACTAATTGTAGGCATTCAATTAATCTATTACGTTACAAATAATATTAATTTTTCTTCGGAATGGAAACAACTTCCTGATGATATTTCTGAAGCTTCTTTCAGCAAAAAACCAAATGTTTATATTATTCAACCCGATGGATATCCCAATTCAAACACATTAAAAGAAGAACCATATAATATTAATAATAGTGGCTTTGAGCTTTTTTTGACTGAAAATAATTTTAAAATTTACCCTAATTTCCGAAGCAATTATTCCAATACAATTACTTCCAACAGTTCACTTTTTGCAATGAAACATCACTACTATAAAAATCCAAAGCCTAATACTGAGGAACCTTATGGTTTACGCAAAAGTATCGCCAGCAATAATGCAGTGCTATCTATCTTTAATAAAAACGATTATAAAACATCATTAATAATTGAATCACCATATATTATTATAAATAGACCCGCCATAGGCTATGATTATTGTTCTATTTCTTATAAAGAACTTCCTTTTTTGTCGCGAGGATTTGACCTGACTGCAAACAGCCTTGATGAAATGGAAATGGCAATGGAAGAAAATAAAGATCAAGCCAACTTTTATTTTATAGAAAAGATAATCCCTGGACATATCTCTGTCACAAAAAACCAATCCAAAGGCAAGGAGGAAGAAAGAAAAATTTACATTGAAGATTTCGAAAAAGCAAATCTTTGGCTGCGCGAAATGATTGCTTTAATAACTGAAAAAGATCCTTCTGCACTAATAGTAATTGTTGCAGACCATGGTGGATTTGTAGGCTTGAATTATACGGGGGAACGTTATAAGAAAATAACAGACCCAAAACTTATAAACTCTATTTTTGCCGCTACCCTCGCTATAAGATGGCCTGAAAATAAAATCCCGGAATTTGACACTAAATTGAAGACAAACGTCAATCTCTTCAGAGTTTTATTTTCTTATCTCTCCGAAAACAAAACATATCTTGATTATGCTGAAACGGATGAAAGTTTTTTAATTGTGAATGAAGATGCACCTTATGGAGTTTATGAAGTAATTGATGGGATGGGTGCCGTTGTTTTTAATAAAGTTCCTTTTTAAACGTAATAGCCACGACTGATTTTCAAAAGTTCCTCCCACTGTGTAGTGTAACGAGGACTTCGTTCCTTTTTAATAAGTTCCCATTCATTAACCCGAGTTCCCACTAAACCAGAAGATATAGTAGCTTTACCAAATTTCCTGTTGATGGCATCAAACGTTTCTATGAGTTTTGGATTATTCAACTTTGAAGGTTGGTGAAAAAGATTGCCCTGCACATAATCCTGCGGAATAATGCCGGTAAGGTTTACTCCTACTTTTTTGTAGCGATAGCCTGGCTTAAAAATTTCTACTAGCGCTTTTCTCGCTGCGGAAATAAGTTTGAAAGTATCATTCGTAGGAATATCTAAAGTCACCGTACGGCTATTAGAATACTGCTTATCCACGTTACTGTGATAATTGGTAATGATAAAAACCTGCACATAGGTAGCGCAAGATTTTTGGGCACGCAACACCTCGCTCACTTCGCTGATATAATATGCGCAAGCTTCTTCAATACGTTCCAAATCGGGCAATTTAATACCGAAAGATTTTGCAGTCCCTATTCCCTTTTTGGGCGGTGGCTGCATTAGAAATTCATTGCATGGTTCACCTCTCAGCTCGCGCCATGTGCGTTCACCTACTACGGTCATTTCTTTCCGAACCCATTGCAGTGGTGTTTCGGTAAATTGAAGCGCATTGAAAACGCCTATATTTTTTAAACGCTCGGCGTGTTTTCTGCCAATGCCCCAAACATCGCCAATCTTACACCATTCCAGCGCTTTCATTCTTTTTTCTTCGGAATCGATTATACACACGTGGTTATTTTCAGCAATTTTCTTTGACATTCTATTGGCCAGCTTCGCAAGCACTTTTGTTGGCGCAATCCCTACACCTACGGGTAATCCCGTGTTTTTTTTTATGGTATCCTTAATTAAATGCCCGTATTCATTCAGTGAAATATTTTCCATCCCAGATAAATCCGCAAAGGCTTCGTCAATACTATAAACTTCCACATTTGGAGAAAATGTTCCGAGAATATTCATCACCCGCTGCGACATTTCGCCGTAAAGCGTGTAATTGGAAGAAAAAAAATTCACTTTGCGGGCTATCAATTGATCCTTTATTTTGAAAACCGGCTCAAACATTGGAATATCCGTAATTGCTTTGGCTTCTTTGTTGGCTGCAATTATGCAGCCATCATTATTGCTTAAAACCACAACGGGTTTGCCCAAAAGATCGGGGCGGAAAACCTGTTCGCAGCAGGCGTAAAAGCTATTGCAATCAACCAAGGCGATCATCGAGCGGAATGAATTATATAAGTGATAATTCCCCATACGGTTAATTCCTCTTCAGAAAAACCAAAAGCAATGCGTAGTATTTTAAATTCTCCAGCTTGAACAACCAATGCCAAAGAATCAAAATTAGGTGACAATGACCGATCAATAATCAATACATCTTTATCAAAAATATTGTGTTCTTTAAAAGCATTTCCATCAACCCGAACAAAAAATGTAGCGTCACGGTTTACAACTAGTTCCTGATTTAAATCGATTGTTGGTTCCAAATAGTGTGTGGCAGGACTTGTAAAACCAGTCTGTTTTGAAATGCCAGGTTCGTGCCTACTTTTTACTTTTGTGAGTTTTCCTGAAGTGAATATTTCCATTCTTCAAAAATAGGAATATTTCCTATTTTATGGAATATTTCCAATAATTATTATAAACAATTAATACTTTCCGTTTGGCTGAATAAAGCAAAATTGCTTAGGTTTGAATTAAGATTGAATTTATGGAAAGTATAAGCGTTTTCGATATGCTAAAAATAGGAGTTGGTCCATCCAGCTCCCACACTTTGGGGCCCTGGCGAGCAGCCTTACGATGGATTGAGGAATTGAAAGAGAAAAACCAATTTGAAGCAGTAGCTGAAATTACAGTAGATCTATACGGTTCATTATCCCTCACCGGAAAAGGCCATGCTACTGATATTGCGGTAATGTTAGGCCTTTCTGGATTTGATCCCGTTACTTTTCCTATTGAAAATATTGAACCAGAAATTGATTATATCAATTCAGAAAATAAATTGAGACTGAACGGTGAATTGGAAGTTCCCTTTTTCCCAAAGCAAAACATCATTTTCAATCGAAAATTTTTAGAGTTCCATCCCAACGGAATGACTTTTAAGGCAACATTAAAAGACGGTTCAAAAAAATCTTCCTCGTATTATTCCATCGGCGGCGGATTTGTGGTAAAAAAAGATCGAAAACGCAAGAAAATAAAACTGGCAAAATTTGCCCAATTCCCCTTCCCTATTGAAAAGGGAACGGAACTTTTGGCATACTGCAAAGCCGAAGGAAAAAGTATTTCAGAAATAGTTTTAGAAAACGAAAAATCACTGCGAAGTGAAGCCGAAATAAATGACGGTTTAAAGAAAATTTGGGATGTGATGCTGGATTCTATGTACGTTGGCGCCCATACCGAAGGAATATTGCCAGGCGGACTCAATGTTACACGAAGAGCGTTTGAGATGAACAAAAACCTAATTGGCGATAGTAAATACACAAATGCCGAAGAATGGATTGCCGCAATAAGAAATACCGAAGTAAAATTTCGACAAATATTGAAATGGGTTTCGTGTTTCGCTCTCGCAGTGAATGAAGTGAATGCTTCATTGGGGCGCGTAGTTACCGCACCCACCAACGGCAGCGCAGGGGTAATTCCCTCTGTGATGATGTATTATATGGTTATTGAAAATCACGATGCCAATTTTGAAGACGTCCGTAAATTTTTGCTTACTGCAGGCGAAATTGGAAGTATTTTCAAAAAAGGTTCTACTATTTCCGCCGCTATGGGTGGTTGCCAGGCTGAAATTGGCGTTTCTTCCTCTATGGCGGCTGGAGCTTTGTGCGAGTTGATGGGCGGAACTCCCGAACAATGTTTAATGGCAAGCGAAATTGCGATGGAACATCACCTTGGTATGACTTGCGACCCAATTGCCGGTTTGGTACAAATTCCGTGTATAGAAAGAAATGCAATGGGTGCTATAAAAGCTATAAATGCTTGCGAAATGGCGTTGGATAGTGATCCAAGCAAAGCTAAAGTGCCACTCGATAAAGTGATTGCAACAATGTGGGAAACGGCAAAGGATATGACTTCTAAATACAAAGAAACCAGTGAAGGTGGATTGGCAGTGCAAGTGAATATTAGTGATTGTTGAAAAAATTGCAGTATTCAGAAGCTGTGGGCGGTTTCTTCTAAATCTAAAAAATTGAATACAAATTATATATTGAGTTCTAAAGATAAATTAACTTTTCTTATCAAAAATAGCGGAATTGAAACGTGGAATGAATTAATCAAATACGTTAAAAATTTACCTTATGAACGAAATTCAAACCGAACAGATTTCGGATTGGTAATTAGTGAGAAAAAGGGAAGCTGTAGCTCAAAACACGCGCTATTAAAAAAAGTGGCAGATTTGAATAAAGTGGAGAAAGTAAAGCTTATTCTCGGAATGTACAAGATGAACCAAAAAAACACACCAAATATTGGTAATGTGCTATCTGTCAATTCAATTAGCTTTGTTCCCGAAGCTCATTGTTATTTAAAAATAGAAAATGAGAGGATTGACATAACATCACAACAATCTGATATAAGAAAAATAGAAAGTGAAATTATAGACGAAATAGAAATTGAACCCGAACAAGTTGCTGAGTTTAAAGTAGAATATCACAAAGCATTTTTGAAACGTTGGATTTCAGAAGGTAAAATTGAAATGAATTTTGATGAAATTTGGGAAATACGTGAAAAGTGTATAACCAATTTGACGGAAAGGGCTTTTTAGAATGGTTTAAATGAAATGAAAGATATAAATGAATTTTGACCGAACAGGAATAATTTTTTACACAATTAACTACGATAAATGTGTGGAATTTTACGAAAAAACACTTGAACTAAAAAAAATATTTGAATCAGAAAACTTGACGTGTTTTCAATTTGGCGATTCATATTTAATGATTGAATTGGATGATGAATACAAAGAAAATCAAACAGGAGCAACACGAATTAAATCGTGTCTGAGAATAAACGTCCAAAACATAAAAAGTGAAACCGATAAACTAATGGCTAAAAATGTAAAAGTGGATTATCAAGAGCATTCTTGGGGAATGATAGCCAAATTTCATGACCCAGATGGAAATCTACTTGCATTCAAAGATTCTGATACATTTGAAAAACAAATCAGCAATTATAAAAAGAGCTGAATAAAATATTAAACTTCTAAATTATTACTTTTACCCATCAACTAATAACTCTATGAGCACAGCTAAAAAAGAATATAAGCGCATTACTACCAAAACGCTGGTAGATATGAAAAAGAAAGGCGAAAAAATCTCGATGCTCACCGCCTATGATTTTACAATGGCGAAGATTGTAGATAGCGCCGGAATAGATGTGATTTTGGTAGGCGATTCGGCTAGTAATGTTATGGCGGGTCACGAAACTACTTTGCCAATAACTTTGGATCAAATGATTTATCACGCAGCTTCTGTAGTTCGTGCTATAGAGCGGAGTTTGGTTGTAGTGGATTTACCTTTCGGAAGTTACCAAAGTGATCCAAAGGAAGCGCTTCGTTCCGCCATTAGAATTATGAAAGAAAGTGGAGGCCATGCTGTAAAAATGGAAGGTGGCGCTGAAATTAAAGAATCAATTAAACGAATTTTGAATGCTGGAATTCCTGTAATGGGTCATTTGGGTTTGACACCACAATCCATTTATAAATTCGGAACTTATACAGTTCGCGCCAAAGAAGAAGAGGAAGCTGATAAATTGCTTGAAGATGCTATTTTGCTTGAAAAAGCAGGTTGCTTTGCAGTAGTTTTAGAAAAAGTTCCCGCCAAATTAGCAACAAAAGTAGCTGAAACAATAAGCATTCCTGTGATAGGAATCGGTGCTGGAAATGGTGTAGATGGCCAAGTTTTGGTCACACACGATATGATTGGAATGACGCACGAATTCAATCCGCGTTTTCTTCGCAGATATTTGGATTTATATACTGAAATGAAAAATGCTTTCAGCCAGTACAGTGCCGACGTGAAAAGCGGAGAATTTCCAAATGATAGCGAACAATACTAAATAGATTGTTAGATTGTTGGATTTTTAAAATCCAACAATCTAACAATCCAATAATCTAACAATCCAAAAATCCAAACCGCATAGCACTAAAGACAACCTTCAAATTCTGTTTGAGGACAATCACCTAATTGTTATAAATAAACGTCCGGGCGATATTGTACAAGGCGACAAAACAGGCGATACTCCCCTTTCTGAAGTTGTAAAGGAATATATAGCAGAAAAATACAATAAACCTGGTGCAGTATTTTTAGGAGTAGTGCATCGTTTGGATCGGCCTACAAGCGGAATTGTTGTATTTGCAAGAACTTCAAAAGCATTGGCGCGTTTGAACAAAATGTTTTCTGAAAGGGAAACGGAAAAAATATATTGGGCAATCGTTAAAAATGCACCGCCGAAAACTGAAGATACATTGATGCATTTTTTAAAAAGAAATCCAAAACAAAACAAATCCTACGCCCACATAAAAGAAGTTCCAGACAGCAAAAAAGCGGTTCTCCACTATAAACTTCTGAAAAAATTGGACAATTATTATTTACTGGAAATTGTTCTTGAAACTGGAAGACATCATCAAATTCGCTCGCAACTTTCAGCGATTGGCTGTTCTATAAAAGGAGATTTAAAATACGGTTTTGACAGAAGTAATCCAGACGGAAGTATTCACCTTCACGCAAAAAAGTTGACGCTGAAGCATCCAGTTCAAAAAGAGGAACTTGTTATTGAAGCTGGCACTCCAAACGATGCAATTTGGAATGCTTGCAATTAAATTTTGATTAAATTTTTCTTCAGCGCAAAGATTACCAAACCTACCCTATTTTTAATTTTGAGCCTTTTAAAAAGATCTTGTCGGTAGCCGTCAATGGTTTTTGGGCTTAAATCCATTACATCAGCTATTTCCTTATAAGTCATTTCTGAACAGGTCAATTGTAGAAAAATAAGTTCGTTTTCTTTGAAATCCATAATTACTCCTTCTTCATCGGGGCTTATGGAATGTAATAAAGTTTCGGAAACTTTTTCTGAATGATAAAATCCTTTTTCAATTAATTCCTTCAATGCGACGCTCAAAATTTCTGGATGAATATCTTTCAGTAAATAACCCTTTGCGCCTTTGCGAAGCATTTTAAGAATTGTCTGCTCATCATCTTCCATAGAAAGAGCCAGAATTTTTATTTTTGGGTGATTATCCATGATCCATTCGGCTGTTTCAAAACCGTTCATCACAGGCATGTTTATGTCAAGTAAAACTATGTCTGGCAGCACACTTCCTTCCTCGATAATCTCTTTAAATTCCTTACCGTTTTTTGCGTGAAAGAGAACTCTAAAATGTGAAAAAGAATTGATTAGCTTTTCCAACGAACTTGCAAAAAGAGAGTGATCATCAACGATTGCTACAGTATGTTTGCCTACTAAATTCATTGTGCGGTTTTGTATGGGTAACTCAAAAATAATTGGGTGCCTTTTCCTATTTCTGAATCAATAGAAAAATCTGCATGTATCAGTGCGGCGCGGCTGCTCATCGTTTCCATTCCTGAGCTGTCTGTTTTTATTGCAGTATCAAAACCTACACCGTCATCAATTGCACGAATATCCAGTGCTTTTTCTTTATAATCTAAATGTACGAATAATTTTGAAGCTCTTGCATGTTTCAAAACATTTGAAAGAAACTCTTGAATAATTCTGAAAATAATAATCTCGCTGGAGCTGTTTATTGGGATTATGTCTCCAGTTATCTTTAATGAAGCATCTAGATAACCCAATCGCTTAAATCGATCAAGTTCTACTTGCAACGATGCCAAGAGTCCATTTTTAAGTACTACCTCGTTATTGAGCACTTTTGAAAGCGTCCGTATTTCCTGCACCGTTTCCTGTACAATGCTTTTCGTTTCATTAATTTGGTCGTAAAAGATTTCAGGCACAGCATTCATTAAAACATTTAATTGAATGTTTGCCACTGAAAGCAACTGCCCCACATTGTCGTGAAGTTCCCAAGCTATGTTTTTAAGCGTTTGTTCTTGAATTTCTATTTGTGAATCTGCAAGTTCGCGCTGGTAGCGTTGTTCTGCTTCGTAGCGTTCTTTCAAAAATTTGTTTTTTCGGCGTTGAAAGGCGATGACAAAAACAATCGCAAAGATTGTAAAGAACAACAGAACAGCAATAAAATAAACTATTAAAAGTTTTTCTTGGGGAAGTAAGGGTTCTTTTTCCGAAAGCATATTATAAATCCTGCGATATAAATAGTATATAATAAATAATTGCTACCAAAGATAACCTGCTTATATAAACTTACAAAGCCAGGGTCAATAGAATTGCTATAATAAGAGCTATAAAGAAATAGAGGTGTTGAACAAAGGTGAAAAATCAATGCTCCAACAGAGACATAGAAAGGCAAGCTTTTTTGAACCTGCAATATTTGGTCGCTTTTCAGCAATTCCAAATAATAAAAAGCGATACTTAGGAAAACAAATAAAGTTCCAATAATATTGGAAATAGGCATAAACCTTATAAAGAAACCATCAGAAAATAAAATTTCTGAAAGACTTATAACAAAAAATACAATTGATACAAAATTTAAAATCTCAATTGATCTTTTAGTCGATAAATACCACTTAAAATAATTTATATAAAATAGGTAACTTACTATTGAATATATATTTGCTGACCAGTAATTGCTTTCAAAAACAGTTCCTTTTAAAAAATTTAAAAATCCTGTATTTACAAAATATGCATACCAACCAAAAAGTTCGGAAAAAACTGTAATACCCAGAAACCAAACCAGATAGAAAGTAGGTTTGGTTTTATTATTTTGATAATACAATATTCCAATAAGAAATGCTAAGACTTCAAAAAAGTTTATTAATAATCCTGCTATCACTGAATCAATAGTTTGTGGGAGGAAATCCTGCAATACCCTTATTTAAAGGCTCCAAGCTATAATTATTTAGAGATCCCGCAGTAACACCTAAAGTTGGTGCCAAAAATACTGTTGCTTTATCAGTAAGGTCATTATCGTTGGCTGCAAAATAAATACGTATGCCAGGATTCATAACTCCGGAACCAGCTTTCACATAATCCAAAAATTGTTGCAACTCCGCAACGCTGAATAAAAATTCTCGGGTATCTACAGAACCCATCGCCGCTTCAATATCCACAGCTCGTGTTGCTTTCCAGTTATTCTGGAGTTGTTTTGCTTCTGCTACAGTAATGCAGTTTGATGGTTTTGACATAATTGAAATAAATTTTATTGGTTTAGTGTGGACTAATGTAGCAAAAACAATTAAATAAGCATTTTATGAAGTCAATAAATAGGGAAAATCCTTTATTAAAAAAGGGTTTTCCCTATTCTACTGTAAGGTTTTTCCCTCCCAAAAAATAGTGGAAACCCCCTTTAAAACTCATGTAAAAACCTGCTGGATAGAATTTTACAAATAATTTAATTTGAAATTCATTCTTTAAGATTCCTTACATTGATTTACGAAACACTTGAAATAGTAAAAGATCAAGTTTCAAAATATTTGGATCTTAAAACCGCGAAGAGTAATTTGGTGGTTCTGGAAAACGTTTCTAAACATGATGATTCAGATATCAATTCTATGAATGACAAAGTGGTTCTTTCGCTTTTAAACATTGAGGACCTAAGTGAAAAAAGTGAAACCTTAACACCTGAAATTTTACAACAGAGAATCAAGCGTGAATTTTTAAAGGAAAACAGGAAGCACTAAACTATTTTCCGTGCAATGTATTTAATGCATAAATTGCGAAACTTCCCAACCAATGACCGCCTTCATAAGTATCGCCCACCAAATTTGGATATGAATATGACACGTGTTCATTCGCAAGATTTTGTAGATGCTTATATTTTGGATATTCTTTTGCCAAGCCATAAAAAACCCAAGCACGACTAAAGTTTAACCCGTCCAAATGCACCAGTTTTCCATCGGTTCTATCGCTCACCTCCCCTACTTTTAAATGATAATTTTCATCAGCAAGTTGGGGTAGAAATTTGTCCATCCAACTTAAAAATTCTTCCGCAGAAAGTATGCGTCGCATAATATCAACTTCTTCCAAACAAGGTGAAAGAAAATCATAGCCACTGGGTTCCCAAGTTATCGGACAGTTTTCATCAGTGAAATAAAAATCTCTTGCTCGTTTTTCAATGAGTTCTTTCAATTCTAAATCATTTAGCGCTTCTGCATAATCATAAGCGAATGTCAATCCGAAAGCGGTATTTGTATGCTCTCCAACGCGAATAGGATAATTTAGTTTTGGGAGAAATTCTTTGTAACGAAGGACGATAATATCAGCCAATGGTTTTAGGTTTTGTTCCAATTCCTTTCCCATTGGGTCATCCCAATTGTGAAGTTCTTCGGAAATTTTTAAAAGCCAAGCCCAACCGTAGGTTCTTTCAAAGGATTTATTGATTGGTTTTTCAAAAAACGCTAGTTCTATTGCCACATTTTCAACTGTGATTTTTTCTTTCAACAATTTTCTCACTTCTTCTGCCCTATCCATTTCTGGGAATTGTTTTAATAACGAAACCATAGACCAATAACCGTGCACGGCGCTATGCCAATCAAAACAGCCATAAAAAATAGGATGGACAGAAACAGGTTCAACCAAATCTGCTTTGCTTTCCAATGTTTCACCGGGTTTATATGGATATTCAGTAGCAACGCAATGCAATGGCAGCTCAATCAATTTATTGGCTTCAGCCAAAGTGAAAGTTGGTTCAGCAAATTCCTCAATGGAAACTGCTTCTATTTCTTTTGTTTCAGTAATTTCGGATGTATTGTTTTTACAAGAAATTAAAATTAGAAGAACGAAAACTGAAAGTATACTTTTTTTCATTTTGAAGTTATTTAATTCTTTTACCATTTTTATATTCTTCAGTAATCTCAGTTCCTTCTTTATTTATACAAAATTCTTTTCCGTGTTTTTTATTTTTTAAAAATTCACATCTATATATAAGGATTTCATTTTTATAAATCTCTGAAAGCGTTTTTTCACCGAGTTCATTAAAATGGGTAAATTCAGTTTTAGGATCTTTTAAATCGTATTTGATTTCAGTTTTTGTTTTATCCGAATTTTTAAAATAAACGAATTCTATTGCTGGAAGAGTGGTTTTATTGTAATAATAAATAGTTTTCTGTATTCTGCCTTCTTCAATAAAATCTTCGAAAACAATGTGTCCGTTTTTTCTAATTTTAGCAGAACTACCCGTAAATAGTTTCTCCGAAGATTTTTCATAAATTAAATTATTATCTAAATACAACTCATTAAAAGGAACATTTTTTTGCGCAAACAACAAGTTCATCCCGAAAATAAAAAATATTAAAAAATGAAAACTTTTCATAATTAACTTCCTTCTATTATTGAAGATTTAAATATAGCAAAATAAAGAAGGAATGCTTTTAGGCATCCCTTCTTCAAGATTGATAAATAATAAAAATCTATAATTTCACATCTTCAAGCTTTACTTCCTCTCCATTTTTATCAAGAAGTTTCACTTCGTCAAAACCCATTTTTTTGAACTGTGCATATTGGGTTGCAGCATCACCAACAACCAAGAAAGCCATTTTGGAAGCATCCAAATATTTATTGGCTAGTGCTCTGTGCTGTTCCAAAGTCATATTATTTATTGTTGCTTCCTCGTTTTCAATATAATTTGCGGGCAAGTTATATTCATTAATTTCCTGCAACATTCCCAAAAGTGAACCTTGAGTTTCAAAGCGACGCGCATTCGATTTTATTAATGCATTCTTAGTAAAGGCAAGATCTTCTGGGGAAATTCCTTCTTTGTATTTTGAAATTTCATCTTTAAAAATCTGAACAGATTCTCCAGTAGTATTTGTTCTAACACTTGATGAAGCCGTGAAAGTTCCAGGGATTTTGCTTCCGCTGAAATTGGTTCGAGCTCCATAAGTATATCCTTTCTCTTCGCGAAGAATCAAATTCACATTTCCAGAAAAAGAACCGCCCAGTTTGTAGTTCATAACTTCAGCTGGGTAAAAATCTTTATCAGTTCTCGGTAATGCAATGTAACCAACGTTAATAACCGATTGTTTGGCGTTCGGAATATCCACAAAATACAGCGAAGCTTTGTCGCGATTGTTTGCTATTGGATATTCAGGAATTGAAACTTCCTTCGTGGCCCAACGCTCTTCTAGTCCTTTCAAATCTTTCAACACAGCATCTTTATCAATTTTTCCAACAACTTGGAAAGTACTTATTGAAGGAGAAAAATTCTTGCTGTAATATTCTTTTAAATCATTAATTGTAAGTGCCTTAACAGATTCTACAGTTCCAACTGTTGGATAACTGAAAATGTGGTCGGCACCATAAAGAATCTTATTGTAAACACGCCCTGCCACTACATTCGGATTAGCATCTGAACGCTCAATCTCATTAATTGTTTTTGTTTTAATACGCGCCAATTCCTCTTCATCCCAACGTGGCTCCAAAAGTATTTCAGTAACCAAATCCATTGTTTTATCGAAATTACGGGTCAACGTATTTCCGCGGATCACAATAGATTCATCGGTAGTATACATTCTAATACTCGCTCCCAAAAGGTCAATTTCTTCTTCCAGTTGTTCTGGGGTTTTATTAGCGGTACCTTCCATCATTATATCACTCATCAAGTTTGCAACGCCATTCTTTTTCACATCATCCAATAAATGACCGCCATTAATTACCAAACTGAAGTTCACGGTTGGTATTTCATTCTGCTCAATTCCTGAAACTTTTATACCATTTTCCAAATTAGCAGTCCACATTTCTGGAATATTCAATTCTGGCGAAGCTCTTTGTACGGGTGGTTTTGAGCGATCAAAATTAGAAGGTGTTTTTACTATTTCAGTATTTGCCTCCTCTACTTTTTTGGTTACGTTATCCTTAATTTCTTCTTCAACAATTTTTGCCTTTTCTGAATTTTCGGTGATCAAATTCAGCTGTCCTTTTGGAACGAAACTGGTCATAACATAGGGTTTATCTTTTATGTATTTGTTATAAACCCGCATCACATCTTCCTTTGTAATCTTTTTAATATTTTCGATATCTTGTGTTATAAAACCTGGATCACCAGTAAAAACATTATAACGCGCCAATTGAAAAGATTTCCCTAAAACACTGCTAATTCCGTTGTAGAATTGCGTTTCAAGTCCAGCTTTAATTCTTTCAATATCCCGATCTGTCACGCCATCCTTTTCAAAAAGAGCAAACGCTTCATTAATTCCACTTTCAACTGAATCTAAATCCACACCATTATTTGCTGTGATTTTTATTTGAAAATCGCCAGCCAATTCGCTGGAACCGTTGTATGCTGTTGGCTCAGCAGTAAGGTCCTTTTCCTTTACCAATACTTTATAAAGAGGTGCTTTTTTGCCTTCTGAAAGAATTTCCCCCAAAAAATCCAACGCATATGCATCGGGAGTATATTGCTCAACCGTAGGCCAAACCATATTCAATTGTGGCGCCGTTGCAAAATTGTCTTCGTGGTATAACCTTTTTGTTTCTGAAAGTGTTACAAGTTGAGGTTTTAGTGGCTCCACTTCTTGGCGACGCTTTATTTCGCCAAAATATTTTTCAATCATTTTCTTAGCTTCATCTGTATCAAAATCGCCAGCTAATACTAAAGTTGCATTATTTGGACCGTAGAATCGATCGTAAAATTCCTTTACATCTTCCACAGTTGCTTTTTGAAGATCTTCCAATTCGCCAATTACCTGCCAATTGTAAGGATGTCCTTCAGGGTAAAGGTTTTTATCAATCACCCAGCCTGTGTGTCCGTAAGGATTGTTATCAACCCGTTGTCTTTTTTCGTTTTGAACCACTTCCTGCTGATTTTCAAAAGCAGCTTCTGTTACGGTGTTTATTAAATAGCCCATTCTGTCACTTTCCAGCCACATCACGGTTTCCATTGCATTTTTAGGAACTATTTCGTAATAAACCGTTCCGTCTTTCCAAGTTCCACCATTTAAAGTTCCACCGGCATCTTGAATTGTTTTAAAGAATTGATCCTGAGGCACATTTTCAGATTCCTGAAAAAGCATGTGTTCAAATAAGTGGGCAAACCCAGTTCGCCCTGTTTTTTCACGATTAGAGCCAACACCATATTGAATGGCGAGGGAAACAATAGGATCGCTTTTGTCTTGGTGAAGTATTACATCGAGGCCGTTTTCAAGTTCATATTTTTCAAACGGAACAGAGAGTTTTGCACTATCGTCTGTAGTAACTGATTTTTCATTTTTACAGGAAATAGCGAAAAGAGCAACGGAAGCGATAGCTACGGCGAAGCTAATTTTAAAGGGAGTTTTAAACATATGGATTAGATTTTTTAAGAAAGTTTTAAAGATACTATCCGAAGCTACTTTTAATCTTAAAAAAAAGTTAAAACGAATTTAATAATTCTGAAAATGAGGATTAGCCAAACCAACCATCTCTATCCAAACTTCTATACTGAATAGCTTCAGAAATGTGATTGCCTATAATGTTCTCAGAACCTTCTAAATCAGCAATGGTTCGTGCTACTTTTAAAATCCGGTCGTACGCGCGTGCTGAAAGATTTAATCGTTCCATTGCAATTTTTAAAAGTTGAAGTGAAGCATCATCAATTTTGCAAAATTGACGAATTTGTTTCACTCCCATTTGGGCGTTGTAATGGACTTTTTCAAATTCTGCAAAGCGTTCAGATTGAATTCTTCTAGCATTGCTAACCCGCTCCCTAATTAAAATGCTTGATTCGCCACGGCGTTCGTCACTTAACTTTTCAAAAGGAACAGGCGTTACTTCAATATGAATATCAATCCTATCCAAAAGCGGACCCGAAATTTTACTCAAATAGCGCTGCATTTCTGCGGGCGATGACATTATGGGCGCATCGGGATCATTGAAATAACCGCCAGGACTCGGGTTCATACTCGCCACGAGCATAAAACTGGAAGGATAGGTAACTGTAAATTTTGCTCTGGAGATGGTAACTTCTCGATCTTCCAAGGGTTGGCGCATAACTTCTAAAACACCGCGTTTAAATTCCGGAAGTTCATCCAGAAACAAAACTCCATTGTGAGCCAAACTTATTTCACCCGGTTGTGGATATTGTCCGCCTCCAACTAAAGCTACATCGCTAATCGTGTGATGTGGGCTTCGAAATGGCCGCGAGGTCATAATACCTCCTTTCTCCATCGTGCGTCCTGCAACGCTGTGTATTTTGGTAGTTTCAAGGCTTTCCTGTAAAGTCATTGGCGGTAAAATACTGGGTAAACGTTTTGCAAGCATCGTTTTTCCTGAACCCGGTGGTCCAATCAATATAATATTGTGACCACCCGCTGCAGCAATTTCCATACAACGCTTTATTGATTCTTGTCCTTTTACATCTGCGAAATCAAATTCGGGATGTTCTAGGTGATTGTAGAATTCCGCTTCCATATCCACAATGGTTTTTTCGAGTGGAATATTTTCGTTGAAAAAATCGATTACTTCTTTTATATTCTCTATCCCGAAAACATCAATTCCTTCTACTATCGCTGCTTCTTTTGCATTTTGCTTCGGAAGAATAAATCCTTTAAACCCTTCTTCTTTCGCTTTAAGGGAAATTGGTAAAGCTCCACGGATTGGCTGCAAATTTCCGTCGAGGGAAAGTTCACCCATAATTATATATTCAGAAAGACGGTTTTGTTCTTCAATTTGTTCCGTGGCAACAAGTACTCCCATTGCCAAAGTAAGATCATACGCAGAACCTTCTTTCCGAAGATCAGCTGGAGACATATTTAAAATTAATTTCTTTCCTGGAATTTTGTAACCGTTGTTTTGCAGAGCAGCGGCAATACGAAAATTGCTTTCGCGAATAGCATTGTCAGGCAAACCGACCAAATGGTAACCAATGCCAATGTCTACATTAACTTCAACCGTTATGGTTGTGGCTTCAACCCCAAATACAGCACTGCCATATACTTTTGTAAGCATAATATTTTCAGTATAAACGGGGAGTTTACAACTGAAAGATATGAAAAAGTTGGAAGTTTTAGCTTGGAAGAACGAAGTTTATGAGCGAACGTTTAAAAATTTTCTCAACAAATTTGCTGTAGAGGGGTTTTCAATAGTCGAAGAATTTTTATTTTCAATAGCCTGAAGCGTTCCTTTTGCAACTATCTTTCCTAATTCCACGCCCCACTGATCGTAACTGAAAATATTCCAAACTATTCCTTGTACAAAAAGTTTATGCTCATATAAAGCAATAAGACTTCCTAGATTTTGTGGAGTTAATCTCCTTATGAGAATGGTATTGGTCGGTTTTTTTCCAGCAAAAGCCTTAAACTGATTTTCAACATTTTTACCGTTTGTACCTTCCCAAAGCGCTTCTGTTTGAGCAAAAAAATTGGCCATTAAAATGTTGTGATTTTCACTATTGCCGTGCAATGATTCGCTAAAACCTATAAAATCTGTTGGAATCAATTTTGTACCCTGATGCAAAAGTTGAAAAAAGGCGTGTTGCGAATTACTGCCCACATTTCCCCAAACAATTGTTCCTGTTTGATAGTTTACTTTTTTACCGTTTCTGTCTACGCTTTTTCCGTTGCTTTCCATCACGGCCTGTTGTAGATACGGAACCAATTTATGTAGATATTGCGAATATGCTACGACTGCTTCGCTTTTCGCTTCAAAAAAATTATTGTACCAAATTGAAATTAGGGCAAGTATTACTGGAATATTATTTTCAAAATCTTCGTTTTTAAAATGGTTATCCATTTCAAAAGCACCTTTCAGAAGTTCTTCAAAATTCTTGAAACCAATGGCGCAGCAAATAGAAAGACCTACGGAACTCCAAAGTGAAAATCTGCCGCCAACCCAATCCTGCATTGGGAAAATATTATTTTCAGAAATACCAAATTCTTTTGCGCCACTCACATTTGCCGAAACAGCTACAAAATGTTTCTGAATATCTTCTTCATTTCCTTTTTGTAAAAACCAATCTCTCACAACCGTAGCATTTGCAATTGTTTCTTGTGTTGTGAAACTTTTAGAAACGATTATAAAAAGTGTTGTTTCCTGATTTAAATTTTTAAGTTTTTCTGCTACATCATCCCCATCAATATTTGCAATAAAGTGAGTTTTTAAATGATTTCTGTAAAATTGTAACGCTTCAGTGACCATTTCAGGACCTAAATGACTTCCGCCAATGCCAATGTTTACAACATCTGTAATCGCTTTTCCTGTGAAACCTTTATGGTCGCCGTTAATTATTTCTTCGGAAAAAAGCCTCATTTTTTGAAGTGTGGCATTTACTTCAGGTTTCATGTTATCGAAGTCGCGCAGTGCTGTATGTAACACGGCCCGATTTTCAGTCTCATTTATTTTTTCCCCAGAAAATTGCTGGATTATGGCTTCTTTCAGTTTTACTTCCTCTGCGAGTTTTAATAAAAGAGAAAGTGTTTCATCAGTAATTCGGTTCTTTGAATAATCTATATAGAAATCCTGCCAATCTATCTTGAAACGGTCTGCGCGACCCAAATCTTCTGAAAAAATATCCTGCATTTTCAGCTCTTTCATATCTTGAAAATGATTTTTAAGCCCTTTCCAAGCTTCAGTTTTTGTAGGATTTATTGAGGGTAACGACATTTTGATTTTTAATTTCTAATTATTGGTTTATGAATTGGGAATTCTGTTTTTATAATAATCAATTAGCCCATCAATTGGACGTTGCAAAATATTTCCCAATTCAAGATTGTGTTCTTTAAAACATTCCTTGATTATTTTTTCCGAAAAATGAGCGATTGAACCAATAAAATGTACCGGAACTTCGTGCGCTTTTTCATAGCAAAGAATACGGCATTCAATAAAATTCGATATACCTTCTTTAATCAGCGCGTAAAAGTATGGGTTTATTTCTTTCTGCGTAAAAATGAATTGCGCAAATGACGCCAAATATGCATTTGGATTAGGCTTTTTGTATAAATTCATTTTTATGTCATCAGCTTCCAAATTGAAACGTTTTTCAAATTCTGAAGCAATTTCCACGGGCATTCTGCGATAATAAAAATCACGAATCAATCTTTTTCCGAAGTAATTTCCACTAGCTTCATCCATCAAAATAAAACCCAAAGCAGGAATTGGCGTTTGTATTTCAGTTCCATCAAAATAGCAGCTGTTGCTCCCCGTTCCCAAAATGCATACAATTCCAGGTTCGGTTGTTGCCGCAAATACAGCAGCGGTCATATCTTCAGAAACGTTTACTCTGGCTTTTGAAAATAGTTCTTCCAAAACTTTCTTTAAAATACTGCGCGGAGTTGCAGTGCCACACCCTGCACCATAAAAATCAAGCAACTCAACACTGTTGAATACGTTTTTTAAAGTTTCGTTTGAAGTTATGCGAAGTAATAATTCCTCTTTCGGAACCACTGTGGGATTTAACCCAGAGGTATCAGTTTTAAAAACAATGTTGCCCGAATTATCCAGCAATACCCAATCACATTTTGTAGAACCGCCGTCGGTTATTAGGGTCATAATTTATAAAGTTGAAACGTGAGCGGCCAAATCTACAAGCTTTGCGGAATAGCCGTATTCATTATCATACCAAGCCACTAACTTAAAGAAATTATCATTAAGCGCAATGCCGGCGTTGGCGTCAAAAGTACAAATGTGTGGATCTGAAACGAAATCTTGTGAAACTACTTCAGCCTCGGTATAATTTACAATTCCCTTATAATTCGTTTCAGAAGCTTTTTTAAATAGTGCCTTTATTTCATCATACGTCGCGGCTTTTTTTGTGCGAACGGTTAAATCTACCACCGAAACATCTGTAGTTGGTACTCGAAAAGCCATTCCTGTTAGCTTTCCTTTTAGCTCCGGAATAACCTTCGTCACCGCCACAGCTGCGCCTGTAGTTGTTGGAATAATATTACTCAAAGCACTTCTTCCCAAACGGTAACTTTTCTTTGAAGGCTGATCTACCGTGGACTGCGTGGCTGTTACGGAATGGATGGTCGTCATTAAAGCTTCAACGATTCCGTATTCATCATTGATTATTTTTGCCATCGGGGCGAGACAATTTGTGGTGCAGGAAGCGTTTGAGATGATGGCATCGGTTGCTTTTATATCTTTATGATTAACTCCCATAACAAACATTGGAGCCGTTTTTGACGGTGCGGAAAGCACTACTTTTTTTGCTCCCGCTTTTAAGTGTGCTGAAGCCGAATCAATTTCCTTGAAAATTCCTGTGCAATCAATAATGATTTCTGCTCCCACTTCATCCCATTTTAAATCTACGGGATTTTTTTCAGCGGTGACCCATATTTTTTTTCCGTCAACAATTAAATCTTCTCCAATTACTTCAATTTTGCCAGGATATTTTCCGTGAACGGAATCGTATTCCAATAAATATGCGAGATGGTCAATTTCTAGCAAATCATTAACCGCAACAATTTCTATATCTTTTCTTTGAGATGCTATTCTGAAGGCTATTCGCCCTATTCGGCCAAAGCCATTAATTCCTATTTTAGTTTTCATTTTTGAATTTTCTTTATATATTTTAAATTGAAATGATATCCGCTACGCGTATCAATTCTTCGTCAATTTCATTATTTCCTTTTATAGCTTCTGAAAAAGGCACTGAGGTTACTTTATTGTGAACAATGCCAATCATAACATCTGTTTCGCCGCGCAGAAGCGCATCCACGGCACCAACGCCTAAACGGCTAGCAAGCACGCGATCAAAACAACTTGGCGCGCCACCTCGTTGAATATGTCCTAGAACAGTAACCCTAACTTCGTATTCTTTTAAATTTTCTTCAATATATTCAGCAAGTCCAAAAATATTTTTACCTATTTGGTCGCCTTCAGAAACCACAACGATACTTGATGTTTTACCTGATTTTTTACTTCTACTTAAAGATTCTAACAAACGCTCGCGCCCCATATTCTGTTCAGGAATCAGGATTTCCTCCGCTCCTGCTCCAATGCCAGCATTCAACGCAATATCGCCAGCATCACGGCCCATCACTTCCACTAAAAAAAGACGATTGTGTGAATTTGCTGTATCGCGAATTTTGTCAATTGCTTCTACAACAGTATTAAGTGCAGTGTCGTAGCCAATTGTATAATCGGTTCCATTAATATCATTATCAATTGTACCTGGAATTCCCACGATTGGAAAATTAAATTCCTCGGCAAATACAGACGAACCAGTAAAACTACCATCACCACCAATAACTACCATAGCATCAATTTTTTCCTTTTTAAGATTATCGAAAGCTTTTTTTCTGCCATCCACTTTCATAAAATCTTTAGAACGGGCAGATTTTAGGAATGTGCCTCCGCGATTGATGATGTTTTTTACAGAACGTGCGTCCAGCTGTTTAAAATCACCTTCTATCAAACCTTGAAAACCCCTATAAATACCTACGCATTCTATATCGTGATATGCGCAAGATCTTACTACTGCCCTAATAGCAGCGTTCATTCCGGGGGAATCTCCTCCACTGGTTAAAACCCCTATTTTAATTGGTTTTTTCATATTTTGAAAGTTACTATTATTGTTTATAATTCAAAATGATTTTAATCAGAAAAAAATACGTGTAAGTACGTATTGTGGTAATTTAATAACTGGCATATATTTGACTCATAGAATTAGTGGATAATGCACAAAGCAATATTTTTTGTGGGGATAGAAAATATTCTTAGTGCACTTTAAAGTTTACTAAGTTAGGTTTGTTAGAAACTCCCGGCCAATGGTCGGGAGTTTCGTTTTATAGAGGTTTTTTTTACTTCTTCAAAATGGTAAATTCTACTGACGAATCATTATATACTTTATGTGTTTGCTTTTTAAAATCTTCAGCTTTCGCTTCAAAAATATTCGGAACAAACGTTTGTGGGTTTAAATCTATCAAAGGAAACCAAGTGCTCTGAACTTGAATTTGAATTTTGTGACCTTTCTTGAAAGTATGGTTTACATCTTGAAGTTTTATATTTACTGCAGTTTTTTCATTTGGAATGAAAGGCTCTGGATTGCTGAAACTATTTCTGAAACGACCTCTCATTACTTCACTTCGAACCATCATAAAATAATTACTCATTGTTAAATATTCATGTGTTTCGGGATAATCTTCCGCATCTGGTGGAAATACGTCTATTACTTTCACAACCCAGTCTGCATCGGTTCCTGTGGTTGAAACTTTTAGTTTGGCGAAGATAGGTCCAGCCATTGTTATATCTTCTGTAAGTACGGGAGTTTCAAAAACCAATACATCAGGACGCCGCGCGGCAAAACGCTGATCGTCAGTCATATATTTCCTTGGTGTAAAAACCATTTTTATATCTTCGGAATAAGGAACCGGCTTTTTTGGATCGCTGATAAATTCTTCAAAAGTGAAACTTTTTTCAGCTTTGTCATTCAAGCGTTGGTCGCTCTGCAGAAAATAGGTTTTCTTTTCAGTTTCTTTTGGAGGCCATTGGGTATACGATTTCCATTGGTTTATGCCAGTATCAAACATATATGCCTCGGGCAAACTATTTATTCCATTACCGTTTTCTTTTAAGAAATGATTGAAAAAATTTGTTTCAACATCGCGCTGATAATCTCTTGAAATATTATCTCCAAAATATACATTTCCAATTGCCTGTCTTTCGGTTGTTCGCGCCCAATCTCCGTGGCTCCAGGGTCCGTAAACAATTGTGTTGTAATTGGAACTATTCTTTTCTACAGCCTCATAACTATTAAAAGGTCCATAAAGATCTTCTGCGTCAAAAAGGCCTCCAACAAACATTACTGCAGGTTTCACATTTTTTAAATGCTGAATAATTCCGCGGGATTTCCAAAACTCATCATAACTAGAATGCTTTTTCAGTTGCTGCCAAAACACATTGTCTTCTTTATAATATGTATCGAGATTACTCAAAGGACCCGCATCCAAGAAAAACTGGTATTGGTCTTTTGAATCCAATTCCGGAAAATTGTACCATGGCTTGTCTGTTGGTTGCGTTTTTTCATAACCAAATAAAGCAGTTGCTCGCCAATAACTCAGCAAATACGCTCCATTATGGTGAAAATCATCAAAAAAGAAATCGGCAATACAAGCCTGAGGTGAAACTGCTTTTAAAGCAGGATGTGAATCTATCAAAGCGCAGGTTGCATAAAAACCTGGGTAACTAATTCCCCAAACGCCAACGTTTCCATTGTTGTTTGAAACGTTTTTTACCAACCAATCAATACTGTCATACGTATCGCTGGATTCATCAATTTGCTTTCCTTTTTTATTTGGAATATAGGCACGCATATTATCATAAACGCCCTCACTCATCCAGCGGCCGCGCACATCTTGATAAACTACAATATTCCCTTCTTTCATTAAAAATTCATTGGGAGCAATCTTTGATCGGAACTCATCTTCGCCATAGGGTTTGCAACTGTATGGCGTTCTTTGGAAAAGAATTGGATATTTTTTTGAAGTGTCTTTTGGCGAATAAATTACAGTAAAAAGTTTCACGCCATCACGCATTGTGATTGTAGTTTCGGTTTTGTGGTAGTTTTCTTTTACAAAGTTTTCGTCCTGCGAAAACGAAATAAAACCTATAAATAATAAAACTAAAAATATTTTAAATGCTTTCATTACTTTTTCATCTTTAAGCTATTCTTTCAAATGAGTTATTTTGATTATCTTCTTTGTGTTTTCAGCTACTTTAAAACGGTCGTCCATTCGGTGACCAATTACCCAAACTATTTTTTCGTTACTTATAAGTAGCCAGATTTTCGTCTTTTCGATCAAAGGAATTTTTTCATCTTTAAAAAATTTACTCAGTTTCTTTTTTCCTTTCATTCCAAAGGGTTGAAAACTGTCCCCTTCCCTCCACTTTCTAAGTTTTAATGGAAAGCTCAATTTTTCAGCATCAAAATATTCTAAGTTTTTTTCAGTTTCGCCAATGTATTTGGAATTTTCTATTTTCAACTGAATTGGTGAAGTGATTCCTTCTTCGGAAACAAAAAATTCCTTTTTTATATTTTCTGAATCAATTTCAGTCAACACTAATTCTTCACGATTTTTTAAAAGAATATGCGTTTTTGAAAAAACTTTCTTTCCCGTTTGTGCATTCAGTAAATTTGAAACATCCTCCCATTCGGTAAAGCCAAAACTGTTCAACAATTCATAAAGCAAAGATTCTGTATGAGGTAATTCTTTTATTTTTTCAATATTGATTTTATAAGAATTCATTCCTTCAGAAACAGCAAGTTTGTAAACCAAGGCCATATAATCTTCAATAAGATTTTGTGAAGCTTGTAGGTTTTGTTGGGTTTTCTGAAAGCTTTTTAAAACGGATTCATTAGCTTCTTTAAATTTTGGCAATACTTCCAAACGCAACTTATTCCGGAGATAATCTGTTTTTTTATTGCTACTGTCCTCGCGCCATTTCAAGTTATTTGTTTCAGCATATTGCAAAATCTCTTTTCTGGAAAAATTTAAAAGCGGTCTTATAATTTTGTTATTCTCTTTCGGAATTCCTGTAAGTCCGTTTAAACCTGTGCCGCGCGAAAGATTTATGAAAAACGTTTCTAAATCGTCATCCAAGTGATGAGCGGTCAATAAATAATCGAATTTAAAATCTCTTAAAAACTCGGAAAACCAATTATAACGAAGGTCGCGAGCGGCCATTTGGGTAGAAATTTTATGCTCCTTGGAAAATTTCTTGGTGTCAAAAGTTTCGGCAAAAACTGGAATTTCTAGATTTTTTGCCAAACCGATTACGAACATTTCATCGCCATCGCTTTCTTTCCCACGAAGTGAAAAATTACAATGCGCAAGAGCCATTTCAAAATTCAATTGCTTCATCAGATGCGTCAAAACCACGCTGTCCAAACCACCGCTGCAGGCAATAAGTAGTTTTTTTTTGGTTAAAAAAGAAAAATTGGTGTCAATATTTTTTTTGAAGTTAGTGAGCAATTCGCTATTAGTTTAAAAGAAATTAATTATGATTCCAGCAATAACAGCAATCCCGAAGCTGAGCATTGTGCCGATGAGTACATATTCTGTTTTTAAAGTTTCATTGTTTCCATATCGCAGAATTGATTTTGCCGCAATCAAAAAACCTACTGCCGAATATTGTGACACTATTATAAAAGTGAGCGCTAAAATACGTTCTAAAACTCCAATAACCTTACCAGCATTTGGCATTTCATTATCGCTAGATACTTGTACCCCTGTTGCATGAAATACTTCCTTTATAAAAATATTTGCCGGTTTTAGGCAAACTAAATATCCAGTAATTATTAAAAGATATTTGAAATTAATTGAAACGTCGATGGAAGGATTTATTCCGTACCATTTATCAAACAAAATCACAACAATTGCTAAAATAATTAAGTGAAGTGCTTGGTCTATAAAGAAAGCATATCTTCCGAAATATTTACTATTGTTAAGATGACGTTTAAAACCATCAATCAAAAAATGTGTTATTGTAATTATTGCTGCAGCAAAAAAGAAACTCACCTGCAATGAAAATAACCACGACAGCGCAAAACAAACTAATGCGTGCCAATACAAAAAAGAGCTTTTAAAACCAATTGTGTTTTTCTGTTTTGCCAGTTTATCGGTTTGGAAAAAGTAATCCAAACAAAGATGCGCAACAAACTGGAGAAGTAATATTTCTTTTAGTCCCATAATTAGTTTGAAATTACAAATTTAAAATAGTTTACAGCTTCCTCAATAGCGTTCCAACCTACGCTTGTGGAATGTTGATTAACGGCCGATTGTCCAATCCCCAGGCGTTTTGCTATTTCTTCTTCTGAATTGTTCATCAGTTTTAAATATAAAACTTCGCACTGTCTGGAAGTTGCTTTGCCCATCAAAACATCCAACAATGCTAATAAAGGGAGAAAATTTCTATTTAAATTTTCGTTTTTTGAAGCGAAAAATAAAGTGTTTTTTATAACTATCCGCTCTTTATTATAAGTAGTTTCCCCGCTTATCTCGCGACCAGAAAAGTAAATTGCTTCGCCATCAATTATTCCTTCCTCTGGCTTGTAACGGCTCAATTCGCCATAACCTATTGCTAACCGAACTCCGTGAATTTTAAATTGCTTTACACGGTTATCTTCTTTTTTATATTTTTTGGTATCTACATCAATTGCTTTTACAAAGCTTTTTATTGCCAGTGCAACTTGTAGTCCTTCTGAAGGATTTGGAACTACGCATTCCAAGTAGTCCCCTTTTATAATACGTCCGTACACATTGAATTCCTGCTTTAACTCACTAAGCAAGTTTTGTAAGTTTTCTTCAACAAACTTGCGGTCTTCATTGTTTAAACTAGTTGAAGAAACAATATCACCAGAAATAACCGAGTAATTCATTAATCTTAGATTTATTCAAATATATAAATATATTAGCTTTTAAACTAATAAACCATCAATATTAGCTTAAACACTAATAAAGATAAAATATTAGCTTAAACACTAATAAAAAAAATTATGAGTTTTAAAACTTATATTTTAGAGTTCAAAACTTGTAGCATTGCCTTTGCTTTCAGCAAGCATTCTTCATATTCCTTTTCGGGAATGGAATTTATCGTAATTGCGCTACCCACAGAAAAACTAACGTAATTTTTGGCTGCATTATAAAGAATACTTCGAATAACAACATTAAAATCAAAATCTCCAGAAGGCGAAAAATAACCAATAGCACCACTGTACAGTCCGCGCTTGGCATCTTCTGTTTCTTCAATAATTTGCATTGCTGAAATTTTTGGAGCACCCGTCATACTGCCCATTGGGTATGTGTTTCGCAAAACCTCAACACTGGAAAAACCTTGCGGAATGGTACAACTCACAGTAGAAATCATCTGATGAACCTGCTCAAAAGTATAAATTGTGCAAAGCTCATCAACGGTAACGCTTCCTTTTTCAGCAATCCGCGACAAATCGTTTCGCACTAAATCTGTAATCATAATGTTTTCGCTACGCTCTTTGGGATCATTTGCTAATTGCTGCGCCATTTTTAAATCTTCCTCTTCATTTTCCAAACGCTTCGCAGTACCTTTAATTGGCTGAGAAATAACTTTATTATCCGTTCTTTTGAGATAGCGTTCGGGTGAAGCTGAAAGTGCATAAAAATTATTCAATTTCGAAAAAACCGAAAAAGGTGGTTTTGAAATTTTATTAAGCTGAAGAAAAGTTTCCAAAGGGTTGATTTCAGAATCTTCGGAATAAAATTCCTGACATATATTTGCTTCATATATATCACCGCGCTTAATATGCTCAAGCACCTGTTCAACTTTTTGAATATAGCTATCCTTTGTTGTGCGGATATTTATTTTTAAAGCTTCTGAGGTTTCAGATTTATCGAGTAGCTGTAGTGTTTTAGAAAGTGATTTCCAATCCTCCTCCATTTCATCAGCAACCATATTTAAATAGTGAACCTCAACACTATTTTCAGAAAAAAGAAAAACCTTTTTAGGTTGAAAAAAATACATATCGGGAAAGCCTAATCCATCAAAATTATTGGAATGCAAGTTTTCCACATCGTTTTTTAGGTCATAAGTAAGGTATCCAAAAATCCAATCCGCAGTAGAGGTTTTATATTCTTTAAGTTTATCGAAAGCGTTGTGAAAATCGGTTTTTAGGGCAGTAAAAGCATCAACCGCTAAAATTGCTTTATAGGTTTCGTGTTTTTGAGAATAGTTGTTGCTGTCCAGCCAAACAACTTCTTCAAACTGTTGGGCCCAATGGAGAAAACGTGCTTTTGCGTCTTCGGTTAAAGAAAAAGGATATTTCTTTACAGTGCGCATTATTGTTCAATTTGATGCACAAAGTTTTGAATTACATCTGTGAACCCCAACAGCAAAACTTCGTTTGAAATTGAATTAGTTTCTTCAGAAAAATTTTCAGAATAGGAAGGAAAACTGAAACTTTCAACTACTGTAGCTCCAAATCTTGGAAGTATATTTTTTGTGTATTCCAAAGCAGAAGCTCCGCCGCGTTTTCCGTTGGAAGTGCTCATAAGCAATACTTTTTTACCTTCTAAAAATTTTCTATCCAGCCGGGAAAGCCAATCCATAGTATTTTTGAAATACGCGGAAACCATTCCGTTGTGCTCGTTTACGGAAATAACGAGTGCATCTGCTTCTTTTATTTTGTTATAAAGCATTTTTAAATCTACGGAATAGCCTTTTTCACGCTCCAAATCTTCTCCAAACAAAGGAAGTTCATAATCTGTTAATTTAATAACCTCAATAGATTGTCCAGCAAACTGAGTTGCCGCAAAACTAACGAGCTTATGATTAATGGATTTACTACTGTTACTACCTGCAAAGAATAGGATTTTTTTCATCTGCCAAAGTTATTGAAAAGGAAGGTGTAAAAAAACCCGCGCCAAATAATTTGACGCGGGTTCTTAAAAAATTGAAAACTTAATTAATTATTGTTTCACGATACGTTTTACAATACTTGTGTTTTCAGCATTTATTTTAATAAAATACATTCCTGTTGCAAGGCTTTCCAATGAAAAATTGGTTTCCAAGCCAGCTTCAGATAGATCTATTGTTTTAATAGTTCTTCCATTTACGTCAGTAATAACTGCATTAATTAATAACGCTGTTGTTTTGTTCATTAACGTAATTTCGCCAGTTGTTGGGTTTGGATAAAGCGAGATATTATTATAGAATTCGCTATCCTCAAGACCCAAAAGTTCTTCCACTGTAACTGTAAAGGTACAAGTGTCTTCGTTTCCAGCAGCATCAGTTGCAGTCATTGTCATTGTTGTAACACCTATACCAACCATAGTTCCTGCAGTAGGGCTTTGAGTGATTACTGGCGCTTGACTACAATTATCTGTTGCTGTTGCATCACTTGTGTAATCTAGCAAAGTAAATTGATCTCCTTGTGGCACTTGTACAGTAATATTAGCAGGACAAGTAATTTCTGGATCAACAGTTTCAATTGTAACAGCAGCAAGTGCACGATCAAAGCAACTGTCTCCAGCCGCAGGTACTTCTTCAGCATATACATTAATACTTGCTGTTGGAGTAAAGGTATATGATGCTCCACTAAACAATAGAGTTCCACCAGTTAGTGCATCATACCAATCTATTGAATTAGCAGGATTTATTGGGGTTGCTGTAACAGTAACAGTATCTCCTAAACAGAATCCATCAAATCCAGTTGCATCTGGAGAAGGCAGGTCAAAAGCTTGTGTTCCATCACTTCTACTATTTGAAGAACCTTGGCTAGCGCTATATCCTAATCCTCTTTTTGCAAAGGCAGTCCAAAGCAAACATTCATTTGCTCCACCATAAAGAGCTTGGTCTGCAGCAAATATAGCATCACGACCATCAATAAAACCTGGACCGCAAGGTTGTAATTTAAGACCTTCTGTAACTAATGCCAACGCCATTATGTTTCCAGCATCTTGGTTAACGTCTCCTGTAAAATTATAAACCTCAGGATCAAAACCGTGCTCATCAATTAAAGCCCAAGTTACTTCCCAAAGTGTTTCAGCCCAAACTGATCCAACCCCATGAGGTACTGCAGCAGTTTTAATAAAATTATAAGTTTGTGGGTTTATACTCATATCTGTACTATACGGATAATCACGAATTCCTCCACCTCCTTGGCCTTGACCAAAAAGATAAGTTCCTACTGCACGTCTATCTGCACCTGTATCACCTGGCTCAATTGTTAACAATACTCCAAAAAAGTCGCTCCATCCTTCACCCATTTGTTCTTGGTTCTGCAAACAACCTGCATTACCAGGACCACCGGTTAGGCGATTTGAAATACCATGCCCATATTCGTGCATGATTACTAAATTGTCATAATCACCATCTTTATTGCCACAAATGTACATTTGCATAGTTGGGTTGCTACCATCTGGAGGTGTTCCAAAGTTAGCATTACAAGTTCCAGAACCATCTTGCGCTTCTGCGTTTACTGAGTCACTTCCAGCTCCTAAATTTGAGTAATTCTTTTCTTGAAAGTTACCGCTTACTTCATCAAAACCATATTGAAACATAATATCGTGAAAGATATTATTCATATAGAAAAGGTTTGTGATTGCTGCATCTTCATATTGGTTCGCATTGCTATATACCTCGTTAAAAGGGAATCCCGAAAAATCCAAATTCGCTCCTCCATCTGGCTGGTAGCCGGAATTGTTTCCATCTTCATATGCATTTGCATTATTACCACGAGTTGTAGTAAACTCAGCACCAGCAACACCATTAGTATCGTGCCATCCAAATGGAGAGGCAGTGGCATTTGCAGGTAAAACCTCTATTGTACGTGGTCCATAGTAAGGACTTTCTAGAGGTAATTTAAATGCTTCATAGCACTCTACGCAAGCAACAGGCGCATTTGCATTAAGTTCGGCATAATTTGGAATATCATACAAGTTTGTATTGAAATTCATTTCTTTAACATCATTGCTATGATCATGATCTGTTGAGCAACTTACCATCCAATTTGCTTTATTTACAATAGCACCAGTATTGGCATCTATTCTTAAACTCCACCACTCTTGTTGGCTTTTTTCTTGAATTGAAATATCCCAAGACAATACCAGTTGATTGGTTTCCGTAAGGGCATAAATCAATTTTGCAGGGATTGGGCTTAAAGAAATTCCACCATCACTAAGCAATGTTTGTTTATCAGTACCCTGAGCTCGCTCCAAAATTGTAAGAGGCGCTGAAATAGCGTAGTTTAATTTTATAGCAGCAGATTGAACAGCTTGTATAGCTGTAAGTGCAGGAGAATTGGAGCCTACCGCTTTTTGAGTTGTGTTTTTAATGAATTTGTTATTTTTTGAGATTACCTGCCCATTAGACAATATATGGATACCAGATTCAGTACCATAAATTTCAATTCCATTAAATAATTGTCTGTAATAAACGTGCTGAATACCGGAAGTTCTACTAACAGATTCATTCGTTAATTGCCATTGAGTATCTTGTGACTTTAATTGATCTTGCTTCACAAACTGACTCAACTGTTGGTTGATAGTTCCTGAAATGTTTTGCGCAGTCATGGTGCCTGAAAAAACGCACGCAATTGCCAGGAATATTCCCTGAGTAACTTTCTTCATTTTTTTGATTTGTTTAGATTAATATTAGTTTAAAGCGGGTTAAGTTTCTGTAAAGCTATTAAAAAATATAATTTTCACAAGTTTTTCTTAAAATTGAATACCTATTTAACACTATTAGACTAGAAAATTTAACGCTTTAATTTAATCCATCTATCTCATTAAAAACGTAATTAATAATTTCATTACATTTACTTCAAAAAAAAGTTCTATGGAACAACCCAATGACCTCATTTTAGAGATGCAAAACGGAAACGAAAAAGCATTTTCCCGTTTGTATACAATGTATAGTGAAGCTATATATGGTATAATTTACAGTATTGTTCTGGACGAAGAAACTGCAGAAGAAGTATTACAGGATGTTTTTATAAAAGTTTGGAACAATGCTTCTTCCTATTCCATCACCAAAGGGCGGTTTTTCACTTGGTTACTTAACATTGCAAGAAATACAGCAATTGATGAAACCCGTTCAAAAGCATTTAAAAATTCTAAAAAAAACCTAAGTACGTCAAACTTCGTAGATATATTATCATCCTCTGATAGTTTAAACAAAACGACCAATGCAATAGGCTTAAAAAAGTTTGTTGATGCACTTAAACCAGCCTGTATTAAAATAATTGACCTGCTGTATTTTAAAGGCTTTACGCAAGCCGAAGCATCAAAAACATTGGACATACCATTAGGAACAATAAAAACAAGAAACCGAACCTGTATCAATGATTTACGGGTAATGGTCTTAGGATAAAAAATTATGGAACCCGAAGAAATTATAGCATCAGGAAATTTAGAGATGTATGTGTGTGGTGCATTGCCTGCAGACGAAGCACTTGAAATAGAAAAAGCAATTTCTACCTACCCTGAGGTGAAACGCGAAATTGAACTTATTGAGGAATCATTAGTGCTTTTGGCCCAAACGGTTGCTCCTCCTGTACAGGCAATGACTTGGACAAACATTTTAAATTCAATCCGAAATATTGGAAATACAGAAGATACTAAGGTAAGAACCTTAAACTGGTCAGCAATTACTGGTTGGGCTGCAGCCATCTTGTTTATGGGTGGAATTATGTGGATGTTGAAACAGACGAATGATCTAAATAATTCACTTAGAGTTACTACAACTGAAAATACTGTTTTAAAGGAAGATAAAACCAACGTTGAAAACCAGCTTGCTGAAAACAATGAGATTCTAGATCTTTTGAGATCAAAAGATTATCAATCATTCACACTTCCCGGAAACCAGGCCGTTGCGCCAGAAGCTTTTGCGAAAGTGTATATAAACAAGACCGAAAATGTAGCCTATATAGATGTTAAAGGTTTGCCCGCACCACCTCGTGGAAAAGTATATCAAGTTTGGTCCCTTAAAATGGATCCACTTACACCAACAAGTGTAGGTTTAATTTCTGCTGAAAATGAAAGCAGTGAAGGTATTTACAAGTTTGTAAATTTCCCAGACCCAGAAGCTTTCGGAATAACGCTAGAGCCTGAAGGCGGAAGTGAAACTCCTACCCTTTCACAATTATATACTTTAGGAATGATTACTATTTAAACAAACAAAATACTTTTTATAAAACCTGTACTTAAATTAAGTACAGGTTTTTTTTTATTCTCAAAAAGCTTTTAGGCGCAAATGGTATATATATTTGAAATACTGATATATTCAAAATACTTATAAATAAAAGCGCCCGCATAAAATGCGGGCGCTTCAACTAACAAAAAAACTCTGAAAAACCGGGATTAACCGGCTTTGTAAAATCTATCAATCTCTTGATAGATAACCAACCTCATATACATTTACGAAAAAATGAAGCGCTTGGTTTTCATTTTATTATAATTTTTCAATTTCTTTTGCTTTTACTGGACCCAATTCATAAAAAGCGCCCATTAACTCTTCTTTTATGGGTGCTACTTTATCTTTCATTCCATTTGCTTTATATATTAAAGCGGAATGAAAAAGTGCCTTAGGCTCTGAAGTTTTACCTTCTACATATTCTTCAATCGTTTTTAGAGCACTTTCCTTGTCCCCAGATTTCAATTGTGAATAAGCTAACAATTGATACGTTTCTGGCGTTGCGCGATTGGTTATTTCCTTGGCAGCCAACTTTAATGCCTTTTCAGGATCTGTATCTGCATATAGATTTATAAGATATGTATTGTACATTCCTCCATAACTTGGATTATCTGTTGCACTTAAAAACATATCATATTGCTTTTTTGCTTCAGCAGTATTTCCGTCAAATTCTGCCATTTCACCTTTTAAAAGATAATAATCTGGCGCTTTGTGGTTTACCATTACTGAATCTAGAATACGGTTTGCTTCTTTTGTATTCTTTTCAGAAGAATAAACCATCCAAGCAAGTTGTTTTTTTACATAATGGTTATCGGGCTCAATGGCCAACGTTTTGAGATAGCTTTTATAAGAGTCTTCTATCCTTCCCGCATGGCCGTAAAAATCGCCAATATTGCTATAAACCCATAATTTTAAACCTTTACTGTCACGCTCTTCCGCTATTTTTTTTGCCTGCTCCATATATTTAATGGCAACATCTAAGTTTCCATTATGGTCGCTCCATTTTGCCAAACGAATTAAATAATTGAAATCTTTTGGATCTTTTATTTTTCCTAAAAGTGTATCTGCCCTGCTATATTCACCCAGTTCCATAGCTACATCAAAGAGCATCATTTCGGTTTCCTTTCGATTGTCTTCATAAGTATATGCGCTGTCCAATAAAACCTGCGCTTCTTTAAACCTGTGTTGCGAAATATAATTATGTGCCAAACTGCGTAAATAAGAATCCTTGTTTCTAGCTGAAACATCGTGCGATTTTTTAATTAGCGTTTCAGAAATTTTCAATTCTGAAATATCTCCAGTGCTTCCAAAAAGTCCTGCGTGTATTCCTGATAGACGACTCATTTCCATTAAATGGGTAGAGTCATTATTAAAACGTGCTTGCCAAAATTCTAATTCTTTATGAATGGCATCAGTTGCGGGAGTTTTGCTAGTGATCAAATATTGATCATAATCTTTGCTGTCAGTTATTTCCTTTGGCTTTTCTTGGCACCCAAATAGAACAGCAACTGTTAGTATTGTTATTATTTTCTTCATTTTCGAGAGTATTTGTGTTAGTTATATTTTTTGAAAAAGTATTTAAACCAAAAAAGAGAACACAGACGGTTCTCTTTTCTGGTTAAAAACAGTTTTTATTAAAAAGGACCTGCCATATATGGGAAGCTGCTTGAAAAAGCAACATCGTTTGTTGGCACACCATCACTTGTCAAGCCTGGATTTTCATCACCAGCTGGGCCACCAAATACTAATAATAAGGATACATCTATAACATCATCACTCAAAGCTCTACCAGTCAAAATCTCGGTACCGTTAAAGTAAGTAGTGATACCTGTTTTACCCAACCATAATACATCATTAGAAAGTACAGTTGTAAATTCTTCTGCGGTTAATCCTAAAGCATTTGTTGTGTAAGCTGCATTTAGTGCAAGCAATTTATCTTGAAACTTTGTTTGAAAAGCGACTTGCATTGCTGAAGGAACTGTGGTGTTAAAGGCATCTTTAAATCCTGTACTACCAAAAACAGTATTTATACCTGGACGACCCATTTGGTCTTCCTGTCTGTAAGTTCCGCTAAAGTCAAGTACTTGTCCACAAGGAGCACAAGCAGTTCCACCGCAATCTACTCCAGTTTCATCACCGTTCATAATTCCATCTGTACAAGTTTCCTGTACTATTACGTTATCATCGTCGTCTTTACACTGCACAAACAAAAGTGATGTTGATATTGCAGCAAAAAGGGTTATATATTTTAATGTTTTCATCTTTTTATATTTTTTCAAGGTTAGCAATAATTATATTTTTCTTTTGGCTTCAACCCACACATTATAGATAGGTGTATTGGGAGCAAAAGGATTTACGCCTGCAACTCCACCAGGAATCATAGATTTAGGAATCTCAACAACAATACTTAACACGTTTGTTCCAGCAAATGTATCTGCACCAGGATTGTTAAAACTTCCTGCTGTGCCAGCAAGTATTGCATTATATTGGTTAAAGTCAAAGAAGAAAGGATCTTCCCGTGGCCCTGCAAAAAACTTCATTCCGTCTTTTTCAGTAATTTGAACATCATCTTTGGTAGAGATTTTTACACTTCTTCTTGCTGAAGTTGCAATAGTGCTCTCCAACCCTTGCATTGCCGGTGCAGTTGGCCCAAAGAAATACATAGAATCTCCACGCTTAATTGCTTGGATTACCAAATCCTCCTTAAGATCATTATTAGTGTCTATATTGATTTCTACCAATACGGTTTCATCAAATACAGCTTGGCTTGTTGGTTGCCCTGGCGCCAATAATCCTTGTACGTTGGCTGCAAAAACGAAGTTACTAGTGTTCTCGCCCTGAAAGGCGTAAAAGTCTGTAATATCAGCAGTTGTACCTGCAACAGCGGGTGCATCAATGTGATCCGCGGATATTAGAAATATCGATAGTGCGGCTACGCCTATTCCACCGATTACTGCAAAAAATTTTGATTTTTTCATCTTTTTTGTTGGTTTTTATTATTTATTTTTACTTGTTCGCTTATACTTACGCTTAAGGTAACGGCATGGTTTTTAAAACTACGTTAATCTTTTGTTAACGCAAAAAACAGCGGTTTGAACGCCCTAAAAATAATCATAAATAAAACGATGAACCCGTCCGCACCAGATTGGATTTTAAAATTTTTAAATCTTTTTGAAAGGAAAGATCTTTTAGAACCCTTTGAAAGTGGTGATATATTTTATGATGCTTTAAAACAAACTGGTTTTATTTATGGTGTTTCTGTAGCAGCAGTTCCAAAAAAATCGTTGGGAAGTCTAAAACTAACAGAAGAGGAATATGCCAAAATAAATCTTTTACATGCATTGCTTTTTCAATTTTATAAAAAGAATAGTACGGGCACCAACGAAGAGGGTATTGTAGATATACTTTCTTTTTACCAACAACTTGAAAAAAGAAAAATCGGTTTCTTTCAAAGATTTTCACTTTCGCAAAATCCTGCAAATACTTTAGAGCATATACTTTCCACAAGACTGCAGGACGCCAATACTTTATTGAAGAAAAACACGGTTTCACTCCTTACACATGCATTGTTATATTTAGACGTTTTGGCTTATAGACAATGGCAGATTGATCCAAGCAATGCCAAAAAATATTACAAACAATTAGAAATCGTAATTCTAACAGGTTGTTTTTACACTTTAAAATCAAAAAAGAAAAAGACCAAATACGATAAACTTTTAATTGAATTGTTTGAAAGTTCTTCAGAATACATAATTGATAGTGCTGATGGTGATGGTGCTACTTTTTTGGAAAGCATAAACTATATGAATAACAGCGAAGATTCGTTGGAAAAAAAGTATATGCTAGACCTTTGTTGCCTAACGGTGTGGGAAGACTTAAATCTTGACGAAGCTGAGCATCAGTTTTTGCAACAAATGTTGGTAACCCTTGATTTTTCAGAGAATGAACTAAGCAATAGCCTTTCTGCTCTAAATGTTTTTTCAGAGAAGTACAGCAAAAAAATACTTCTTTTTGAATATTCACATCCAGTGAAACAATTTTACAAGCAATCTGCATCTACGGTAAAACTGTTGATTATTCGGAACAAAGATCGTTTGGCGCGCGAACTTGAAGAAAGTGGTGAATTGATGGTGCTTTTGGGGCAATCCACATTACGAGATTTATCTGCGGAAGAAAAAACTAAAGTAAAGGAGCAGTTATTGGATATTTGCAAAACCATTCCGTCGCTCACTATATTTCTGTTGCCTGGCGGTACAGTACTATTACCACTTTTAGTAAAATTTATTCCGAAGCTATTGCCCTCATCATTTCACGACAACAGGATTGAAACTTCCAAAAGGAAAGACTAACGTTATTCAATCCACAATTTAAAATCCTTTACCCGCTCACGTGCAACTATTACTTCTTGCTCCTTATAACTATTAAGTTTTAACTGAAGCCGAGAATTAGTGTATGAAATTATATCTTTTATTGAATTGATATTTACAAAATATTTCCTGCTAATCCTGAAAAAAGTCTCTGGGGAAAGCTCTTGCTCTAACTGCTCCAAAGTAGTTTCTAAAAGATAATCACGGCCATCAACCGTATGTGCATACGTCCCTTTGTTTTCAGAATAAAAGCATTCAATTTCATCTACGGATATCATTTTTATATGCTGTCCAATTTTCGTTGTAAATCGCTTTTTAAATTCCCGCTCCACAGGATTTACAAGCAGTTTTTTAATATCCTCAAAATTGAATTGTACGTTTTGGGCTGAGGGTTTTAAAGACTTATATTTTTTAACCGCAGTGTGCAATTCATCTTCATCAATAGGCTTCAATAAATAATCAATACTGTTCAGCTTAAAAGCTTGCAATGCGTATTCATCAAAAGCAGTGGTGAAAATGATAGCGCTCTTCACGTCCACTACATCAAAAATTTCAAAAGAAAGTCCGTCACTTAATTGAATATCGAGAAAAATTAAATCTGGATGCTCGTTATTTTGAAACCATTCAATTGCCTCTTCCACGCTGTGAAGCATTTGGTTTACAATAACATCTTGTCTTTCCAGCATTCGTTGCAAATAGCGGGCAGATGGTTTTTCGTCTTCAATTATTAATGCGTTCATGAGTTGGTTGATGGTTGATGGTTGATGGTTGATGGTTGATGGTTGATAGTTTGACCTTGACTGAATAAGGTTGCCTTTTTTCTGGTTAATAGTTTATCTTATATTTTGGTTTATGCTGATTGGTTATGCTATCAACATAGGTTTCAAATTCTGTTGGTTTCATTTTATTTAGTGAACCATGCGGCCTTT
>JBBSOQ010000004.1:0-163908 GCA_038259585.1 Flavobacteriales bacterium | reverse complement strand
CCCCGGTCTCCGGAGTTACAACTGAACAAAAAGGCAACAATCGCAGTTAATGCAATAAACTTCTTCATAGGTATTTAGGTTAAATTTCGAGATTCAAGGGCGTAAACCTATCTATAAAATTTCAAAAAAACAATTTTTTTTTGAAAAACCCTTAATCGCTGTTTTTACTTGGCTTGTTTGATTATACTTCATTCTTGTGGCGGGCTTTCAACCACCGCTCAGGAATTTCCTGATTGCATGCACCCAAATATTCGCCATAAGTGCAAGGTAATAACGTTCGTCTTTTTAATTTATTATTAACATTTGAAATAAATGGCAAAACAATCCACCATCTTTCTGTTTTATTACTTTTTTTAAATTCTAAGACCTCGTCTTCAATCGGCACTTTATAGGAAGTAAAGAGTTTGTCATTATCAAAATCATCATCCTCAACCCTAAAATTAAAGCCTTCAATGAAATACCAAAGTATTTGAGCAACTAACATTGCTCCACTTTTGCTCTCTATAGAATCGCTTAATTCGTAAACGCCGAACGACTTCACTTTATTGCTAATACCAGCATAACGTGAAATGGCACATATTTCACGCCCGTCAAAACCATTAGGGCTTTCATTGTTTCTGAAACTTAATTCTGCGCTTTTTATTGAGGTTATATCTAAGCTCACCATATCGGCATCGCGCATTATTGGCTCAACGATGGTAGTATCAGATGAAATGTCACCCAATCTGTACGCGTCAAAGAAAAGCTTGTCCATCAATGCAATTTCCTGTGGAGCATTGAAAAAAGATTGATACCCTAGAATACTGTAATTAAAAAGGTTGTATGGCTTGTCAACAACCATTTTCCCAACATATGATTTGTTTGATATTGGCAATTCAGCATTTCCAAGATCAAAACGATTATCAATATTAACAACATTTACCATTTCTCCAATTCCATCATATGCACGGTATTGCGCATACGCCAAATCTTGGCTTCCCCCGAGAATAATAGGGATGATATTTTTTTTGAAAAGCGCAGTAATAACTTCTTTCGCAGCAAAGCGAGTATCTTCGGTTGTTTCACCTTTTTCAATATCACCGAGGTCAATTATTTTATAATTCCAATTTCCAGGATAAAGCGAATATAATGCTTTTCGATAAGAATCAAAGGATATATCTGCGCCTATAAAATCTACATCTCCTCGATTTTCCTTTATCCCGAGGATTGCAAATTTTACATCTTTTAAATTCGGCAACTCTCCTGTCTTGGAATGTGCTTCAATTTGTTTTCCCAGCGTTCCAAGTGGCAAAATCTCCCGGTTTGCCATTATTTTTTTTGAAACTGGTGATAAAAACTCTATCATTATTTTTTCTTGGCTGTAGCTTTTTTCTTAGTTGTGGTTTTCTTCTTTGCAGCGGTCTTTTTCTTAGGACTTTTTTTATCTAGCAAATCTTTCGCTTCTTCTAAAGTTATTTTGTCAGCTTCCGTACCCTTAGGCAGTTCAACCTTTGTTTTTCCTTTTATTAAATTGAAACGGCCCCAACGCGCTTTTTCAATACGGATTTTCTCTTCTGGCCATTCGTTGATTAACTTATCAATTTCTTTTTGCTTTTTATCTTCAACAAGTTCTTCCACATCTTCTTTTGAAAGATTGTCAAAGTCGTATTTTTTGTTCACGTTAATGAACATATTATTCCATTTTATGAAAGGGCCAAAACGCCCCACACCTTTTTGAACTGGCAGATCCTCATACATATATATAGGAGCATCAGCTTTTTTCTTTTCTTCAATAAGCTCTTTTGCGAAAGCCATATCCACCTCCAAAGGATCCATTCCTTTCGGAAGCGAAATAAAGGTTTTTCCTAAGCGAACGTAAGGACCAAAACGGCCGTTATTCACCTCAACTTCTTCGTTATCATAAACGCCCAAAGTCTTCGGGAGTTTAAACAAATCCATCACTTCCTCAAAAGTAACCAAATGCAACTGTTGGTCTGGACGAAGGCTGGCAAACTTTTTCTCCTCATCATCTGGCGCTCCAATTTGTGCCATTGGGCCATATTTCCCGAGACGAACCAAAACAGTTCTTCCTGTTTGGGGATCTTCTCCAAGAATTCGTTCCCCACTTTCCCGCTCTGCATTTTCCTCTACATGCTCAACTTGTGGATGAAATTTTCCGTAGAAATCTCTCATCATCTTGGTCCACTCCTCTTTCCCTTCGGCTATATCATCAAAATCCTGCTCTACTTTTGCAGTAAAATTGTAGTCCATAATATCCTGAAAATGCTCAACTAAAAAGTCATTCACAATCAATCCAATATCTGTAGGAACCAATTTCCCTTTATCCGAACCAACGGTTTCAGCTAAAGTTTTGTCTTTTATATTTTCTTCTTCAAGTGTTAGTTGAAGATATTTCCGTTCAATGCCTTCCACCGTTCCTTTTTCAACATAATTTCTGCTTATGATTGTTGAAATTGTTGGCGCATAAGTTGAAGGTCGGCCAATGCCGAGTTCCTCCAATTGTTTCACCAATGAAGCTTCCGTAAATCGGTAAGGAGGACGCGTAAATCGTTCGGTTGCAGTGATGTAATTATTTTCAAGTGATTCACCGTTTTTCATATTCGGCAACATTCCTTCTTGCTCTTCTTCTTCAAAATCGGTTCCTTCCAAATACACTTTTAGGAAACCGTCAAACTTTATCATTTCACCATTGGCGGTAAAATTTTCTGAAACTTTTTCTTTGGAAAGCACATCAATTTTAACGTTTGTTCGCTCCAAAGCAGCATCGCTCATTTGCGAAGCCAAAGTTCGTTTCCAAATTAAATCATACAAACGCGCTTGGTCGTGATAGCCTGTAATACTATGAAGGCTCATATCTGTGGGTCGAATAGCCTCATGCGCTTCTTGCGCGCCTTTGCTTTTACTTTTATAATCGCGGGGTTTACTGTATTCCTTTCCGTAGGAAGAAATAATTTCTTTTTGCGCAGCATTTTTAGCATCATTGGAAAGATTGAAACTGTCCGTACGCATATAAGTTATAAAACCAGCTTCATACAAACGTTGCGCAATGGTCATCGTTTTTCCCACCGAAAAATATAATTTTCGAGCAGCTTCCTGTTGTAATGTTGAAGTGGTAAATGGTGCCGCTGGCGATTTGCTGGCAGGCTTTTTTGTTAAATCTGAAATTTTATAAGAAGCTCCCAAATTCTTTCGAAGAAACTCGCGCGCTTCTGCTTCCGTATCAAAATTCTTTGGAAGTTTTGCCTTGAATTTGTTACCTTCTGAAGTTGTAAATTCTGCATCAATTCTGTAAGAACCAACTGCTGTAAAAGCTTCAATTTCTCGCTCACGCTCCACAATTAATCGCACTGCAACAGATTGTACACGGCCTGCGGAAAGTCCGCCTTTCACTTTTTTCCAAAGAACTGGGGAAAGTTCATAACCAACCAAACGATCCAAAACGCGTCGCGCTTGTTGGGCGTTTACCAGATTATAATCAATTTGCCGTGGATTTTCAATTGCTTTTAAAATGGCAGTCTTGGTAATTTCGTGAAAAACAATACGTTTTGTTTTGTTTTTATCTAGCTTCAATTCTTCTGCCAAATGCCAAGCAATAGCTTCTCCCTCTCGATCCTCATCACTCGCCAACCAAACCATATCGGCATTTTTGGAAAGCGCCTTTAACTCTGCCACCAACTTCTTTTTGTCACTGCTCACTATATATTTAGGTGTGAAATCCCCATCCACATCGACGCCTAATTCCTTAGACGGAAGATCTGCAATATGCCCAAAACTGGAGGAAACCTTGAAATCTTTCCCAAGAAATTTTTCAATGGTTTTTGCTTTTGCTGGGGACTCAACTATCACTAAATTCTTTGCCATATCCTATATTGTTATAATTGCAAAAGTATATGAATTTTTTAATACGAATGATTTCACGTGTGAAATTTGAAAATCGCAGTGATAGTTTTAGCCTCGAAAACACGAATATTGATTTATAATTTTACCTAAATTCTCATAGATTTAAGATTTCTATTAAATTATTCTGCCACTTTGTCACCGCTTGCAATTATTGTATATTTGCTGGTTCAATGGTTTTAGTTTGAAAATTACATTGAAGTTTGATATTTATGGAAAAGATAATTGACGAAAGTACTCAGGGAAATACGCTAACGATAGAAGCTCGTGAAGGCAATTCCCGAAAATTATACATTGAGAGCTACGGCTGCGCTATGAATTTTAGCGACAGCGAGATTGTGGCTTCCATCCTTGCAGATCAAGGTTATAATACCACAAATTTACTGGAAGAAGCCGATTTAGTTTTAGTAAACACTTGTTCCATTCGCGATAAAGCTGAACAAACAGTTCGTAAACGTTTAGAAAAATACAATGCCGTAAAACGAATCAATCCAAAAATGAAGGTTGGTGTTCTTGGCTGCATGGCCGAACGTTTAAAGGAAAAATTCCTTGAAGAGGAAAAAATTGTGGATTTAGTTGTTGGGCCAGATGCTTATAAAGACATTCCAAATTTATTAAAAGAAGTTGAAGAAGGCCGAGATGCCGTGAACGTTATTCTTTCCAAAGAAGAAACCTATGGTGATATTTCACCTGTGCGTTTGGGTGGCAATGGTATTACCGCTTACGTAAGTATTACTCGTGGATGCGATAATATGTGTACATTTTGCGTAGTTCCATTTACAAGAGGACGCGAACGCAGCCGTGATCCGCATAGTATTTTAGGAGAAGTGAACGATTTAGCCGAAAAAAGTTATAAAGAAATTACTCTCCTTGGTCAAAATGTAGATAGTTATTTATGGTACGGTGGCGGCTTGAAAAAAGATTTCAAAAGCGCTTCAAATATGGAGCAAGCAACCGCAACCGATTTTGCCCAATTGCTTGATATGGTTGCTAAGAAACACCCAAAAATGCGCATTCGATTTTCAACAAGCAATCCGCAGGATATGCATGAGGAGGTTTTACATATTGTGGCGAAACACGACAATATTTGCAACCATATTCATCTTCCGGTTCAAAGTGGAAGTACGCGTATTTTAAAGGAAATGAACCGTCAGCATACGCGGGAAGAGTATATGAAACTAATTGACAGAATCTGGGAAATCATTCCTAGTTGTTCCATTTCGCAGGATATGATTATTGGTTTTCCAACCGAAACTGAGGAAGATCATCAAGAAACTATGAGCTTGATGGAATATGTGAAATATAGTTTTGGCTATATGTATAAATATTCCGAAAGGCCCGGAACTACGGCTGCCCGAAAGCTTGTTGACGACATACCCGAAGAAACAAAAAGCCGTAGGTTGACAGAGATTGTTGACCTTCAGCAAAAGCACAGTGCAATTCGGACAGCAGGATTTTTAGGCAAAATAGTAACCGTTTTAATTGAAAAAGAATCAAAAAAAAACAAAGAAGAATGGAGCGGAAGAACGGAACACAATAATGTTGCGGTTTTTCCGAAGTCAACTTATAAAGCTGGAGATTTTGTAAAAGTAAAAATAACCGATTGTACTACTGCAACGCTTATTGGGAAAGCGGTTGGATATTCAGAAAATAATTAAATACAAAAAATAGTATCTTTAGTTATAACCAAAAATCATAGTTATGAGATATATTATTCTACTTAGTTTATTTTTTACAATGTTGGGATGCTCCAACAATGACAATGATGTAGTTCAAGAAGAAGAGCAAGAACAAAACATTGAACTAAAAATAAAAAAGTTTACAATAACTGCTATTTATAGTAACAACTGGCGCTTAGAATATTCTTTTGACGAAGAGGCTAAGCCAATTCAATATTTTAGTACGCTTGATAGCATTAATGGAGTTAAAGTGAATATTTTATACAACAATTTAGGGCAATTAACGGGAGTTGTTGGAATTTTAATTAAGGAAGGTCAAACAGAGCCTTGGCTACATACTGAAAACGAATACAACAACTCCAATGAGCTTAAAAAAGTTAATAGATTCAACGAATATGGCTCTGATTTTGGATCGTTGACAGCTACCCATTATCAGGATAGCATTCAAGTAGAAAGAGAATTTGGTGAGGATGGTGATACTAATTATACTTTAATATTCGGAGCCAACAATCTACTAATCCAAGAAAATTTAGAATCCCACGCGTGGAATCCTAACCCTACAGTAACAAAGTACAGCTATAGCAACGGAAATCTTATTAATATAAATGAAGATAATGGCTCAAATATTTATAATATAAATTATGAACACGACGATAAAAAAAATCCCTTGCACCCTGTACTTACGAGAGATTACAAGACTTTTATTTTAGATGACATGGGTCTTTCATTAGCCTATAATAAGACATATTCTTTTTCAAAAAACAACATAACATCGTATAATGACTATGGTAATTTGCGCGTTATTACCTATCAATACAATGATTTGGGTTACCCAATTAGTGCTGAGGTATTGGTTGATGGAGAGTTAATTGAGAGATTCACTTACGAATATTATTAATAAAACAGACTCCTGCCTTTGCAGGGGTAATTTATGGAAAGCATACAAGCAACAAAACAACGTTTCGGAATAATAGGCAACGATCCAAAACTAAACCGTGCCGTAGAAAAAGCAATTCAAGTAGCGCCTACTGATATTTCAGTATTAGTTACAGGCGAAAGCGGTGTGGGTAAAGAAAGTATTCCTAAAATAATTCACTCCCTTTCACACAGAAAACATGGGAAATATATAGCCGTTAACTGCGGCGCCATTCCTGAAGGAACTATTGATAGCGAACTTTTCGGTCACGAAAAAGGATCTTTTACGGGCGCAACCGCAACCCGAAGTGGTTATTTTGAAGTTGCCGATGGCGGAACCATTTTCCTTGATGAAGTTGGCGAATTACCGCTTCCAACGCAAGTTCGGTTACTTCGCGTTTTGGAAAATGGCGAATTTTTAAAAGTGGGTTCTTCTGCAGCGCAGAAAACCGATGTTCGTATTGTTGCCGCAACCAACGTGAAAATGATTGATGCAATTGAAAAAGGAAAATTCCGCGAAGATTTATATTATAGATTGAGCACTGTAGAAATAAACTTACCACCGCTTCGTGAACGGCAGGAAGATATTCATTTACTTTTCAGAAAATTTGCAGCAGATTTTGCGCAGAAATACAAAATGCCAACGATTAAGTTGGATGACCGTGCAACTGATTTATTATTAAAATACCGCTGGAGTGGCAACATTCGTCAGTTGCGAAATGTTGCTGAACAGATTTCGGTTTTGGAGCAAAATCGAGAGATTTCCTATGAAACTTTGAAGCATTATCTGCCCGATATGGGTAGTAATCTTCCGGCAATTGTAAATGCGAAAAAAGCTGAAAGTGATTTCAGCAGCGAACGAGAAATTCTTTACAAAGTGCTTTTCGATATGAAACGCGATGTAAACGATTTGAAAAAACTTACTTTGGAATTGATGAAAACAGGCAACGCTGCGAAAGTAAAAGAAGAGCAATCGTCACTTATCAATAAAATTTATTCCGAAGAAAATAGTGCCGATGAGGAATTGGCTTCAATTATTGAAGATGAAAATAATAACGAAGAAAATGACGTTGAAGTTTTCAGCATTCCAGAACACAATTCTGAGCAACGAAAGGACAAATACGAATATGCCGAGGAAATTGAAGAAGAAGAAAATCTTTCGCTTCAGCAAAAAGAACTAGAACTCATAAAAAAATCCCTCGAAAAATATCACGGTAAACGAAAAGATGCCGCAGACGAGTTGGGCATTTCAGAAAGAACGCTATACAGGAAGATTAAACAATACGATTTGTAAATTCAGTAAGCAGTAAATTATAATATATAGTGATGTCAAAAATATTCTCAATTTTATTTTTTCTAACCTTAGCATTTTCTTTGAATAGTTGCGGGTCATATTCTTTTACCGGAGCAGATATTAATTATAGTACTACCAAAACGGTACAGGTAAATTATTTTCAAAACAACGCACCTATCGTTGAGCCCGGAATTTCGAGAGATTTCACACAAAAATTGCAAGATTTATTATTGAACCAAACAAGCTTGGATTTGGTAAATAGTAGTGGTGATTTGGTTTATGAAGGAGAAATTACACAGTTCTATATTTCGCCAATCACGGCAACTTCAAATAGTACTGCTGCCCAAAACAGATTAACAATTGCAATAAACGTTCGCTTTTATAATACAAAAGAACCGTTGAAAGATTTTGAGCAACCGTTCAGCTTTTATTATGACTACAATGGCCAAACCCAACTAACAGGTTCAAAATTGGATGCTGCAGTTGATATTATTTTTGAAAGGTTGACTCAAGATATTTTTAATAAATCGCTTGCAAATTGGTAGCATTTTGAACACTTCAAACTTCACATATTTACTAGCCAATCCACAGAAAATAACTTCTGAAGACTTGGCTGCATTAGATTTACTAATTAAAAAATATCCATATTTTCAAAGTGCGCGCGCCTTGCAACTAAAAGGTTTGAAAAATAAGGACAGTTTTCTGTACAATGATGCGCTAAAACTTACTGCGGCGCATACAACAGATCGTGATATTCTTTTTGAATACATCACTTCGGAAAAATTTATTCAGAATGAAATTTCGCAAACCATACTTCAGCACGATGCTACCGTTGATGAAATAAAGGTGATTTCAGAAGATGTTTCCGAACAAATAAGCCTGGAAATAGACAAACAACTAAAGGCCGAATTGCAAAAAGCTGAGGATATTTTAAATCCTGGGCTTTTCCAAAGAAAGATTGAATCTGTAACCAATTTGGTTGAAAAGAAAGAAGAAAAACCTGAGAAAATTTTGCAACCAGACAAACCTTTGGAGTTTACTAAAAGGGATACACATTCCTTTTCAGAATGGTTAAAGCTGACAAAAGCAAAACCAATTGAGCGTTCGGAAGAAACTTTAACGAAAAAAGACCTGTCCTCCGAATCTTCAGCGCAGGAGGAAAAAGATGATGAAACGAACAAAGATGACAGAGATAGAAAGTTTGAAATGATTGATAAATTCATTCAGGAGCGCCCGAAAATAATTCCTTCGGAAATAGAAAAAAAAACTCTAAAAGAAGAAAAAAGCAATCTAGAAAAGCCTTATACACAACCGTCTGATTCACTGATGACGGAGACTTTGGCAAAAGTTTACCTACAGCAAAAGAATTATAAAAAAGCAATTCAAGCATATAAAATTTTAATTTTGAAAAATCCCGAAAAAAGTGGTTTCTTTGCAGACCAAATTCGGGCGATAGATAAATTGATTAATTCAGAACAATCATGAGTACGTTTACAATATTTTTAATTTTGATAATGATAGTGGCCTTTTTATTGGTCATAGTTATAATGGTTCAAAACCCAAAAGGTGGCGGACTTTCATCGTCATTTGGTGGCGGTGGCGGTGCACAAATTGGTGGTGTGCAGAAAACAAGTGACTTTTTAGATAAAAGTACTTGGACTCTTGCAACTATTATGTTGGCGTTGATTTTATTTTCCAACGTTTTTATTATGGGTGGCAACAATTTACAATCAAAAACTTTTGATGCTAATGCTGTTCCAACAGTGCCAACAACACAAACTCCAGCACCTACTGCAACAGATACTACAAACTAATATTTAGTTACAATATATTTTTAAAAATGCCAGCTTCTGACAAGCTGGCATTTTTGTTTTGTAAAATGGCAGTTTATGGGCAGTGGCACAATTTCTGCCAATTAGCAATCAAAGATTTAAACTCAAGTTTAACAACTAAAAAATAAAATTGAAATGGCATTAAAAATTCAACCACTTGCAGATCGAGTTTTGGTTCAGCCGCAAGAAGCAGAAACTAAAACCGCATCAGGAATTTATATTCCAGATTCTGCAAAAGAAAAACCACAACAAGGTAAAGTAGTAGCTGTTGGTAAAGGTAAAGAAGATCACAAAATGACTGTGAAAGTTGGTGATACAGTTCTTTACGGGAAATATTCTGGCAGCGAATTAAAGCTTGATGGTAAGGATTACCTTATTATGCGCGAGGATGATATTTTAGCCATCATCTAAACTTTTCATAAATAAATATTTAAAAAAATTAGTTTAACACAGCTTAAGGCGTTCAGCCAAAAGCTTAAAGCATTTTAAAAAAATGGCAAAAGATATAAAATTTGATGTTGAAGCACGCGACGCAATTAAACGTGGCGTTGACGCATTGGCAAACGCAGTAAAAGTAACATTAGGCCCAAAAGGTCGTAACGTAATTATCAGTAAATCCTTCGGTGCTCCGCAGGTGACAAAAGATGGGGTTACAGTTGCAAAAGAAATTGAATTGCAAGACCCACTTGAAAATATGGGCGCGCAAATGGTGAAGGAAGTAGCTTCAAAAACTAATGATCTTGCTGGTGACGGAACAACCACCGCTACCGTTCTTGCTCAAGCAATTGTAAAAGAAGGCCTTAAAAACGTTGCTGCTGGCGCAAATCCAATGGATTTGAAACGCGGTATCGATAAAGCTGTTGAAGCAATCGTTAAAAATTTGGAAAGCCAATCAACTAAAGTTGGTAATTCTTCAGAAATGATAAAGCAAGTGGCTTCCATTTCAGCAAACAATGACGATATGATTGGCGATTTGATCGCAAAAGCATTCGGAAAAGTTGGAAAAGAAGGTGTTATCACTGTTGAAGAAGCAAAAGGAACTGAAACGTATGTTGACGTTGTTGAAGGAATGCAGTTTGACCGTGGATACCTTTCTCCATACTTTGTAACTGACACTGAAAAAATGCAAACTGAATTGGAAAACCCAATGATTTTGCTTTATGACAAGAAAATTTCTTCAATGAAAGATTTAATGCCCATACTTGAGCCAGTGGCCCAACAAGGGAAATCTTTATTGATTATTGCTGAAGACGTTGATGGTGAAGCTTTGGCTACTTTGGTAGTAAACAAACTCCGTGGTTCATTGAAAATTGCAGCTGTAAAAGCTCCAGGTTTTGGTGATAGAAGAAAAGCAATGTTGGAAGATATCGCAGTTTTAACTGGAGGAACTGTTATTGCTGAAGAGCGTGGTTTTACTTTGGAAAATGCAACTATCGAAATGTTAGGCTCTGCGGAAACAATTACAATTGATAAAGACAACACAACAATCGTAAATGGCGCTGGAAATAAAAGTGACATCAAAGGTCGTGTGAACCAGATAAAATCTCAAATAGAATCTACAACAAGCGATTACGACAAAGAGAAATTGCAGGAACGTTTGGCTAAATTAGCTGGTGGGGTTGCAGTTCTTTACGTAGGTGCTGCGTCTGAGATTGAAATGAAAGAGAAAAAAGACCGTGTAGATGATGCTCTTAATGCAACCCGTGCGGCTGTTGAAGAAGGCATTGTTGCTGGTGGTGGCGTAGCTTTGGTTCGTGCTATTGAGGTTTTGAAAAAAATTGCAACAGATACTCCAGACGAGGCAACTGGTGTACATATTGTTGCACGTGCTATTGAAGCACCGCTCCGAACTATCGTTGAAAACGGTGGTGGGGAAGGTTCTGTAGTTATCAATAAAGTTTTGGAAGGCAAGAAAAACTTCGGTTATGATGCCAAAACTGAAAAATATGTTGATATGCTAAAAGCAGGTATTATCGATCCTAAAAAAGTAACTCGTATTGCGCTTGAAAACGCTGCTTCGGTTGCTGGAATGATTTTGACTACTGAATGTGCTTTGGTTGACATAAAAGAAGAAAGTGGCGGCCACGGTATGCCAGGCGGTATGGGTGGTGGCATGCCTGGGATGATGTAATTCCCAAACTAAATAATAGAACTAAACCTCACAAGTCTTCAAGATTTGTGAGGTTTTTTTATTTCCAAAATTGATTACATTTATATCCAAACAATCAAAATTTGGAAATCCCTTTCGAGCCTATTTTCTTTGGAATAAAAATGAATATTCATCTCATTTTGGAATATCTAGCTTTTATTGTGGGTTTTCGTTACTATGTCTTTCTTCGAAAAAGAAACACGGATGAAATTTCTTCAAACAACAGACTTTCCATAATCATCGGCGCCACTTTGGGAGCGTTAATTGGTTCTCGGATTATTGGATTTTTAGAATATCCTTTTGTTGATTTTTCTGAAAATACTTGGATTGAATTGCTAAACGCCAAATCAATTATGGGCGGACTATTCGGCGGACTTTTGGGCGTTGAGATTGCAAAAAAAATAATTGGCGAAAAAAACTCGTCGGGAGATTTGTTTATATTTCCAATAATTCTCGGAATTTTTATTGGACGGGTAGGATGCTTTCTTTCGGGCACCAATGAATTCACTTACGGAGTAGAAACTTCTTCATTCTTCGGAATGAATTTAGGCGATGGCATCAATCGGCATCCGCTTGCGTTGTACGAACTCTTTTTTTTGATACTTTTATCAATGACCCTGAAACAAATTCAGAAAAAGCAAATACTAAAAAGTGGGGAATTATTCAAGTGGTTTATGATAAGTTATTTCAGTTTTCGTTTTTTTATTGAATTTCTAAAACCGAATGAATTTTTTGTTTTGGGATTAAGCAGTGTTCAAATTCTTTGTATTGTTTGTTTGCTCTATTATTATAAAACGCTTTTTATTATAAAAGAATCAAGACACAAGAGTCAAGATACAAGTCAGCAAACAGAACCAAATAACCCAGAACTCAGAACTCAAAACAACCAAAATGCCGGTTAGAAAATACACATACTACGATTTTACATTAAGCCTCTGTCCAAAATGCTTAAAGCGAATTGATGCCAAAATAGTTTTTGAAGATAGTAACGTTTACATGCTAAAGCGTTGCCCCGAGCACGGCAACAGCAAAGTACTGATTGCAGATGATATTGAATATTACAAAAACATCCGCAACTACAACAAACCTTCGGAAATGCCTTATACCTTTAACACAAAAACGCATTACGGCTGTCCGTATGATTGCGGTTTGTGTCCCGATCACGAGCAACATTCGTGTTTAACGATTGTTGAAGTCACCGATCGTTGCAACCTCACCTGTCCTACTTGTTATGCGGGTTCTTCCCCAACGTATGGAAGGCATCGCACTTTAGATGAAATTAAAAAAATGATGGACGCGGTGGTTCGGAATGAAAAAGAGCCAGATGTTGTGCAAATAAGCGGTGGCGAACCTACAATTCATCCGCAGTTTTTTGATATTTTAGATTATGCAAAAACACTTCCCATAAAACATTTAATGCTAAATACAAATGGAATCCGAATTGCAAAAGAGAAAGATTTTGCAGAAAAACTAAAAACATACGCGCCCGATTTCGAAATATATTTGCAGTTTGATTCTTTTGAAGATTCGGTTTTACGAACCTTGCGCGGTGCTGATTTATCAAAAATCCGTCAACAAGCGCTTGCTAATTTGAATGAAGTAAATCTTTCCACAACTTTTGTTGTAACACTTCAAAAAGGATTGAATGATGGCGAAATGGGTAAGATTATTAATTTCGCCTTAAAACAAAAATGCGTTCGCGGGGTAACGTTTCAACCCACACAAATTGCTGGCAGATTGGAAGATTTCAATACCGAAACCGATAGAATTACTTTGACTGAAGTTCGAAGAAAAATTTTAGAACAGACCGATGTTTTCAATGCGGAAGATTTACTCCCTGTTCCATGCAATCCCGATGCTTTGGTGATGGGCTATGCACTGAAATTAGGCGACGAAGTTTTTCCACTGACAAGATATATCAATCCACAAGATTTATTGGATAATAGTAAAAATACCATTGTTTACGAACAAGACGAAATGCTAAAAGGAAAAATGATTGAGCTTTTCAGCACCGGAAATTCAGTGGAATGTGCACAGGAAAATCTAAAATCAATTTTATGCTGTCTTCCCAATATTGATTCGCCGGAATTGGGCTACGACAATCTTTTCAGAGTAATAATTATGCAATTTATTGATGCTTATAATTTCGACGTTCGAAGTGTTAAAAAATCCTGTGTTCACATAGTGGACAAAGATTATAAAATTATCCCGTTTGAAACGATGAACCTTTTTTACCGGGATGACAAAAAGGAATATTTAGAAAAACTTAAAGCAGATGCGTTATGATATTTTTAGAAGGAGGTAATATGGATGGGCTTGTAATTGTAATTATATTAATTATGTTACTTCCCTCCTTTATTTTAGGCTTAATTGGAACTATATTATACTTTAATGAGAAGAAACGGGCGGCCAAAATACTTTTTATAATAGCTGTAGTATATGCAATTATAAGTTTAGGAATTTGCGGAACTACAATGATGCTCTAAAAAAACTTGATGCTGATACTATTAGTCATTTTAGCAATTCCGTTTACGCTATTTATTATGGGCATTTCAATGTCAAGAATAAATGAAAAACCATCCGACAAAAGAATTGGTAAAATCCTAATTATTATTGCAATTGTCTATGTTATGGTAGGTTTAGGAATTTGCGGTAGTATGATGTAAACAAGTTTTCAAAACTATAAAAACTTAAATGCAAAACGCAAACTTTTTAGATTATATAAATCTGGATGGACTTTTATTCACGTTCATAGCAGTTTTAGCTTCACCTGTTTTTATCTTGCTTATTGTAAGCCTACTATTATTCGTTAATAATAAGAAAAGACCAGCAAGAATCTGTTTAATAATTTCGGTGATTTATTTATTGATATGTTTTGTGATTTGGGGAATGATGATGACTTAAAATTTTTAAAACGTAACCTCAACTTCCTTTAATTCACCGCTTCTATCGATAGTTACTTTTGCAGTTTGGCCTTTTTCAAATTTTGAAAGGCTTTTCATATAGCTCATCATATCTGTCACTTCAAACTCACCCATTTTCACTACAACATCTCCTTTTTGAAGGCCTGCTTTTTGAGCAGGACGGTCTTCGCTAACACCGTCAATCCGCATTCCTTTTCCGCTGAAAAGATAATCGGGCACCACACCCAAAGTCACTTTGAAATCTGGCACCACTTCACTTTCGTTTTTAGTTTTTCGGAAAGGCAGTTTTGGCTGACTATCCAAATCTTTTATAATGCTGAAAATATAATTTGAAACCATTTCCATTCCCTCAAAATTTACTTTTTCAGTATCATCACTTGGTTTGTGGTAATCTTCGTGTTGTCCAGTGAAAAAATGCAACACCGGAATATCTGCCAAATAAAACGAAGTATGATCACTCGGTCCAACCCCACTTTCATTTTCTACAATTTTTAAATCGCTCGCATTCGCATTAACTGTTTGCTTGAAAATTGGTGAAGTTCCAATTCCGTAAACCGCCAAAGTATTTTCAGAATTTAGCCTTCCTACCATATCCATATTTAACATATAAGTTACTTTTTTGGTGTCGATGGTTGGATTTTTCACGAAATAATTTGAGCCCAAAAGGCCTTCTTCCTCGCCAGAAAAAGCTATAAAAAGATAATTGTTGTTCTTTGGAGAACCTTTCTTATGAAGAGAATCTGCCAAATGCAACATCATCGCCACCCCGCTTGCATTATCGTCTGCACCATTGTGAATTGCATTTCCTTCTCTATAAAGCGAACCTTCTCCGCCCATTCCTAGGTGATCATAATGCGCTCCTATTACAATAGTATTTTCAGCATTATTATTAAGATAGCCAATTACGTTTTCTGCGGTTTCGGTGCTGTCATTTATTTCTGAAGTAAATTCCGCCTCTTGATGTGGATTTTTATTTGCCTTAAAAGTAAATTTCTGAAAATATCCAACTGTTCCTTTTGGCTGCAATCCCAATTCCGCGAAACGTTTCGCAATATATTCAGCAGCTTTCTTTTCATCGGCCGAACCTGTTTTTCTACCCTTCAAACTATCGTTCGCCAAAACGGAAACATCCATTTTCATAGATATAGATTCCACTTTTGTTTTCTTACAGGAAAAAACAAGCATTGCCAGAAAAAACACTAAAATTGTACGCATATCATTACTTTTGTGCAAAAATACATTAAAATGAAAATAGTTTACGCAATCATTTTTATTTCTCTCTTCGCGAGTTGTAAAAATGAAGTAAAGGAAACATCAGAAGAGTCAGCAAACAAAATTGAAAAAAACTCAGCGGCAGTTCTCGATCCACAGACAAAAGACACATTAATTTATCCCGAAGAAAAGCATTTTAAAAACATTCGTCAAGTCACGTTTAGCGGTGATAATGCTGAAGCTTATTGGAGTTTTGACGATAGCAAACTGATTTTCCAAAGCAACAATAAAAACTGGGGCGTAAACTGTGATCAAATGTTTTTGATGAACGCTGACGAAACATTTAAGGGCAAACAACCACCAATGGTGAGTACCGGAAAAGGGCGGACGACTTGCAGTTATTTCCTTCCGGATGGAAAACACATTGTTTATGGAAGCACCCATTTAAAAGACGAAAATTGTCCCGAAGTTCCTTTGAAAAAGGAAGGAAAATACGTTTGGCCAGTTTATGATAGTTTTGATATTTTCGTGGCAGATTTGGAGGGAAATATTACTGCACAACTCACAAACGAACCAGGTTACGATGCCGAAGCCACTGTTTCGCCAAAAGGAGATAAAATTGTTTTTACATCCATGCGAAGCGGCGATTTGGAACTTTACACAATGGATATTGACGGCAAAAATGTAAAGCAAATAACCAACGAATTAGGTTATGATGGCGGCGCATTCTTTTCGCCCGACGGTTCAAAATTAATTTTCCGCGCTTCCCGGCCAAAAACTGAAGCGGCAATAAAAGAATACAAGGATTTGCTCGCTCAAGGTTTGGTGCAACCTACCGAAATGGAACTTTTTATCTGCAATGCTGACGGAAGCGAACTTCGCCAATTGACGCATTTGGGGAACGCGAATTGGGCACCTTTCTTCCATCCCTCGGGGAAAAAGATTTTGTTTTCCAGCAATTTTGAAGCAGAGAGAGGATTTCCGTTTAATTTATATTTAATTGATATTGATGGGAAAAATCTAGAGCGAGTAACGCACGGAAGAACTTTTGATGCTTTTCCTGTTTTTTCAAATGATGGAAAGAAATTGGTTTTTTCTTCAAACAGAAATAACGGAGGCGGGCATGACACCAATATGTTTATTGCCGAATGGCAGGACTGAAGGGATAAACTATTTTAGGTTTTTTTGAACTTCTAATTAACGATTAAATAAAACGGTTTTTGAATTTCATTAAACTTTATAAAATCCCTTTACTATTTGCGATAGCTTCTATTGCGCTTTATATCAATTTCGGTTATGATTTAGAGCGAACTGATTTTGTAAAACTCATTTTATTTTGCACATATCTTTTTTATATTTCCTATTATTTCATTGAAAAAATTAAATTAAATTTTTGGTTATTAGCCAGTTTGGGAATCGTTTCAAGACTTGCTTTTATCATGGCAATCCCAAATCTGTCGCAGGATTTTTATCGATTCTTATGGGACGGACGGTTGTTGTTGCAAGGTGTAAGTCCATATTTGTTTACCCCAAATCTCTCGACTGCGCTCGATGTGTCAGTTGGACAATCACAAAAATTAATTGATGGAATGGGTTCGCTTAACGCAAGTCATTTCAGCAATTATCCGCCAATTAATCAATTGTTTTTTGCAATTGCTGCACTTTTTGGAGGGAAAAGTGTTTTAGGTTCCGTGATTGTTTTACGAGTGCTAATTATTATGGCGGATGTTGGGATTCTTTACTTCGGAAAAAAAATATTGGAGAAATTGAACCTTCCAATTAAAAACATATTTTGGTTTTTCTTGAATCCTTTCATTATTATCGAACTTACGGGAAACCTTCATTTTGAAGGCGTGATGCTTTTCTTTTTTGTTTGGGCAATGTATTTACTGTTGAAAGGAAAATGGTTTTGGGCAGCAGTTTTGATTGGAGTTTCAGTTTCGGTGAAGTTGATTCCGCTTTTGTTTTTGCCTTTGTTTTTGAAGTATTTCCTTTCGAAGAAAATCTTAACGGATCCTTTTATTAGCGGAGTCGAAAAGCTCAACCGCACATCTTTATTAAAATTTTATGCGGTAATTGGAATTACGATTTTGATTATTTTCCTACCGTTCCTCTCTTCGGAGTTTATTCAGAATTTTTCAGCTACCATTTCACTTTGGTTTCAGAATTTCGAGTTTAATGCGAGTATTTATTATGTAATTCGGGGGATTGGGTTTCAGATTGTGGGGTGGAATATAATTGAAAGCGTCGGAAAAATTCTTCCGATTTTGGTCTTTCTCTTTGTTTTGGCTATTGCTTTCTTCAGAAAAAATAAAACACCTCAGCAATTATTGACCGCGATGCTTTTTGCAATTTCATTTTACTTTTTGCTTTCAACAACCGTACATCCATGGTATATCGCGACGCCGCTTTTGATTTCAATTTTTACAAAATACAAATTTCCAATTGTTTGGAGTTTTGTAGTTATGCTAAGTTACTCAGCCTATGGAAACGATGGCTTCGAGGAAAAACTTTGGTTGGTTGCCTTGGAATATATTGTTGTAATTGGGGTTGCGGTTTGGGAGATATTTCTGCAAAAAAATAAAACCTATCAAACTTTTAAAATCTGATAGGTTTATATATTTCTTGTGAAAAGATTTATTTTTTCACTCGTTCAAGTCTATAGAAATCCTTTCTTCTATCCTTTAAATTTCGCACTGCCCCGAAAGTGTGCAACTCGCGAAGTAAATCTACATCCACATCAGCCACCAAAATCATTTCGGTGTTTGGGGTTGCTTCTGCTTTAATTCCATTGCTTGGAAAAGAAAAATCACAAGGCGTAAAAACTGCACTTTGTGCATATTGTATGTCCATATTGTGCACTTTGGGCAAATTGCCCACACTTCCTGCGATAGCTACGTAACATTCATTTTCTATGGCTCTAGCTTGTGCACATAATCTTACGCGGGAATACCCGTTTTGTGTATCTGTAAGAAACGGAACAAAAAGAATGTCCATCCCTTCATCTGAAAGTAATCTTGAAAGTTCTGGAAACTCAGAATCGTAACAGATTAATACTCCAATTTTTCCGCAATCGGTATCAAAAGTCTGAAGGGAATTTCCGTTTACCATTCCCCATACTTTTGCTTCGTCTGGAGTTACATGTATTTTTTCATAACGCTCCACACTTCCGTCCCTTCTGCATAAATAGCCTACGTTATATAATTTTCCGCGAACCATTTCGGGCATGCTTCCTGTAATGATATTGATGTTATAGGAAATGGAAAGTTGCGCCATTTTCTCAGTAATTTCCTTAGTATGCTTTGCCAATTCACGGATTGCATCTGGCTCGCTCATGTGATTGTATTCTGCCATAAGCGGGGCGTTGAAAAATTCCGGAAACATTGCAAAATCGCAACGATAACCTGCAACACTATCAATAAAATATTCCACTTGCTGCATTAAATCTTCCATTCCTGCATAGCTCCGCATCTGCCATTGGATAAGCCCAAGGCGAACTACACTTTTAATAGCACTTGGTTTTGGTTTTTTATCTGGTTTGGTAAAATAAATATTATCCCATTCCATTAAAACTGCAAATTCGCCTGAAGCTTTATCACCTTCCAAATAGCCTTTCAAAACCCGCACTGGGTGAAAATCATTTGATATTTGAAAGTTTAAAACGGGATCGTCAATTTGTTTGCGCTTTACTTTTTCAATGTATTGTTTTGGAGAAATTTTATCGGCGTGTAAATGATAATTGGGCATTCTTCCACCAAATATGATGCTTTTCAGATTTAAATTTTCGCAAAGTTCTTTCCGGTAATCGTACAATCTTCTTCCCAGTCGTAACCCACGAAAGTCTGGACGGATGAAAACATCTATTCCGTAGAGAACATCGCCTTCTGGATCGTGGATACTGAAGGTGGGATCATCGGTGATATCTTTGTATGTATGCTGGTCTTCTATTTCATCAAAATCTACAATAATGGAAAGCGCACAACCGGCTATTTCGCCATCAGCCATGATAACAACTTGACCTTCAGGGAAAATATCTATCAAATTCCCAATTTCATTAATCTTCCAATAGCTGTTTGGCAAACCGCCATATGATTGAATGGTAGCCTCCTTTAACGCTTCATAATCCTTTAGCGTTAAAAATTTTAATTCTATATTTTCAATTTTTTGCTGTTCCATTCTGTTATTTTATATACTTCAAAATCCTTTCCCTCAACTAGTTTTGTCGAGGGAAACGATTTCAGTATTTATGTAATTCGTATTTGTATGTAAATATTCAATACCTGTTTTTACATACCCAAAAGGTACGCAAAAATCAAAGGCGCAACGATTGTTGCATCGCTTTCAATGATGAATTTTGGAGTGTCTATATCCAGTTTTCCCCACGTGATTTTTTCATTTGGCACGGCTCCAGAATAGCTTCCGAAACTGGTTGTAGAATCACTAATTTGGCAGAAATAGCTCCAAAATGGAGTTTCTGGACGCTCCATATCTTGATACAGCATTGGCACTACACAAATTGGGAAATCGCCGGCAATTCCTCCACCAATTTGGAAGAAACCAATTCCATTTTTCGAATTTTCCGTGTACCATTCTGCTAGAAAAGTCATATATTCTATACCGCTTTTCATTGTGGAGGCTTTTAATTCGCCTTTCAATACATAGCTTGCGAAGATGTTACCCATCGTACTGTCTTCCCATCCCGGACATATTATTGGCAGGTTTTTTTCAGCGGCGGCGTACATCCAAGAATCTTTTAAATCTATTTCGTAATGTTCCTCCATTACACCACTTAAAAGCAATTTGTACATATATTCGTGCGGAAGGTAGCGTTCGCCTTTGGCTTCGGCATCTTTCCAAAGTTTCACGATATGCTTTTGAATTCTTCGGAAAGCCTCTTCCTCAGGAATACAAGTATCTGTGACGCGATTCATACCTCTTTCAAGCAAATCCCACTCATCTTGCGGCGTTAAATCGCGATAATGCGGCACGCGTTCGTAATGGCTATGCGCTACAAGATTCATAATATCTTCTTCAAGGTTTGCTCCTGTGCAGGAAATAATTTGAACTTTATCTTGACGGATCATTTCGGCAAAAATCTTTCCCAATTCTGCAGTACTCATAGCACCAGCAAGGGAAACGAGCATTTTTGAACCTTTGTTCAGCTGTGCTTCGTAACCTTTTGCAGCATCCACAAGGGCAGCGGCGTTAAAGTGTAAATAGTATTTTTCAATAAACTGGGAAATAGATCCTTTGCTAGTACTCATCTTCTTCTTCTGTATTAAATTTAGAAACGCCTTTTTTCGCTTCGTTAAAATTGCTATCGTATTCGTCGCCCTCCACAGTTCCTGCGAATTTATAGGTCAACATTTTGTAGTAAAGTTTTGCGGCCACAAAGTCTGAAGCTCTTTCATTTTCATTTGGACACAATTCCACAATATCAAAACCTACTACATTTCTTTCTTCAAAAACCTGCTTTAGGAAATCTAAAGTTTCATACCAGAAAAGCCCGCCCGGCTCTGGTGTTCCAGTTGATGGTAGGATTGAAGGATCAAAAGCATCAAGATCAAAAGTAATAAATACATTTTCACCTAAGGCTTCAATTACTTTATCCATCCAATATTCATCTTTAGCCATATCATGGGCGAAGAATACTTTCTCTTCATCCATCACGCGGGTTTCAGCAATATCCATACTTCTAATACCAACTTGCACAAGATTTGTATTCTGGCTAGCTTCGTATACCGCACAGGCGTGGTTGCAAGTGCTTCCATGGAAATCCTTTCGTAAATCTGCGTGGGCATCAATATGAAGCACCGTAAGATCTTCAAAACATTCGTTAAAGGCGCGGATTGTGCCTATAGAAATGCTATGTTCACCACCAAAAATTGTGACGAATTTATTTCGCTTTATATAATCTTTTGTGACTTTGTGCACTTCAGAAACTACCGCTTCTGGTGAGGAATTTTCTGTAATGGCGTCCGCAAGGTAAACGCCTTGTTTATAAACCTCTGTTTGAGTTTCAATATCGTAAAGCTCCATGTTTTCGGAAGCATCCAAAAACGCTTCTGGACCTTTGTCCGCACCTTTTTGCCAGGTGCTAGTTCCGTCATAGGGAACTGGAATTAATACGATTTTTGATGTTTCAAGGGCCGCATATTTTTGCGGGATTCCGGCATACGTCTTAGTGCTCATAACCTAAAATGTTTAGCAATTGCTCGCTTGTTTGTTGTTCTGAAAAAAGTTCAGTTGTTATATTATTGTCTTTATCTCTATCAATCAAAATATGTTTTGGCGAAGGTATTAAGCAGTGTTGCAAACCGCCAAACCCGCCGATACTTTCCTGATAAGCTCCCGTATTAAAGAAGCCAATATACAAAGGTTTTTCTTTACGGAACTTTGGCAGATAAATAGCCGCCATGTTTTGTTCACTGTTGTAGTAGTCATCGCTATCACAAGTTAAACCGCCCAATAGCACTCTTTCATATTCGTCGTTCCAACGGTTTACAGCAAGCATAATAAAACGTTTACTGATTGCCCAAGTATCTGGGAGCGTTGTAATAAATGAGGAATTGATCATATTCCACTTTTCACGATCGTTTTGTTGTTTTTGGTACAGAATTTCATAAATGGCGCCGCCGCTTTCGCCTACGGTGAAACTTCCGAATTCAGTAAAAATATTTGGAACCGGCACTTCCGCTTCCGCACAGGTAATGTTTATTTGATTTAGAATTTCGTTTATCATATACTGATAATCGTATTCAAAATGCAATGAGTTTTTAATAGGAAAACCGCCACCAATATTCAAACTATCTAGGGATGGGCAGATTTTTTTTAAACGAATATATACTTTTAAACACTTTACCAATTCGTTCCAATAGTAAGCAGTATCACGAATACCAGTGTTTATGAAGAAGTGGAGCATTTTAAGATCTACTCTATCATTGTTTTTAATTTGGTCTTCATAAAAGGGGATAATGTTTTTATAACCTATTCCCAATCTCGAAGTATAAAATTCAAATTTTGGCTCTTCTTCCGAAGCAATACGTATTCCTACATTAAAATGACCTTCAATATTGTCTGAAAGCAGTTCAATCTCCTCGTAATTATCAATAATCGGGATACAATTTTCATGACCGTTATTGATAAGTCTAGCAATGTTTGTAATGTATTGGTCCCTTTTAAAACCGTTGCAAATAACGTAGGTTTTATCGGTAACTTTTCCTGTTTCCTTTAGGCTTTCTACAATATCAATATCAAAAGCCGAAGAGGTTTCAATATGAATATCATTCTTTAAAGCTTCATTTAAAACGTGCTTGAAATGTGAACTTTTAGTACAATAACAGTAGCTATAGGTGCCTTTATAATTGTTTTTTTCAATACCTTCCGCAAACCATTTTTTCGCCAAAATAATGTTTTCAGAAATCTTTGGCAGATAGGTAAATTTTAATGGAGCCCCATATTTTTCTACAAGACCCATAAGATCTACGCCGTGAAATTCCAGTCCGTTATCGCCTAAACGAAATTCTTCCTGCGGAAAATAATACGTTTGGTTTATTAAATCTATGTATTTGGTGTTCATCTTTTTGTTTTCGTTGAATGGTGTAAATTAAAAATTCTTGTTGCGTATTTCCCATAAAAATGGGAGTATAACAAAAAATTAACTTGAAGATTAAATACGAATAGGCAAGATGTTTACAGTGAAACCTTTGCCCGAAACCTGCTGTGATCCAGCCGTTAGAAGTAAAAATGTGTTGTTCATTTAGAATCTATGTTTCCGAAATTTTTCAAAAACCAACCATTTTAAATATAATATTCTTTAAATATTTACAGTACAAATGTGCGAAAAAAATTCAATAAATAATGAAACGTCAAGAAATTTCGTTTTTCCTTAAATCATGCTGAACATACTGAGTTCCTTTTCGGTAAGGGTTCTCCAACGTCCACGGGGCAAATCCTTTTTGGTAAGCGGGCCAAGCGTTACGCAATCTACGCGAACTACATCATAACCCAAGTGTTCAAAAATAGTTCTAATAACGCTGTTTCCAGTGTGTTTTATCTTTAAACCTATTTCACTTTTTGGAGAATTCTCTACATAGCTAATTTCATCAACTGTTATCTCTACGCCTTCAATTGTAATACCTTCCTTAATTTTTTTAAGATGCTCAGCTTTTAGGTTTTTATCTAATTCGATGTGGAAAAGACGAGCAATTCCTTTTTTAGAGAATTTCTGAACAAATTCGTCATCATTTGTAAAAAGCAAAAGTCCTGTTGCATTTCTACCCAAACGACCAAAAGGTTTTATTTTTGCAGTGGTAGCGTTTGCAACTAAATCCATAACCGTCATTCCCTTCGCATTGCTGTCTGTGGTTGAGAAACCTTTGGGTTTGTTAAGCAAAACGTAAGTATTAGGTTCTGGGTTTAAGCGGCGACCATCAAAACGAACATCATCATTCAATTGCACTTTATGGCCCATTTCGTTGATGATTTTTCCATTTACGGTAACCAAGCCAGTAGCAATATATGTATCAGCTTCACGGCGCGAGCAAACTCCGCTGTTTGCAATGTATTTATTTAAGCGAATTCCGTCTTCTGGATTACTTTTCTTTACTACTTGTATGGTGGGTTTTTCACGACGTCCAATTTCCTTTCCAGTTTTGTCAAACTTCAACTTTGGTTTTGTTGGATCTTGTTGTCGATCTTCAGTTTTCTTAAAAGAAGATTTCTTTGAATCAGGTTTTAGAGAAGCATTTTTGCGAGCCACGGTTTTCTTTCGTGCATTTTTTCCAGGCTTGTGTGGGCCTCTTCCTTTATCGTAATTGTCTTGTGTGCTCATTTAGTATTTTTTGCAAAGGTACATAAAGCAGAAATGCTTTCAACCATCAATTTTTTAAGGAAGTAAAAATAATTTTGAAGACTTAACTTTTCAGTTCTCAAGAAACTATTTCTCTCAAAATCTTTAAGTAATCTGTTCGGTTTTTCAGAAAATCAATTTCGGAAATGTCTATGATTTTTATGCTTTCGGAATGTTGGTTTTTTATAAATTCCAAATACCCCGAATTCAATTTTTGCAGATATTCAGCTTGAATGCTTTGCTCGTATTTGCGACCCCGCTTTTTGATATTTTCCAGAAGCCTTTCGGTGTTTTGGTACAGATAAATATACACATCGGGTTTGGGAAGTTCTTTATGCATCACTTGAAAGAGTTTTTTGTAAAGCGAAAATTCTTCCTCCGGCAAAGTAATACTTGCAAAAATCAGCGATTTATTTACGTCATAATCTGCGATTACTGAATCTTTAAAAAGATCGAATTGTGTAATATCATCAACCAATTGCTGATAGCGGTCTGCAAGAAAAGACATTTCCAAAGGAAAAGCATAGCGCGCGGCGTCTTCATAAAATTTCGGGAGAAATGGATTGTCTTTAAAACGTTCGAGAATTAATTTTGAATTGAACTCATTCGCGATTTTTGAAGCTAAACTTGTTTTTCCAGCGCCGATGTTTCCTTCAATAGCAATGTAATTGAATTGTGATATATTGAAATCCTTCATCGGGTTGCTAAGCCATTTGGATTGTTTTTGAAGCTTACTTTTATCTTTCGTTTCCGCTAAAAGTTTGATGATATTCTTGTGTGAAACCGGATGAATTAAATGTGAATTTAGTTCTGCCAATGGCTGCAACACAAACTTTCGCTTTTCCATTTCGGGATGTGGTACTGTGAGCTTTATGGATTCTATAACCATATCATCCACAAAAATAATATCAATATCAATAGGTCGGGAAGTATAGGTTTTTGAGGCGTTACGTTTTCGCCCCAATGTTTTTTCAATTTCCCAAATGGTTTTTAAAATTTTGGAAGGTTTCATATCTGTTTGCAGCCAAACAGCGCAGTTTAAAAAAGAATCACCTTCAAAACCAAATGCGGGAGTTTCATAAACAGAAGAGATTTTAACAATGCTCCCCACTTCCTCAAAAAGTGAATTAACCGCATTTTGAAGATGCTCAAAACGGTTTCCCATATTGCTTCCCAACGAAAGATATATATTTGATTGTGGTTTGATGAAATTCCCTTATTTTAATTTACAACTATTGAAACCACATATCCTTCATTTCCTCGAATGTTGAACACGGTGTCGTCGTCAAAAATAAGGTATTGTCCTTTTATTCCTTTTAAAATCCCTTCGTAAAATGGATTTTTATCGAGATTGAGCGATTTTGGTTTTTCGGGATATTTTAAAACTGGGAATTGCAGATTGGTTTCAGAGTTGTTTTCCAAATAATATTCGGCAGCGTTGGCGGGAATAAACTGTTTTAATTTATTCCGCCATTCCACCAAATTTTCATCTTTAATTTCGTTTTTAAGCATCGTGCGCCAATTGGTTTTATCACTCACATGATTTTTTAGAGCAACTTCCGTAATTCCGGCGAGATAACGGTTTGGCACTTCCACAATTTCAATAGCTTCGTGCGCACCTTGATCAATCCAGCGTGTGGGAATTTGACTTTTGCGCGTAACACCAACTTTTACACTACTGCTATTGGCGAGGTAAACAACGTGTGGCTGCAACTGTACTTTTTCTTCATAAGCAAGATTACGCTCTTCAATTCCCAAATGTGCCTTGCTCATTTCGGGATTTATAATCCAATCTGCTGCTTGGGGAATTTTATAAAAACAATCATAACAAAAACCTTGACGGTAAATTTTCTTTTGAAGTCCGCAATTTAAGCATTGGTAACACAGGAAATTAATCGCCACTTTTTTGTCCAACAATTGGTTTACATTCAAAAAATCATTTTCAAAAACAAGATAATACTGAATGGGCGCCCCGTTTTCAGTCTGCATTTTGGTAAGTACTCCTTCGTAATTCATTTATTAAAAAATATTTATGCCAAAATTTTCCGAAGAATTGCTTTGGAAACATCGCTTCAAAAAAAGAGGAAATCGTAATTATAAAATGGTTATTTTTATAGCATAAAGATAGCTGAAAAATATGCCAATCCACATTGTAAATTCCATTGCTTCTTGGTTTTTAAAGAAACGGTTTCATCAAATAGACCTATTTCTGAAGTACCCTATTGAAGTTCAGGAAGAACTACTTTTCAGTTTAATTCTAAAAGCAAAAAATACGGAGATTGGCCGTCAGTATGATTTTTCTTCCATTAGAACCTATCGGGATTTTGCAGAGCGAATTCCCATCACAACTTATGAAGAAAACGAAGCTCGTATTGAGCGTGCACGAAAAGGCGAAAGCAATATCTTTTGGCCCACACCCATAAAATGGTTCGCGAAATCTAGCGGTACTACTAACGCCAAAAGTAAATTTATACCCGTAACCAATGATTCTTTGGAGGACTGCCATTACGCAGCCAGTAAGGATTTGTTGTGTATGTATCTTAATAATAATCCCAATGCAAATTTATTTTTAGGAAAGAGTTTACGGCTCGGTGGAAGCAAACAGTTATACGAGGAGAACGGAACTGTCTTTGGCGATCTTTCTGCAATTTTAATTGACAATATGCCTTTTTGGGCTGAATTCAGTAGCACGCCGAGTAATGAAGTTTCACTAATGGGCGATTGGGAAACGAAGATGCAGGCTATCGTTAATGAAACAATCAAAGAAAACGTAACCAGCCTTGCTGGCGTACCTTCGTGGATGTTGGTTTTACTGAACAATGTGATGGAAACCACGGGAAGAGGCAATCTTTTTGAAGTCTGGCCAAATTTGGAAGTGTATTTTCACGGTGGCGTAAACTTTGACCCTTATATTGATCAGTACAATAAATTATTGCCGAAAAGTGATTTCAGATATTATGAAATCTATAATGCTTCCGAAGGTTTCTTCGCTATCCAAGATCGCAATGAAAACAAGGAATTATTATTGATGTTGGATTACGGAATTTTTTATGAATTTATTCCGATGGATAACTACGGAACCTCGGAAGAAAAAGTAATTCCGCTGAGCGAAGTTGAAGAAGGAAAAAACTATGCCGTAGTAATTACAACTAATGCTGGGCTTTGGCGTTATAAAATTGGTGATACCGTTCGTTTCACCTCAACCAACCCCTACCGAATAAAAGTCACTGGACGTACAAAACACCACATAAATGTTTTTGGCGAAGAGTTGATTATTGAAAATGCAGAAACAGCATTGCGGAAGGCTTCACAGCTTACCAAAGCCGAAATTGTTGATTATACCGCCGCTCCCATTTTTATGAATGGTAAAGAAAAAGGTGCGCACGAGTGGATTATTGAATTCAAATCACCTCCAGAAGATTTAAACTCTTTTACACAACTTTTAGATTCTGCTTTGCAGGAAGTAAATAGCGATTATGAAGCAAAACGTTTTAACAACACTACTCTTAACTTGCCGAAAATCCATCATGCCCGGGAACGTCTTTTCTATGATTGGTTAAAGGAAAAAAACAAACTCGGTGGACAACATAAAGTTCCGCGACTTTCCAATACTCGCGATTATTTAGAAGAACTTTTACGTTTAAACAGCACATTTTAGGTTTTTCTCAGAAAACTGACCCTTTGGAAAGTGTTGTAAATCGGGGGTTTCGAGCACTTTATCGACTGTTTTTTTCAAATGCTGTATTTCAACGAGTTTAGCTGTAAGTTCAACTAAAACTTTTGTGGGCGCATTACTTCCGAAGTACTTTTGACCTATAAAATCATTAGTATTTTCAATATGAAGCAGATTTTTTTTATAGTAAGTTTTTTAGCTTTTACAGTTGTGTTTTCCTCTTGTTCAACAACACAAGCGGCAATTAAAAAAGACACTGAAGTAGCAGGCTACAATTTAAAAAGCAAAAAAGAGCAAATGCATAACAAAATTCTTAACAACAAAAATAAAACTTTGCTCGCAACCCCTTAAGAAATCAATTAGAAAATATAATAAAAAAAACCTCGGGACTTCCCGAGGTTTTTTTTATTATAAGTATTTCAAGTTTTATGAAACCGCCTTCAACTTTTTAAGTGTTGATTTGTTCAATTTTTCTTCTGCGTATTCCTTCGTCACGTGAACACTCTTTTCATCGGTTCCTGGCATTTCATACATCGCATCGGTTAAAACTGCTTCACAAAGCGAACGTAAACCACGTGCGCCAAGCTTATAGTCGATTGCCTGCCCTACGATGAAATCCAATGCTTCTTCAGTAATTACAAAATCAATCCCGTCCATTTCAAACAGTTTTTTGTACTGTTTTATAATGGCGTTTTTAGGCTCGGTAAGAATTGCACGAAGCGTTTCTTTATCCAATGGATTCATATAAGTCAAAACCGGAAGTCGGCCAATTATCTCAGGAATCAAGCCAAAATCCTTCAAATCCTTCGGAATAATATAACGAAGCATATTATCTTTCTCCATTTGGTTTTCCTTCAAAGAAGCTGTAAAACCAACAGCTTGCATATTCAAACGTTTTGAAATATGACGTTCAATACCATCAAAAGCACCACCAGCTATGAAAAGAATATTTTCAGTATTTACTTCAATGAATTTCTGGTCAGGGTGTTTTCTTCCTCCTTTTGGTGGAACATTTACAGTTGTTCCCTCCAAAAGTTTCAGTAAAGCTTGCTGAACACCTTCGCCACTCACATCGCGAGTAATTGAAGGATTATCACTTTTACGGGCTATTTTATCAATCTCGTCAATAAAAACGATCCCGTTTTCGGCTTTTTCAAGATTGTAATCTGCGGCTTGTAGCAAACGCGTTAAAATACTTTCAACGTCTTCACCTACATATCCTGCTTCTGTTAAAACTGTAGCATCAACAATTGCCAAAGGAACGTTCAACATTCTTGCAATGGTTTTTGCAATCAATGTTTTCCCTGTTCCTGTTTGTCCAACGATGATGATGTTACTTTTTTGTATTTCAATATCGTCATCACTTTTCGGTTGAAGCAATCGCTTATAGTGATTGTAAACCGCTACAGACATCACTTTTTTGGTAAATTCCTGCCCAATTACATATTCATCCAAAAATGCTTTTATAATCTTCGGCTTTTTCAGCATTAGGTCTTTGGACAATTCTGTATTACCTGAATGTAAAGCTTCCTCAACCACAATTCCATGCGCCTGTTCAATACAACGATCGCAAATGTGGGCGTCCAAACCTGCAATGAGCAAATTTGTCTCCGACTTTTTACGGCCGCAAAAGGAACATTCTAAATCATCTTTCGACATATTATCTTTTTTCAAAATCTCGATTTCTTTAGCTTCTTGTCAATATTTCATCAATCATTCCGTATTCCAATGCCCTGTCTGCTTTCATCCAATAGTCACGATCACTGTCTTCGTAAACCTTCTCATAGGTTTGGCCAGAGTGTTTTGCAATAATTTTATAAAGTTCTTCTTTGAGTGTAATAATTTCACGTGCGGTAATTTCAATATCACTCGCTTGTCCTTGCGCACCGCCTAAAGGTTGGTGAATCATCACTCGCGAATGTGTTAAGCCGCTTCGTTTTCCTTTTTCACCTGCACACAAAAGTACGGCTGCCATTGAAGCTGCCATCCCCGTGCAAATTGTTGCAACGTCTGGTTTGATGAATTGCATAGTGTCATAAATTCCCAAACCTGCATAAACGCTTCCACCGGGAGAATTTATATAAATCTGAATATCGCGAGCGGCATCTGTACTTGCCAAAAACAGCAATTGCGCCTGCACAATATTCGCCACTTGATCGTTAATTCCTGTACCAAGAAAAATAATCCGGTCCATCATTAAGCGTGAAAAAACGTCCATCGCTACTGCGTTCATTTGGCGTTCTTCAATAATATTTGGCGTCAAGTTCTGTGGATACATACTGCTTATGATTTGGTCATAATACATATTGTTGATTCCTTGATCTTTTACCGCAAAGTTTCTAAATTCGTTACTGTAGTTCATAAATGTTTGTTCGTTTTAAAAATATACTTTCCTGAACAGGAAAAGGTTTAAATAAAAAAGGCGTTAAATTATGTAATTCAACGCCTAAAGATAACTATTTCTTCGCTGAATTATGCGTAGGCGTCCTTAATGAATTTCTCATAAGTAACCTCTTTAGTCTTCAGTTTTGCATTTTCCTTAAAGAAATTTAGCAATTTAGTTGAGTTCAATTGTTCGCTCAAACGTTGCACTTCTTCTTTGTTTGAAAGAATTCGGGCGGCGATTGATTCCATTTCTTCTTCTGAAGGATCCGTCTGTCCAAATTGCGCCATTTGTGTTTTTATCATATTTTTTGAAAAGTCTTTCAACTCGTCAAAAGTAACTTGCAGTTTATTTTCAGCGCGAATTTTTCCTTCAATCAATTGGTAACGAAGTCCTTTTTCGCTTCTTTCGTATTCTGCTTTTGCTTCATCTTCAGAAAGTCTTTTTTCACCAGACATTGCAATCCAACGTTGAAGGAATTCTTGTGGAAGTTCAAATTTTGTATTTTCAATTAATGATTCAACCACATCATTCAACAATTTCTGGTCGCTTTGTTGTGCAAATTGTCCTTCTGCGTCTTCCTTTATTTTTTCTTTTAATTCTTTTTCGGAAGTAACCTTGGCTTCGCCAAATAATTTATCGAACAACTCTTGGTTTAGTTCAGCCATATCGCGTTTGTTCACTTCTTCAATATTGAAAGCAACCTCAATATCCAAACCGTGTGCTTCATCGTGCTCCACACCCAAATATTTTTGGTTGTCGTGATCATCGGCAAACATTCCTTTTGTTTTCAATATAACTGTATCACCAACTTTAGCGCCTATTAGGCTTTCAAGCTGTTTTTTTCCAGCAATTTCTTCAGTAGTAAGTGTGGTTTTCTTTTCTATTTCTTTTTCAGTTGAAGTAAAAGTTCCTGTAATTTCATCCCCTTTTTCAACTTCTTTTTTAGAAATCAATTTTCCGTATTGCTTACGAATGGTTTTCACTTGGTTGTTCAACATTTCATCGTCTGCAACAATTTTATATTGAACAATTTCTTTCCCTTTTACATCAACATTGAATTCTGGTGAAAGACCTAATTCAAATTCAAAGGAATAATCATCTGCATCCCAATCTATACCTGCTTCATTCTTAGGAAGTGGATTTCCTAGAATATCAAGTTTTTCTTCGTTAAGAAATTTATGAAGCGCGTCTTGCAAAAGTTTATTCACTTCTTCAACCAAAATAGCTTTTCCGTATTGCTTTTTAACCATGCCCATTGGCACTTGTCCTTTACGAAAACCTGGGATATTTGCGTTTTTGCGATAATCAGCCAATACTTTTTCAACCTTGCTGGAATAATCGTTTTTTGAAATTTCCACTGTAATCACAGCGTTCAATTTATCAATGTTTTTTTTTGTAATGTTCATTTTTTCTCTTCTGAATTTCGGGACGCAAAAATACGATTTTTTGCAAAACCCAACAAACATTTAGAGACTGTTGTTCAGTGAATTATTTGTCTTCGGGTAATAGAGAAAAAAGAATGGATTGAAAAAGCGACAGCAACAAACTGAAAAGAAGTGCCCACCATATTGAACTTACATCGAAGCCACCCACGAAATAATCTGCCATTAATATAATAATTGCATTGATAATAAGTAGAAAAAGACCGAAAGTAACAATAGTAATTGGCAGGGTTAAAAGGACTAGTATTGGTTTTACCAGAAATCGGAGTAAGGCAATAACAATGGCGACAATGATTGCAGAACCGTAACCTTCCACAGCCACACCGGGAAGAATTTTAGCCAAAACAACAACTGCTATAGCGGTTAATAAAAGTTTTATTATTAGTTTCATATTTGTGAGGTTTAAGTTGAATTTAAAGATAAAAAAAACCGCTCTCTAATGAGAACGGTTTTTAACAAACTTAATTCTTAATTTTTAGTTATTTGCAAGCGTAACCGTCGCGTAGTTACCAATATGCACCATCGGGATGGTTGCATCATAAGTATCATTAATAGCTTGAATAATCAGGTTTGCAGTAAAAGCATATCCTCTTGGAGTTGGATGAACACCGTCTAAAGAGAATGCACCACCTGTAACAAATTTTGAGGTTAGAAGGCCACCATCATAAGGAATCCCACCATTTGCAACCAGTGCCAGAGAAGCTTTTGCATCAACATAAGCCAATCCTTTAGCACCAGCAAGTGCTTGAATAGTGGCATTATATGCAGTACTGGCGGCAGTTATACGCGCCTGCTCTGAAACAGCTAATACAAATTGATCACTAAGCGGAATTGAAACTCCAATAACACCTTGTGGATTGCCTGGATCTGGAGTTGTTCCTAATACAGCAGAAGCGGTTAAAACAATAAGGTCATCAGATTTTACTTGACGCAATTGACCCAACAATGTTGCTAATGAGGCAGGCAGATTAAATGGAGCACCTTGAAGTATTGCAGTAACATCTGTTAAATCATCATCAGTCATAATAGGAAAATTTTGTCCTGCAGAAAAGTTAATCATTCGCAGGGCAGCTTCTTCCGCACTTATAACGCCTACACCTACTAAGCCAGGTAATATTTGCGTATTGTAAGCTCCAAACTGTGCATTCAATGCTCCCGCCGTAGCGGCATCTAATGGAATCGCATTAGTAGGAACGGTTGTAAAATAAGGAATGGAAGTAACTTCTGGAATATTTATAAGAACACCTTTTGCTCCATTAGCCGTTAAAGCGTCTACTTGTGAGCTATATACCGAAGCGAAAACGTTAGGGTCAGTAATATCATTACTACCATAAGAAGATGGGTCAAAATTTCCAGTTTGGTCAACGCCCAAACCACCTGAAGTGGCATAGCTCAAAATATCGTTATTCCCAATCCAAAGACTGAAAAAAGTTGGGTTTTGAGCGGCGGCGTCACCAATAACGGTTGCGCTTTCACTACTTGCAAATCTAGCAAAATATGGGTTTGCAGCACCAGTTGCAACACCAGCGACATTTCCGTAGCCAGGTGCCACTAAATGAAAACTTTTTGCACCGGGTACACCCATGTTATTGAATGGCCCAGTTAATTTGTTTGTAATATCAGTTGTAGGGGTGCCAATTAAACGCACTGGTGAAGGATTACCATTAGACCCAACAGCTAAAACATATCTGTTTTCAGTAATTTGGTTTCCGCCCAATAATAAACCACCAATGTTATCATTCATTAAAGGTTGGGTGAAAGCACCGCCGCCAGCAAATGAAAATTGCTGTGCCATAATATTTGGATAACTGTTTTCCTGTCCTGTAATGTATAAAGCTCCATCAGCGTAACCAGCTGTTAAAGAGTTTCCAACGGAAACATATTTTGAAAGGTCGGCAGATCCACTTGTGTAAAAACCTTCATCCGTTACTGGACTGTCAAATTCTGGTTCGCAGCTTGCAAAGCCGATGGCTAAAAGTGCGAATGTATATTTAAGTATATTTTTCATCTTTTCTGAATTTTTCAATTATAGTTTATAAGTAAGACCCAATCCTGGAACAAAGGCATTGGTTTTATAGGTTCCTTTGAAGGGAACAGCTACACCATTCTCGAAGTAATAGTTATAGGAAGCATCTATTTCCTCAAATTGTGAATAAAGGAAAGAAGCGTCTATTTGTAAATGCGTGCCAAGATTTACAGTTAATCCGGCAGTAAAGTTGTTACTATCATTACGCGGAGTTTCTGGTGCAAAGTAGCCAGATTGAACTGGAGATTCATCAAAATAATAACCAGCTCTTAATGTGAACATTTTTGTAGCATCATATTGCATCCCGAAACGATAGATAGAAGCATTTTTATAGTTACGTGCATTCTTTGAATCTGGAATATTTTCGTTTGCAAAATCTATATCCAACGATTCGTAAACGTCCCAAAAAGTACGGTTGTAATCAAAAGCGAAAGTGAATTTTTCACAGAAATCATATGACATACCAACGGTCATTTCCGCAGGTAATGGCAAGGAAGCTTTGATAGAAGTATTTTCAAAAGGCGTTAAGGGAGAATTTGGAATATTTTCAAATTCGGCAGTGCCATCTTCCGCATCAAGAATAATTTCTGAACGGTATGTAGCGCCTAAGTGAAGGTTTTCCGTAAGATTCACCATTGTACTGGCAACCCATCCCCAACTGTTTACGCCTGATGCATCAATAGTAACATTAGACCGGTTTCCTTCAAGATCGGTAAGCGTACGGTTTAGGTTTCTGTTGAAGTTAACTGAACCAGTTACATAAATAGGTCCTCCACCAAAACTTATCTTATCGTTGACTTTAAATGAAACGGTTGGTTGAATATAAATTGCTTTTAAGTCAATGTTGTTTACCAAATGCGAACCAGCCCAATCATCTTCATATTTCACCTCACTTCCGTAGGGCGTATAAACTCCAATACCAAAAGCTAACCAATCTGTCGCTTTGTATGAAGCATATAAATAAAGCGGTGTTCCAACGGGGCTGTCTGTACGAGCGTTAGCTCCAGTTTCAGCATCTTGGTAAGCAATGTTTGAAAACACACCACTAACGCCGGCAGAGATATTAAATTTATCGTCCAAATAGACAAGACCAGCAGGATTGAAAAACACCAATTCACTACTGTTAATTACGGCTACACCTGTGTGTCCCATTGCCAGTGCCTTTTGGCCTTGCAAACTTACGCGGTAACCTCCGGCATAAGTAACCGCGCTCGCGAGTGCAAATACGGCAAGTAACAATACTTTCTTCATAATAGTTTTTTTCTTTAGAGTTAATTTCTGAGAGTTATATGTAAGGAATATTTTTAAGATTTATTATGCACGCATAAGAAAGCTTTGTACAATATTATAAAAAATTCATAACATTATCATAAAATTCATTAGGATTTTCTGCGTGAAGCCAATGTCCGGCTTTTGAAATTGTTTCAATTGTGGCTTTTGGAAAATGTTTTTTAATTAAAAGCTCGTCCATAGTTTCAATATAGCCACTATCTTCCCCTCCCAAGAAAAGTGTATCACCCTTAAAAACAGTATTTTCGGGAAGCGCAACGCCTACTTCTTCAATTTTTTCTAAAAGAACAGGTAAGTTTATACGAAGGCTAAATTCATCTTTACTTTTTCGGTAAAGGTTTTTAAGAAGAAATAGCTTTGTGCCCTCGTCCTTTATATATTCTGAAAGAATGTCTTCCGCTTCACCGCGGGATTTTATTTTTGAGAAATCCAATTGAGAAAGCGCTTTCAAAATATCTTGATGGTGCGGCGGATAGGCTTTGGGGCCAATATCAGCAACTATTAACTTAGAAACCATTTCGGGATAAGTTACTGCGAATTGCATGGCAACTTTTCCACCCATAGAATGTCCTAGCAAAATAATGTTTTGAAGATTGTGTTCTTCGCAATATTTTTTTAAATCTTCAGCCATCACTTCATAAGAAAATTCATCGCTGTGAAAACTACGGCCGTGATTACGCTGATCTAAAAGGTGAACTTCATAGCCAGCTTCAGACCAGCGAATGCCGAGACTTTTCCAGTTGTCGCTCATCCCGAGAAAGCCATGGAGGATTACGAATGGTTTGCCGGAGCCTAATATTTGGGAATGTAAAATCATTAGTTCAGTTTTTTTAAATATTCACCAATAACCTTTTCCAAGCCTTCATAAAGCGCCTCACAAATAAGCGCATGTCCAATACTCACTTCTAAAAGGTTTGGAATGTTTTCCTTAAAAAATTTGATGTTTTCTAAGGAAAGATCGTGACCTGCGTTAATTCCCAAATTCAGCTTATTTGCAAGAATCGCACAATCTGTATAAGGTTTTATCGCTTCTTTATTTCCCAAAGAATATTGCTTTGCAAATTCTTCAGTATACAATTCAATTCGATCTGCACCAGTTTCGGCGGCAACTTCAATCATTTTTAAAGTTGGATCTACAAAAATTGAAGTGCGAATTCCATTTCTTTTGAATTCAGAAATTATTTCTTTTAAATAAACTGCGTGTTTTAGTGTATCCCAACCAGCATTGGAAGTAATTGCATCTACAGCATCGGGAACAAGGGTAACTTGCGTAGGTTTAATTTCCAAAACCATTTTTGTAAAATCATCCATCGGGTTTCCCTCTATGTTGTATTCCGTAGAAACAATGGATTTTAAATCGTACGCATCTTTATAGCGAATGTGGCGTTCATCGGGTCTTGGATGAATTGTGATTCCTTGTGCGCCAAATTTTTCAATGTCTTTTGCAACCTTCAACAAATTGGGCACATTGCCACCGCGTGCATTGCGCAACGTGGCTATTTTATTTATGTTTACGCTAAGTTTTGTCATTTCTTTGTATTAGAATTAACAAAAATACAAACCTTACAGCGCTTACTGAACCTTTATTTTAAGTAATTTGCGTTAAAAATAATTTGAAATGGAAACCCTGAATTACATCATTAACGATATTGAACCGTTTGACGTTTCTGCAAATATTAAAGACGTGCAAACTGTTTTCAATCAGCTTACTTATTCGCACGTTCCTGTTGAAAAAGATGGCCATTATATTGGGTGTGTTTCTGAAAATGACGCTTACTGTTTTGACAATAAAAAATTATTAAGCGATTTTCAATATGCATTAGAACCTTTTCACGTGCTTGAAGATACTAATTGGCTGGATATTTTGGAAGCCTTCGCATTAAACAAAACCAATATTATGCCTGTTTTGGGAATAGAAAATAACTATTTGGGATATTATGAATTGGGCGATATTATGAGCCTTTTCAACAACACGCCATTTTTAAACGAAACAGGAGGAATAATTGTAGTTGAAAAAGGCGTTCAGGATTATTCGTTTAGTGAAATATGCCAAATTGTTGAATCAAATGGCACGCGAATTTTCGGTGTGTTCATTTCAAAAATAGACAATGGCGTTATGCAAGCAACCGTGAAAGTTGGCCATACTGCTATGAATAGTATAGTGCAAACTTTCAGAAGATATAATTATGAGGTAATAAGTCACCATGAAGAAGACAAATTTTTGGAAGATTTGAAAGAGCGTTCTGAATATCTTGACAAATACCTTAATATATAATAGTCAGCAATTAAAACAAAATATTCACAGAATAAATACCATCAATTTTATTTAAATGAAAATAGGAATCTACGGTCAATTTTATCACGAAAATTCTGAAATCTACATTCAGATGTTACTCGACGCGCTTCAGAAAAAAGAAGCAGAAGTGCTTATTGAAGAAAACTTTTTGGATATTATAAACCAGCATCGGGACATTACAAAAAACTTTTCCGGCTTTTCCACTTTTACTGTTTTGGATTCTAGTTTTGATCTTTTCTTCAGCATTGGCGGGGATGGAACTATTTTGAAAGCGGTAACTTTTGTGGGAGATTTGGGAATACCTATTGTTGGGATTAATACAGGAAGATTAGGGTTTTTGGCCACAATTCAAAAGGAAGAGATGACGGAAAGCTTAAATCAAATTTTGGAAGGCGAATATTCCATTTCTGAAAGAAGCTTGCTCACCGTAGAAACTTTTCCGCAGAGCGATGAAATTCAAACACTTAATTTTGCCTTAAACGAAGTAGCAGTAAACAGAAGGAATACAACTTCTATGATAAAAGTGGAGACACTTGTAGACGACAAATATCTTACTTCTTATTGGTCCGATGGGCTTATTGTGGCAACACCCACAGGTTCTACAGGTTATTCACTAAGTTGCGGCGGCCCCGTTATAGATCCAGAAGCAAACAATATTGTTTTAACCCCAATAGCTCCGCATAATCTTAACGCAAGGCCTTTGGTTATACCCGATTCCTGCACTATTACTTTAAAAGTTTCTGGAAGGGAAAGTAGTTTTTTGGTTTCTATGGATTCGCGCATTGCAACCTTAGAAAATGAAACAAGTATTATAATAAAAAAAGCCCCATTTACAATCAAACTAATTCAACTTCACGATGATAGCTTTATAAAAACCCTTCGCAAAAAACTTTTATGGGGTGAAGACAAGCGCAATTAAACAATAAAACGCAGCAAAATTTGTTAATCAACAGAGACAAATGGGCTTAGAATATCGATAAGCCAAGTTTATTGTTATATTTGCAAACTTTTAAAGAATATGAAGTATTTCGCGACTGTATTTTTAATACTCTCCACAGCGTTCTTGGCACATTCCCAAACCTATGAAATTGGCGGAATGATTGGTGGTGCCAACTATATAGGCGATGTTGGAAAAACCAATTATATAAATCCAAATAGTTTGGCAATAGGCGGACTCTTTAAATGGAACCGCAGTGCCAGACATTCTTTTAGAGGGTCGGTAATGATTGCTAAAATAAAAGGCGACGATGCCAAAAGTTCCAACAATCGCAGAAAAGAGCGAGGGTATTCTTTTGAGAATACGGTTAAGGAACTATCAATCGGGATTGAGTACACCTTTTGGGATTTTGATGTGCATGCCCAAAAATCTATTTCTACTCCTTATTTATATACCGGACTCACAGCTTTTAGTTATTCCGCTCTCTATAAAAGGGCTTCAGACGTAATTGTTGAATATGATAATGCCGCAAGCATAGCAATACCAATGATTATAGGCTATAAAACGAATATGGGCCAAAACGCAATGTTAGGTTTTGAGATTGGTGCACGCTATACATTTACAGATGATTTAGATGGAAGCAACCCAATAAAAGGTTTGGCGGACGAGGAAGGATTAAAATTCGGGAATACAAATAATGATGACTGGTATGTATTTACCGGTATAACTGTTACTTTTGCCTTCGGAAGAAAACCTTGCTATTGCAACTTTTAAAAGGAAGATGGACCAAAAAGACCAAATTGATAAGAACAAACTACCGCAGCACCTTGCCATAATTATGGACGGCAACGGCCGCTGGGCTAAACAGAAAGGTTTGTTTCGATCTATTGGCCACGAAAACGGAAGCAAAGCGGTTCGCGAAATTGTGGAAGGATGTGCAGAAATAGGAATTCCATTTTTAACACTCTACGCCTTTTCAACAGAAAACTGGAACCGTCCAAAATTGGAAGTTGAATTGTTGATGAAGCTATTAGTTTCTTCCCTTAAAAAAGAAATAAAGACATTAACAAACAACGACATAAAATTAAACGCGATTGGAAATTTGGATGCCTTGCCAAAAAAAGCACACAAAGAATTGCTTGATGTTATAGAAAAAACCAAGAATAATAAAAGAATGACACTTACCCTAGCCCTTAGTTACGGCTCAAGGGAAGAAATAACAAAAACAATAAAAGAGATTAGTCTTAAAGTTAAAAATAACCTAATTTCGCCGCATGATATTGATGAAACGGTAATAAATAATCATCTTTACACGCAAAATTTACCAGATGTAGATTTATTGATCCGCACTAGTGGCGAACAACGCATCAGTAATTTTTTACTATGGCAAATAGCGTATGCCGAGCTTTATTTTACAGAAACGCTTTGGCCGGATTATACTAAAAACCATCTTTTTGAAGCAATATTAAATTATCAAAACAGAGAAAGAAGATTTGGAAAAACCAGTGAACAACTCAATCAATAGTTCCCTATTGCATACATACAGAAAATCTTATTGTATTTTATTATTTACAATACTTTCCGTTTTTTCATTACAGGCGCAACAAAAAGAACTTGACAGCGGAAAAAAATACACCATAAATCAAATAACGGTTACTGGCGCACAAAGTTTTAACGAACAGACTGTGATTGCCTTTACAGGCCTAAAAAAAGGAGATCGTATTTATATTCCAGGTGAAAAATTAAGCCAAGTAACTAAAAAACTTTGGGAGCAGAATCTTTTTAGCGATATCGCTTTTTATGTTACTAATATTGAAGGTGAAAACGTAGATCTGGAACTGTATATAGTAGAATTACCAAAACTTCACGAGTTAACTATAAATGGTAAAGGTGTTCGCAAAGCAAAGAAAAAAGAAATCATTAAGGATAATGACCTTAATGCTGGTGCGAAAATAACAAAAAACCTGCTAACTACTACCAAAAATTACGTCACCAATAAATATAAAAAAGAAGGTTTTTATAATACTGAAGTAACTATCACTACCACCCCATATACAGATTCTACAGGTGTTGAGGTTTCAAAGAACATGACAATTTCCGTAGATAAAGGAAAACGTGTTAAAGTAAAAAAGATAATCTTTGAAGGAAACGAACAATTCACTAAAGGTAAATTGCGACGTTCCTTGAAAAAGACAAAGCAAAAGAATTTTTTGCGTGTCTGGAAGCGTTCAAAATATACTGAAGAAGGTTTTGAAGAAGATAGAGAATCGCTTCTTAAGAAATACAAATCAAACGGATATCGTGACGCCCGTATTGTTAGCGATACTTTAAGAGTTTTAGACAAAAAGAATGTGGCCTTGGACATTAAACTTGAAGAAGGTGATAAATATTATTTTGGCGATATAAAATTCATCGGAAACAGTGTTTTTACGGACAGCCAATTACGCCAAATATTAGGAATAAAGAAAGGTGAAGTTTACAACGGAGTTCTTTTACAGGAGCGTATTGCAGACGAAAGTGATCCAGAAGCCAATGACATTACAAACCTATATCAAAACAACGGTTATCTTGCCGCTCGTATAAATCCAGTGGAAGTTGCGGTTCGTAACGACACCATAGATTTTGAAATCAGAATAATGGAGCGTAGCCTTTTCTATTTTGACCATGTAACGGTAATAGGAAATGACCGTACCAACGACCACGTTATTTATAGAGAATTAAGAACCCGTCCAGGTCAAAAATACAGCAAACGTGATGTGGTAAGAACCATACGTGAATTGGGACAATTAGGTTTCTTTGATCCAGAGCAGCTTTCTCCTAACTTTAAAAAAGTGGATGAAAATAACGGCCTTGTAGATTTGGAATACTCTGTAGTTGAAAAAGGGTCAAGCCAGATAGAACTTCAAGGAGGTTATGGTGGCGGTGGTTTCGTAGGAACTCTGGGGCTTTCATTTAATAACTTTTCACTTCGAAATATTTTTAACTTCAAAGCGTATAAGCCTTTGCCAATGGGTGATGGACAGAAACTTTCATTACGCGCACAGGCAAGTAGTTACTACCAAACTTACAGTATTTCACTTACCGAGCCATGGTTGGGTGGAAGAAAACCAGTACAATTATCTACTTCCTTTTCACATACCATTCAGAATTTTTACGATTACAACACCCGTCGTGCAGATAAATCCAGAAGCTTTACTATTACAGGTGGTTCTGTAGGTTTGGCAAAAAAGATAAAATGGCCTGATGATTATTTTGTTTGGTCAAACGCTATCAGCTATCAACATTACAATCTGAATAATTACAATACTGGATTATTTACTTTCGGTGATGGATCTTCAAACAATCTTGCATATACAATAGGTATAAGCAGAAATAATACTGCAACTAACCCTATTTACCCTACTTCTGGATCAGATTTTAGTCTTACTGCAAAACTTACTATACCATATTCTGCCTTCAACAATGTAGATTATAAATCACTTTCACAAGAAAGAGAATTACTTTCCCAAACTCTTTCAAGTGATCCAGAATATGTGGATGATAACACACGTATTTCAGAAATTGACCAAGAACGTTTCAAATGGTTGGAATACTATAAAATTAAATTTAAAGGAACTTGGTATACAAGAATGGTGGGCAAACTAGTTCTGCGAACCAACACTGAATTTGGATTTTTAGGAGCTTACAACCAAGACCGAGGAGTGCCTCCTTTTGAAAGATTTTTTGTAGGTGGCGACGGCCTAGGCGCATATAGCTTAGACGGCAGGGAAGTAATTCAAATGAGAGGATATCCTAACCAGTCACTTTCTGATCCTGACGGAAATACGATTTACAATAAATTTTCGTTAGAGGTAAGATATCCAGTAACTCTAAAACAACTTGCATCCATTTATGTACTTGGCTTTGTAGAAGGTGGAGCATCTTATGACGGATTTAGGGATTATAATCCTTTTGATCTAAAACGTTCAGCTGGAGCAGGATTGCGTATATTTATGCCGGCATTTGGACTTTTAGGTATTGATTTTGGATATGGATTTGATCCTGTTTTGGGCGGTACAGAGAAGAATGGATGGGAAACCCACTTTATTATTGGACAACAATTTTAAAAACTGGCACGATATTTTCTTAAACAACAACCAAATAATATGAAGACAAAAAAAATACTATTTTTTACCCTTATCCTTTTTTGCTTCACCTTTATGGCTGAAGCTCAAAAAGGCGTTCGAATAGGATATATTGATATGGAATACATCTTAGAGAGCGTTCCTGAATACAAAGAGGCTTCCATTCAATTGGAAGGCAAAGTACAACGCTGGAAACAAGATGTTGAAAAAAAACAGAAAGAAATAGATCAAATGAAATTGAACCTAGCTAATGAAAGGGTTCTACTTACCAAAGAATTGATCGACGAGCGTGAAGAGGAAATAAAAATCAAAGAAGACGAAATGCTTCAATACCAACAGGATCGTTTTGGCCCTAATGGCGATTTGATGATTCAAAGAAGACAGTTGGTGCAACCTATTCAGGATCAAGTTTTCAATATTGTACAAGAAGTTGCAGAAGCTAAAAAATATGATTTTATATTTGACAAATCCGCTGATGTAGTGATGCTTTTCGCAGCAAAAAGAAATGATATTAGCGATGTGGTTCTAAGAAGTATTGAGCGTGCTGGAAGAAGAGTACAGGCTGTAAACAAAAAAGAACAAAGAAAGATTGAGCAAAACACAGATCCACTTGAGGGTCCAATAACCGCAGAAGAAAAAGAGAGAGTAGCAGAGAAAGAAGAGAGACAAGGATTAGTTGAAGCAAAAAAAACTGAGCGTGAAGAAATGATGGCTCAGCGTCAAAAAGAGCGTGACTCCATTCGCGCAGTGAAAAAACAAGAATTTGAAGAACGCAGACAGCGTTTAATTGATGAAAGAGAACAAAGAAGAGATTCCATAATAAATTCACGCGGAAACAGAAACAATCCTCCGTCCCAAGGAACTGAAGGTGAAACCGAAGGTGGTGAAGGCGGCGGAAAATAATCGCTCAAAAATATTCATCAAAATAATCAATACCCTTTTTATTAAAAATAACACTTAAATTAAATACACTTACAATGAAAAAAATGAAAACGTTATTAGTTGCAATTGCACTTTTCGTGGGAGCTACAAGTTTTGTAAATGCTCAATCAAAAATTGCACATATTAATGCACAAGAATTGATCGAGGCCATGCCAGAATACAAGGCAGCTCAAAGTCAATTAGAAAAAGTGCAAAATACGTATGACACCGAGATTAAAGCAATGGCTAAAGAACTTGATGCCAAAATGAAGCAATATGATGGTGAAGCTTCTGGTAAAACTGATCAAGAAAATCAAAAAAGAGTAGAAGAAGTTCAAGGTATGCAAAACAATATTCAAGCATACAGACAACAAGCTCTTCAAGATTTGGACAAGAAAAGAACAGATATTTTCAAACCAATTCTTGAAAAAGCACAGTCTACTATCCAAAAAGTAGCAAAAGCACAAGGCTTTCAATATGTATTGGATTCAACGGTAGGTAGCGGCGTAATCCTTGCTGATGGTAAAGACCTTATGGCAGACGTTAAAAAAGATTTAGGAATGTAATTCTTTTTAAAACTATAAAATTTTAAAACTGCCCGGTAGTAACGGGCAGTTTTTTTTTGCCCAAATTTGAAGTAATTGGCTACTTTTACACTATGGATAAAAACAGTCCCATAGGGGTTTTTGATTCAGGCGTTGGTGGCTCCTCCATTTGGCAGGAAATCCACAAACTGCTTCCGTTTGAAAATGTGATTTATCTTGCAGATAGCAAAAATGCTCCTTATGGAAATAAGTCTTCGGAAGAAATAACTGCACTCAGCATTAAAAATGTTGAGAAATTGTTGGAATTAGGCTGTAAAATAATTATTGTAGCCTGCAATACAGCAACCACAAATGCTATTTCAACGCTTCGTGAGAATTATAAAATTCCCATTATTGGAATAGAACCGGCAATAAAACCTGCCGCGCTGCAAACCACTTCAAAAAGCATTGGCATTTTAGCAACAAAAGGCACCCTTAGTAGTGCTCTTTTCAGCAGAACAACTAGTGAATTTACCAAAAATATAAGTGTAGTTGAAATTATTGGCGAAGGTCTTGTAACGCTGATTGAAGCAGGAAATTTAGATGGTCCAGAAATGATTTCACTCTTGAAAAAGCATACCAAACCAATGATTGATGCAAATGTTGATTATGTGGTTTTGGGCTGCAGCCACTACCCTTACATTATTCCACAGTTGAAAAAAATTCTTCCTAAAAATGTAAAGATTATAGATTCTGGAGAAGCGGTTGCACGGCAAACAAAAACAGTTTTACAAAGTTTGAATTTGCTTCGTGAAGAGAATACAAAACCTATACTTCAGTTTTTCACGAATGCAGAAACCGATACTTTAAAATTTCTTTTAAATGACTATGCTGAAAAGATTTCTGTAGAGAAAAAAGACTTCTAAATTATTCTTTAAACCACGAGGAATACATTACATAATTTTTAGCAATGCGCTCTATTTCTCCCTTTGTGAGTTCAGGACTTATATCTTTGATTTTTTTTGCGGGTATGCCAGCGTAAATACTTCCGCTTTCTATTCTTGTATTTTTTGAAACCACAGCTCCAGCAGCAATAATTGTATTACTTTCCACCACACAATCGTCCATAACGATACTTCCCATTCCAATTAGAACGTTATCGTGAATAGTGCAGCCATGAACAATGGCATTGTGCCCAATGGATACATTATTGCCAATTGTTGTGGGTGAAGTTTTATAGGTAGCATGAATTACCGCACCGTCCTGTACGTTCACCTTATTGCCCATTTTTATGAAATTCACATCGCCGCGAACAACGGCGTTGAACCAAACACTACATTGACTACCCATCACCACATCACCAACAATCGTGGCGTTTTCGGCTATAAAGCAATCTTCAGGGATTTGTGGGTATTTTCCGTTTACGGGTTTTATTATCATGATTTCACGTTTCAGCCCTTCGGCTGCGCTCAGAGGAACAGTTTCAGGTTTCAGGTTTCAGGTTTCAGGTTTCAGGTTTCAGGTTTCAGGTTTCAAAAATAATAACATATAACATCAAACCTATATCTTTTGGCTTTATACTTTTAACTTTAAATAATTTAACCAAAATAAGCCAGCAAATCCTTTTTCCGTGATGGGCTCACCATTATTTCCTTTCCACTAGAAAGCACTACGCTCCCGCCCTTTCCTTTTTTGTATTCTGTAATTTCGTTTACATTCACCAAATAGGATTTATGTACACGTGCAAATCCATTTTCCGATAGGGAATCTTCAAAATATTTTAAAGTTTTACTCACCAAACGCTTTCCAACTTTCAGATGAATTTGCGTGTAATTATCATCGGCTTGGCAATAGAGTATATTTTCCATTTGAAGCACTTCAAAACCGTTTTGCAAAGGAATTGTAATCTTACCGGCAACTTGCGTCTGTAAGGGCTTTAAAATTGAATTCTGAAGACTATTTTCCTTTGTCTTTATTTCCAAAACATAATCAACCGCCTCAATCAATTTGTCAATGGAAATTGGTTTTAGTAAATAATAGGAAGCGTGAGCATTCAGTGCATCAATTGCATAGTGATTGTAGGCGGTAACAAAAACAGTTTCAAATTGTCTATCCCCAACTTTGTCCAGCAAATCAAAAGCATTTCCATAAGGCATTTCTACATCTAAAAAGACTACATCCAAATCATTATTTCGTATCAAAACCAAAGCATCATCAACATTTGCAGCTTCGCCTTTCAAAACAATATTTGGGCAATATTTCCCCAAATAATTTCTTAGAATTTCGCGGCTTGTTTCTTCGTCTTCAACAATTATTGCGTTTAGTTTCATCAGTCTTTCTTTAAAATAAGTTCAACTTTGGTTCCTTCGTTATTTTCAAAAACGTTATCCACTTTCACATCTACTTTGTCTTTATACATTTGGTTCAAAATAGCAATTCGTTTTTGCGTATTGCCCATTCCTTTTGATTTCTGCTTCTTTTGGTTTTCAGTTTTGAATTCGTTCGACTTTGAACGGCCAATTCCGTCATCAATAATAGAAATTTTTATAGTTTCGGAATCTATTTGCTGAAAATTGATTTCCAATAAACCCATATCCTCTTTGTACCGAAGTCCGTGCCAAACAGCGTTTTCAACATACGGCTGAAGCAACATCGGCGGAATTACAAACTCATTCAGTTTTATGTTTTCATCAACCGTAATTTTATAATCAAATTTATCCTTAAACCTGAAATGTTCCAACTTCACATACAGTTCCAACAATTCAATTTCTTTTTCTAAGGGAATAAAATCCTCTTCGCTGTTTTCCAAAACGGAACGCATCAACAGTGAAAAATCAGTCAAATATTTATTAGCAGTCCGTTCATCATTTACGGCTATAAAACTATTCACAGAATTTAAAGCATTAAAAATAAAATGCGGATTCATCTGTGATCGAAGCGACTTCAATGCCAAAACATTGTTTGCATACTTTTGCTGTTTAATGTTTTTGTATTGTGTATGGGCAGCGAAAAACAAAAGCAACACAATAACAATTAAAGAACCAATGATCCACTTTTGAATTTGGCTATTTCGCTCAATCAATTCTTGGTTTTCGAAAGCGAGTTTGTAACGACTTTCGTTCAATTTTCGATCGTTTTCAAGACTGGCAATTCGGGTTTGCTTTAGCGTAATTTCTTTTGTAAAACGGGCAGCTTGGCTAATTTCCTGTTCTTTTTTCACATAAAGTTCATCTACCACTTCCACGTAGCGTTGATAGCTTTCTGTTGCTTTATCAAACTCACCAATGTCCCGATAAATTTCTGAAAGTTTACGAACTGCATCTTTCTGAACTGTTAAATCTTCTTTTTTATCGGCCTCTGCAATACTCCTTTCTAGATATGGAATAGCTTGTTGATATTTTTCTTGCGCCACAAAAGCATTTGCAATTTTATAGTTTTGGCGTTGCGATGTTAATGCCTCGTCATCAACCGTAGCGCTTTTATCCATCGAATTCAATTCTTCCAAAGTCTCTTCCCGAAGCTGAATTTCCTTTTCGTAATCACGGTTTTGATTATAAAAATCGGCAACTTTATTCTTTTCTGAAACTGCGCGTTGCTTGTTTTCCTTTTTGGCAAGTTTTAGTGAATTATCAAAATATTCTTCGGCTTCATTTAACGCGCCACTTTGTGCGTAGGCTTCTCCAATTTTAGAATTTAAGTTGGTGATTTTCGGCGTTATCCTATTTTCTTTGGCTGTATCCAACGCTTTTTGATAATTAAAAACACTTTTCACACCATCACCAATTGCTTTATACGTATCGCCCAAGCCTTCATAAACTTCCACTTTTTGATAGCCAGAAAGATTATCTTTTAGCAATTTCTGAAATGCCGAAATGCTTTCCTGATAATTTTTGTTCTGTGCAAAAGCTTTCGCAAGTTTAATTGCTACATCGCTATTATTGCTATTTTGAAGACTTTGTTTATAATTATCAATTGCCAAATCTGGTTGATTCCAAAACAAATTTATATCTCCCAAAGTTTCAAAAGCCAAACTAGTTTCTTTTTTTGAAATGGTTTTGCCACGTTTCGGTTCCAGCGCTTTGGTTACGTATTCAATACTTTTCTGCGCGTCTTTTTTCAGAAAGAATTTTGCAGAGTCCAAATAAACACTGAAACCTGCTTGTTGCTCAGACTTTGGGCTTTTAGACACAACTGGTGCAGCTTCGGTTTTTGCCTTTTCAACACGAACGGTTACAAAATCGTTCTTTTTAATTGTGTAATAAACCGTAACAAAATCATCACTTTTAATAACCAGTTCATCACCTATTTTTGCTGAAATGGAAAAACTGCCCGATAGATTTGTGGTGGTATATTGGCCTCCCAAAATTTCAACATTTACTTTTGCGATTGGCATATTCGTTTCACCTTCCACCACTTCGCCTTTCAGCATAAAAGATTTATTTTTCGAAGACCGCTTCACTTGTGAAAAGCTTTCTGCTGAAGAAAAAAGGGCGACTGCCAATAAAAGAAAAATCAGTTTTTTCATTTTGTGTTTAAAACGGTAAACATACGCACTTTGCGGCAATGTCTAAAATTACGTTTTTCTGAAATAGCTTCGGCAAAGGTGAAAAAAGAATAGTTCACTCACCCAAAAATAGGTTTCACTAAATGAAAGAAACCGCACAATCAAAGTATGTTTTTTAAGGGGAAAGTTCGCCTTAGGTTTACTTCTTAATAAATAATAATGTTATGAAAAAATCTCAAATTATTCTTTTAGCAGTATTGCTTGCATTCACGTATTCTTGCAAAGCAGATAACAAAAAAACCGACAAACAATTATTGGCAGCAATAGAAACTCCGAAAAAGGAACACTATATAAAAGTGGCATTGTTGCTAGACACCAGTAACAGCATGGACGGCTTGATAGATCAAGCCAAAGCACAACTTTGGGAAATCGTGAATGAGCTTAGCTATGCCAAATGTAGAAACGATCGCCCGAAACTTCAAATAGCTTTATACGAATACGGAAATGATAATTTGAGTTCGCGTGATAATTACATCCGAAAGATTTTAAGTTTCACTGAAGATTTAGACGACGTTTCCAAAGAACTTTTCTCCTTAACCACAAATGGTGGAAGTGAATATTGCGGAGCTGTAATTCAGGAATCTTTGAATAAGCTAGATTGGGGAAAAGAAGCAGACGATTTAAAAATGGTTTTTATTGCCGGCAACGAACCTTTTGACCAAGGTAAAATTAATTACAAAGATGCGGCAATGGCCGCAAAAGAAGACGGTATTGTGGTAAATACGATTTTCTGTGGCGATTATAAACATGGGATTGATAGTTATTGGAAAGACGGTGCTCAACTTACATATGGCGACTATATTGCTATAAATCAAAATCAACAGACTGTGTATGTTCCATCTCCATATGATGATGTAATAATTCAATTAAATATAAAATTGAACAACACATATGTACCTTATGGAACCCGTGGAGAAATGAAAAAAGCTATGCAAGATGAGCAAGATTCAAATGCTGAGGAATACAGTAAGGCAAATGCCGTGAGCAGAACAGTGTCAAAAGGAAGCCATCTTTACACCAACAGTACTTGGGATTTGGTAGATGCTGAAAAAGAAGCACATTTCAGTTATGATAAATTGAAAAAAGACGAATTACCACAGGAACTGAAAGGAAAAAATGTTTCGGAAATAAAAAAATATCTTGAATCAAAACGTTTTGAAAGAGAAAGAATTCAAAAAGAAATTATGAAACTGAATGAACAACGAAGAAAGTATATTGCTGAAAATACCAAGCAAAAGGAAAATGGTCTTGAAAATGCAATGGTTCAAGCCATAAAAAAGCAAGCTGAAAAAAAGAATTATACTTGGGAATAAATACTCTTTAATACAAAAAAGCCTGATACTTATAATAGTATCAGGCTTTCTTGTGCAATGAAGTTTTTTTAATTATCTGGACGTATCATCCCATTGTATCTCATATCTTGGCTCCAAGTTCTTATTTTACCATCAAGAATATTATATCCTAATGTAATTTGATGAAAACCACCAGTGCCAAATTTTATACTCCCAGACTGATGGGTATAGGTGTAAGCAAACATAAAGTTGTTGTAATTAGCGCCTATTACTGGAGTTATGTATTGTAATTTTTGAGACTTAATTTCAGTTCCATCCAGATATTCACTACCATCAAAACTTCTTCTGTATGAAATTCCTCCCCAAAGCCTTCCAAAATCCATGGAATGGTATGCTTTAAAATTTACATCGATAGCTTTTTCACCGGTTCTTTCTTTCATTTGAAACATTACTGAGGGTTCATATGTCCAGGGTGTTCTTCTACTTTCAATAGCATATGCTCCAGAAAGTATATAATTCCGCTGATTATTAGGCTCATATTCAGTGGTATAAATACTTCTGTTTTGAAAAATAATATTCTTTACGGTAAAATGCCCAGAGAAATTTAAGAAATTATAAGAAAGACCTGCATCTACATTAAAATAGGATGTACTTTGAATAATTCCACTAATTACCGGGTCAAAATCAGTTAAATCAAATCTTGTCTCATCTAACTTAGATTGTGTTAAGCCTGCACTTAAACCAAAAGATAATTGGTTTATATCTGCTTTACTACGTGAGAACAATAGATGATATGCAAAAGTTAAATACCCCCCGGTTTGGGAATGGTAGCCATTTTTATCATTATAAATTATAGCTCCGATTCCAGTACTGTTTCCCAAAGGAGTATGAAAACTTATAGTTTGCATATTAGGAGCTTCATCTTGATCAAACCACTGCTGACGTGCAGTAATACGGAGTTTGGGGTATGATGATGCCCCCGCCATAGACGGGTGGATTAAGTATAGGTTATCTGAAAAATAATCTGAATATATCGGTATTCCGTCTTGAGAAAATCCATAAAAGGATGATAACAAAAGTAGGATAAGGGAGATTCGTTTAATATTCATAATTTCTTATTATCGTTTTAAGGTAAAATGTCCTTTAAATTCTTTTGCGTTTCCGTCCTCGGTATACTCGATGCGGAACCAGTAGTCGCTAGATGGCAATGGATTACCTGAGTAAGTACCATCCCATCCATCACCTAGCGGACTGATTTGTTTAAGTAATTTTCCAAAGCGATCAAAAATATAGATTTTTGCTGTTGGGTCACCTGCTGCAATACCAATAATATTCCAAGTATCGTGGTATCCATCTGAATTTGGCGTAAAATAAGGCGGATAATCTATAACACCTACATCAAAGGTAACTGAACCACAACCAAATTTATCTCTAATAGTAACAGTGTGATTACCTGGTTCAACATCTTCAAAAAGATTGCTATCCTGGAATGGACCATTGTCTAGTTGGTATTCATAAGTACCTTCACCTTCAGCAATTACCTCAATAACGTGGACGCCAGCGAATGCACCATTCAGCAAGTTAGCTTCATAAGTAAATGGAGGTGATGAAACGATTACGGTAGCTGTAGCTGTGCTATCACAGTTAGTAGCCAGTTCAGTGATTGTTACTGTATAAACCCCGCCCTGAAGCGCAATAATAGAAGGTCCAGTCTCTCCGACCAAGATAACTCCGTCAAGATCCCATTGGAAGGTGAAAAGACTTGGGTCGAGCCCTGTATCAATTACGGGTGGTGAAATACCGCCCTCTACAGCCGCGATTGGGTTTCCATTTTCGTCCACGCATAGACGATATTCACCGTCAAGCAGAACGTCTGGAAGACTTTCTACCTTAAGTAGCATATCCACAATGGCATAGCATTTAGGCTCAAAAATGTTCAACTCGTTAGTCACCCTAGCATAGATGCGTTGTGGGTTGATGATGTTGATGTAAGGAAAGACAATAGCTCCAACTCCTGTTTCTGCCCCTTCAATGGTTTCATAAAAACTAAGGCTGAAGTCGGCTGGATCTTGGCCTGCTAATATTTCAGCACGCAAATCTGAAACCTGTTGGTTTGATACATCGTCAAGATTGAATTCTGCGAAACCATCACTTGGCGGAAGATTATCACAAATAACGAATGGTTCAGCAGGTTTAACTGCTATAGCACCTGGTTGAACAATCAAATCAAAAGATTGAACTCCTCCTATATAGCAACCAGTTTCAGTATTCAATATTCCAGTAAAAATAGTCTGGGGGTTTGTTGAGTTCTGAAATGTGGTAGTGCCGACAATGTGAGAAGTTTGACTTGCTGCATCAAACGCATTAAGATAGAATTTTACATCAAAAGGTGGTTGAGGTTGTCCTCCCAAAATCTCATCAATTTTTGTTTCCAAGTTAAACACCCCTATTTCACTACCATCTGATGAACAGAAGATGTATGGCGATACTATTGCAGTATCGTCAGGAATTGGGTTTACGATCAACTCTAATTCAACGATTTCAAAGCACAATGAATTTGGATTTGTTGTACGTACATAAATAATCTGCGGATTACTAATGTTTTGATATGAACTAGTTTCTAAAGGTGATATTGGATTAAAGTCATTTACTGCATTATCATAGCTTTCATAGTATGCCACTGTCCAGTTATTTCCGTGAAGGATTTGCGCCTCACGAATGGTTAGGTCAAAAATCTCTACTTCATCGTAAGGACCTGGAAGTATTATCACATTGTAATCACAAAGCTCAATTGGATCAGGAGTTATTGGATTTGGATTTGGAATTACTTTTATAGTAAGCGTAGTAAATGATATACAAGAACTATTACTATCCTCTACACGCACATATAATATTTGTGGATTAGATGTATTAACATAAGCTGTTTCAGGATTAATACGGTTGGTATTATTTTGAGCATCGTCTTCATTTTCAAAATAAGAAACACCTTGCGTTACAACTCCATTAGTTATTTCGTTGTTCTTTACTGTAAGGTTGATAGCTGTTATCCCATCGTTTGGCTCACCAAGGTCATCACAAACTTCCAATGGCGTTGGATCTGTTATTGGCAAACCACTGTTTACTACAAGATTGAATTGACCTATTGCAAAACAATCGGTTAAATCATCATCTAAGCGAACCCAAATAGTTTGTGGGTTTGTTGAGTTAGTAAAGGCTTCTGGCTGTACAATAATTGGTGTTCCAGCAATAGCATCTGCCTGATTCAAGTGGTACGTAATTGTAACATCTGTTTGCGGCGGAGTTCCTAATATTAAATCTTCCTGTACTGTAAGGTCAAATATGGCAGTACCATCATCATCACAAGCAATAAGATCCGGAAGATCCTGTGGAATTACAGGAGAAGGATTTGCTATTAATTCTAACGTTACAATTGCATAACAACCAGTACCTGATGGAGGGTTGTTATATGCTACACGAACGTAAAGTGTTTGGTTAAAAGCAACAATGTTGTCATAAGGACTAGCCAAGGGGAACATACCTCTAGTAGCATCCAAAAGATTTTCGTGATAAGTTACCAACAAGGTTGGGTCTGAACCTCTTATCTCCGCACTCTTGCTTTCTAAATCGAAAGCAGTGAAACCATCACCGTCCATATCGCAGGCAACTAATGGTGTTGGCTGTACTGGTTCTGGATTTGGATTTACAGTTATAAAGAAACTTTGGCTATCGCTACAGCTATTTTGGCTACTAACACTATAGAAAATTTCTTGAGGATTTCCTTGATTTAGATCATTTGGATAAGCTCCTGGATTAATAATAGGAATATTATTGTTTAGATCTGTCAAGGAAGCGTAATAAATTACAGTAAGTGTTGGGTCGCCACCAGTAATTACTGGATCGTTTTCCTTAAGGTTGAAAATAGAAATTCCATCAGAAGTACTACCACTTTCTTCATCATCGCAGAGCGCAAGATCATCGGCAGTTCCCGAACCTGGAAATTCTCCAACTACAATCTCGAAAGGTGTAATTCTTGCACAACCTGTAGCTAAACTTTCCAAACGCACCCATATTGTTCTGCTTGCGCTTAAAAAAGCATCTGCGGGGTTAATAAAATTGGTGCCTATTTCTGCATCTGCCAAACTGGTGTAATATGTTATTGGTTCAAAATCTGCTTGATTCTGAATGCCATAAACTGCTAGATCCTGAATTGTAAGATCAAAAATAGCCATGCCATCGTTATCATCATCACAGATAAGAATTGGATCTTGGAAACTTGTATCTGGTGCATCTGGTAATGGCACCACAATAAGTTCCAGTTCTACGATAGTGTAGCACGGAAGCAATTCTGGCGGCACATTGTTTGTTACCCTAGCATAAACAATTTGGTTGTATGGGGTAATATTTGTGTACAGTCCAAAAATTTCAGTAAATGGAACAGCATCTATAGCTTCCTGTTCGGTTTCATAATACTTAACGGAGACGTTGGATTCACCATTTATTATTTCAGTATTTCGAATGGTAAGATCAAATGTGTTCACAATTCCATCATCGTCATCGTCACAAAACACAATTGGTTCCGGATTCATATTTGGTGTTGGATTTGGAAGTACCGTTAAAGTAACAAAAACACTATTAGAGCATTCAAATTCTGAAGATACCACACCAACAACTGTTTCTGGCGTAGCGATGTTTTGGTAGTTCTGTGGATCCACAATTGGATTACCCAAGGCAGTAAACCAAGATACAGTAAGACCGAGGTTACCTCCAGTAATTGTAAAGTCGTTCAAGGTAAGATCAAAAATGGTCTTTCCATCTGCAATTTCATCATCACATAATGTCATCGTTAATGGACCATTATTCGGAGGAATTGGATCTACAATTAATTGTAATTCCACAATGTCATAACAACCTTCACCTCCGTTAGGGTTTGGTGGCAAGCTGCTATTCGCATTACCTACTACCAAAATATAGATAGTTTGTGTAAACGGACTTGTAGTATTTCTATATGCTCCAGGATTACTTTCTGCCAAAGAAAAGTCTGGTGCTGTTAAAGCAAGATCACCAGCCAATTGTGCATCGGCAAGATTTTGATAGTAATAAAGATCATAACCATTAGGATCCATTGTTCCCAATACTTCTGCCTCAACCTCAGTTAAATCAAAAGTTGTAATACCATCTGCTGGTTCATCATCACACTCTCTTAATGGTTCTGGTACGGTAGCAATTGGTGAGGTATGAACTTCCAAAGCAAATGATAAAATTCTCGGGCATTTATTTAATGAGGTTTCATCAACCACTCTTACCCATACACCACCAGTTCCATAGTCTATAGCTGTTGGGTCTGTAACTGGGGAATCGAGATATTGTTGATCATTTTCATATAGCGTGCTAACAAGCGGAATACTGTTTTGAGCATTCAAGAGTGTACTGTGATAAGTTACCGTAAGGTTAGGATCACCTCCTGATATAAAAGCAGTTTGGTCACTAAGTTCAAACAAGGCATAACCATCATTATCATCATCACAGGCAACAATCGTTCCTGGTGAAAAAGCATCTGGGGTTGCCTCTACATTTATAACGAAGAAATTTATTGCCCTACAACCATTTACACTATACGCACTAACATAAATACGTTGTTGGAATGGAGTTCTATTTCTGTAGGTTTCAGGGTTGAGAATAGGATTATTGTTAAATTGGTCAACCGCTGTAGCATAGTAGAAAACTTCTAAGTTTATATTACCCATCTGAATTAGCGGAGTATTTACCGTAAGATCAAAAATAGCTAGACCGTCTGTATCTGTGCTGTCAAGTGTTAAATCGTCACATTCGGTCAAGTCGTCACCAACACCAATAGTTGGAAAAAGCTCTAGTGCAAGAGTGAATTCGGTTACTCGAACACAGCCCGTAACTAAACTCTCCAAACGAACCCAAATGGTTTCACCTCCTGCAGCAGGACCATAAATAGTTGGATTTACAATTGCATTAACTCCCGCCAATGCATCGGCAAGACTTGTATCGTAATAGGTAATTGGCACAAAATTCGCAATATCTTGATCTCCCAAAACACCTTCATCTTGAAGGGTTAGGTTAAAAGTGCCAGTGCCGTTGCCATTATCATCACAACCAATAAATGGATTTTGGAAGGGAGGCATCTTAGGCTTATCGGGTAGCGCGATTACAATTAGTTCCAATTCAACTATTGTGTAACAGCCCAATGTTGCTGGTGGAACATCTTTTTCAACACGGGCAAATATAATTTGGTTGAAAGGCACCGTGTTGGTATATGGCGGTATAATTTCGGTGCCGGCAAGGCCAGCTTCCGCTTTCGGTCTTGTGTCATAATATGTAACTGTTACATCTAACTCCCCATTCTTAATATCATTATCAGCGAGTGATGGATCCCATCCGCTGGCAATCCCATCGTCACCATCAGGGCCATTGTCACAGAGCTCTAATGGAGTTGGGTTAAAGTTTGGATTAGGATTTGGCAATACAGTTAATGTAAGTTCAACTAAAGTGTTACATCCAAATTCAGAAGTTACTCTTCCAATTACGGTTTGTGGAGTAGCGATATTCTGATAGGTAGTGGGGTTTGGAATAGGATTATCTGCCGCTTCATCTGCATAGCTAAAAAACCATACAACTGTTAGGGTAGGATCATTATTTACTACATCTGGATTTATACTTGTAAGATCGAAGGTAGAAATACCGTCAGTAAGTGTACTTCCTTGCAGTTCATCATCACAAAGTTCGTAATCAAAGGGACCTAAATCTGCTGGGAGTGGATCTACAAATAATTCTAATTCTACAATATCGTAACAACCTTCGGCACTGTTAGGGTTAGGTGGAATAATTCCGCCCGAGTTGCTAACTATTAAGATGTAAATAGTATCGTTATAAGGATCGTTTGTATTGAAATAATTAGTTGGATCTGGTATTGCCTGTGAAAAATCAGGCATCGTTGTTATGGCTAAATCACCAGCAAGCACTGCTTGATTAAAATCTTCATAGTAGTAAAGATCAAACCCTAAAGGATCTAAAGTACCCAAAACCTTATCTCTCACTACTGTAAGATCAAAACGGGTAATTCCATCGGCAACTGGGTCATCGCAAAGACGCAAAGGTTCTGGTGTTGTTCCCACTGGGGAAAACCGAACTTCTAAACCAAAAGGAACTATGCTTACACAACTATTTCCAGCCATGGAAACACGCGCCCAAACACCTCCAGTTCCATATGCAACAGAGGAATTGTCTATAATGGGCTCATCCAAATATCTTTGATCGTTAATATATAAATTGGGTAATTGCCCCGTATTACTTTCTGCAGCAATAAGTGTTTTGTGGTAAGTAACTGTTAAAGTTGGATCAAGGAGGGTAATAACTGGAGTCTGTAAAGAAAGGTTGAAAGTTGCAAACCCATCGTTATTATCGTCACACTTAATTAGGTTTGGTGGCGATGTATTTATTGTAGGAGCAGTATCTAGACTGATCGTTACATTTTGAGTAGTATCAATACAGGGAACACCGTTAGGATCTATGTCTCTGTTTTCTAGCCTTATAAATATTTGTTGACCCGGAGCCAAAACAGTATGTGGTATTGCCAGGGCTCCAGCTCCAGTATCAGCATCTGCTTGACTTAAATGATATGTTATAGTATAGTCTGATGATGGTTGACCATCCAAAATTGTAGGATTGAATTCAGCTTCAAGGTCTATTATTTCCTGTCCGTCTCCATTTGTATCACAATAGCTCACATTATCTGGAACATCGCCTGCAATGGCGCGACTGAAATAAATATCGAAATAAATGTAATCGTAACAAGTACCACTAGCACTGTCCTCGATACGTGCCCAAATTCTTTCAGGAGAAGGAAGGTCTATAAGTTTTATACCTGCAGGAATTTCAGTTCCTGGGGCACCTGCAATAGCCAATGCCTCAGTTTCGTAATAATCTATCCTAAAATCTCCTGAATTTTGAGCTCCTAATATAATAGCATCCTGATCTCTTAACATAAAAGTACCGTTAGTAGTACCATAATCGCACTGGTACATATTTGGAGCTTGATTGGCTACTGGCTGAGGTCTAAAAGTGATTACTACGGGGTTACTAAAACTATTTACTTCACAAGCACCGTTAAATGCTTGCACGGTATATATACCATTTGTTGTAACTACCAAGGTAGGATTTGTTTCACCTGGTATCAGAATAGTATTTCTAAACCATCTAATTACATTGTATGGCGGATTTGCTAATTGGGAATCCAAAATAACGGGTGCGCCCAAACAAGCAGGTCCCGGATCTATTATTAATATCTGATTACTTTTGTCAACAGCTAATGTAAACTCATTATTAGTTTCATCCGTTTCCGCTCTTATACCAGTACCAGTACCCGGACCAGTCCAATCTCCAATATTATCAACAACGGCTACTAAATCAAAATTATTTGGAAGTGCCGGCGGTAAGCTTACCGTAATTATACCACTTTCTGAGCCACCTATAGCTATTTCATTTATAGTAGTTGTCTGCCCCAGCAATGCAGGTGGATTTACCCCATCATCTGCATAAAAAGCAATAGGAGTATCGGCTAGCAGTTCGTTGGTACTGTTAACATTGAAAACAGTATATTCTATATCTATATCACCGTTTTCACATATTAATCCAAGATCATCTATTTCAATGGTAGCATCTGGAAGTTCCGAATTTACGCTGGTAATGATGTTGTGAACCATTATATAATCCTGCCCAGAAGTAAGTTCAATAAGAATGTTTGTATCTCCAGGTTGCACAATACCCGTTAAATTATAATAATCCAAATCCATTTGATAATTAAACGGATCGCCACTGGGAAGAGTGTACGAATTGGTGCTATTAAATGCATTGTTTGGTGGGTTCAAAGGGGGATTAGATATAAGAACGCCATTAATCTTTAAAGTTTCTGAAACAGCAAGGGTTTGATCTCCTTCCCAAGCCAAAAATCCTATTTTTGATAGCACATCAGAGGTTACATCTATGCCAGTTAAAGTAATACTTAATGGAAAATTAATATTATTAACACTTTCCAAACCATCAAAAAGACTTATTTGATTGAGTAACAATCCTGGATCTTCATAAATAACATAAATGGCCCAACCGCCAAAGTTGGTGCCACAATAATCATTTAATATTGCAGAAACATCCAAATCGGAAAAAGTATAAGTACCGTTTCCAGTGGCGGTCACTATATCTGTAACGTCTGCTTCAGCACCAAAATAAGGCTGCCCGTTGAAAATATGACTAAATGTTCGTTGTGCACTAATGTCGGTTCCATTAATTTTAACATCAAAATCGCCAGATCCGATGGAAGCCCAATACAGATGTGCAGCGACTATGGTTTCTCCCGGTCCCAAACCAAGATTTGCGCTACTTTGAGAAAGCTGGCCACAAACACCAGTATTATTTTCGCCAGTACTTAAAGTATTTCCAACAGCAGTAAAATCATACCGTCCATTAAATTGTTTGAAAACTGATATATTTTGTGAGAACACAAAAAGGGGAAGGCAGAATGTTAAGAGAAGTATTAATTTTTTCATAAATCTGGGTATTACAGTGCCAAATATATTGAATACATTGTTTTTCTTTTTATATTTTTGTAAAAAAAACTACTAAATGTCCCAATTTAACATAGAAATTTCTGAAACATCAAACCAAAATATTGTTAAATTTATTGCTAATTCTTTCTTAACGCGCGCTAACAGCTATGAATTTAAGAATATTGATGAAGCAAAAGCCAGCCCTATAGCGCAACAACTTTTTTACCTCCCTTTCGTAAAAACCGTTTATATTTCTCAGAATTTCATTGCAATTGAAAAATACAACATAGTTGAATGGAAAGATGTGCAACAAGAAGTTGCTGATTCCATCCTAGAATATTTAAATGCGGGGAAACCAGTAATTACAGAAACTGATGCTCCCAAAAAGATTCCCGTTAGTGTGTACGCCGAAATTACCCCCAATCCTTCCGTTATGAAATTTATAGCTAATAAATCACTCGCAACCGGAACGTTTGAATTCAAAAATATTGATGACGCCATCCATTCGCCATTGGCAAAAGCATTGTTCAGTTTTCCTTTTGTAAAAGAAGTATTTATAAGCGCCAACTATGTTTCAGTTATGAAATACAATGTAGCGGAATGGCAAGAGATTTCTATGGAAATACGTGAGTTCATTCGTAAATTTATTGAAGATGGAAAGCCTGTACTAAATGACGAAATACTCAACAATATCAATGCAGCAGGAAATAGTTCTTCTTCAGAAAAAGTAATTTCGGAAGAAAAACAACACAGCGATATTGAAAAAGAAATAATCTCCATCCTTGACGAATATGTAAAACCAGCTGTTGCAAGTGATGGGGGCCACATCCTTTTTGATTCATACAATGAAGACACAAAAACGGTGAAGGTTATTCTTCAAGGAGCGTGCAGTGGGTGTCCATCTTCAACTATCACTTTGAAAAATGGTATTGAAACAATGCTAAAGGAAATGCTCCATGGGCAAGTAAATAGCGTGGAAGCAATAAATGGGTAATATTTAAAGCCACTTTTATCAGCAGTTTTTAACTTAATTTTCAGAAAATTAACTTCCAATAATTGTAACTTGGGTTTCTACTATTTTTTTTAATCCAAAATCAATAAATTATGGCAGTATTAAAAGTTATTGAAGTTCTTGCAAACTCAAGTGAAAGCTGGGAAGATGCAACACGAAATGCAGTAAAAGAAGCTTCTAAAAGTGTTAAAGACATCCGTTCAGTCTATGTTAATGAGCAAAGTTGTGTTGTTAACGATGGCAATATCACGCAGTTCCGAGTGAACGTAAAGATTACATTTGAAGTAAAATAACTATTTCAAGAAATACACAAAATACGCTTTTGAATATTCAAAAGCGTATTTTTGTTTTTCAAAATGCCATCTATGCGGTTTATACTTGCTTTTTTAGCAATAACTTTTATGTTAAGTTGTAATTCTTCAAAAAAAGAAACTTTGGAAACACACGCTTTTACAAATGATTTAATCAACGAATCCAGCCCATATCTGCTGCAACATGCACATAATCCGGTGAACTGGAAACCGTGGAATGATGCAACCTTGCAACAAGCCAAAAAGGAAAAAAAACTGATGATTATTAGTGTAGGTTATGCAGCTTGTCATTGGTGCCACGTTATGGAGCACGAAAGTTTTGAGGACAGTACGGTAGCAGCCGTTATGAATAAAAATTTCATTTCAGTAAAAGTAGATCGTGAAGAACGTCCGGATGTTGACCAAACATATATTAATGCAGTTCAACTCATGACCGGCAGTGCAGGATGGCCTTTGAACGTTATAACCCTTCCCGACGGAAGACCTGTTTGGGGCGGAACTTATTTTAAAAAGCAAGATTGGATAAATGCCCTGGAGCAAATACAAGAAGCTTATACAAAAGAACCCGAAAAATTGATTGCATACGCCAACAGACTTGAAGAGGGTATAAAAAGCATGGACCTTGTTCATTTGAATACGGAGGATGTAGATTTCAAAAAATTTCCCACAGATGAAATTTTAAAAAATTGGTCGCAGCAGTTTGACGAACAAAATGGAGGTTTTAAAGGCGCTCCAAAATTTATGATGCCTAACAATCTGCAGTTTTTATTACGGCAATCGGTTACAGAAAATGATGAAAAATTATTAGGTTATGTTACATTAACATTAGATAAAATGGCTTACGGCGGACTTTACGACCAACTCGGTGGTGGGTTCGCGCGTTACAGCACCGATGAAAAATGGCACGTTCCCCATTTTGAGAAGATGCTTTATGACAATGCACAACTTGTAAGTCTTTATAGCAATGCATATTTAGTCACAAAAAACCCACTTTATAAAGAAGTGGTTGAAGAAACTTTAAATTTTGTGGCCCGCGAAATGACAAATAAAGAAGGTGGTTTTTATTCCTCTTTGGATGCAGACAGCAAAACAGAAGCCGGTAAACTTGAAGAAGGTGTTTTTTATGTTTTTACATCGGAAGAATTGCAGGGACAGTTGAAAGATGATTTCAACATTTTTAAAGAATATTATAATGTAAACAGTTACGGCAAGTGGGAAAACAATCATTATGTTCTTATCAGAAAAAAGAATGATTCCGAAATTGAAACAGAATTTGGGCTTACTCCCGAAGCATTGCAACAAAAAAAGAAAAGTTGGAAAAATACACTTCTGCCCTATCGCAACAAAAGAGCAAAACCTCGCTTGGACGATAAAACACTAACTTCTTGGAACGGATTGATGCTGAAGGGTTATGTTGATGCCTACAAAACTTTCGGTAAAAAGGAATATTTGGATGCAGCCTTAAAAAACGCAGCCTTTCTTTCCGAGAAACAACTTCAGAAAAATGGCGCTTTGTTCCACAATTATAAAGACGGAAAAAGTAGCATTAACGGTTATTTGGAAGATTATGCATTCACAATTGAAGCATTTATTGATCTATATCAAATAACGCTTGACGAAAAATGGCTCACACTTTCAAAGAAAATGGCGGATTACACTATGACTAATTTTTTCGATTCTGAAAAACATATGTTTTATTTCACCTCAAAAGAAGATCCTGCTATTGTAACTCGAAACTTCGAGTATCGCGATAATGTGATTCCCGCTTCAAATTCAGCGATGGCGAAGAATCTTTTTATGCTTTCGAAATATTTTGAAAATACAAGTTTTGACGAAATTTCACATCAAATGCTTAAAAACGTTTCCGTGGAAATGGAAGAATATCCTAGCGGATTTTCAAATTGGCTTGACCTTTTGAGCAATTTCCAAAACGATTTTTACGAAGTAGTTGTTATTGGAGAAAAGGCTTCGGAAAAAATAAAAGAACTCAATAAGCATTATCTTCCAAACATTGTTATTGCTGGTAGCACAAGTGAAAATAATGGCCCATTATTTGAAAATCGATATTTTCCAAATGAAACTTTGATTTATGTTTGCGTAAATAATGCTTGCAAACTGCCAGTGAAAGACACGAAAATTGCAATTGAATCATTAAACAAAAAATAATAAATTTTATGGAAAAATTTCAGGACTTAGATATTTATCTTGAAAAGTATGGACAAAAATTAATAGACTTTTTACCAAACGTAATCGGCGCATTGTTGATGCTGTTTATTGGTCTTTGGTTAATAAAAATTATAAATCGGTTTATAAAAAAGTTTTTTGACAAAAAAGAATATGACCCAACGCTTGAAAATTTTATTGCCAGTCTAATAAGTTGGGGACTAAAAATAGTACTCTTTGTTTTAGTTATTACACAACTTGGGGTTGAATCTGCCTCATTGGTTGCAATCATAGGGGCGGCCGGACTTGCTGTAGGTCTTGCTTTGCAGGGTTCGCTAGCAAACTTTGCTGGTGGGGTTCTAATCTTATTGATAAAACCATTCAGAGTAGGCGATTTTATCAGTGCTCAAGGCGTAGACGGAACCGTAAAGGAAATTTCCATTTTCAATACAAAAGTTACCACTTTTGGAAACCAGCTAGCTATTATTCCCAACGGAAAATTGAGTAATGACAATATAATCAACTATACTGAAGAAGGAGTGCGTAGAGAAAATCTGACTTTTGGCATAAGTTATGATGATGATATAAAACTTGCAAAAGAAATACTTTTAAGTTTGGTTACTGAACAAGAAACTGTTTTGAAAATTGAAGATAAAATGCCAATGGTAGCTGTGGCGGAACTTGGAGACAGTTCTGTGAATTTCACCCTGCGTTATTGGGCAAAGAACGAGGATTTCTGGAACCTGCGCTGGCATATATTAGAAGAAGGAAAAGCAAGACTAGAAGCTGCAGGAATTTCTATACCTTTCCCACAGCGCGATGTTCACCATTTTAATTTGGAAACTTTAAAAAAATAATCCTTCTATTTTCATAAAATTATAATATATTTATAAAACTAAAACGAAAATGAAAATGAAAAAAATAATAATTGTGGCGGTATTTGCATTGATTGCCAATTCACTTCTCTCACAGGAAAGACAGAGCGCTTACACAAGCATTTATGACCGCACCATTGATATAAATCAAAAGTCTTTGGCTTTTGGACTCACTGAAGCTGAGTTTGAAACTATAAAGGACGAAGCGTATGCAAACCCTAATTTTTTACAGGGAAATATTTATCAAGAAGATAAATTGTTAAAAAGCGATGTGCCTATGCGTTACAATTCTTATGCAGATGAAATTGAGATTAAAAAGAATGCTTCTGATGACTCATATAGCGCATTGATAAAAAGTCCAGACATATTTGTTAAAATAGTAAATGACATTTATGTTTTTGTTCCTTACGAAGGCGCCAACGAAAAAGGCGGATATTTCAATGTTTTGAGTGATGGCAAAACGTATGATCTTTATAAAAAAACCAAAGCTGTTTTCAGAGAGCCAAAAAAAGCAAACACTAGCTATCAGCGTGATACACCACCGTCTTTTCCTAAAACAGTGACCTATTATATGGTTCAAAATGGCACTTTTTACGAAGCGCCTAATAACTCATCAAAAATGCTTAAAATGATGGATAAGAAAAAAAGTGAAATAAAAGCTTACATGAAACAGAACAATTTAGATCTTAACAAAGAGGTAGATTTAATAAAAGTAGTTTCTTATTTTGATTCACTTTTGTAGAAGAAATAATTTAAAATAAACATAAAAAAAAAGCAACAGAAAACCTGTTGCTTTTTTTTATGAAATATATTTTTTGAAGATATATCTTAACATCAAAATTTGCATGTAATTATCTATTCTTAGCTTGTATAATCTTTATTTCTTCGGATTTTTCTCAAAATGGTTTCCATAGTCGTGACACAGGTTCTCCAGTATCAGCAAATAGTAATTACGATATTTATTCAAGAATCATTGATATCAATCAAAAATCGATAGCCTTTGGTTTGCCAGAGGCTGAGTTTAATGTAATAAAAGAATTGCCAAAAAAAATAATTCTAGTATTCTGAAAATGATGGATGATAAAAACAAGAAGTTAAAGCTTATGTAAAACAGAATAATTTAGATCTTCAAAAAGAGGGAGATTTATCTAAATTAGTTCTCTACTTCGATTCTCTTATATAATAACATTATCCTAAAACAAATTCCTTTAGATAAAAAGGCTCAAAATAAGCTACATCCTCAGTGTCGTTTATTTTGTATTTAGCTTCTGCCATAATAACCATATCTGCTGCGGATGGAATACCATCTTTGTAAAAAATTGCATTTTTGTGTATGCACAAAGTTTCAAATTTATGGGATCCATCACCAGTGAAAATGGTTTTACGAACTTTCAAATACTCAAGAAAAGAATTCTCATCTAAAATTTCAGCTTTAGTTTCTCGTATTTGTTTTTTTTCTGAATTGAAAACCGCTGAATAAACTTCCATTCTTCTAGCGTCAAGTAAGGGAATAATGTAACAATCTTCATCTTGAACTTGCTGTGCCAACACTTCCAAAGTAAGTGAAGAAATTAAAGGAATATCCAATGCAAAACACAATCCCTTTGCTGCGGAAACACCGATACGCAAGCCTGTGTAAGAACCTGGTCCCTTGCTTACGGCAACTGCATTTAATTGGTTTTTGTCAAGATTCGCTTCTTTTAAAACTTCCTCTATAAAAACGTGAAGCTTTTCAGCATGTGAATACTGTTGATTATTTTCTTCGCGAATGGCATTTATTTTACCATCAACGGCAATTGCTACAGAACAATTAGTTGTAGAAGTTTCAATGCAAAGTATAACGGCCATTACTTTTCCTTTTTATCCTTTTCAGGAATAGAAACCTCAACTTTATCGCCTTGTTTCAGAGATTTTGTTACTGTGTTATAAGGCCCTGTTATTACAGTTTCGCCTTCTTTTAAACCAGAAATAATTTCAATATTCGAATCGTCTTGAATTCCAGTTTTTACAATCCGTAGCTTCGCTTCATCGCCTTCTTTTACATAAACAGCTTCAAATTTTTCCGTTGATACATTTGAAACTTCAGTTGTATAGGTTTTTTTGGTTTCGGTAGTATCCGTTTTTATAACAATTGCGCTAATTGGCACCCCGATAATGTTTTTCTTTCTATTTGTAATAATATCAACGGTGGCTGTCATTCCAGGACGAAACGGGGAAAAGCTTTCGGGTTTTCCTTCGGTTAAATCTTTGTATGATTCTGGAAGAATACGAACCTTCACTTTAAAATTAGTAACCTGGTCAGCGGTAAGCGCGCTTTCAGCACTGTTTGCTATTTCTGTTACGATACCTTTGAATTCACGCTTTAAATAGGCATCAACTTCAACAATGGTTGAATCACCTAATGATATTTTTACGATATCATTTTCATTAACATCCACTTCAACTTCCATATTTTGAAGATTGGCAACGCGCACAATTTCTGTTCCTGCCATTTGTGCGGTTCCTACTACTCTTTCTCCCAATTCCACAGAAAGTTTTGAAATGGTGCCACTTATAGGCGCATAAATACTAGTTCGGGAAAGATTGTCTACAGACTGTTTTACGTTTGCGGAAGCGCTCTGAACGTTGTAATAAGCAGCTTGTGAACTTGCCTGTGCCATATCATAATCAGCCACAGATTTGTCCCATTCAGATTTTGAAATCACTCCTTTTTCAAACAGCGCTTTATTTCGTTCAAAATTGAGTTTTGCATTTTTTTCACTTGCTTGGGATTGGCTATATTGTGCACGCACATTCTGCAATCCGGCTTGGGATTGGCTTAACACTGCTTGAATTAAATCTGGGTTTATTTTTACCAAAAGATCGCCTTTCTCTACGGTTTGGCCTTCCTTTACTGGTAGCTCAATAATTTCTCCAGATACTTCAGAAGATAGGGCTACTTCTATCTCGGGTTGGATTTTTCCGGTTGCAGCAACCGTTTCTATAATATCTATGGGTGCAATTTGGGTTATCTCTACTTGTTTAAAATCGCCAGATTTTCCGAACCAACCTGCTTTTTTCCCTGCAATAAGAAAAACGATAAGCAATACAACAACTACACTAATCCAAATGAGTTTTTTTTTCTTCATACTTAAAATTTTAATTCACTTGCGGGAACACCAAAATATAGTTCCAAAACTTTTAATTTAAAAATATAGTCAAATTTACTTCTGTTCACTTCAATTTTTGCATTATCATAGCGTAATTTTGATTGGCTAAAATCAAATGCATTTGTAAGGCCCACATCATACCGATCTTTTGCATATTGATACGCTAGTTCTTGCGATTCTAATGCCACCGAAGCAGCTTCATAAGCCTTAAGAGCGCCGTTAGCATCCACATAAGCTTGATATACATTTGATTCTAGATCAAGCTGTGCTTGCTCTAATTGATATTCAGTATTTTTTAAATTTACTTTGCTACGCTTTACGCTGCTTCGCACCGCAAACCCATTAAAAATAGGAACATTTAGTTGTAAGCCATAGCCAATACCGTCATTCAAATATAACTGTTCTATAAATTCACGGTTTAGTGGGTCATTGTCTGCATAACGGGTGTTATAGCCAAAAAACGCTGATAATGTGGGGTAATAATTCCCTTGGGAAATCTGCACATCCTTTTCTGCCAATTCTACATTTTTTTGTGCAATTTTCACTTCGGAACGAGTTTCTTTTGCGCTTTCAATTATTTCAGAAACATCTTTATCTGCAATGCCTCCATCAATAATATTGTACTCTTCATCAGCAATATCAAAATTAGTGTAATCTTTTACTAACAGCAGTTGTGCCAGACTTATTAAAGAAATTTTTACGGCATTTTCTGACACAGCAATTTTCTGCTTTTCACTGGCATCTGTGGCCTTAATCTCTAAAAGATCCCCTCGCGGAAGTACTCCCGCATCTACAAGATTATTTGTTCTTTCCAGTTGCTCAAGAGTTACAATGTTTTGCGATTTTGCTACTTCTAAATTAGCTTTGTTAAGCAGAACATTCAAATATGAGTTTGCTACTAAAAGCGCAATATCATCTTTCATTTTATCCAAACGATATTGAGCGGATAGCTCAGAAAGTTTTGAGCGTTGCAATTGACGTACATTTTTTAATCCATCAAAAAGTGTATAGCCTACATTAATAGCACCTGATGCCGAACCAAATGTTGTATTTTCTAACTGGTTGGTCGTTGGGTTTAAGCTTAAACCTGTATTTTTTGAATAGCTGGCATTTGCATTTAAAGTTGGTAGAAAATTCCCGATTGCTTCCAGTTTATCGGCGTCGGTAATTTCCAAATCCAATTCGCTTTGTTTTACTGAAATGTTATTCTCCAGTGCGTGATTTACGCATTCCTGCAAAGTCCAAAGCTTTGTTTGTGCAGTTAAAGAAATGCTAAGTATCAAAAAAAAGAAAAGGATTGCTATCTTCTTCATAAGTTTATCTATTGTTGAATAAGTCTTTTGCATGGCTGTTGCGTTACAAAAATTTATAAAATTATATTTTTCTTGGGTAGAATTTACCGCGTTTTAACTAAAGATAACGAAAATACAACAGGATTTATCCTTTACCTCCTGTTGGTGTTGCTGGTTTAAGTTGGTTCCAAACTTTTATATTATCGTCTTTTGAAACTCCGCTTTTTACCTCAACATCTATTCCGTCACTTATGCCCAATTCGACATCCCGTCTTTCAAATTTTTGATCACCTACCATCACTTCCACAAATGGTTTTTGTGTTTTTGTATCATACTGAACCAGTGCTTCTTTAATGGTAAGTACATTTTCCGCTTTTGCAAGAATAATGGAGGCATTGGCACTTAAACCTGCACGAATAAAGGTTTTGGTGGTATCCAGATTTTTCATAGTCCCTTTTATTTCAAACTGAATGGCGCCGTTTTCATCCAAACCTTTTGGAGCAATGTAATCCAATACCGCATCAAATGATTTTTCGGGTATCGCTCCCACAGTAATTTCCAAAGGAAGACCTTCCTTTATTTTTCCCACTTCGCTTTCGTCAACTTTTCCTTCAAAAATCATTTTGTCAACATCCGCCAAAGTTGCAATGGTTGTTCCATCGTTAAAATTGTTGGCTTCAATAACTTGGTTTCCTGTTTTCACGGGAACGTCCAACACCATACCAGAAACCGTTGCTCGAATTTCCGTTGTTGCCGAAGCACCCATCCCACTGGTAGTACCTGTTTTTACGATGTCATAATTTTGATTTGCAGCGGAAAGACCAACCTGTTCTTGTTTTAGTCTTTGCTGTGCTTGATCATAGGATAACTGTGCCGTATCAAATTCATTTGCTGAAATAACACCTTTTTCAAACAATGATTTCTGCCTGTTATAAATATTTTTTTGATTCTCGAAAGCAAGTCGAGCTGTTTCAACTTGCGTCCTGATACTGTTGATATTGGTTTTTGCATTGTTCAATGAGGAAACATTTGGAACCACTTTCACCTTCGCGATCAAGTCGCCAGCTTTTACAATTTCGCCAGCTTCCACAAAAATTTCATCAATAATTCCAGAAATATTAGGTTTTATAAGAACTTCTTCTTTGGGAACAATACTCCCGGTGGCCACTGTTTTTTTAACGATTGAGCCCATTACGGGTTTTTCAGTTTCGTAAATTACAGGATCCGCTGCGTTTTTGGAATATAGCCAGTACATAGAAGTCACAAATAATACTGCAATAGTGACCAGGATGATTATGGTTTTTGTTTTTTTCATTTTTTTTGATTGTTGAAATTATTCACTAATTGATGATTTTTTATAAATATGAGATTAAGCTCCTAAGAGTCTTAATTGTTTTACTTTATGATATGTTAGCGCCATTGTTATACATTGTTTCAATTCAGCTTCAGGGATTTCTTCATTTAGTTTGAAGCGTATCGCTCTGTTTTGTTCATAATCGAAATTATCTTTAAAAATTGTTTTAAACGTGGGCACTAATTTGGATGTACATTTAAAATACATTGCGTAATGTTCTGGATTCTTTGCTTTCCAATCCATACGTAGTGTACTTCCATTTTTTGTTACATAACTGGGTTCGCCCCATTTTAATGTTTCTTCAAGCTTTTCTATTCCTTCAATTTCGGATGCCGTTTCTATAACCAAATTTCTAAGATGAAGCATCTGTTGTTTCGCCATTTCGGGATAGTTTTTAAAAACCTCTTCAACTTTTGGATCGCTTGTTAATTTCATTCTCGATTTTTATTCAGTCCTTAATGCTTCAACAGGTCTAATTTTTATAGCATTTTGCGCAGGAATCAATCCCGCCAAAAGTCCGGAAACTATCAAAATGGTTAATGCTATAACAACTACGCCTATATTTACTGACGGATTTATAAACATCATTTCGCTGGTGTCCATTCCGCTTAGTTTATAGTTTACAAGCCAAAGCACGGCGGTTGCCAATATTATTCCAGCCATTCCAGATACAATTGTTAGGAATATGGATTCTAACAATATCTGCGCGCGTATGCTCCATGGGGTTGCACCCAAAGCACGGCGAATGCCAATTTCTTTTGTACGCTCTTTTACTACAATCAACATAATATTACTAATGCCGATTATCCCAGAAAGCAACACTAAAATTCCAACAAAGTAAGCAACAAAATTAAGGGCTGTAAACAAGCCATTTATTTTGCTAAATTCTTCGTATAGATCAAAATTACCTACGGCACGATCATCATTTGGATTTATGGTGTGTCGAGTTTTTATAACATCAAAGATTTGTGATTTCAAATCTGTAATTGAATATCCATCTTTGGCAGTTATTGCCATCCATCCCACAACATCACCCATATTAAAAGCCTGTGAAAATGCGGTGAAAGGAACATATATTTCCTTTTGCATTTCTTCGGGATCGCCATTATTCCCTTTCTTTTTATAGGTGCCAATTACCATAAAATTGACGCCGTTTATTTTAATATAGGAACCAATTACTTCTTCATTTGGTTCGTATAGGGCGCTTTGCACTCCGCTTCCTATAATGGCAACTTTGCGTTTTTCGTTGATGTCAGAATAATTTACGAATCTTCCCGAAGTGATATCCATGGACTGTTGCTGAATTATTTCAGGATAATCACCATACACATTGAAGGCTCCTGTTTGAAGGCCCCGAACCACATTATTGCTTCCGCGGAAACCTCCTAACTGATTTCTGGGTGAAACAAAACGAAGACCATCAACATCTCGCTTAATTGCAGGAACATCATCAGTTTTGAAATTGTATCTGCGGCCTTTTGGTAAACCTTTGTAGGGTTGAGAAGCAGTTTGGGACCACATAAACATAGAATTGGTAGCCATGCCGCTGAAACCCTGTTTTATACCGTTTTCTAAGCCATTACCAGCTGCTAATAAAATTACCAAAATGAAAATGCCCCAAAGCACACCAAAAGCGGTAAGTACCGTTCTGAACCAGTTACTGCTAAGGGCTTCAATGATTTCTGCCCAACTGTCTCTACTGAATAGTTTACTCATCTCGCAAGGCATCTATGGGTTTAATATTGGCGGCTCTATAGGCTGGAAAAAATCCAGCAATTGCTCCAGCAACAACAAGAATAATGACCGTAGTGATAGCTACCGAAAAATCTACTGAAGGGTTACGGATATACTCCGTTTCAATAAATGGCCCTACTAATTGCAATAATAACAAACTGAATATTAATCCAACGAATCCCGCGATTGCAGTTACAAAAATAGATTCGTGAAGTATCATCCCGATAATAGACCAAGGCTGCGCGCCAATGGCTTTGCGAATACCAATTTCTTTGGTGCGTTCTTTAACGATGATGAGCATAATGTTACTCACACCAACTACTCCCGCAATTATAGTGCAAATACCCACGCCCCAAAAAAACCAGCGTATCATATTATTAAGATCGTAAAACTTTTTAGTGTTTTCTAGTGTATTGTTTACGTTTACAGCCCTTTCATCGTTCGGAGCGATGGTGTGCTTGGTCTTTAAATCTGCTTCCAATTGTGCCGAGAAAGCTTCGGAAGCCGCTAATGCATCTTCATATTTATCTTGCTTTTGAAGCGTAAAAGCTAACGAACGCAGTTTATCGCCAGCATTATAGACCCTTTGTGCAGTGGTGAGTGGAATAAAAATGCGGGTTTCTTCGCGTTCGCCACCTGGGTCGCTATAAATACCAACCACTTTGAATTTTATGCCCGCTATGTCAATGTATTCGCCGATTGCATTTTTATCCTTAAAAAGGTCTAAATAAACTTGATTGCCTATTATACCTACTTTTTCAAAATTGTTTAAATCGCTTTGATTAATGAATCTTCCCGCGACAAGTGTTGCATTTTCCAAAAATTGATAATCGCCGCGAACTCCTTCTACTCTATAACTTCCATTTTCCTTTTCATAGGTAGTCAATTGTCCCCATCTACTATAAACTCCAGATTTGAGTTCCAGTTTATCACTGTTTTTTTTGACCGCCATTTCATAATCGCGGTTATCCATCTCAATATTTCGACCAGGATTTAACCCTTTGTATTGCACTGAAGTTACGTTGGTCCAAACACTGATACGATTTGTGGCATCTCTTTCAAATTGTTTTGAAACTCCGTTTGACATTCCTTGGCCAATGGCGAGCAAAATAACCAATATAAAAATACCTGAAGCTACAGAAAGCCCAGTGAGAAAGGTTCGCAATTTGTTTTTACGAATCGCCTCAAAGATTTCCTGCCATCGTTCAATATTAAACATAGGACTCAGTTTTTGCCCTAACCTGGGTAACTTTGGAATCGTCGATAATCAATCCATCCTTAAGGTTTACAATACGTTTGGTCATATGCGCAATATCGTCTTCGTGGGTTACGATTAATATTGTTTTTCCTTCGTCATTAATGCCTTGGATTAGCTCCATAACTTCATAGGAAGTTTTTGTATCTAGCGCTCCCGTTGGCTCATCAGCAAGAAGAACTTTTGGATCACTAGCTAAAGCACGGGCAATGGCTACCCTTTGTTTTTGACCACCCGAAAGTTCACTTGGAAGATGTGATGCCCAATCTGCTAGCCCTACTTTTTCCAAATAGTGCATTGCTTTTTCGGTGCGAATATTTCGCTTTACGCCTTGATAATAGAGGGGCATGGAAACATTATCTAAGGCAGATTTGTAATTAATTAAGTTGAAAGATTGGAAGATAAAACCCAAAAATTTGTTGCGGTAGCGTGCCGCAACTTTTTCGTTTAGGTTTTTTATCAGCGTACCGTCTAGTGTATATGTGCCTTCGTCTGCTTCATCAAGAATACCGAGGATATTTAGCAAAGTAGATTTTCCAGAACCTGAGGAGCCCATGATGGAAACCATTTCACCTTCAGCAACGTTAAAATCTATGCCTTTTAAAACATGAAGCGAATTTTTGCCCATGTGATATGATTTGTGGAGGTTTTTGATCTCTATCATCCTGAAATTTGTTGAAATACAAAATAAAGGGGAAATACCCTCGAAAATGTGAAATTCTTGTTAAGACTTGAAATGATTATGGTTTTCCGTTAATAGTAAGACTTTAAAAACCATTAGATGTTACACTAAAAACAAAAAATTCATTCATTTTCTTGAGAACGCGCTTTTTTTCGGCTTCTATAAATAGCATAGCCAATGCCGCCAATAAGTAGGTATGGAAAAATCATTAAATAAACAATTCCGTTGTTGATGCCTTTGGCGGTTTGCCCCCCTTCTTCGCTTTCCAAAACGGCACGGCACATAGCACATTGAGCTTCGGCGGGAATTACAACCAAAAAAAGAACTAGTGTAATGAATATTAATTTAAGTTTCATGTTTCTAATAATAAGGTGAGATCATCAAATATACAATCACGCCAGTTACTGCAACATACAGCCACAAGGGATAGGTAATTCGTGCAATTTTTCGGTGTTTATAAAATTGGCCCGAGATAGCTCGAACATATGTTATCAAAACAAATGGGATAACGATTATGGACAGCAAAATATGCGTTAAAAGAATAAAATAGTATACATATTTCAAAAATCCTTCCCCACCATAGGTGGTTGAATCTGATGTCATGTGATAAGCCACATAAAAAACCAAAAATAATACTGAAAAACTAATTGCGGTCTTCATTAACCTTTCGTGTGCTTTTCTGTTTCCTTTTCTAATTTGAAAAACTGCTGTGAGTAATAATATGGCAGTTATGCCGTTAATTGTTGCGTAAATAGGCGGCAAAAAACCCAATCGTTCCACGCCTGGGATTCTCACTGTAAATAAAACTGCCACGGCAATTGGAATGACAATGGAAAGAAGCCAAATCCAAATATTGTATTTTTTTGTGTTCTCTTGTACTGTCTGCATACTTTTACAAAAGTTTTTTAATGTCTTCTTTCAGCATTTGAATTCCACTTTCTTCTAAACCATCATAATAAATAATCGGGTTTCCATTTTTGTCTTTTCTTGAACGTATATTTCCTTCTTGGTCAACAAGTGCAAAAAAACCAGAATGCTCAAAACCACCTTCCACCTCAGAGGCTTCACCTACATACAGATTAAAACCTTCATTGGCGAGCTTGAATATATTTTCCTTTTCTCCTGTCAATAAGTGCCATTGTGGTTTTGTGATTCCTTTGTTTTGGGCATATTCTTTTAAAACCTGAGGTGTATCATGAGCAGGGTCAATAGAAAAAGATGCAATTCCAAGGTTTGAATTTCCTAAAAAATCGTTTTGAATTTTGATCATATTTTCCGTCATAATTGGGCAAATAGAGGGGCAAGTTGTAAAGAAAAATTCCACAACATACACTTTGTCTTTATAGTTCTCATTCGTAATTTTTTTCCCGTTCTGATCGATAAAGCTGAATGCCGGAACTGTGCCAATAGTAGCAAGGTCTGGTTTTGAAAGTGAATTGATAATTTTAGGAACCGCCCAAATTCCAAAGATTAAAATGATAAACGAAATGCCTATATATGAATAATTCTTTTTCATCCTATTGATACTTTAAATGAAACCACTTCGGTTATATTTCCCGTTTGTCATTATACTTTTTTAGTGCCCGCCTGTATTCTGCCAAAAGCACCTTCACGTCGTCACTCATTTTATTGTTTATTTCTGCAATCGTGCTAGAGTCAAAACCATACATAACCCCTTCATCTTCGTCGTCATCCCTTCCGCGAAGGCTTCTTTCTTTATCAATTATAAAAACGAAGGGAGTGGATAAATTTGAATCTAACTCGAGATTTGATTTTAGTGACTTAAAAACTAGATTAATATCTTCCTGCGAACCAAATGCGAAATACCAAGAATCCATTGGCGCAATCTGCTTCAGTTTTTCTTCTATATTTCTGGCTTGTTCTTCGGTGCCAGTAGGCAAAAGAATTACAAACTGAAACTCATTAAACTCGTGATTTTTTGTATATATTTTATGCGCAAGGTTGTAAGCATATGCCCTGTGAATTTCCAAATCGCTTCCAAAAAAACCCAAAACCGAAATATGGTCTTTTAGCTGAACATCTTTTCCACCGAGGGTTTTAAAGCCATTCAATTCAGTAATTGAAGTAGTGAGCACGGGAAGTGTAGCGAAGTTATTTTTTCCCGAAGCAAAAAAAACATAGGCCGTAATAGGCAGTAAAAAGAGGATGCCGAGTACTAAATATTTTTTCATCTTGCCAGTTTTTTTGTTTTGCAAAAATACAGGGTAAAAGGGGGTTGGACAATGTTTTGGGTGTTAATTTTAAAAATATTGGACATAAAAAAACCCTCTGATGAGGGTTTTAAATAAACTTGCTATTTTTTAAAAATTGAACTTTATAAATCCAACTTTATAAACTTCATAAATATAATCTCCTTCAATTAATAGAAGCACTACCAAATAACTTATCAAAAACAGGGTGGTCCAGATTACAGCTCTTCGCAAACCAGTAGTTTCGTCGCGCATGTGCATAAAGTCCCAAGTAATATAATAGGCTTTAAAAAGTGTAAGCAGGATGAATATCCAGTTAAGAAGCTTTAGCGCTAAAAATCGGTGATCCACTAAAAAGTCTGGGCGGATAATACCCAAAGCAACTTCAACAATAGTAACAATGGAAAGGATAAAAAATACTCCCCAAATTTTAGTTATGTTCGATTTGAACTTTAAAGTCCCTCTAAAGATTGCTAATTTATGTGCGTGCTCGTGTGCCATTTTTCTATTATAAAAAATTTATACAAGGTAAAAGAATGTAAATACAAATACCCAAACCAAATCTACAAAGTGCCAGTAAAGTCCAACTTTTTCTACCATTTCATAATTGCCTCGGCGTTCGTAAGTACCTAAAATTACGTTGAAAAATATAATACAGTTTATCAATACTCCAGTTAATACGTGGAATCCGTGGAATCCCGTAATAAAGAAGAAGAAGTCTGCAAACAGTGGATGCCCATATTCATTATGGCGAAGGTTAGCACCTTCAACCACCATATATCCATCGTTTACTACTTTTGCAATGGATTCTTCCCTTGATAAAATAATGTGTTCTCCGTGTTCGTTTTTATGCTGAAGTCTTACCAAAAGGTTGTCATTAGCTAAAAACCCTGCTTTTACCTGTTCAAAAGAAACAGTTGGGTAATATTCCAATTCGTCTTCATACCAAATACCATTTTCGCGGGTTTGCTCAGCTCTTTCTCCTGTTGCTTTCGCAGCAAAATCATTAATTGCAACCCGTTCGCCATCTTTATCCAAAAACTGAACTATCTGACCTCCTTTGGTTTCAATGGCACCATAACTTCCTTTAATGAACGTATTCCATTCCCAAGCTTGTGAGCCTACGAAAATAGCACCTCCAATAATTGTTAGGAACAAATAGAAAATCACTTTTTTCTGTTGCATTTTATGCCCAGCATCTACGGCCAAAACCATAGTTACTGACGAAAAGATCAGAATAAAAGTCATAAACGCCACGTAATACATTGGTGCGTCTACTCCATGAAGAAACGGAAAGTGGGTAAAAACTTCGTCTGCAATAGGCCAAGCATCCACAAATTTGAATCTTGAAAATCCATAAGAGGCAAGAAATCCTGAGAATGTCAAGGCATCGGAAACGATGAAAAACCACATCATCATTTTGCCGTAACTTGCATTTAGCGGATGGTTTCCACCGCCCCAGGTTTTTCCTTCGGTACCTGTTTTAACAACAGTAGCTTCCATAAAAAGAAATTGGTTTTAAATAAGGTTCAAAAATACGTTTAATTTTTATTTAACGAAATATAAAAATAAAAACAGGTAAATCCACACTATGTCCACAAAATGCCAAAAAGTTGCAGCCAGTTCAACGCCAAGGGTTTTACCGTTTTCATATTTCAGTTTATAATGATTATAAATTACAACCAAAAGAGATATTAGCCCTGCAAAAACGTGTGCCACGTGCAATAAAACCACCAAATAAATAAATGAAGTAGTTATACTGCTAGTTGGTCCTGTAAAATTATATCCATTTTGAATGATTTCAGAAAAACCTTTAAATTGAAAAATGACAAACAAAACACCCAATAAAAAAGTGGTAACCAAAAGGAACATGCCAAGGCCATTTTGTTGCTTTCTGATTGTTTGGAGTGCAAAATGAATTGTAATACTACTTGCAATTATCAATGCCAGACTGATATAGAAAGCTTGCGGAATTTCAAAGTTTGAAACCCAATCTGGTCTTTCTTTACTTACTACATAAGCGCTAGTAAGACCTGCAAAACTCATAGTAAGGCTTATAATACCAAACCAGAGCATATTCTTTTTTGCTCTATTTATTTTTATTTCTTCAGTTCCTTGTGTCAAATCCATCTTTCAATTCCTTATCTATTAATTAGAAGCTTCAAAAGTCTCTATTATCTTAAAAATTTATCTGCAACATAAATTATTTGCAGCAATGTAATATAGCTCACACTTGCAAGCATAAGTTGTTTAGCGGCTTTTGAAGTTTTTTCTTTATAAAGTTGTAGTGCGTAATAAATTAATCCTATTCCCAAAATGCCAATCAAAACTGCTGAAATTGGAGTTAAGTAAAGCTTTCCTGTAATTCCTAAAGCGGGTATCAAGGATACGAGTACAGTCCAGATTGTGTATAAAATAACTTGTATTGCAGTGCCTTTATCACGTTTTCCGTTTGGAAGCATAAAGAAACCTCCCTTTTGATAATCTTCAAAAAGAAACCAACCAATGGCCCAGAAATGTGGAAATTGCCAAAAAAACTGTATCATAAACAATGTGCCCGGTTCAATACCAAATTTACCAGTTGCAGCAACCCAGCCTAGCATAAAGGGAATAGCTCCCGGAAATGCACCTACAAAAACCGAAAGTGGTGTTTTGGTTTTTAACGGCGTATAAAGGCTCACGTACATAAAAATAGAAATAGCCCCAAACATAGCCGTGATAGGATTGATGGAATATAAAACCACAATCCCAATTAAAGTAAGAACACTAGCTAAAACAAAAGCTGAACGAACACTCATTAGTCCCGCCGGAAGTGGCCTGTTTTTGGTACGGTCCATCAATGCATCAAGATCTCGCTCAATTATCTGGTTATATACATTTGAAGCCCCCACCATACAGTATCCGCCTACACATAATAGAAAAAGAATATAAAAATCTATGGATTCTGCACCCAACAAATAACCTGCAACTGAAGAAAACACAACACTCACCGAAAGCCTAAGCTTGGTGATTTCAGTGAAATTTCTAATGACTGATTGGGTGATTGATTGTGATTGGATAACGGACAAGCTCTTATTTTTAGGCTGCGCAAAGATACGCTTCCTGTATTTTTTCCGCAATATATTCTCAACAATCTTATGCTTTTATTTCAGCATTTTTACTAATTTGAACCGATTTTAAAATATAAAAACCATGCTATCAAAATTATTATTCAGTGCAGCGCTATTTTTTTCTGTTTTAACGGTTTATTCGCAAACGGATACTGGTAAAAAGGATAATACGAAACTTATAAAAGTTAACAACAAAATTTACATGCTTCAAGGAAAAGGTGGAAATATTGGTCTTAGTTTTGGCAACAACGGAATTTTTATGATAGACGACCAATATGCCGAGGGTATTGAGCAAGTACAAAAAGACATTAAAACAATTAGTAAAGACCCCATACAGTTTTTGGTAAACACACATTTTCATGGAGATCATACTGGCGGAAATGCAGTTTTGGCACAAGAGGGAACAATTATATTTTCACAGGAAAATGTTCGCACACGCTTACAGAGTATGATTGCCGAAGAAAAGAAAAAAATTCCCCAAGAAATTCTTCCGGTGATTACTTTTTCAGAAGATCTTACATTTCATTATAACGGTGAAAAAATTTATGTTTTCCACGTGCACAATGCCCATACGGATGGAGATGCAATGGTTTATTTTACGGAGAGTAATGTGCTGCATACTGGCGATGTTTTCTTCAATGGAAAATATCCTTTCATCGACACTGAAAATGGAGGTAGCCTTAAAGGATATTTAGCAGGAATTGAGAAAGCACTGCTGATAATTAATGAAGACACCAAAATTATTCCTGGCCACGGCGATGTAGGATCTTATAAAGATCTTCAAAAAGCAGGTGATATGTTATCTATTGTTTACAAACGAGTAAGCATGAACTACATTAATAAAAAGACAGAAGAAGAGGTTGCGAAAATGACCGATTTAACTAAGCAATATGATGACAATGGCTATGGCAGCGGTTTTATTTCAAGAGAAGCTTTTTTAAGAATGCTTTATAAAGAAGTTGCTATAGAGCGTAGTTCTATTGACAAAAACGCAGAAAAAAACCAACAAGCACGTGAAAAGATGGAGAAAATGAAAGAGCAAGCTAAACAACAAGAAAGCAATTCTCCCAAACCAGTCCAAAATGTAAAGGGAAGCAATGATGTAGATTAAGCTTCTTTAAAAATCGTAATACCAGTTAAACAAATCTGTACGGATTCCGAAATTCACCCAACTAGTTTGGTTTTTGAAAACAGTTTCTGTATCCACTTCTGGATCAAAATTTCTGAAGATAAAACTGCCGTAAATTTTTAGATTGGTAGCGGGATTTATCACATAACCTGCTTGAATTTCAGCATGGAAGAAATCTGTAGTGTTTCCCTGCGCCACATCATTACCATCAGTTGAGATTCTGTCGTCTTCATTTCCGTAAATGCTGCTGCCGTAAAAATTTGAATCTTCCGCAGTATTAAATTCGAAGCCACGCTTTGCAACAATAAATTTTGCATCTCCGTAAATCCTTCCTTTTTGATAACGCGCAATGGCTATAAATTCAGAAAAATTGGCGCCAAGCGTATGCGCCATTGATTGATTGTTATGTCCATAATTTAGGACAATTGTATTGTGCGAATACGTGTATGGACGAACCCTATTGTATTCCGTTTGCAAATAGAGGTTTTTCAAACCAAAGGCATCGTAATATTTAAGTCCCAATTGATAACCTGTTTTGTTTTTATAACTTCCTTTTCCGCCAAAAACATCACTAGAAGAGAATTCGTCAATAATAAGTTGTCCGTAGGCATTCACGCGATCATTCACTTTGTATTTTCCGCTAATACCAATCAAAGCATTACCACCACGCGAACCTGTTGAAAATTCTATGGCTCGGTAAAATATAATTGGATTTAGGTAATTCACATCAAAACCGCGACCGTTATCATTTTGCCAAATCACAGATTCAAAAAGACCAATGTTTAACCGTTTTGTAATGTTGTAGCTCAAATAATGATTTGCCATATATTTTGTACGGAAGGAACCATCTTCAGTAACTTCTGGACGGACATCTCGCAACGACATCCAAGTGTTGGTGTATTTAAGCTTCCAAAAAGTTGTATTTATTTTGAAGAAAGGATATGAACTGGCATTATCACTGGTTAAAAGAGAACGATACCCGTCCCCTAAAAAGGTTTTTCCGTGGCCAAGTTGAATATTGAAATATTTTGATGGCGTATAAGAAATATGCCCAGTAGCTATAGGATAATCATAGGAATCTGACCTAAACGCTTTTGCAATACCGCGCCCCGGAATGATGGCCGGATTACCTCCGTCTGGCTTTATGGATTCAGCATATCTATTGAAATAATCAGCAAAACGCCCTTGGCTTTCATAAATAACCCCAAAAAAGCTAAGCTGTTTCCCCACGCTTCCTTGGGTATAAACTAAACGCGTGTTATTATAGGTATTAATATCTGCATCAGTATCTTTTCCTGCCTGCAAATCAACACCTGCATCCAGCTTCAACCAATAATCTTTTCCTTTAATTGTAACGAGGTGTTCGTTCCAAAGTTTTCGGCCAAACCAAGAAGTTTTGTTTTTTAAAATTTCTTTATTGGCGGCTTCAAAATCGTAATATTTATTTACCTCACTATATATATAAGGCTTTTGAGCAGTATGATTATTCAAACCAACGCGGTTAAGCGCAGGATCAAAAAGACTGTAATTGTGGTGTGAAAGTGGAATGTTGATATAGCTTTTGTATTCTTCGTTATTATATGGAAGATTTTCAACAGCGTCATATTCATTAACAAGCGCTTCCCTTTCGATTTTCTTTGCAATCTCTGTTGTTTGTATGATGTTCTCGCCAGGAGCCACCAACGGAATTGCTACTGGCAAAGTAAACTGAACATAAGTGGGTGTTCCATTATAGGTTGCAGGTTTCACTTCTGGCAGACTTTCAAAAACACGTCGCGCTTCTTCCTTTAATTCATCATAAATACCATCAACATATAAAACCTTGAATTTCCCTTCTTTTGTAACTTCAAAAAGCACGTTTACATTTCCTTTATAATTTTCTGAAAAAACTATTTCGGGAACTTTAAAATTCTGAAAGATGAATTGTTGCAGCGTATTTTTAAAACAATTTTCCAACGCATCAAGGTCTGAATTTTCACATTCCTCAAAAACTGGATATTTTTCATATTGCGCTACAGAAACCTGCGCAAGAGACGCGATTGAAAAACAAAATACAAAAAAAAATAAAAGCTGCTTCATTGGAGTTTGCTTGTTTAAACCCGAAAGATACAGTTTTTTTGCAATGACGTGTTTCAAAAAAAGCTCCCTTTTTACGGGGAGCTTTAACTTTTCTATTTAAAATTTATTATTTAATCTTAAAAGCAATAGGCACGGTATAAAGCACGTCTACACTTTTGTCTCCTTGTTTCCCAGGCTTCATTGTTGGCAAATTATTTATAACACGTTGTGCCTCTTTCTTTAAATTGTCATTGTGTGAATTGGCAACTACATCTGTTACAAAACCATTGGAATCAATTTTAAAATTCACATAAATTCTATGTGTTTCGTTTGGCTTCAAATCCTCCAGAAATTCCTTTCTAAAGTTCTTATTTATAAAAGAATTTATTTTTGAAGACATGCATTCTATTTTTTCAGCATTGGTTCCCAAAGCCTCACATCCAGGGAATACAGGCACAAACTCTACATTTGTAATGTACGGTGGAGTTTCAGGTTTAAGGTTAACCGCAGGTGCTTCTGGAGTTTCTGGTGCTTCAATTACAGGATCATCTGTAGCTGCGATTGGAGTTTCATCCACTGGATCGTCATTTTTTGCCACCACAACAACATCTGTTTTAACTGGTTTTTGAATAGGAACTTGCTTAACTATTGGTTTCTTATCTGGCTCTATAGGTTTAGGCTTATCCAGCACATATTCAAAAACTGGGGGATCTTTAATACCTTCGAAAGTTGAAGAAGTTACTTTATGTTCTTTTATTTCGAAATTAGTTTGCATAATGAAGAAAACAATAAACAAACTAGTTATTACTCCAATTTGAAAAAACAAACGTGAATTCCATTTAATGTTGGTTTGTTTTTTTTCTTGTCTTTTGCTTCGGGCATTTTCTACAGTTGCTTTCATAATTACGAGATTTAAAGGTTAATACTGTATGAAATAACAACTGTTATGCCAAAAAAAGAAAAACCCCGTCTTTGTTGGCGCAAACACGGGGATTCTATAATAGATTTATCTTTTATTTACTGAATATCAAACACGATTGGAAGTGAATAAAGTACTCCAACTGGTTTCCCACGTTGCTTACCAGGTGTCATATTTGGAAGTGATTGCACAACCTCAACTGCTTCTTTTTCAAGTCTTGGATGTGGTGCACGAGCACGAACATCAACTACTTTTCCGTTTTTGTCAATTTTAAACTGAACGGCTATACGTTGTCTACCTTCCAAACCAAGATCTGAAGCTAAATCGCTGTTGAATTTCTTGTTAATGAATTCGCTAATTTTGGAAGACATACATTTCTTCTTAGCTTCATTTCCATTTTCTTTCTCACAACCTGGATAAATAGGCACATTTTCAATTACTGCAAATGGAACGTCTGCAATTTCTTCCTCAACAACTTCTTCTTTTATCTCCTTAACTTCAACAATTTTTTGATCTTGTTTTGTTTCGGTAGATTGAATTATGGTTTCCTCCACTTCTTCTTCGTCCTCCATAACCTCAATTACTTCAGGAGCTGGCGGTGGCGGTGGCGGTGGCGGTGGTGGTGTTAATTGTTGTGTGATTGGGATTTCTTCTTCAAGGTCTTCTCCTACGTCTAGTTTTCCGTAGTCATTATCAGATTTGTCATAAGATTTCCACTCAATTGCCTGCCATGCAAGAAAAAGCATAACAACCATCCCAAGCTGAAAAAACAACATGCTTCTGCGGCTTACGTCTGATTTTGGATTTTTTTTGGGTTCCATAATAGTGTGTTTAACTTGTTGCTAAAATATAGAAATTCTAATTGAATTTAAAACTTAATTGAAATTTTAAAAATTAAATTTATGCATTATGCTTTTGAAAAAAAAGATTCCAAGCAATGAGCCTGTAAAATTTGCAGCTACATCGAAAATATCTGCACTTCGTGAATCTGTGAATAATCCTTGTAATATCTCAACAATTATGCCATAAAGCAGAACAGAAAGTAACAAGACTAGCATCAATTTAAAGTCAATCTGAAAATTCTTTTTTCTAAAAAAATAGAGTAACCATAAATTTATAAGGATAAAATAAATAAGACAATGAACTATTTTATCTGCCGCGGAAAATTCAATTTTTGGCAAATCTGGGCTTGGTATAAAAAAAAGAACCGATATAATGCAACTGTATAATACCGCAATAAATAGGAGCGGTTTAGGCTCCAATAAGGGTTTTATATGCTGCATCATCTAAAAGTTCTGCTATTTCATCTGGGTTTGATATTTTTATTTTAATCATCCAGCCTTTTCCATAAGGGTCTGTATTTACCTTTTCAGGTTCAGATTCAAGACTATCGTTAAACTCAATTATCTCACCAGATAAAGGTGAAAAAAGCTCTGAAACAGTTTTCACAGCTTCCACAGTTCCAAACTCATCTCCTCTTTGCAAGGTATCGCCAACGGTTTCTACTTCCACATATACTATATCGCCTAGTTCACTTTGGGCAAAAGCAGTAACCCCTACAGTTGCGATATCGCCATCAATTTTAACCCATTCGTGGTCTTCAGTGTATTTTAAATCAGCTGGTATATTCATAAATATATTAAATTAAAGTTTTTTTAGTTTCCAAAATTATATCTCAATGTAAAGCCACTTCGTATAGTAGTCTGTGGGAAAGCCGTTGAAATTGCATATTCAGAGAATGAATGATCATAGTAGAACAATGCTGTAAGATTTTTGCTCAACGCGTAATCAATAGACAACTGCGCTCCATAAATGGTTTGCCCTGCGGTGGTTTGGTTGTTTTGAATATCCAAATACCTAATGATAGTTATGTTATCTCTACGTGACAAATCTACCTTGAAATTCAAATCACTTTTCAAAACAGATTTTTTACCTCCAAAATTAGTGGCGATACGCAAATCTTTAATACGGTATCCAAGCCCTATAATATATTCGTTCCCTTTAATTTCTGTAAGCAAATTATTAGCGAAACTTAAAGACAATGCACGGTCTTTACGCATTTCAGCAAGAATTTTTACTGAATTATTCATTTCAAAATCAACACGAACTAACGGTGAAAACTGCTCAGTTAAGTTTACGTTTGTCAGTAACGTTTTCACTTTGAAATTCCCTGCTTGATCAATAGCTTCCGGATCGTTTGCATCGTAATCTAAATTAGATTGGAACTGATTAACTGTATAGCTTGCTCTATATCCATGGGCAAGTGAAAAACGCTTGAAGTTTTTCTTAAACCATGCAATTTTCATCAAACCAGTATATTTAATATCCCAGTTTGGAAGTGGAATATCTCTTAAAATACCCGTTTTTTCACTTGAGGCATTACTACCCTTATATGCTGAAAGGAATGAAGGTAAAAGTACATCTTGGCTATTTCTTCCAAAACCTACTGGATAACCATCATCTGTCCTAGGTATTGGCCTTCCTTGGTAATGTTCTTCGGCAAGTCTGTTTGCGATTGTTAAACGGTTGCTTCTGAAATCATCAAATGCCACAGAACTTATTTCATCACTTGTACTAAAAGCCGTTTTAATTAATAATGTTGAAATATTGAAGTTTCCATAAGTATTCGGGGTCAAAGACTCATATAAACCATCCTGAACAATAAAGTTTTCAGCATAATTTTCAGAATAAATTCTGCTTCCGTTTACATCTATGGTCAAATCATTTATAGGCTCCAAATTAGCTTGAATATCCATTTGGCGAGTTTCCACTTCAGTATATTGCTCATTAAATTCTGGGTAAAGCGTCAGCCACCCTTTTCGTGCGGCTAATTCTCTAATTTCTGCTTGACTACCAAAAACGAAACCTGTAGTGGGTTTAAGTGTTCCTATAAATCCAATGGATGGTAAATATCCTGGCAAGAAAATACCATTTGTTTCTTGATAGTTGAATTGAATCTTTTTAAGCATAGTGGCAAAACCAATGGCAGTGTTTAATGCTTTGTCTCCTGCATTCAGCCCTCCCTGAGATCCTGCAGCGCCTCCACCAAGAACGTTAGGCGAGCCAGATTTTCCGTTTGAAAGTGAATTATTCTTTTCTTCATTAATCTTTCCTTCTCTTGAAGTTTTTCCTTCTTTTCCACCACCTTCGCTATTAAGGTCACCAGATCCTTCGCCACCTAAGGAGGTTTTAGCTTTGCTTTTTTTAATTTTTGTAAGACCTACATAACGATAAAAACCGTTCATATCTATACTAGAATTAATTTGGTGCGTGCTGGCATTTTGGATTGAATTACCCAAATTATAGATATTGGTAGTTCCATCGCTCAACTGAATTGGTATTTCGTTGAAAAGATCGCTGCTCGCTTGCCATTGATAGTCTCCAGTATAGGAATAGGTTGATCTAATAAATTTCAGGAAAGGAAATTTGCTGAAAGGCAAATCATAGTTAACCTGTAAGGATTGAAAATGCTGGTTTGGGTTTCCAACATCAAAGAAACCATCCCAAACACCAATTTCATTATTTACAAAACCTTCATCATCCAAATAATTGTTTACAATCATATTATTGGAAGATGTAAAGTTGAATCGCAATGATTTGGTTAGATTGTGGTTGATGGTGTATTGCCAATCAAAAAGAAAGTTTCGCTGATACAATGTTGGAAGTCCAATATTGTCTTCAAGCAAATCAAGTTCTCTAAATTTTTGCTCATTATATTGACGTGTAATATTTGAACTTACTGAAATATTGGTTGGCAAGTAATTAAAGTTTAAATCTTTAAGGAACTGCCAGTATTTACCTACAAATAAAGAATCATTCTTTTTGAAAGGTTCAACAGGTTTCGCCGTAAAGTTATAATTGTAGGTTGCCCCTGCACGCACGTTTTGTTCCAATGCGTCTTCCACTTCAAAATCGTGATGATCTGTTTGGTTATACGAAAACGATCCAGTTAAGTTTTCTACATCATAAAATTTAGGTTTGCTTTCACCAGTACGTTCTTTTCGAACCCCAATAAAGTTTACGCTTTGGCGCTTTGTGTAATCTACAGCCTGTTCCTTTATTCTATCTTTTTCAGCTGAGTCTTCAGTATTGTCAAGTCTTGTTTCCAATTCTATATCCTGAAATTCAGGGTCGTATTGCGGAGTAATCAATTCTTCCGATCGTCCGTAATTAAATGGCAGTTGAATCCCCCATTTCTTTGGCATTAATTGACCAAGGTTAACGTTTGTAACAACATCATACTGTTGTAAATCTTCACGGCTTCTTTGGTTAGGCCCTTGTTCTATAGAACCAAAGCCTATTGTGCTTCTTTTACCAGTGGCGCTAACTGTTGCAAAATCTGCAATATTAGCATCCACACTAACAACTGCTGCCCAGCCGCCTTGGTTATTAAGTTCAGACATTCTAAGTTCGTTAAACCAAACTTCTCCACACAAATCGTCGCCAGTTGTATTTCGAACCCCTAACATTATGGTACGAACGTTACCAAAACTTGGGTTTCCTTTTATACCAATCCTCAATTCATTTTCTCCATTGGTGCTTCCACCATCTAAGTCAGATTGGTTAAAGAAATTAACTTCTGTTGGGTCAAAATTTGAATCACCCAATACCATTGTTTTAACTTGTTGTAACAATTCCAAAGGAAGGTTCAATCTGTTTGCTAATGGCCAAATTTCTTCAGCGCTTCGAGCACCAAAATTGGTTGGATTCAACGGTATTTGAACTTCGTAATAGTTATTGGTAAGGTCATTCCCCAAACGTATGAATGCAACTAATTGTCCATTTGTTAATGGTGTTGAATTGCTATCATTTATAATAGATTCAGCGTGAATAAACATTTCCAAGTTTTTATACTGACGCATATCAACATTGAAATTTTTATAAACAGAACGTCCATCGTTTGGTTCCAATCCGCAAACACGTAGAGAAAGAGACTGTTCGTTCTCGCGAATAATATTGTTGTTGTTGTTCAATTCCTCACGCACTAATCCTGGAGGCAATCTATAAGGAATAGGCTCACGATTTTCGTTTTCTTCGATACTTACTGATTGCACTTCAAAAAGCGTATCATCATTTGCGGGATCTTCAAAAGTTACCTCATCTAAGGTTTGATCAAATCTTCTGTAATCGCCTCGCACCAATTCCATCGTTCCAAAACGGAGTACTGTGTTTTGCGAAAACTTTGAAAGGAACATACGCATAAAACGGATGGATCTGTAATCTGAAATGCCATTAACAGCTTGGTCTGGCTTGCTAATTGGAATTTTAAATTGTACCCAACGTACTGGTATTACGTTATTATCTTGTGTAGTTATCTCAGATTCCTTTATATCAGAAATATAATCGTTGTTCTCCCTGTTCATTCCTGGGAACATTCTAACGTTGTACTCGTAATAGCTTTCAATCGTGTTCATGGTATTGTCACGATTTATATCTTCCACATCGGGCTGTGTGGTACTACCTCGGTTTGTATTTGTAACTTCTACTGGTGAGTTTCCTTGGGTTCCGTTGTATTTTAAGTAACGGTCTAAAATAGTTCCTTCAGCCTGTAAAAAGTATTGGTAGTCATCATTAGCTGGATCAGCACCAAAGCCTGGGTATTTGGCTCCTTCTTCTGCATTGCTTAAGCCATCAAGTCCCGCATCTTGATTGATTCTCTCTTGCCCTTCAGAATCAAAGGTGTAAACCAAAGATTGGTTACTTGGCACTTTACCCCAAGGTGTTTGGAGAACGTTTGTAGTACCTCCATCTTTAGGCAAACCATTTTCATATTGTTTTCTTCCGTCCTTCAATACATCTTCCGAAACACTTCCAAGGTTAAAATTTAATTCACCACCTGGGTTCCCGTTGTTTTCTTCGTAAATGAAAGGGTCCATTACCCAAAACTGAATATATTCCACATTCGATTTTTCAAAATCTGTGGTAGTCAGTTGCCTCATTATACCTCCAAAATTATCTTCAGGGTTAGGAAGTGTTCCATTAGCGGCGTTAGGGTTATAGTTGTATTCCCCACGTGTTGATGGATAATATGCCAAATCTAAAGTGAACAAAGCCTGTGTTTGCCCTTGGATAATATCTTGTTGTGGGAAAATTTCATCTCTAAAAACACGTCGCGTAAATGGCGAAGACAGATCTTCGTCATTAATTCCATCAGGACGCTGACTGCTGTAGAAAATTGGATCAATAGTGTACCAAGCGAGTTTTGCTCTATTGTAATTGTACCTTAAATCATTATTGTCAATTTGGCCACCGTAGCCAATAGGTGTGCTGGACAATGACCAGCTAGACGGTGTACTAATATCATTTCCTGTTTGTGAGGATTCAAAGTCGTCAACATATGAAGTTGTTTTTCCATCGAAATCTGAAACTTTAGGCGCGCCAGGTTTCAAATATGCAAATTCACCGCGCAAGGAAAGGTTGGATTCCACATCGGTATCTATGTTTGGCAGGTGGTTCACCAATCTGGTAAGGAAAGGAACTTCTGTTGAATAGTTTAAGTTTATTCCAAAAATAGTGTTGTTAATTGGTTCAGCGCCATAAGAAGATTTTTGCGTCAATGGGCGTTCGTTCAAATTCAAATAGGTTGCACCAACCAAAAATTTATCGCTGAATTTGTGCTCTACATTCAAACCTGTAAAGCGCTTGCTTTGTTGGCCAAAAAGTGAATTGTTTTCTGTACTTACAGAAATTGGAATATTACTGTTCAATAATGAAGGATCCAAAATTTGCACCCTTCCAAGTTGATAGTTAACGGTGTAATCTACACCTTCAACCAATGTTCTTCCACCAGCAGTTACAGTAACCGATCCTTGCGGAATGTTGAAAGCTCCAATAGCAATTCCATCGGCACCCGTAGATTTGTAACTTCCTTTTAACTGAAATTTATTTTTCTCGCTTTCTTGCTGTTCCGCTTGAGTTTTTGTTCCAGAATAAAGTGTTCTAAAAACATATTTGTCTTGGTTTGCGTTATAGGTTTCCGGCATGCTATATGTAGCAGGTGCTGCGGGAACATTTAATTTGTCGAATAAATGCTTTCCGAATGGTTCCACAGTTGTGAAAATAATCCGGCCGTTTTGTGCGTCAACTGTTACTCCCTGAAGAAAATCAAAGAAACCATCACCGCCCTGCTGTGGGTCATTGTTAAAGTTTAGTCTGTCAAGATTGAAAACTTTTAAAAGAATTTGATCCTTTACATCATCAGGCAAATCTGCTGCTGGATGACCCACAGTTGCTTGTGCTTCTTTAATATAATTAAGAGGAGAAGGATCTGTATAAAGAATGTTCAATTTAAAATCTTCTTTTTCAAGTTGGTAAGCACCAATTGGATAGATGTTTTTCATCATCAAATCCCAGATTGGTTCTTGCACATTGGTAATACTGCTCTTCAAAAGTTTTACAACAAGGTTTTGTGCAAGGCTCCCTTCACCTTCAGGAGGGTTTGTTCCACCTCCGATTTGTGTACCACCATTTGCTTCCACTCCATCATTTGAGAATTCACCCACTTGATACACTTTCCCGTTTACGGTAAACTGGTATGAAACAGCTAAAACCTCATCATTGGTCAATTTTTGATTTAAGGAAATGTAACCCAATTGGGAGTTAAGAGAATATTCTCCCGAATCCAGTCTTCTTGCATTTTCTAATGTTACGTAATCCACTCCTTCACTCACCTGCACGCCTGTAAAACCTTGACGTACGGTTGCCACATCTCTAATTGCTGAATTAAGAATAGTTTGTACTCCTCCTCGGTCAATTCCGAAAGGGTTAAAATCGTTATTTCCGTTATCTGGATATGCATTCCTACTAGCATTTATAAAACCTCCAGGCGGCACATTCAACCCAACATTTAATGGGTCAGATTCACCTATATCCTGCAAAGCAACAATGTTACGAACGTTTTCAGTACGGCTGGTGCGGTTGGTAATCCAAACTTCCATTCGTGTTATCTGCACGTTGCTGTTTATGAAAGGATATTGTTGTAAGGAGCGGTCGTAATTATCTCTAAAATAATGTCCTAAAAAGAAGTGACGATTATCGTCATAATCTAAAGCGAAAAGTTCAAAATCTGTAATGGTGGCACCACCTTCCGCGCTAACGGTTCGGGTTTCAGATTTTTGTTCAGAGAATACTCCCGTGATGGTTGTTTTTCCAAACTGAAGTTGTGTTTTTACCCCAAAAAGGCTTTGTGCTCCTTGAATCAAAGAACTGTTAAGAGGCATGCTCACGTTACCTACTTCAATTTTTTGGATGATATCATCTTCCGTGGGAGTATATTCCAGTTTTATTTGGTTTTGGAAATCGAAGGTGCTTTCAGTATCATAATTTGCAGTTACCTGAAGTCTTGTACCCACTTTTGCCAAAAGACTTAAACTGATTCTTTGGTCAAAATCAAATGAGAAATTGCTTCTGTTTCGTGGAGAATATTGTGGATTATCCTGTTTTGTATAGAGTAAACCAAGGTCCATTTCTACGGAACCTTGCGGAATTACTTCAATGGTATTGCCGCCAAAAATGGATTCAAAGAAATTTGAATTCACATAAAAAGTAGGAAGTAAGTTTTTTTGTTGTTCCTCAGAACCTTCCTTTCTACCATCAGCCGCATCAATTTTTTCTTTGAAATAGGCCTTCATCTGCTCCTCTTGTATCAGTCTCTGGTATTCCTGCGGAGTAAGAATTATTGGATATGAGATATTAAAACTACCCAAGGTTTGGGTATAAATATATCTATCGGTTATAGGATCGTAAGAGTACAGATCCTGAATACTAACTGGAGTGGGCAAGTCCATCCTTCCCATTTCACTCCCTACAGCTGTAGTGTCGGGGTCTTGAGCCAGCGAAACATTGCTGACCAAAATGAAACTTACTATTGCTAAAAGCTTGAAAAAGCCACCCTTGTAAACGTAATTTTTTGCCTTCAAATTTTACAAATTTTTTAAAGCTTGTTTAATAATCATTTCAACTGAAGCCTGAGGATTTTCCTGAACAATTTTATCACAGACCTTTTCTGCCAATTTTCTGTTAAAACCCAATGTCTCCAAAGCAGATAACGCTTCATTTTTGTTCGTATTGCTCGATCCGATAGAAATAGACGACAAACCGTATACTTTTAAAATCTTATCTTTTAAATCCAAAACTACACGTTGTGCAGTTTTGGCTCCAATCCCTTTTACTGATTGGATTGTTGCTATATCGTTTAAGGAAATAGCATCCAAAACTTGTTCTGGCGCCAATGATGAAAGCATCGTTCTTGCGATACTTGCCCCCACTCCAGAAACACTAATTAACAATCTAAATATTTCACGTTCCGCAACACTAGAAAAACCATATAAAATATGGGCATCTTCCCTAACGAGTAAATGAGTAAACAATTTAACATTTTCACTGGAGGGGATTTCGGAAAATGTGTGCAAGGAAATATTGATAAAGTACCCTACTCCATTACAATCTATCACTACGTCAGTCGGGGTTTTTTCAACCAGCCTGCCCTGTATATGGGTTATCATATGTTAACGAAAACTTAAAGGCTCAAATATAGTATAATTATTTACAACTGCCATTGGGGTTTTTGGTAAAATATTGGGGAGAAATTTATGCTTTTCCGTATTTCCACTACTCCCGCACTCGCTTCTCCTTTTGTTGTGCATCTACAACCGCAACAGCAGCCATATTCACCATTTCTTCAACACTGGCACCCAACTGAAGAATATGCACAGGTTTGCGCATTCCCAACATTATTGGACCAATAGATTCCACACCGTTCAGTTCTTTCAACAATTTGTAATTACTGTTTGCAGAATCAAGGTTCGGAAAAATAAGGGCATTCACTTTTTTGCCAGCTAGCTTGGAAAATGGAAATTTCTTCTGAAGCAATTCAGGGTTTAATGCAAAATCAGTTTGCAATTCGCCATCCACTATCATATCTGGATTGCTTTTGTGAAGCAAATCCACAGCCTCGCGCACTTTTGTTGCGTGCGGATCTTTTGAAGAACCAAAGTTGGCGTAAGAAATCATTGCAATCACAGGTTGCAAGCCAAACATTTTCATGGTGTAATTCGTCATCTGTGCAATCTTCGCTAGCTCTTTAGCTGTTGGGTCAATATTTATAGAGGTATCTGAAAAAAACAGCGGACCACGTTTGGTAAGCATCAGGTTAGTTGTTGCAACTTTTGTTACGCCCTCAAATCTTCCCACGGTTTCAAAAACAGGAACTACAACGGAAGGATAGGAACGTGCATAACCAGAAATCATACAATCTACATCGCCTTCGCTAAGCATCATTCCTGCAAAATAATTGCGCTCGCGGACCAGTTTTTCAGCTGTATAAAGCGAAATGCCGCTTCTTCTTCGTTTTTCCCAAAGTTTTTGGGCGTAATGTTGAAGTTTATCAGCCTGTTCATCACTTTTCGGATCAATGATTTCAATTTCGTCATTAAAATCTATTTGCTCCATCAACTCGAGAATGATTTCTTTTCGTCCTAATAAAACCGGTATTCCAATACCTTCCTCATAAACAATCTGAGCCGCTTTAAGTACATCCAAATGGTCCGCTTCAGCAAAAACAATTCGTTTCGGATTTAATTTTGCGCGATTTACCAATAGGCGAACAATTTTGTTGTCACTACCCATTCGCTCATAAAGCTCGTCTTGATATTTTTCCCAATCGGTAATTTCTGTAGTTGCAACACCACTTTCCATTGCAGCTTTTGCTACTGCTGGCGGAACTGTAGCAATCAAACGTGGATCAAAAGGTTTTGGGATAATGTAATCCTTACCAAAATTGAGTTTGGTTTCGCCATAAGCAATATTCACTTGTTCGGGAACAGGTTCTTTCGCTAATTCAGCCAAGGCTTTTACAGCAGCCATTTTCATGGCTTCGTTTATTTTAGTTGCACGAACATCTAGCGCTCCACGAAAAATAAAAGGGAAGCCCAGTACATTATTTACTTGGTTGGGATGGTCGCTTCGGCCCGTAGCCATAATGATATCTTTTCTAGTTCTCACCGCCAAATCATATTCAATCTCGGGATCGGGATTTGCCATTGCGAAAACAATTGGGTTTGGCGCCATGCTTAGCAGCATTTCAGGTGTAACAATATCTTTAACCGAAAGGCCTACAAAAACATCGGCATCTTTCATCGCTTCTTCTAATGTATCAATTTTTCTATCGGATGCGAATTCAGCCTTTTCATCGGTTAAATTTTCCCTATCTTTTCTTATAACGCCTTTACTATCTACCATAACAATGTTTTCAGGCTTTGCTCCAAAAGCTTTATAAAGTCGGGTACAGGAAATAGCTGCCGCTCCAGCGCCATTAATCACTATGGAAGCGTTTTCCATCTTTTTCCCTGAAATTTCCAAAGCATTGAGTAAGGCAGCAGCTGAAATAATTGCAGTGCCGTGCTGGTCATCGTGCATCACGGGAATGTTCAGTTCTTCTTTTAGCCTTCTTTCAATTTCAAATGCTTCGGGTGCTTTTATGTCTTCCAGGTTTATTCCTCCAAAAGTGGGGGCTATGTTTTTTACGGTTGCAACAAATTCATCTATGTTTTCGGTATTTATTTCTATATCAAAAACATCGATATCAGCAAATATTTTAAAAAGCAACGCCTTTCCTTCCATTACGGGTTTGGAAGCTTCAGGACCAATATTCCCCAATCCTAAAACCGCTGTTCCGTTTGAAATTACTGCAACTAAGTTTCCTTTGTTGGTATATTTATATACGTTTTCAACGTCTTTTTCAATTTCCAAACAAGGTTCCGCCACCCCAGGCGAATATGCCAAGGAAAGATCACGTTGTGTAGAATAATTTTTTGTGGGTACAACCTGAATTTTGCCAGGTTTTGGTTTTGCATGATATAGTAATGCCTCGCGACGTTTGCTTTGTTTGCTCATATTTCTTTACTATTGATGTGGATACTTTTTATTCTATGGACACTTTATTCTCCAAGACAACTTACAAAGTTATGATGTTAGTTGGAATGGCGAAAGTTTGGAAGTTAATCTTTCAAAAAGTTGACATTCCTTTTGAGGCCTGAAAATTTGGTGCGTTTCACCGCGCTATCCTTAAACATCTTTTGAAAAACATCTTCTGTGATTTCTTCCCAATCTTTTTTCGTCATTGAAAGCAGTTCAGGATTTGGGTTGAAGAGCGGCTCATTGTGAGGCTTGCTAAAACGGTTCCATGGGCACACATCTTGGCAAATATCGCAGCCAAACAGCCAGTCTTCAAAATTTCCTTTTTGTGAAGTTGGAATTTCGTTTTTCAATTCAATGGTGAAATAAGAAATGCATTTGCTGCCGTCTACAACTTTATCAGCAACAATTGCCTGTGTTGGACAGGCATCTATGCAGGCTGTGCAACTGCCACAGTGGTCGGTTACGGGAGTGTCATATTCTAAATCCAAATCAACAATTAATTCAGCAATAAAATAGAACGAACCCAATTGCTTAGTGAGCAAATTACTGTGTTTACCAATCCAGCCCAAACCGCTTTTTGCCGCCCAAGCTTTGTCCAAAACAGGCGCGGAATCTACAAAAGCACGGCCGTGAACATCACCGATTTCCTCTGAAATGAAACTCATTAGTTGTTTCAGCTTATCCTTTATTACGAAATGATAATCGGTTCCGTAAGCATATTTAGAGATTTTATAGCTATTCGAAGTTTGAATTTCTGAAGGAAAATAATTCAGCAATAAAGAAATTACGCTTTTGGAATCGGGAACCAGTTTTGTTGGGTCCAATCGTTTATCGAAATGGTTTTGCATATAGGACATCTCACCGTGTCCATTATTTTTCAACCAATTTTCCAATCGTGGCGCTTCTTCCGCAAGAAATTCTGCTTTGCTTATTCCACAGGAAATGAAACCCAAGCGTTTGGCTTCAGTTTTTATTAATTGCGAATATTTTGAAGGATTTTGAATCATTCAATTATCTTAAATTGAACTTCAATATAGCATTTTTAGGTTTCAACGTAATCAACGGCTTGATTTCAATTGGCGTTTTCTTTTCAGAAATTTTATATTTCCACATAATTCCCGAAATGGCCAAAACCATTTCATACATCGCAAAATTATTGCCGATGCACATGCGCGGCCCTGCGCCGAAGGGGAAATATTGACCGGAAAAATGATTTGGATTAATATCTGAAAAACGTTCGGGTTTAAACTTTTGTGGTTCATCCCAGTTCGTGGGATTGGTATGGATTTCCAACAAAGAAAACAGCAAATTTGAGTTTTTCGGGATTTTCATTTCATTAAATTCATCATCCTCAATATTTACACGATCAATAAAATATGCCGGCGGATAAAGGCGCAATGATTCTTCAATTACATTTTTTGTAAAAGAACAATTCTTTATAAAGTCCATCAGTGTTTCTGAATTCTCTTTTGCTTGTGTTATTTCGGAATAAAGTTTTTCTTGGATTTCTGGATTTCGAGCTAATAATTCACAAGTAAAGGTAAGCGCGTTTGATGTGGTTTCGTGGCCAGCAACAAACAAAATAAGTATTTCGTCAACAAGCTGTTCCATTTCCATCGGGCTTCCATCTTCGTAGCGCGCATCCAAAAGCATATCTAGCAAATCGTCTTCCCGTTTTCCGCTTTGTTTTCTTTCATTGACCAGTTTTTTTAAGATGTTTCGCGCTTCTTGAGTTTCAGAAATGTGTTTTTTAATTTTTCCGCTGAGATTAAACCACCATCCAAGATGTGGTTGTCGCAATTCCTTTACGAGCATTTTTTGGGCAGATTCAGTTATATGTTGAAGTTTATTGATTTCCTTTTGATTTACAGCGCTGCTGAAAAGGGATTGTACAACGGTTTGGAAAGCAAGATCATTGAACAATGGAAAAATATCAATTGACTTTCCTATTTCAATTTTTCTGATTTCGGTTTGAATAGCAGCCTGAATGGTTTCCAATAAATTTATCAATTGCTTTTTATGAAAAGCGGGTTGGATAAGTTTGCGCTGTTTTTGCCAAAGCTCCCCTTCAGAAGTTAGCAATCCAAAACCAACGTATTTTGAAAGATCACGCGTTTGGATGGGCGACTTTGTATAATTTTTATGGTTTTTCTGAAGTGCATATTGTGCAAAACCAGCATCCCTTGAAAAGATTACCGATTTTCCAAAACCTAATTTCAATCGAAATGTATCACCATAGATTTCAAAATTTTTATGATGAAATGGCAGGGGGTTTTTAATAATATTTGTGGAATGTATTAAAAAACGAAAAACAGAAACTGATGGAATTCTCTTTTCTTCCATAGCTCAATTTTAAAACAATCCACCCTGCGTGGGGCCTTTCAACTTTCCAAGATGTTTGTATGCAGCTTCAGTCACTTCCCTTCCGCGGGGAGTGCGCATTATGAAACCTTGTTGAATCAGAAAGGGTTCGTAAACTTCTTCAATAGTTTCAGGGCTTTCAGATACGGCCGTAGCTATTGTGCTTATTCCAACTGGGCCGCCTTTAAATTTTTCAATGATTGTTCTAAGAATTCTGTTGTCCATTTCATCTAAACCATGAGCGTCTACATGTAAAGCTTCCAAACCATATTTTGCAATTTGGATATCGATTTTCCCGTTTCCTTTTATTTGTGCAAAATCGCGGATTCTTCGTAAAAGCGCGTTGGCAATTCTTGGAGTTCCTCTACTTCGGCCTGCAATTTCAATTGCTGCTTCCATTGAAATGGGGACATTTAAAATTCCTGCGCTTCGCTGTACAATTGTGGTTAACAACTCTGTAGTATAATATTGTAATCTTGAAGAAATACCGAAACGTGCCCGCATGGGTGCTGTCAATAAACCCGATCGAGTTGTCGCGCCAATAAGGGTAAATGGATTAAGATTTATTTGAACCGAACGTGCATTTGGGCCAGATTCAATCATAATATCAATCTTATAATCTTCCATTGCGGAATAGAGATATTCTTCAACAATTGGGCTCAATCTATGTATTTCATCAATAAATAAAACATCTCGTTCTTCAAGATTGGTAAGTAATCCTGCAAGATCTCCGGGTTTGTCCAAAACGGGACCTGATGTTACCCGAATGTTTACGTTCAATTCATTTGCAAGGATGTATGCAAGTGTAGTTTTCCCCAAGCCCGGAGGCCCGTGAAATAAGGTATGATCTAGAGCTTCACTTCGCAAATTTGCTGCTTGCACAAATATCTGCAGATTTTCTAAAGCCTGATCCTGCCCCGTGAAATCCTCAAAACTAAGAGGGCGGAGTTTTTTTTCAATATCCAGTTCTTGTGGAGAAAGGTTTTCCCCCGTTGGATCAAGGTGTTCGTTCATAACACAAATATAGCAATCCTTTGGAAGCTCCTTTAAAAAAGAAAGCCATACTTTTCAGTATGGCTTTCAAATAAACAGTAGATTCCTCACTTCCTACATATTATTAACTCAATAGTGTAAAGATAATGCAAAGAATTTATATTTTTACTACGTAGTGGTACGCATTCTTTACGTACCCCATAAAAAAACCTTCCAAAAGTGGAAGGTTTTCTGTTTTATGTTTGTAATGAATTAATGATCCATCTCGTCTTCATTATCTTGAAGTGGGACGTTTTGCGGAATAAAATCTTGTCCCGGAATTACGTAATCTGTTTCATCTTTGTTCAACTTACTATAATCGTATGACCAGCGATAAACGTGTGGAATTGGACCATCCCAGTTTCCATGAACGTGTTTCATTTCGGCAGTCCATTCTAGTGTAGTAGAATTCCAAGGGTTTTTAGGCCCACGTTTTCCGTAGAAAATTGAATGGAAGAAGTTGTACAAAAATATTACTTGAACACTTATTGTGATAATAGCAAAGATGGTCATAACAACATTTATGTCTGCCAAATCATCAAAATAAGGGAAGTTTGTATTGGTATAATATCTACGTGGTAAACCTGCCATACCGACAAAGTGCATTGGGAAGAAAATTCCGTAAGCACCGATTGCGGTTACCCAAAAGTGGATGTAGCCAAGGTTTTTATTCATCATTCTACCTTGAAACATTTTTGGGAACCAATGATAAACACCCGCAAGCAAGCCGTATAGTGCTGAGATACCCATTACCAAGTGAAAGTGAGCAACAACGAAATACGTATCGTGAACGTTAATATCCAAAGCGCTATCCCCAAGAATAATACCCGTTAAACCACCTGTAATGAATGTGGAAACGAATGCTATGGAGAAAAGCATTGCAGGGTTCATTTGCAGGTTTCCTTTCCAAAGCGTGGTGATCCAGTTAAAGGCTTTTACTGCTGAAGGAATTGCAATCAATAATGTGGTAAAGGTAAATACAGATCCCAAGAATGGATTCATCCCTGAAATAAACATGTGGTGACCCCAAACAATTGTTGAAAGGAAGGCGATTGCGAGAATGGATGCAACCATCGCTCGATATCCAAAAATAGGTTTTCGTGAGTTTGTTGCCATTACTTCTGAAACGATACCCATTGCTGGAAGAATTACAATATAAACTTCTGGGTGACCAAGGAACCAAAACAAGTGTTCAAAAAGAACTGGCGAACCACCTTGGTGATGCAATACCTCTCCTGCAATATAAATATCTGAGAGAAAGAAAGAAGTTCCAAAACTTCTATCCATTATCAACATTAATGCTGCTGAAAATAATACTGGGAATGAAACCACACCAATAATTGCTGTTACAAAAAATGCCCAAATTGTCAAAGGTAGACGCGTCATGGACATACCTTTAGTTCGAAGGTTGATAACAGTAACTATATAGTTAAGCGATCCTAATAATGACGAAGCAATGAAAATTGCAATAGACGTTAACCAAAGTGTCATCCCTGCTCCAGAGCCAGGAATAGCCTGTGGTAAAGCACTTAATGGAGGATAAATTGTCCATCCTGCTGATGCTGGTCCAGCCTCAACAAATAATGAAAATAACATAACCACACTAGAAAGGAAAAACAACCAATATGAAACCATATTCAAGAAACCGGAAGCCATATCGCGTGCTCCAATTTGAAGTGGAATCAAAAGGTTACTGAACGTTCCGCTTAAACCAGCCGTTAATACGAAGAATACCATGATAGTACCATGAATGGTAACTAAAGCAAGATAAATACTCGGATCCATAACTCCATCAGGAGCCCATTTTCCTAAGAAAACCTCAAAAATGGTGAATTTATGATCTGGCCAAGCTAATTGTAATCTGAACAATAAAGACATCAATATACCAATGGTACCCATAAACAAACCTGTAATTAGGTATTGTTTAGAGATCATTTTATGATCTTGGCTAAAGATGTATTTAGTTACAAATGTTTCTTTATGATGATGCCCGTGATCGTCGTCGTGGTGATCTTCTACTCCGTGAACCTGTGCGTGTGCTGACATATCTTTTTAAGCTAAATTTTATTTATTTTATTTGCTAAGTTGTTCTACCAAGGTAGGCTGTTCTGCTAACCAGGCTTTGTAATCTTCTTCTGAATCTACAACAATCTTCATCTGCATGTTGTAGTGACTAATTCCACAAATCTTATTACACAGAAGTAAGTAATCAAAAGTGTAAGGTTCCAAAGCTTCTTCACCAGCTGCTGTAAGTGCAATACTTTTTTCAGTTCTTATTCTATTGATTTTCGCAACCTTTTCAACTATTTTATCATTCTGCCTCATTTCTTCGGTAGTCACAGTTGGAGTAAATGCAAATTGTGTAATCATTCCTGGAACACAATTCATTTGTGCTCTAAAATGTGGCATATATGCCGAGTGAAGTACGTCCTGTGAACGCATTTTAAACAAAACTTTTCTTCCAACTGGAAGATGTAGTTCCGTAACTATTTTATCATCCTGCCCATTTGGGTCTGCAGGGTCAACACCTAATTGATTTATACCTTCAATTAAACGAACATTTGCTTCGCCGAGTGTATTGTCGTTTCCACCGTAACGTGCCTTCCAGTTAAACTGCTGAGCGTAAAGTTCAACGATCAAGGGATCGTCGTCTTTATCAACATTCATAATGTCTGTCCAAGTAAAAAGTCCGTAAATAATAAGTCCAGCTAGAACAATTACAGGTATAATAGTCCAAATAAATTCCAACTTATCATTATCTGCATAGAAAGTTGCTCTTTTGTTTATATTTCCTCTATATACAAAAGCAAAGTAGTGTAATAACCACTGCGTAAGAATTCCGACGAAGAAAATAACGATCATCGAAATTAACATTAGGTTGTCTATTTCAACTCCATGCTCTGATCCAGATTCTGGTAAAAGCACATCACCCCATAGCCAAAAGGTAAGAATGGCCAAAATGTACATAAAGGCGAGAAAGCCCATCATCAAATAACCTTGAGTGTTATTGTCCTTATCTGATGCAATTTCAGAATTGGTTGATGGCTTTGCCTTTGCCAGTTGGAATATCCTGTTCATTTGCCAAACAGAGATTCCAAAAAGGATGATTACTAGTATAACTAAAAATGCGGTCATCTTATAATATCTTCTTTAAACTAAATTATTAAAAATGGTAGTTTTCACTTTCTTTAATATATGGATCATTTTTTGGTCTTAAAGAAACCTTGCCAAGTCCCGTTCCAACAATAAAAATGAACAATCCCAAAAAGAATAAAAACGCTGCTATTTCTGGAATTCCAAAACTCCAATTGTGGCCTACTGTTGAAGGCATCACCAATAGGAAAATGTCTATGTAATGTCCAACCAAAATAAATACTGCTGCTATAACTACAAACCAAGGAATTCTCTTATAGTCGCTATTCATCAACACTAAAATAGGCATCACAAAATTAAGGATAAGCATTCCGAAAAACAATAGTTTATACTCTTGTATTCTAATGATGAAATAAGTTACTTCTTCTGGAATGTTTGCGTACCAAATTAACATAAACTGTCCGAACCATAAATACGTCCAGAAAATACTGAATGCAAACATAAATTTGGCCAAATCGTGAAGGTGTTTGTCACTTACAAATGGAATCAATCCAAGATTTTTTAAATGTATTGTAGTTAAAGCAATAACTGTAATTGCAGAAACAAACATACTTGCGAAAATATACCAAGCAAACAACGTACTGTACCAGTGAGGTGTCATAGACATAAACCAATCCCAAGACATTGTTGCTTCGGTAAGAAGGAAGAATATTAGGAAGAATACTGAAGCCTTAAAGTTCTTTCTGTACGGTCCGTAGTTATTTGTTTCGGCCTGTGCTAATGAATTTTTTCTTGAGAAATAACGGTACAAGTTCCATCCTAAAAGATAAATAACCGCTCGTATTACAAAGAAAGGAAAGTTTAAATAGCCTGCCTTTCCTTGAAGAATTTTATCGTCAGCTACCAATTCGTGGTTTTGCCACGGATAAAAATGGGTTCCAGCAAAAATAACTATTAAAAATACGATTACAGAACCAGGCAATAAATAGCTTGTTATACCTTCAATAATTCTATAAAGAACTGGTGACCATCCTGCTGATGAAGCATATTGAATTGCATAAAAAACTAAAGCTCCCAAAGCAAGCATCATAAAGAAAAATGCAGCAACAAAGGTTGCAGACCAAGGTCTAGTTTGTAACTGGTGCAAAACGTGCTCTTCATGTGAAGCTGCTCCATGACCTTCTGCCTTTAAATCTGTGGCGTGCTCCATAGCAGCTTCAGAGTAGCCTTCTTCTCCACGGGCTTCATCTACAAAATTTGCGGTATGTTCATCGCCCTCTTCGGCAACAGCATGCCCTTCCCCATGATGGCCTTCTTGTTCGGCCATTATTTTCTTTACATCATCGATGGTTTTCGGGGTGGTTAAAAACCCGAAGATTATTCCTGCAAGTCCTAGAACTATGAGAACAATAGAAAAAAGTTTTAAATTTCTTGGTAGCGTGTACATATCTTTAGCTATTCTCTTTTAAATCTTTATTTTGGTTCCAATTCTGAAGCAGTATTAGCTCCTGCTGGCTCCATTTCAACTTTGGTAGTATCTGCCGTTACGCCAGCTTTTGAAGTTTCCATAAAGCTTGGTTCTCCATTAAGTGCTGCTTTAAGATCCATCACGTGCATTGCAATTTGCCAACGTTCCTTTTCATTTGTCTGTGAAGCATAGGATCCCATTGCATTCAAACCGTAGGTTTCAACGTGATATATTCCTCCTGGCACAATATTTCTTCCTGCATCCGCATAACTTGGAATACCCAAGAACTTTTCGCGTGTTGCTAAAATTCCTTTCCCATCCCCTTTGTCTCCGTGACATACAGCACAGTAAATAGTGTATAATTGGGCTCCGACCGCCAAATTTTCTTCAGTTACTTCATAAGGATTTTTCAACTCTGTTTTTGAAAGTTCCAATCCTTCGGTAGTATTTTCGATATCATAAGGTGTAAATCCGCGTGGAATGGTATGCTCTGGCGGGGTCATTGCTTCCTGTTGTCCTGGAAACACTTCATATTCGCCATAAGCTTCATAGCCCACGGGTGCATACATGTTTGGAAAATACTGATAATTTGGTTTTTTATCATTAAAACAAGAAACCATGCTTGCAGATGCAATAATGGCAATTCCTATGTTTATAAGTGTCTTCATATTAATGGTCTTGCTCGTTTTCAATTAAACTAATCTCCGATGCGCCCGTATCATATAAAAATTTAGTAAGCTTTTCCACATCGTGGTTTTCTACGTCTATTTCAACTAGAAAATGGTCATCTGTTGTACGAACATCTGGGTTTTCAGCTTTTTTAAATGGCCAAATCTTACTTCTCATATAGAATGTTACAACCATCAAGTGGGCTGCAAAAAACACGGTAAGTTCAAACATAATAGGAATAAACGCCGGCATATTCTGATAGAATGTAAAACTCGGCTTGCCACCAATGTTTTGTGGCCAATCCTCAATCATCATAAAATTCATCATCGCCACTGCAACGCTCAAACCTACCAAACCATAAAGGAAAGAGGTTATGGCAATACGCGTTGGTGCTATACCAACAGCATGGTCTAAACCGTGTACTGGAAAAGGCGTGAAAACTTCAGATATATGATAGTTTGCTGCGCGTGTCTGCTTAACGGCCTGCAACAAAAGGTCGTCATCTGTATAAATAGCGTGTATCTTTTTTGAAGCCATAATTAGTTGTTGTTTTTTAGCATTAGTGCCTGTCCAGCCCAATCATCTCGTTTGGCTCTTCCTGGGAAATCACTAATTATCTCGTCCAATAAATCATATTCGCGATCGGTCATTCTGCTCACCTGCTCAAAAGTAAAAATTCCCAATTGGTGAAGTTTCATTTCCATAACTGGTCCAACTCCATTAATTCTTTTCAAATCATCCTGAGTTTGAACTACTGGGTCAAAAATACCAACACCGCACAGTAGGTTATCTATTTTACCTCTGTGGGCTTCAAAATCAACTTCATTATTTTCAACATCATCATTATTTGAATCAAAAGCACTATCAAAATGCTTGCCTTCTACATTAGCTGCAGGACCTGCATCTGCTGGATATTCTTCTACAGTTTGTATGTGACTATGGTCATCGCCGTGTTGAGCACGCAATCTTTTGAAAGATTCACCGGAAGATTTCAAAATTGTTTTTACTTCTGCCTGCGCAATTACCGGGAAGGTACGTGCATATAACAGGAAAAGCACAAAAAAGAATCCAATGGTTCCTATAAATGTTCCAATGTCAACAAACGTAGGTTGGAACATAGTCCAAGAAGAAGTTAGTCTGTCTTTACTTAAATCCACCACAATAATATCAAAACGCTCAAACCACATTCCGATGTTAATAATAAGTGCAACAAAGAAAGTCCACATAATGTTTCTTCTTAATTTTTTCACCCAAAGAGATAGGGGCACAATAAGGTTACAGATAATCAAGGCCCAAAAAGCCCACCAGTATGGTCCGGTTGCCGCACCAAAAGAAAGGTATGTATAGTTTTCATAAGGCACTCCAGAGTACCAACCTATGAAATATTCAGTAAGATATGCAACAGTAACAATACCACCAGTTAACAAGATTACCTTGTTCATATATTCTATGTGAAGTACTGTTATATAAGCTTCAAGGTTTGATACTTTCCGCATAATAATAAGTAGCGTTTGCACCATTGCAAATCCAGAAAAGATTGCACCCGCCACAAAGTAAGGAGGAAAAATGGTACTGTGCCATCCCGGAACTACTGAAGTAGCAAAATCAAAGGATACAATTGTGTGTACAGAAAGTACCAAAGGCGTTGCCAAACCTGCCAAAACAAGTGATACTTCTTCAAAACGTTGCCAGTCTTTTACACGACCGCTCCATCCAAAACTAAGAATACCGTACATTTTTTTCTGAAATGGGCTTGTAGTTCTGTCGCGAATCATCGCAAAATCAGGTAACAATCCTGTCCACCAGAAAACAAGTGATACAGAAAGATATGTTGAAATTGCAAACACATCCCAAAGTAGTGGGGAGTTGAAGTTTACCCAAAGTGATCCGAACTGGTTAGGAATCGGAAGTACCCAATATGCCAACCAAGGACGACCCATGTGAATAATTGGAAACAGCCCCGCTTGAACAACCGCAAAGATTGTCATGGCTTCCGCAGAGCGGTTAACAGCCATTCTCCACTTCTGACGGAAAAGTAATAATACCGCAGAAATAAGTGTTCCGGCATGACCAATACCTACCCACCATACAAAGTTTGTGATATCCCAAGCCCAACCAATGGTTTTGTTCAATCCCCAAACCCCGATTCCGGTTGAGACTGTATAAATGATACAGCCCAATCCCCACAAAAATGCGACAAGGGCAATGGTAAAAACAATCCACCAAGATTTATTGGCCTTTCCTAAAACTGGAGCTCCTACATCTACACTGATGTCATGATAGGACTTTTCTCCCAGAACTAACGGCTCTCTTATAGGTGCTTCGTAGTGTGACGACATATTTAATTCTTAAATAATTGGTTCTTAACTAAAATTTTTATACTTCCGTTGTATTCTTAACCATCGCGTGGTAAAACACATTTGGTTTTGTACCCACATTTTCTAAAAGATGATACATACGACTATCTTTCTTCATCTTCGCTACTTCAGATTCTTTATCATTAACATCTCCAAAAACCATCGCTCCAGTTTCGCAGGCGCTTGAACAAGCTGTATGGAATTCGCCATCTTTAATAGCTCTTCCGTCGCGCTTGGCATCAAGAATTGTTTTTTGAGTCAGTTGTATACACATAGAACATTTTTCCATAACTCCACGAGAACGTACTACCACATCTGGGTTCAGGACCATTCTTCCAAGGTCATTATTCATGTTGTAATCAAACTCATCGTTTTCATTATATAAAAACCAGTTGAAACGACGTACTTTATAAGGACAGTTGTTTGCGCAGTAACGAGTACCCACACAACGGTTGTAAGCCATTTGGTTTTGACCTTGACGTCCGTGTGATGTAGCCGCAACGGGGCAAACACTTTCACAAGGAGCGTGGTTACAGTGCTGGCACATTACAGGCTGAAATGCAACCTGTGGATTTTCATAAGCTGGTACTTCAACTACTTTATAACTATCAAAAGCAGGCAGGTTTTCAAGGGTTTCAATTTCTTCTTTGAAAGTTTCGCCTGCAGAATAATATCTATCTATACGCAACCAGTGCATATCACGGAACTTTCTAATTTCCTCTTTCCCCACAACCGGAACGTTGTTTTCGGCGTGACAAGCTATAACGCAAGCGCCACAACCGGTACAAGCATTCAAGTCTATGGAAAGATTAAAGTGCGGCCCTACAGTTTCGTCAAAAGGACTCCAAAGGTCTGCCTTTTTATCGCGAACTGAAATTTCATTGTGGTCATAATCTGTTACAGGAACAGAATTCCAAAACTCACTATCTTTTGTATTGAAAATTTCAAGGGTAGTTTCTTTTATAATATCCTCGCTTCTACCCGCCATAGTGCTTTGCAACTGTACACAAGCAAATTCGTGCATTCCACTTGCCTTTTCAATAGACACTTTTTGAATGTTAGAGAAATTTTGGTAAAGTGCATAAGCATTAACCCCAGTTTGCATTTCCTTTTGAATACCCGCAGAAGTATTGCCATACCCCAAAGCCAAACCAACAGAACCTTTTGCCTGTCCTGGCTGGATGATTACAGGTACATTTTCAATAATAGCATTGCCAACTTTTATATTAACATAGCTACCGTTTAAAGCACCATTAGAAACGTGTTCATTCACAAGATCCAAAGTTTCAGCATCTGCTGCGGAAACAGTAAGGTAATTATCCCAAGAAGTTCTTGTAATTGGATCTGGAAACTCTTGCAACCATGGGTTGTTAGCTTGTTGTCCATCTCCCAAACCTGTTGAGGTATATAAAGTAAGATCATAGCCACCTTCCTGCATAAAAGCAGAAAGTGCGCCGTTGGAAGTACTTTCTTCCATCATTCCGGTTCCTTCGGCAGCAGGTTTTACTTCCTCCATTACCATCTCAACATCGCTGGCAATAAAACCATCGTGAAGTGCCTGATTCCAAGAACCTCCGGCCAACATTGAAGCCGTCCAATTCTCCTTTATATAATCGTAATATTTTTTTGTATTTCCTGTCCACTGCAAAATACAGTCCTGAAATTGACGTGTATCAAATAAAGGACGAATTGTTGGCTGCATAAGACTGTAAGTGCCTTTTTTAATTTGTGAATCGCCCCAAGATTCTAAATAATGAGGTGTTGCAGCAACCATTTTTGCAAGGGAAGCGGTTGTATCCTCCTTCATTGCAAACGCAAGGCTCATATCAAGTTTTTTATACCCTTCTGTAAATTCCTTGCTATTTGGTAAAGAATAAATAGGATCTACTCCTACACTAATCAAACCTTTAATGCTACCCGAAACAACACCATTAATAACATTCATTACTTCAGTATTGCTACCTTGTCTTGTCATCAACGGTTTGTTGGCATCCATTGCTTCACTGCTGGCATTGAAATTCAAAGCCAAAGTTTGGGAAGCTGTATCCGGCAAACTTGTTACTAATAAAGCTTTGCTTCCAGCTTTTTGTAATTGAGCTTTCGCATTATTTACAGCGTCAGCAATATTTTTTGGTAAGCCCGAAGCGCTTCCGCCAGTCAAAGCTTTTAAAATTTCTAATTGTTGTGAAGGTGTTGCAGGAACACGTTTGTCTGCTTTTCCACCAGTCAAGGTTAAGTTAGCTTCAAACTGAATGTGGCGGGACATTTTTCCGTTTTTAGGAATGCGTCCTTTTGCATAACCCTTACTGTAAGTTCCACCTTGCCAATCTCCCAAGAAATCTGCGCCTACAGAAACAATTACTTCAGCTTTAGAAAAATCGTAATCTGGTAAAGCGCGCGTTCCATATTTATTCTGAAATGCATCCAAAGCTCCTGAACAGGAAACTGTGTCATAAACTACGTGACGAATGTTTGGATATTTCGCAGTAAATTCAGCAATCAATTTTGAAGTGGATGGGCTTGCGAAGGTTTGCGTAAGCAAAACAACATCTTTACCGGTCATTTCATTCATTTTCTGAGCAACGGCGGTATCAAACTCTGGCCAGCTAACTTCAGCACCGTCCACCATTGGGCCGGTCAATCTATTTTTATCATACAATGAAAGAACTGAAGCATGCACACGTGCATTTACACTTCCGCCGTTCACTGCCAAATCATTTCTTTCTATTTTAATAGGACGGCCTTCACGGGTCTTTACCAAGATATTGGCAAAGTCAAAACCATCAGCCATTGTGGAAGCGTAGTAATTTGCAACTCCGGGAACAATTTCATCCGGTTGAATAACGTAAGGAATTGATTTAACCACTGGTCCTTCACAAGCAGCCAAAGTAGCGGCAGCTGTAGTAAAGCCTACATATTTTAAGAAATCACGACGCGTGGTTGAAGACGACTCCAATGCTTCTTTGTTTCCAAGAAATTCGTCTGTAGGTATTTCAGTTACAAACTCATTTTCTTGTAGCGCCTTCACAATTGTGCTGTCTTCGTTCAGCTCTTCAACACTTTTCCAGTATTTCTTGTTTGATGCCATATTGCTATCTGTAATTTTTCCTTTAAAATATTATTAATAATGACATTTGCCACATTCCAATCCACCTAGTTCGGCGATTGTTAGTTTTTCAACTCCATACTTTTTTGAAAGCTCTTCGTGGATTTTGGCGTAATATTCATTGTTTTCCAAATTCACGTTAGTCTCTTTGTGACAGCTAATACACCAACCCATAGTTAATGGAGAAAACTGCTCAACAATTTCCATTTCCTGGATTTCACCGTGGCAAGTTTGGCAAGCCACGCCCGCAACAGTTACGTGCTGTGAGTGGTTGAAATAAACAAAGTCTGGTAAGTTGTGGATTCGTACCCATTTAACGGGTTCGGTTTTTCCAGTGTATTGTTGTTCAGCAACATCCCAACCTACAGCTTTGTATAGTTTGGCGATTTCACCATCGTAAAATTCTTTTGAGTATTCAGCAGTAGCTGTTTCTGGAGCAACTTCTGAAATATTTTTGTGACAGTTCATACAAACATTCAAAGAAGGTATACCAGAAGTTTTGCTCTTTCTGGCTGAACTGTGGCAATAATTACAATCAATCTGATTGTCGCCAGCGTGTATTTTATGTGAATAATGAATTGGTTGAACAGGAGCGTAACCTTGATCCACACCTACTTGCATCAAGTAACCATATGCAAAATAACCTGCAGCAAGTATCAAAAAGATAGAAAACACCAAAACCAAAAACTGGTTTTGAACAAAAGCTTTCCAAATTGGAGTACGCTTTTGTTTTTCTTCGTAAACAACCCCGTTTGCTTCTGCAATTCTTTTCAAAGTATTTGTAACTAAGAAAAGCATTATTACCAATAACAAAAAGATAAGCGCTAAAGCACCAAGTACCAAACCGTTTGAAACAGAACCGCCATCAGCTGGCGCAGCGCCAACCTGTGCTCCTGCACCCGCAGGTACCACTGCCACATTTTTTGGTTGACTTGTATAGGCAAGAATATTATCAATGTCGGTTTCCGATAATGCAGGAAAAGCCGTCATTACAGATTTATTGTTTTCTTCAAAAAGTTTTACGGCAGTAGCATCTCCAGAAGCAATTAAAGCCGAACTATTGTGTATCCATTTGTACATCCACTCTCTGTCATGCTTATCTGCAATACCGCGCAAAGCAGGCCCAACTGCTTTAGCATCCAATTTGTGACAAGCAGCACAGTTAGCCTTAAATAAAGATTCCCCAGCAGCAACATCGCCACCAGCTGTTGAAGCTGCATCTACAGGATCGGCTGCCGCTTCAGCAGGAGCATCTTGAGAATATATGGTAGTTGAAAAAGTTAGTAAAAACACTAACAAAAGAAGTGGCATTTTTGAGCGTAGATGTATAAAATTCACCTTTTTCATACTAATGGTTAAGTTATGGTCGATAGTTTGGCACAGAATTAGTTACGCACGAATGTATTTTTAATGCTCAATTTTGTACCCAAATAAAGGCACAAAAGTACATTATAAAGTCGATTTTGAAAATGCAAACAAAGTGTTAACTATTAATTTATATTTGTTCTAAATAATATTTCAGCCTTTCGCAAAGTTATTAAGTTTTACATTTGCAATAAACTTATATTTATATGAATTCCAAAACCTTTTACAAACTTTTTATAGCCAGCGTATTACTGATATTTATTTCTGGCAAAACCTTCGCTCAAAGTGCAACCTTAACGGTAAATCAAGACCCTAAAATTACACAATTGTTGGAATTGAAGAAAAATTTGGAGAAAGGACGTGAGTTTTCTGACGGCTATACTATCCAACTTTATTACGGCGAATTGGATAAAGCGAACCAAACTCTTAGAAAATATAAAGGAAGCTATAGTAACTGGCCCGCATCAATTGAATATGAAACTCCAAATTATAAAGTTTGGGCAGGTAACTTTTCTTTGCGCATTGAAGCTGAAAGGGCACTTATAGAAATTCAAAAAACCTTTTCGTCTGCATTTATTTTAAAACCCGAACGGAGAAAATAAGAGCTCTTAAATCTTTAAATCACTTTTATTTGAAAAAGCCGATTTATTCATTTTATTATCACGAAACACAACTCCAACGGGTTGTGTTTCGTTTTTAGGACCAACCCAGTTTTTTACTCTATTGTAATCTAAATAATAGCTAACCCGCAAGGAGAGACTATTGAGTTGTGGTTCATTAAACAAATTTGTAAAGTTATTTGAAAAGTTAACCCGTGAATCGCTCACATAACTTTCCATTGCATTTCTGTACAACAAGGTAAGTTGGCTTCCAGGAGCAAACCACCATGAAAACCGCAAATCTATGTTCCAATTGTTATAAGTTGCATCGCGCTCTTCGTTATAAAATGGGTTTTTTAAAAGTTTGCCATCATTTTGTAATGTGAAAAATTGGCTGTATTCTACTTCGGAATAATAATGACGGAAAGCCAAATTGAGCGCCATTTTGTTATTGAAAATATATTGCGATTCCAAAGAATTGATGATTGTATTTCTGTCGCGTTTCCCGAAAATTATGTCATCGCTTACAAAAGCAACATATCCTTCTTCTTTATCGGAAAGAATCGCGTTTGTAGCCAAAAATATTTTCAATTTATCTGAAATTCGATATTGTGGCTTTAATTCCAATCTTAGCTCACCACGGCCTGCCTCATTATATTTATACCAATCAATTGTTGCATCGATTGCCAATTTTTTTCTATAATCTGTAGAAATCCATCCCCAAATGTCATAATAATCGGGAACTTTTACATACCGTCCTTCTATCCGCGGCTCGTAAATATCATTTGTTTCAAAGGGGGTCATTTCAAAACCACCACCAAATCCCAAAAATTTCTTCGTAGTAAAATTGGAATTGAAATTAAAAACAAAATTGTTGTAAAGATCCGTTTTCATTCTTCGGATATAGTTCAAATTAAAATTTAAGTAAAGATTATTTAAAAATCCCCTTGGCTGAAGGTATCGATACCCATAATACCCCGAGTATTTAATAAAATTGGTGTTGCTGGAATACCCCAAATCATTAATGTCATAATCAATTGTACGGAAATTTATCTCTCCGGATATTCGATGTTTTCCGTTCATTTTTGAAATCCCGGCACGGCCCTCTACTCCAAATTTAATGGAGTCTTCTTTTACCCAACTTCCTTCGGTATTGGCGAAATAATTTAGTGTATTTTTTTTGTTGGTTAGGTCTATATATAAACCTGTGGCATTGGCATCCCTAAAATCACCTTCTCTAACTACGTTTGTGTTCACAAAAGAAACAGAGGAATTATCGCCAAAACGTTGATCCAAAACCAAAATGTTATAGTTTGCCAGAGGTTCAACCAATTCTTTTCGAGATTTATCTGTTTCAGTATTTTTTATATCGGCATAGGTTCTTTCTGTAATAGCATTGAAAACACCAATTCCTAAATTCCTATCTGTTCTTCCAGAAATTTTAAAAGCGTTTATAAGATCTACAGAAGGAGGAAAGTTTTCAATTTCCTCATTTTCTAAAAGTGTAACATTTCCCGAAGGATACCCCCCAACACGACGCGAATAAAAAAGATCTCCTTTTGTGAACAGTTCCGTCCCTTCTGTAAAAAAAGCGCGGTTTTCTTCATATTGCGTTTCAAATGCAGAAAGGTTCAAAATCTCAGCGTCAAACTTGGATTGCCCAAAATCTGGGATTAAAATCATATCCAATGTGAAAGCGTCGTTTATTCCGTATTTAAGATCCATACCACCATTAAAAACAGTTTCTGTTTTGCCGTCAAAATCATTGACATAAGCTGAAACATAAGGCTGAAAGGAAAGTCTGGTGGGCGATTTTATATTTTCAATTCCATAGATTTCGCCATCGTATATTGAAAAAGAGCCTTTGGTATTATCAACATGACTCCAGCTATATCTGGTTCGGGTACGGCGCATTTCACGCTCCATATTTAAGCCCCACAACTGTATATTTTTATTGGGAAAGCGAACTTCAGAATAAGGAATGAAAATTTCCGCCACCCAGCCGTCATCGTTTATTTGAACCGCGCTGTACCATATTCCGTTCCAGGAATTATCTTCGTTTTCATTGGTCATTTTTGCATCGTACTGAACTCCGGCAGCTGTGACTATAAATTGCAAACTTTGCTGTCTATCGTTATAACCGTTTAAAAGAATAAAGAAAAAATCATCATTGCCAATGCCGTCTCTTTCGGTAAGTTCTTTTAAAATTTGGTCGGGATGCGGATCTTTCATAGTCGCGCCAAAATAGACTCCCAAATTGTCATAAACTATTTTTACATCTGTTCTAAGGCTATCTGCAATAGGCTTGCCGTTGTTAGGTTGACGTTCAACAAAATCAGTTGCAATTGGAGCATTTTGCCATGCTTCATCATTTAAAACTCCATCAATTTTCGGGGCTTCAACTATACGTGGAATGGTTATTTTTTTTCTGGGAATGCTATCTATAGTCTGTGCGTTGGTGGAAAAAAATGTAAGAAGAAGAAGAAAAATAAGAATTGTTTTTAAACAAATGTTCATTTGGAAAGTTTTCTTAATAGACACCCAAAAAAATTTGTTGTTACACTTTTGTTGAAAATTTAAAAATAACCTGAAATAAAAAAAGCCCTGAAAAATGAATTTTTCAGGGCTTTTAAAAGTTTAATTTATGATTTTATTATTTCAGTTTTTTCTTAATCATCACTTCTTGGAACGATTCAATAATATCATTCTCATAGATGTCATTATAGTTTTTAACCTGAATACCACAATCGTACCCTTTTGCTACTTCTTTCACATCGTCTTTAAAACGTTTCAATGAAGCAAGTTCTCCGGTATAAACTACAACTCCTTCGCGAATTAAACGAATTCCAGAATTACGCAATATTTTTCCGCTAATAACCATACATCCTGCAATAGTTCCCACTTTTGATATTTTGAAAGTTTCGCGAATTTCAGCCGTACCGGTAATTTCTTCTTTCATTTCTGGCGAAAGCATTCCTTCCATCGCATCTTTCACGTCGTTGATTGCGTCGTAAATGATGGAGTAAGTTCGGATATCTATTTCTTCCTTATCAGCAATTTGGCGCGCGTTGCCCATTGGGCGAACGTTGAAACCAATAATAATTGCATCTGAAGCAGAAGCCAACAATACATCGCTTTCGGTAATTGGACCAACTGCTTTGTGAATAATATTTACCTGAATTTCTTCGGTAGTAAGTTTTTGGAATGAATCTGTCAATGCTTCCACAGAACCATCCACATCACCTTTAAGGATTATGTTTAATTCTTTAAAGTCACCAAGAGCGATACGTCTTCCAATTTCATCAAGGGTAATGTGTCGTTGCGTTCTCACAGACTGCTCACGCTGAAGTTGAGTACGTTTTGTGGCAATTGTTTTTGCCTCACGCTCGTCATCAAATACATTAAATTTATCACCTGCTTGTGGTGCTCCGTCCAAACCAAGTACGGAGACTGGTGTTGATGGGCCTGCTTCTTTTACGTTGTTACCACGCTCATCTTGCATTGCTTTTACCTTTCCGCTGTGTTGACCGGCAAGAAGGTAATCCCCAACTTTTAGGGTTCCGCCTTGTACCAATACAGTTGAAACATAACCACGACCTTTGCCAAGGAATGCTTCTACAACGGTGCCATTTGCTTGACGATTTGGGTTTGCTGTAAGTTCAAGTAATTCTGCTTCAAGCAATACTTTTTCAAGTAATTCTTTTACACCTTCACCTGTCTTTGCTGAAATGTCTTGGGATTGTATTTTTCCGCCCCAATCTTCAACAAGAAGATTCATTTGAGCAAGTCCTTCCTTAATTTTTTCAGGATTTGAGTTGGGCTTATCTATTTTATTTATTGCGAAAACTATCGGAACACCTGCTGCTTGCGCATGGCTGATGGCTTCCTTGGTTTGTGGCATAATATCATCATCTGCTGCAACTACAATAATTGCAAGGTCGGTAACTTGTGCTCCACGTGCACGCATCGCGGTAAACGCTTCGTGACCAGGAGTGTCAAGGAATGCTATTTTTTGGCCGCCATCTAGTTCAACTCCGTATGCACCAATGTGCTGAGTAATTCCACCAGACTCACCAGCAATTACATTTTCTTTACGGATATAATCTAAAAGTGAAGTTTTACCGTGGTCAACGTGACCCATTACGGTAACAATTGGCGCACGTGGCTCAAGATCTTCTGGAGCGTCCTTTCTTTGATCAATTGATTCTTCAATATCAGCAGTTACAAATTCTACTTCGAAACCAAATTCTTCAGCAACGATACTCAATGTTTCCGCATCCAGACGTTGGTTCATCGTTACCATCATTCCAAGTGACATACACGCTGAAATAATCTTTGTTACGGGAACGTCCATCATTGTAGCCATTTCACTGGCAGTAACAAATTCGGTAACTTTTATAAATTTATTGTCTGCTTCCTGTTGTGCAAGCTCGTCAGATTTTTGACGGTGCGTATCACGTTTTTCTCTACGGTATTTTGCACCTTTCCCTTTTGAGGATTTTCCTTGAAGTTTTTCAAGGGTTTCGCGCACTTGTTTTTGTACTTCTTCCTCGCTCGGCTCCTCTTTTGGTGTATTGCTACGTCCTTTTCTAGCTGGCCCGCGATTGTTGTCTTTATTGAAATTATTTCCGGTAGCAGGAGAAGCAGTTGTTCCAGATTTAGCAGGAGCTTCTTTGCTTATGCGGCGTCTTTTACCCTTTTTATCCCCACCAACATTCGGCTTAGTTTCCTTCTTCTTCTCTGGCTTTTTAAACTGGGTAAGGTCAATTTTTTGACCTGTGAAGTTAGGACCGTCAAGTTTTCTATATTGAGTTGTAACCGTATCAGATTGCTTTGGAGTTTCTTCCTTAACTTCTTCTTTTGCAACTGGAGTTTCCGCAACTTTTTCAACAGCTTTCTCAACCTTTTCTTCCACAACCGGAACAACAGGTTTTTCTTCAGTCTTTACAGTTTTAGGTACTTCAGCTACAACTTCCGCTTCTTCTATTTTTTCTACTTTCTTGGCTTCTTTTATCTCTTTAGGCTCATCGGGTTTAGGCTCAACTGGTTTTTCCTCCACTTTCGGCTCTTCCTTCTTAGCTTTTCCAGCGTCGAGATCAATTTTGCCAACCTGCTTTGGTCCTTCCAATTTAGCCTCCGCTTTTATAACTTTGGAAGCCTCTTCTTTTTTATGTTTTTCTTCCAGTTCGCGTTCGCGCTCCAATCGGAATTCTTCCTTCTCTTTGCGCTTTTCCTCACCTACTTCTTTGGAAGCTACTTTTTTACTTTTGTCAGTTTCAAACTCTTCAAAAAGAACTTCGTATTCTTCGTTGGAAATTTTTGTAGTGGGACGCGCGTCTACTTCGTGACCGTGATCCTTTAAAAATTCCACAGCACGATCTAACGAAATATTAAATTCGCGCAATACTTTGTTTAGCCTTATCGATTTTTCTTCAGCCATAAATGCTTTTCCTGTTTTGTCTTTTTAAAAAATTTGTATAAAAGTAATTAAAGTTTTAACTACTACTCAAATTCTTCTTTTAATATATTTATTACATCGCGGATGGTTTCTTCTTCCAAATCGGTTCGTTTTACCAAATCGTTGATGTCATGCTCTAGTATGCTTTTTGCAGTATCCAAGCCAATTTTATGAAATTCTTGAATTATCCATCCTTCTATTTCATCAGAAAATTCGCTCAATTCCACATCCTCTTCTGCGCCTTCGCGAAGTACGTCAATTTCATAACCTGTCAACTGTCCCGCAAGACGAATGTTGTGTCCGCCCCGGCCAATTGCCTTACTTACTTCTTCAGGACGAAGAATAACCTCAGCGCGTTTTTTTACTTCATCAATTTTTACCGAAGTAACTTTTGCAGGGCTAAGCGCCCGTGTTATGTATAAAGTTAGGTTACTGGTATAATTAATTACGTCTATATTTTCGTTGCCAAGTTCGCGAACAATTCCGTGAATCCTGGAACCTTTCATCCCCACACAAGCTCCTACTGGATCAATACGATCGTCGTAAGAATCTACGGCTACTTTTGCCTTTTCTCCCGGAATACGCACTACTTTTTTAACAGTAATTAGACCGTCAAAAACTTCTGGTATTTCCTGTTCAAATAGTTTTTCAAGAAAAACTGGAGCAGCGCGACTCATGATTATTGTAGGTTTGTTTCCTTTTAAATCTACACTTTCAATAATTCCACGAACGTTGTCTCCTTTTCTGAAAAAATCTGAAGGAATTTGTTTTTCTTTCGGAAGAATTATCTCGTTGCCATCATCATCCAACAAAATAACAGCACGGTGACGTATATGATGCACTTCTGCAGTATAAATTTCACCTTCAAGATCCTTGAATTGCTTGTAAATTATTGTATTGTCGTGCTCGTGTATTTTTGAAATAAGGTTTTGACGTAATGCCAAAATAGAACGACGACCAAGGTCAATCAATTTTACTTCTTCCGAAACATCTTCGCCAATTTCAAAATCGGGTTCAATTTTTCTTGCTGCGGTCAATGAAATTTCCTCGTTTGGATCTTCCACCTCTCCATCGGCAACAACTATACGGTTTCTCCAAATTTCAAGATCGCCCTTGTCTGGGTTCACAATAATATCAAAGTTATCATCGCTTCCGTATTTTTTCTTTAGTGCGTTTCTGAAAACGTCCTCAAGTATCGCCATTAGCGTTACTCTGTCTATTTGTTTATCGTCTTTAAATTCTGAAAAAGAATCGATCAGTGCTAAGTTTTCCATATCAATCCAATTAAAATGTTATCATCACTTTTGCTTCTAAAATATCTTTATAAGGCAATGTTGCCTCTTTTTGAACGGTCACTTTTCCTTTGCCAACTGGTTTTGGCTCGCGTGCGGACCATGTTAAGGTACAGCTTTCTTCGTTTGCAGAAATTAATTCCCCTTCAATTTTTTCTTCGTTTTTGGTTTTCAACTTTAAGTTTCTACCAATGTTTTTTTTGTATTGCCGCGGCAATGTCAAAGGTTCCGAAACGCCGGACGACATTACTTCTAAAGAAAAATCATATTCTTCTCTATCCAAATTATGTTCAATTGCACGACTAACCGCCATACAATCTTCAACCGTCACGCCTTTATCGCCGTCTAGGATGACCCGTATTTGGTTTTCTTCAGAAATGTTTAGGTCGATCAAAAACAGTGATTTGTTTTCTTCCAGCGCACTTTCCAGCAGTTGTGCTACTTTTTCACGCATCATTTTAAGCTATAAAAAGAGGGGACTTTAGTCCCCTCAGATAATTTCGTATCAAATTCGGTGCAAATATACTATATTTTTTAATATTATAAAAACCAAGCCCAAACGATTTATTTTTGTACCTTAATGCTACCTAAAAATAACAAACAACCTTTTAATATGAAACGAATCCTCGTCCCGACAGATTTTTCTGAACAAGCTGAAAACGCGCTAAAAGTAGCCCTAAAATTAGCCGAAAAACACAACAGTGAAATATATGTTCTCCATTCTATGGAGATGCCCCTTCACCTTTCTTCATCATCAGATTCTGGAAGTCTTCCAGAGTCATTGTTTTTTATAAAACTTGCCGAAAAACGCTTTAATGACCTGCGAAAAAACAAATATCTTGAAGGAATTGCTTTAAATGAAGCTATTGGCCACAATGAAATTTATGAGGATATTGAAGAGGCCTGCAAAAAAAATAACATAGATATAATAGTTATGGGCTCAAACGGCGCGAGTGGCTTTAAGGAAATGTTTGTGGGTAGTAATACGGAAAAAGTGGTGCGTACATCCAAAACTCCTGTTCTTGTCATTAAAAACAACCATCCAGAATTTAATATTCAGGATTTTGTTTTTGCTACAGATTTTTCAGAAGAAGGCCGCGGCGCTTTGGACAAAGCATACAAATTCGCTAAGAAAGTTGAAGCAAAAATGCATTTACTCTTTGTGAATACACCTGCAGATTTTAAAACTTCCAAACAAGCACATAGCATTATGGAAAATTTTGTGAGAGGAATGGGGGTAGAAAATTATACACTCAATATTTATAACGACACTTCCGTAGAAAAAGGAATACTTAATTTCGCGCAACAAATTAATGCGCAATTGATTGGTATGGGAACTCACGGCCGTAAAGGAATTTCCCACTTCTTTAATGGCAGCATTAGTGAAGACATGGTAAATCATGCAAATATGCCCGTGATTACTTTCAAAATCTAATACCGGAAAAAATTTTTTTAGCTAAAGCCTGCGATCTATCAAATTGACAGGCTTTCTGCTTAATGGTGGAAAGCGGAGTGCATCAATCTCTTTAAAAGTTGCAAATTCAATTTTAGGAGCTACACGTAATTTTGCGCGAAAATGGTCTTTTATCTTTAATAATAATTCCTCAGAAATATTTTTTGAAGCAATTTTTATCAGGATTTCATCAGTTCCCAATTCATTGTGGAAAATTTCAATAACATAGCTGTCAATTCCCGTAAAATCATTGAGAATATTATACATTGCTGGCGGATAAAGTGTTGTGCCTTTATATTTAATCATCTGCTTTTTACGACCTACAACGGGGCCCAAACGCAAAGTGTTTCTGCCGCAATTACAAGATTCATTATAGGCTTGAACCATATCGCCAGTTTTAAAACGCAACAAAGGCATAGCTTCAACGCCCAAAGTTGTGATTGTCAACTCACCCACTTCTCCTTCGGAAACTGGTAAATTGTTTTCATCCAAAATTTCTGCGATTATTAATTCTGGGTGATGATGGCCGCCGTTGTGTATTTCACATTCATTGAAGGCAGTGCTCATTTCGGTGGAAGCGTAAGTGGAAAAAAGTTCAATATCCCAATCCCTTTTTATTTTTTTAGCCAAAATATTCAGTGAAAAATCCTGTTCGCGGATTGGCTCACCAATGCAGATCGCAGCTTTAACTCCTGTGTTTTTTAAATCGATTTTATGCTGTTGCGCATATTCAATCAATTTTAAAAGAAAAGAAGGAACCGTAATTAAATAGGTTGGTTTAAATTTTAAAATAGAATCCCACTGTAATTCGGGAATTCCAGAACCTACACGAATAATACCTGAACCCAGTTTTCGCGCACCCAAAAAATACGCCAATCCGGCCATAAAACGTCGATCCATAGTTGTCATTAACTGTAAAGTATCTTCTTTTTTAATACCGCAACAGCCAAAGGAAATTGCCTCATTATATGCCAAACGTTCCAAATCGGCATCCGTTAATGCGAAAGTTACAGGGTCGCCCAAAGTGCCTGAAGTGGTTACGTAATCTATGATTTCAGATTTTGCAACACAAATAAAATCGTTATTGAATTGTTGAAGATGATCTTTTGTGGTTACAGGAATTCTCTGAAGGTCTTCCAATGTTCTTATTTTTGAAATCTGAATGTTGTTTTCTTTGAAAAAGCGTTTGTAGAAAGGAGATTTCTCATTCATATATTGAAGCGTTTCCTTCAATTTTTCTTCCTGAAAGGATTTAATTTCTGCCGTTGAAGCTTTTTCTATTTCGGGAATCATTTTCCTAATTTCTTTAAGTAATGTACAATATTATCTTTATCGGGAACTGTTGTAATTTCTTTGGTCAAAGCCATTTCAAAAGCATTTATTGCAGCAGCAGCATACTTTTTTTCAAAATAATACTTTCCCGCTAAATAATACCCTTTCCAATATTCGGGATTTTTTTGTTGCAAGACAAAAAGTTTTCCCTCGGAAATAGTTTCCTTGTTTTCAATTGCCGTTTCCACTTCCCGCTCCAAAATTCGGTATTCTTCGTAATCTTTGTATTCTTTTGAATGAACAAAAGGATCTTCGGATATATTCCCTTTTGAGGTTGAAATTGTTTTTGTCGCAGGATTTCCTTCCCTGTTTTTAAAAATTTCATTTAAATCATATTCCACAAATTCACCCAACTGATACGGGTTTGATGAAACCCAAACCGTTCTACTTTCAGGTTTGAAAACGATGCCGTGATGCGCCAAAAGCTGGTTGAGCGCCTTTTCATTTCCGAAACCAATTTCTTTGTCATCCAACCCTTTTTTATTCCGAAGAATAGCAACTGCATCATCCACATTCAGCTTTTCATCTTCTGAAATCAATTCTTCTATCCTTTCAAATCGGTACATAGAATGGCTTTCTGAAATCCATTTCAAATTTCGTTCGTCGTTTTTATAGGCATCACTTTGAAAATGATTGCTACAAATTAATTTATCCGTATTTTCAACTTCATAAACACCAAAATTATCAGGCGCAACTTCAATGATTGCTGCTTTTTTATCTTTCGCGCTGCCCACAAAAATAGCTTCGGAAACAAACACTTCACGTTTTTTTGCAATAGCAATTGCTTCTTCAATAGTTGAAGCATATTGCAAAATTTCCCGGGTTATTATGGAAATAGGTGTTTTCGCAGCCAGCGGAACTTCAGATTTTCCAGCATTGATTGTAACCGTTAAACCCTGATCGTTCATTCCGGAAACCACGCCAATCATTCCACCCCAAGTTACCGACATAAACTTGTGGCCTTCAGAAGGGTTTACAAACGCAATTATTTTTTCCTTTGCGAAATCATCACCCGCGTAAAAGTCGAAATTTCTTCCAATTAACAATTCGCCATCCTCAGTTTTATCGCCCCAAATGGCAAACGAAGAACATCCCACAAGCATCAAATCTTGCATTGCGTGGCCAATATCGTGCGCTCCGTGCAGATATAGCAACCGTAAATACGGTTCGCCAATCTCCCTGAAATTTGAGGATGAAAACTGTGAAAGCCCGTAAATTTCAGCTTTGTATTCTTCGGGAATATGCTGGTACATTTTTCTATTATACCACGCCAAAAATTTCCGAAGTAAATACTGTTGTGTTTTTGAAGGCACCAAATCTTCTACTTTATTGAAAAAAATGGCTTCCTGTTTCTGCATTAAATCCTGGGTTAAACTTCCAGTGATTTTACCAATTTGCAACGGATTTCCTTCCACATAAAGTTCCCATTGACCTTGCTTATTTTTCAGAAGAAAATTGTTTCCTGCAACAAAAGTAGAATCGTTTATTTTTACTTTTTCGGGAATTATTGAATCGTAGACACTAACATCTGGGCGATTTTGAAGGGATTTTGAAACACCACAAGAATTCAGAAAAACTATAAGAAGTGTAAAAGCAAAAAAACGTTCGAAATACTTCATTTTTAACCTTTTTTCAACTTTTTGACACGCTCGTTGGTATTAGTGAGTGCTCGATTTTCTTTATAATCAATCCATTTTTGCCCTAATGTTTTTCGCATCAGATTTTCAAAATTTCGCATAAAAAATACATTATAGAGCATATTCCCTAACCGACCAATATGTCGTGGAAAAGCACGAAGCGTCATAGAAAAACCGCCATCCAAATATTTTATGTAATGCCAATAACCGCTAGGCATATAAAGTGCATCGCCGTGTTTCATCGTTGCGTGGAGGCCTTCCAAATGTTGTAGCGCTGGATATTTTTCAAAATCTGGATTGTCCAAATCTATGCTTTCTAAGTTGTGAACGGCAAATGGAATTTTATATAAATACTTTGTTTGTTTTGGAGAAAAAAGCACTACGCTTTTAGTTCCTTGGAAGTGAAAATGCACCAAATCTGCCAAGTCCATATCATAATGTGGCAAAACCTTGGAACCTTCGCCACCGAAAAAAAGTACAGGAAGACGTTTAAAAAATTTTAAACCAATATCCGGATATTCAAAATCCTTTAAAAGTTCAGGTAATTTAACTTTTAGATCGTAAAAGAAAATACGTAAATCTGTTGGCTGTGTTTTTATTAATTCAATATAATCAGCCATTTTCATTTCTGTTGCAGGTTCAGCTGAATTTTGCTTTCCTTTTGTAGGCTCATTATTATATAATGGAACAATTTGATCGCCTGCGTGTCGTTGAATATAATCCAAATTCCATTTTTGGAAAGCAGCCCAATTTTCCGTCAGTCCTTCAATTAGAACTGGTTTTTGGGGTTTGTAATAATTCTCAATGAAATCTTTTTTAGAAATATTCCGGACCCGTTCAATAGGTATTGTTTTGATTTGTCCCATCTTCCAAAAGCATTATGTGATTTCTTCTTTTTTTGTAGCTTCTAATATTTTATTCAGCAAATATTCACCTCCCAATATTTCCGAACAAGTTACCACGCCACTAATAGTAACGCCTAAAATGCCATGCATATTTAAGCTTTGGCCTGTAAAATACAGATTTTTGATTTTGGTACGAGGTGAAACGAAAGACTTTAACGGATTGTTAGCATCTTTCACATAACCATACATGGAACCTTTGTTGCAACCAATATAATCGCGATAAGACAAAGGCGTGGACGAATAAACTGCTTCAATACAATCACGCAGATTTGGAAATTTTTTCTCCAACTCTTTAATAATTACTTCAGATTTATAAGCTTTGAATTCTTCGTATGTCTGTCCTCTATCGTTTTTTTGAGCAGCTGTGTTGAAAGTGTCTGTCCATGGTTTCATTTCATCAAAGTGCATATAGGTCATCACGGTAATATTATCTCCGTATTCCTCTTTATCTTTTTTGATTCCCATGGAAAACATATAAGCCTCTGGCCAACTTTCCTGTGTATAATTATGGACATCCCAGATAGAACGATGGTCTTTAAAATGGTAATAATTATGATTTAAATATTTAAAACAATTTGGTTTTAAAACCAGATAAAGACTGAAAGCAGCAACTGTGCTCTCAATATTCTCGATGCGACTGGTGTATGATTTTCTGAAATTGTCATGTCCAATCATTTCCAGAGTCATCTTTGGGTCAACGTTTGAAATAAAAATATCGCCGTATATGGTTTTTCCATTAGCGGTTTGTACGGCCGTTACAACTCCATTTTCAGTTTCAAACTTTGTTACTTCATGGCGCTTATAAGCTTTTCCACCCTTCTCACGAAGTCTAGCAAGTAAGGCTTTGGTTATTTGACTCCCTCCATTGATGCAGCGATAGGAGCTTTCAATATATGAGTTTACTGAAAGCGCGTGCATATAAAAAGGCGTGCGCTCACCTTCACCCGCATAAAGCAAATTACTACCACCCATAACAGCTTTCAACTTTTCGTTTTCGGTTATGGAATCTATAAAGTCCTTTGCTTTTACTTCAAAAAGCGATGTGTTTTCGTAATAGGGTTTTCCGAGTTTTAAACCATAAAGCGGGAAAAAACTACAAGTATCTTGCATTTTTTGGCAATAAGCATCTATGGCTTTTTCCTCTTCGGGAAATTCTTCGAGTAATGTTTTTTTGAAATTATCGTAACCTTGGGCATGTCTGTATTCCTTTGGATCGTTGTCAAAAGTGATTCTATCAAAACCATCCTCATCCATTTTTTGAAGATTGATGTCGTCCAAAATATCTAAATACTTAAAATATCTATACAGATTTTGCCCCTCAGAAAGACCGCCAATGTAATGAACGCCAGTATCAAAAATAGTTTTGTCGCGCACAAAAGTTTGCAGATTGCCACCAAACTGTTGGTTTTTCTCGAGCACACAAACGCTGTAACCTTCCCTAGCAAGAATAATAGCCGAAACCAATCCGCCAAGGCCACTACCAATGATAACTACATCATATTTTTCACTCATTTCGCTGGGTTTCCCGATGGTTTAAAGATACTAATATTCGTATTTCCATACACGTTTTGATAGCCTAAGGTACTAATATTTTCGGTTTGCGAAGAAACACAATCTTTTAATAAAACAATTGTTTTTATAGAAAGATTGGGCAATTGTGAGATTACTTCTAAAGCCTTTCTTTCTGAAGAAATAATCAAAGTTTCAACGCTCGGAGGTAAGGTTTCCAAAACAGAATCTGTAAAATGAAGTTTTCCGTATTTTTGGGTGATGTAACTGTATTGAAGTATTGTTCTTGTTTCGGAATCTTCGATTAAACTGAAAATCTTTCTGTCGGGCGCATCTAGCGACAAAAGAAAATCGAGCTGTCCAGAATTTTCAGAAATGTGGGCAATAGCTCCAATTTTATCTACGTAACGGATAGTTTCAAAATACAAGTCAGCGTTTTCCTTTAAATCCTTTTTGGCTCTCCTATAGAATGAATCGCCCTTGTAACGATATTCTTCCAAAATAATTCTATGAAAATACTTCGGACCTTCAATCTTTTCTCGCAATTTCACAAATTCACTCTTAAAATATGCTCCAATCTGTTTTGCTTGCTGGGTGTGATTTTCACCGAAGCGATTTTCGTTCGCCTTTATTCTTGGCAGAATTTCAATTGTTATACTTCCATCTTTTATTATCGGGCTGCCTTTTGGGTTAACTTCACTGTTTCCGTGAATTAAAACTGGCAGAATATCTAAATTGAATTCATTCGCCAAATAAAAAGCACCTTTATGAAAACGCTTAATTTTATTACTTTCACTTCGGGTTCCTTCAGGAAAAGCCATCAGTGAATAGCCTTGCTTAATTTTCTTTTTAAGTGGTTCCAAGCTATTTTCAATGCCGCTGGAAACTGGATAAAAGTCTGCGCGTTGTACGGCTTTGCCAAAAACAGGGGAATTATAAACCCAATCATTCACCAAAAAACAAATTTTTGGGTGTAACATTCCGACTGATAGAATATCGAGAAATGAAGTGTGGTTCGCAATAATTACAGCTGGTTTCGAAAAATCTTCGCCACATTCATTGATTACTTTTTTCTTCACAAAAGGATTTGTGTAAAGCACAGATTTCATAAATTTTGCAATCACTTTATGAAACCAACCCATTTTTATTTTTTTGCTGATGGGCAATAAAGGCATGATCGTAACACTATAAAGGGAAAGCATAATTCCGCCAAGTCCAAAGTACCCAAATGATAAAACAGAATGCAAAAACATTCGTGGCGTGATTGGACGTTTTGTACGGCTACCGATAAAAAGCTTAAAAAGTAGTGGCTGCACAGTAAACGCAGTAAGCATTGCTGAAAAAATTCCGATAATCGAAACAATGGAAATGGAATACAAGGCTGGATGCTTTGCAAAAATCAACACGCCAACGCCTAAAATTGTAGTCAAAACCGAAAGCATTATCGACGTTTTGTGCGTCGCCATTACTTTTTCACCAGTACGGAGTTCCTTCAGTAAACCTTTAGTCATAAAAATACTGTAATCTACGCCTAAACCAAAGATGAATGTGGAAATGATAATATTGAAAATGTTGAATTCAATATGGAAAAGACCCATAATTCCCAATGTTAAAAAAAATGTCAGAAATATAGGAACGGCAGTAACTAGCGTAAGCGAAAAACTTCGGAAAAAAAGAAAGAGTATAAAAAGTACAGCAAGCAAACAATACCCAATCAAGTGGTTGAAATCATTCTTAAGGTTTCCCAAAAAGGTTTCATTCATTTCTTGGCGGTCAATTACAAGCGTATTTGGAATTTTCTTAAAAGTGTTCTTTATAGTGGAAGCACTTTCGTCATTCAATTTTATAAGGGTAGTTATTGTTGTAAAATCTGCTTCGGTTGTGATATAATCTTCCAACAACATCGATGGAATTTGCTGGTAATCTTCCGGTTTCAGTGTATGGAAATCAGTATCTAAAAGAGTGTAAAATTGATTGAAAGTTGTAGGCTTAAAACCCTTTTCGGAACCAATTTCAATTAAATTGGTTTCGGTGCTATCCTTTCTGGCTTCAGTCCAAAATTGTTCCCATTGCTCAATTTTTTTTCGTTGGTCTCTCTGAGAATGCACTAAGGCACCAATGGAACTGAAACTGTTTATTTTTCCCTCCTCCTTTAGCAATTCCAATGTTTCGTGGATGGAATCGTTTAACTGTAATGTGCCTTCAACAGATTTTCCGTAAGTTGCGAGGTAAACAGATTTAGACGAAATATCAGTCAATTCGTCCAAGTGCTGCATGGCAGCCTTTATTTCAGCAGGTTCATAATTTAATTTTGAAATATCTTTGTTGAATTCTACTTTGTGATACGTGAAAATGCTCACAATCATAACCAACCCCAAACCAATCAAGAGCCATTTATTCTTGTGAAAAGGATAATCGGCAACTTTGTCTAAAACGTTGATTTGCTGTTTTCGCGAAAGCGGATTTTTATATACTAACGGAATAAAGAAAAGAGCGAAAACCGAAGCTCCCATAACACTTACTGCTGCCAAAATACCCAAATCCTGAAGCGCTTGAGAATCTAAAAAAAGCAAACATAAAAAAGCCAGAGCTGTGGTTAAACTGCTCATCAAAATAGGTTCGGTTACATCTTTATAAAGACTTTCCAGTGTTTCATTATTGCGGATGTGCGTTAAAATATGTAGCGAATAATCTAGTGTAACACCCAGTAAAACTGACCCGATTCCTAAAGAAATGGCAGAAATTTCTTCTCGAATTAAATACAACAAAGCCACCGCCAACAAACCTCCAAAAAGCGTTGGAATGAAGAGAATTACTGGAACAAAAAGTTTTCTGTAAAAGAAGATGAAGATTACAATTAACAGCGTGAACGCAATGCCAACAGTAAATTGTATATCCTTTTTTATCTGTTTCGCATTGGCAACGGCGATTAGCGCTGCACCAAAATACTCGCTACTAACTTTACCCGCATATTTTTGATCTAAGGAATTTTGCAATGCATAAAGCTGTTCTGCAAACTTGGAGTTTTCTGCAGTTTCGCTGCTTGAAAATTTTGGGGTTATGAAAAGAAGGATGTTTTTTTCGTCTTTGCTTACCAAGAAACCGTCCTTCAAAAAGAAATCGTCTGAAACCCCAAGTTGACGTAATTTTTTTAAAGCGATAAATGAAAGCCCGAGCGGATCTTTCAAAATAACATCTTTTGAAACAATGCCCGAAGGCGAGATTAGCGTTCTGTAATTCGCTTCCGTAATTACAGAAATACTATCCTTTTGAAGTTTTCCAGCAATAATTTTGTAATCATTCTTATCAAAAAACAATGGCAGATTTTCATATACAAAATCCATCGTTCGAAGCAAATCGTCATCGTTTACTTTTCCGCGAATGTATTTCACATATTTTCCAGAATGCGTTTGCAGGCTATCTACAAATTCAGTGGCGTATTGTGTAAGTTCATCAACTTTCGTAGAATCATTTCGATGAATTGTTACAATAATTTTGTCTGTAAAATTAACCGTTTTTAGTACCTTTTGAAGGTCTTGATTTTCGCTATTTATAGGAATCAATTTCGAAATATCTTCCTCAAAACGAATTTTCGACACTAAGAAAATGAGTCCGAAAAGCAGTAAAAGCAATGCAAATGAGCTTGCTATTTTATTTCGCAATAAAAATTGATATGCTTTAAAAAACAAGTTACCCATTGTCGAGAATCTTTTTCCGTTCAAACAGCATCAAGAAAACGTAGCCCACAATTCCACAAGTGATCGCAGCTGTTACCGAAAGCGCCAAACTACCGACAATATAGGATTTTAAATATTTCATCAGCTCTAAACTTGGGTCAATTTCGCTCATGGAGAGTACAAAATTCTCACCCAGAAGCCAACTTCCTAATTTCAAACTAAAGTAAAGTATTAAAGGAATAAAAGGCGGAAGGCTCACATTTGAAAAAGCGAAGGCAATCATTTTATTCAAATTTAAAAGCAATGCCAAGAAAATAACAACCACAGTATGAAAACCCCAAATAGGTGAAAGTCCAATAAAAACTCCAAGTGCTATGGAAAGTGCTTTCTTTTCTATAGAATCATCACTACCCAAAAGGTCTTCCATTATAAACCGTTTAAGACCTTTTTTTTTTAGTTTTCTGAAAAGATTTCGAGGTTTTATATAGAGAAATGTAACAAGTACAAACCAAGTATTTAAGATGCTAATACGCGTAAAATCCTTAAACGGACGGAAATGTGAAACCCTATCTTCCAATTCATAATGCACTTGAATTGGGATGTTTTTTACTTCAATATCATTCCATGCCGCTTTTACAATAGCTTCAATTTCAAACTCAAATTTGTTGGTGTAGAGTTTAAAATTCTTCATCGCAAAAAGTGGGTACAGTCTAAAGCCAGATTGTGTATCCTGCAACCGCGTTCCTGTTTCAACCCAAAACCAAAAGTTTGAAAATTTATTGCCGAAACTACTCTTTTTTGGAACACCAAGTTGAGTCATATTCCGTGCACCTATTAGCAGAACTTCTTTTTCTGCTTCGTTTTCCAAAGCTTCAATAAACATTGGAATATCTTCTGGAAAATGTTGTCCGTCGCTGTCAATAGTGATAGCGAAATGATATCCCAAACTATCAGCGTAATTAAAACCTTGACGCAGTGCGTTGCCTTTTCCTTTATTTTTTGAAAGATGTATTTGTTGAATTTGTGGAAACTGAATCAATATTTCAGAAGTGGAATCTGAAGAACCATCGTTTACCACAATCACGTTTTCGGTGTGAACCAAAACGCCTTCAATAACCTTTTGCAATGTTTTGTAATTATTGTAGGTAGGAATAATTACGCAACATTTCAGGGTTTTGAATTTTTCTGAATGTAGATTTTGGTTCATTGAGAGTTATTATCAAAAATCTGAAAAATAAGTGGCTTTTATTATAAAAATACAAATCTAGTTTGGGCAAAAGTATGTTTTTCAACTATAAATTTCAATATCTCAGTAAATGTTTAAACACTTAGAAAATTTACTTATCATCAACCCTAATATTCTCTTCTGCCAACAATCTATTATAGATTTTGAGAATAGTTACAATTTCTTCGGCCTGTTCTTTTTCAATCACTCTAATTACCAATTTCACTTTGTCTACTCTTCCTTTTCTATCTATAAAACCTACAAATACATTTATGAATGCTTCATTGTTGCGATAAGAAATGTCTTGAAAATCATAAGCACGAGAAAAATCAAATAATATAGGTTCAGTAAATGGTGCATCATCGCGGCTTCTCATTATCCACAACTTCAAATAATCGGCTTCAAATGTTCCTCTATAAGAGCGGAGAGAACTTTTTGCATCAAAGGCGTACCTATTGATTTTTTCCAAAATTATCGCTTTTACTTCTTCCTTTGAAAGCTTGGATGGTGCAGGAACGTTTCGGAAAACTTCAATTGCTCCATTTTGGAAAATAATTTTCTTGATTCTATCCCTTTCTAAAATTTGAACTGATCCATCTGGATCATTAAAATTCACATATTTGATGTTTTCGTTATTCGCCTCTTTAATTATTGAATTAATTTTCCCTCCTTCATTTCCATAAATAATATCCTGAGAAAAGGCATTTGAAGAAGTTAAAAACAATAAAATGTAATAAATTTTCATAACTATATTATTCTTTCTTCAATAAAACCTTTGCTTGGGTAAATTGGGACGCAGCTTCAAGAAAGGCAACCATTTTTTGCCAGTTTGCGTTGGGCTCATAATTGTGTTTGTAAAATTTTTGGATTTCTATAAGTAGCTTGTTGCCATTAATGGTCGCTTTACTTACAAAACCACCTGTTTCGTTTTCAACATTGCTGGTAAGATTTTCAAGTCCAGAAACGGAGTAGCCTTCAGGAATATTGAGTGTTAGCTGATAGTTAAAGGATCTGGGATAGCTCATATAAATGTTGTTTGTTCTCCCCTTTTCTTTACTACTTAAATCCACTTGGCTTCCCAGCATTTTTCCTAAATCCAGTATGTAATTTTTTCCAGCTGTTTTAATTAGGTCATTTCCAATTGTAAATTCGTCGGTATATTCAAAAGAATCTTCCTTTCCAAATCTTCCGTTATTCTGAATTTTAAAAGAATAATTATCAATTTCCAAACTGTACTCCCCAGCGGTTCTTTTTTTGATTTTTTCTTGCTGCTTTTCTTTTAGGTTTTTAAGCAATGCCGCATATTCCTTTTTATATTTTTCTTTGTCTTTTTTGTTCCTAACTCTTTCCAGTATGGGCTCTGTTTCATACTTTAAGTGATCTTCATAAACATAATCATAATACATCAAAAGATTATTTTGCTCATCCAACTTGGATTGACCATTATAAACAAAAGATCTGTTTACTGAAATACCTGAAAAATCTGGACCAATTGTAAACTCTGTTTTTTCTGTAGAATTGTTTTCTTTATAATTGGCCGTTGGCAATTTTACAGTTTCAATATCTTCTATATGCTTTCTGTCAACAACTTTTAGTGCGTAAGCACTTGTATTTTCGAGTAATGGTGAAATTTGATTTGGCGTTGAATAGGGGTCAAAAGATTCTATATAAACTGGATTCTCGGTTTTTACTTTCAGAATAAAACTGATATTGCTTTCCAAAAGCAAATCTTTTATATCTCCATTGAAGCGTTGGGTGCCAATTATAATTTCATAATCTATCTTATTGTCTTTTAAAAAAGCCGTAAAAAACCGAACAAACTCTTCGTCTTTATTGAATATTATAGGGTTCTTACCGTAGAGTTCAAAAGGGTACATAATGTTTGATTCGTTCATCACAAAAGCCTCTATATAGTTGGTATAGTAGGCATGGCGTATGTAATAGAACACTTCTTTCACTTTTTCTTCATTCGTGGCAAAGTTTTTATTTTTTAAGAAACGTTCCACATCGCCAAGATTGCCGTAAGGCCTAAATTTATCTTCATATAGATTAAAAATTTCCTCTTTGGAAACATTTGTTTTTACAGTGTTTGCATCTTCAGGGATGAATGCATAAGCTTTCTTTTCATATTTTCCAGAACGCGCAAAAAGCACTTGAAATTTATAGGAAGGCAATTCCACCAGGGGAAAAAACCATCTTGGAAAATCGTTTCTTGCTACATTTTCCGCCTCAAAGGAATAGACTCTCTTTTTATCTTTTTTTGTTGACTCAACTATTTGCTGAAGTTTTGGAGCGCCGTTATAGGTGTTAAAACTTAAAAAGAAATCGTCTTCGGTTTCTAATAAAAACTCGAATTTGGCGATGGGATAAGCATCTCCAATTGTGCTTTCTACTGGTTTATATTGGTACAAATCATTTTCGCCAACAATTGTGTTTGTGTAAAAATAATAGTCAATAATATCTCCTTTTTCCAAAGAGGGGATTGCTATTTTCTTTTCATCATTGTTAGAAACAGATTCTTGGTTTACATCTATTTCAATTTCTTCGCCATTGGGTTTTATCACTTTTACACCCAAAAAAAAGGTATTTGTAACTCGGCTCATTTCTCTGTAAAAAACGTTTCCTTCAGTGTATTTCAATTCTGAATATTCCGTGATCGCAGCTTGATCTAAAAGTTTTATTCGGTCTCTTTCAATTTTGGTGTATTCAATGCTGTTCCCTGGTCTGTCATAAATATATTTGACGTTTTTTATAAGAAAAACAGCAGATTCGTTTTTCCAGTTTTCAGGAATTTCCATTGCATTTTTGTACGGATCGTTATCATTCCAAACCAGGTTTTTTATTTCTTCCTGTTTTTCAAGCGTCTTTTTTGATTGTGAAATTCCAGTGATTGTGAATAGAACAAAAAAGGTAATGCCAAATATTTTTTTAATCATAATAAGTAGTGGTTAGGTAAAATCTAATCTTTTACAAGAATTATTTGTTGATTGTAAATGGCCTGAAGATTTTTTATGGTTTCGTTCCATTCTTTAAAATTCGACTTTCTTACAACGGCATTCTTCATCACGAATATTTTTTTATAATGAAGCACGTTGTCTGTAATTTCAAAATCTACAAAAATCTTATAGTTTTTGGTGTTTACATCTATTCCATTGGGTAACTCGTTTATTGTGTAACCTTCGGGAAGTTCAAGATTTATTTCTGAGGACAAGTATTCTTTATGCGCAAATTCATAATCTGTATTTCGCTCGTTAAAAAGCCATTTGCCGTATTCCTGAGAATAATCCAAGTTTATATATATTTCATCATCAAAAGAAGAAACAGCATTGTCCTGTTTTAAATTATAATTTATGGAAAGTTGGTCATCTCGGTTTTCCAAATCTGAAGTCTCAATATTATTCACCAACATGTTTCTGTCTGCCTTATTTAAATAATATTCCAAGGCTTCATTTTTCATTTCGGTTCTTAGATTATTAAAAGCATATAGAAATGTGGCTCTGCTCTCGCCGGAATAGGTGAGGGAAACATCTCCTTCCAAAGCATTGTTATTAATCTTTGCATTAAAAATATGAGTTTCTTTATTTGTGTCAGGCAGAACTATGGGAATTGTTTCCAGTATAAAAGAATCTCCATTTTCAATCATTACTTGTTTTCCTTGAATACGTTCCGCATATTCACCATAAGGATTAAATTTTTCAGTACCATCCAAAAATATTTTCTGCCCATTATAAAATACGGTACAAATCATATGGTTATCCACAGATAGTGAAGGGATTGAATAATTATAAGCGATTCTCTTTGTGCCAAGCCATGTTAAACGAGCATCAAAACCTGCTGCTACTAACATTTGTTTGGTGAGATTCGCCATTCCTTTACAATCACCATATCTTTTTTTGAAAACATTTTGAGATTCATCGGGCTTAAAACCTGCCAGCCCATCTTCAAAGGCTATGTAGCGAATATTATCTTGTATCCAATAATAAATATTCTTGATTTTTTCTTCATCTGTTTTAGAATTTTCAGTGAGTTCCAGTACCTTTTCCTTTAAAACAGCAGGATCATCCTTCATAGAATCTACTAGAGATTTGTACCAATTATATAAATCTTTGGTTTCATTGAATAAGGTATAACTCTCCCCTTCATTAGTATATGATTTTGCTAAAATCAACAAATGCGGGTATATATAACTTGGCCCCGGAGATTGCTCTTCTTGATAAACTGCAGCCATACCAGAAACGGAATAGGTTATAACATCTGCATTCAGTTTCTCATCAAAAGTGGATTTTTTTGAAATTTGGAAACCTTCAAAATTCATTTCCTTGATTTCAATATTAAGCCATTTGGGAACGACTAAAGTAATCTCTTTTTTGTTGATTGGGTAAACATCCGAAAAATAGAGTGAGGTAAAATATTTTACATCAAATACATTTTTTGTTGCTTCAAAATAATATTTATAGCCTTGAACTGGAAAGTCAACATTCACATATTTTACACGCGAATCATTAAAAAAAAGTCCTTCTGATGTATAGGATTCATCCTTAATGGAGAAATAAGCTCCTTTTTGATTTCTGTATTTTAAGCCAAAGTTGCTAATTTCAGATTGTCCATTATAAAAAATATGTTTTTGAATATCGGTGCGCGATGAAATGTTTAGCATCTCTTCATTAATTTTCTGTTTTACTGTAACTTGGCGTAGATTTTTGTTAAAATCGAAAGTCACGTAATCTTTACTTTCCAAAAGCACGAGATCATCTTTTGGATATTTAATTTTAAGCGTTTTTGCTTGATTTATTTCATCGGGAGTAGGATCGGAATTTTTTTGAGCTACACATAAACCTGTGAAAAACAAAAACAAAATCAATAATTTTCTCATTTACAGCGCCTTATAATTGTTTTTTTGTAGGAATAACCAAATGTTAAGAGAATGGTAAAATATAAAAAAATAGGAGCACTTTTAAATGAATTCAGTTTTAATTGAATTAATTCGAAAAAGCAAAATAATTTAGAGAGAAATTCCTGTATTTCTTGAATTATTGAATAGATTGTTTTTCGTCAGCATCAAAGTTTTTAGAATTTAATACAAAATCCTTTATCACATCTTTCAATTCTTTTGAGGCAGTAGAAGAATAGTTCTTCAAAATAAACTGTTTATCATCCTCTATATTTTTATGATACCCCAAAAATTTTGGAGAGTTTTCCTGCACGCTCATACGAATATAACGGATTTCAACATTTGAAGGTTCAGCCTTAATGGCACTTTCAATTAAGGAAACTCCTTCTTTGAAAAACTCTTTTTTATCGCTTCTTGATTTAGCGAATTTTGCCTTAAGTGTAGAAACCGCTCCTTTATATGTAAGCAAAACTGGCTTACTTGAGGAATTTATATTTTTAAATTCGCCATCAAGTTTATTAGTGATTTCGGAATTTTCTACAGCTTGTGGATATGCTGAACGGATTCCGTTCAAGTCCTGAGAAATCACAGAAACAGAAATCAAAAAAAATATAACTAATAAATATTTCATAAGTTAATAACTTTAAAAGTTGCGCTAAGTTTTAACGCTACAGTATCTTCAAACGAAGTTGTGTTTTTCACTTTCACTTCCCCATTTTCCTGACTAATATCTATCGCGATCTGCAAATCAGGATTCTTTTCTGGATTAATGATTGCCATAAATTTTATGTTTGACGAAACGGCCAAAAACAAATTTTTCCCAGTAGCTTCCTCTGTCAATTCCTTTATAATCTGAATCATACAAACGCCTGGCATTACTGGATTTCCAGGGAAATGCCCTTTAAAAATAGCGTGGTCTTTATTTAAATGTACTTTTGACAAAATCCCTTCGGAAGTGTTTTCGGTTGAAGTAACTTTATATAATCCTTCGATGAGCATATTATTCCTTTTTAAATTTTTCCAAGTCAATTGTTAGCTTGATATTGTTGTGTTTGATAGCAATAATATCTGCAATATTTTTTTCGGAAGAAATGAAATCAATCTCCACTTTCTCCTTTGTTTTTGATGTCTTTATAATTTTTTCAAGCTTTTGAGAAGTATCATCCAAAAAATAAAAATTGAACTTTTCATCAGCTTGTGTTTTGTAGATTCTTTGATTTTCAGATTCATAAACTTTCAAAACTTTAGCACTTTCATTCACCAATAATTTAAAATCATCTTTCAAAATATTGACAATGAATTTTTTATCTAAATCTTCCACCATAAAATGTTTTGTAAAAGTATCGTCTTCAAACTGAAAGTCAAATAATTTACTCCCGAATTCAGTGGTAAAAACAATGCGATGATTTTCAGGTCCAATTTTTTTTAGAATCAATATTCCGCCGAAATTCTTTCCGTAAATTTCAATTTTCGCCTTGTAAACATAATCAATTTCAGAGTTAGAAAAATAGGGGTTTTCAACTTGCATTTTGCTGAAATGCACTTGCCTCAACCCTTCCGTAGTTTTTAATGAACACGAAGTAAATGCAATAATTAAAAGGAAGCTAATTGCTAAAAACCGAATCATTTATTGTGTTGTTTAAGACGCGATTACTAAAAATAATTCGTGTGAAATCCTGCGATGGCTCTACCATTTTCACTTCATAAACCTGGGCGTCCTCTTTGTTGAAAAGCAACTCAAACGAAGCAATATAACCCGCTATTTTCTTATCCTTAGGAATAAAAACCGCTTTGTTGTATTTTGAAGATTTAAAGTAAGAAACCGTAAAATCAGCATCGCTAAACATATTTCCTTTTACGCTGTTTACAATAAGTTGATTTAATTTTTTGAAAAGTTTACTGTTGCCAATATCTACTTTGCTTTTTGTGCCTCCATCGTTAATGAGCAATTGATCTTCTTTAAAAATCACACTGTATTTGTAGGGGTTTGTGTATTCCCATTTTACTAAATTTGGTGCTTTAAAAACCATTTTTCCCGAAGTTTTCACATCGTCCGCCAAAAAATCCAAATGTTTGAACTGTACGAAATCAGTTTTTATGGAATTGGTAGTTTTTGCTGTTGCGATTACTTTTTCTTTAAAAGAAGTAATTTCAGAAGCATTCATCGCAGTTTCCTGCGCGTGGATTGATCCGCCAATAACAATTAAAAATATTAAGAAAATATAACTACGCATAAGGTTCAATTTCAAGCAAACGGTCCACGGAAACCGACTGCATTTGGTGCGGAGGCAAAGTTAACAATAACTGTTCCAATACGGCAACGGTTTTTGCGCTGCTATCGTGGAGCAGAATTATATCTCCTTTTTTTAGGTTGGAAGTAATCCGTTTCAGAATTCTTTCTTCGGAAAGATCTGTTGTGTCTAAGCTTCGTTTGCTCCAACCAATAGACAAATGTCCTGTGCATTTCAAAGCTTTTTTAATATTCGGATTTGTTACCCCGAAAGGCGGGCGAAACATTTTAATTTCCTTTCCAGTAATTTCTTTCAAAATTGAATTGGTTCGTCTCAATTCTACAATTATTTTTTCCGAAGAAAAAAATCCAAAATTTTTAGAATGCGAATAGGAATGATTCCCGATTGTATGTCCTTGATCAATAATTTGACAAACTAATTCTGGATGCTTTTCAGCATTTTTTCCTATTAAAAAGAAAGTTGCTTTTGCATTGTTTTCTTTTAAAAGTTTTAAAACTTTTGGTGTAAAATCTGGATTTGGGCCATCGTCAAATGTTATTGAAATATGGTTTTCAGAAATTTTATAATTGTGATTTAAAGATTGTAAATGATAGTTCCATTTAATCTGAAAAGATCCAATTGCTGTAATTAAAAACCAAATAAAAACAAACAGAACATAAAGCCAAGCCGGAATATCGCCAAAAAAACCTGCGAGCAGTAATCCAAAAAAAACCACTAAAGCAAGGGAGTTTATGGTATAAAATTTTAGCATTTTTTTAAAAGAACAAAACTGTGATTTTGGCCGCGATATTGGTTGTAGCACAAAACCGTTTTAATTTCAGAATTACTTATTTCATTCATTTTTACTATTTCTGGAATGGTTTGCGTCTTCAGCATTTTTGAAGCCAGCCAAACTCCGAAAGCAGAAACCGTATTGTTTTCGCCAACCAGATGTTTGTAAAAAATATGTTGGGTTTTACTAAAAATTCCTTCGGAAAGTTGGTTGTAAAAATTGTCAAAATCTACATCGCCATTATTTCCTAAAACCACTAAATCAATATCGCTAATTTTCAAATTATTTTCTTCCAAAAAGTTTACAATGGTTTCCGAAACCTTTTCTTTTTGAAGTGTATTAAAAGTTTCAACGGCAACCAATTCTGCATAACAGCTATTTGTTTTTTCGTTGGAAACAACAAAGAAATTTGCGCCTTCGCTGAATACCGCACCTTCTGTTTTAGAATTTAGAACTTCAGAAATAGTTACAGTTTCAGGTTTTATATGATTGATTACACGATGAACATTTGTGGTATGCGCTCCCAATTCCTCAACACCACCAACTAAAATGTGTTGCGCTTCGTCATTTTCAAGTTGCATTTTTGCATCCAGCAAAGCAGATTCAAATGAAATCGCGGAATGTACATACGTAAAATTATAAGCTTTGCATTCCATTCCCAAAGCAATTTGTCCCGCAACCGTATTATGTGTACTTTGAATGAAAGAGGTTGGGGTTAAATATTGTTCATTATTGTCAATAATGGCGCTCACAAATTTTTCGGAATCTATCATACAACCCATTCCCGTTCCTGTAATAATTGCATCCACAGTTTGAATTCCTGCTTCATCCATCGCGATTTTCGCAGCAACCACGCCCATTTTTATACCTTTTGCCATTCGGCGAGCAGCGGCGGGTGGGATGTATTGTTTATAATCTGGATCTTGAGCAAAAATTACTGTGTCATTATAGTCTGTAATTTCATCCAAAAAGGAACTATTTTCAAAAGTTTTTTGAGCCGAAATAGAAGCGATGCTATTTATGTAAACCTTCTTCATTACGCTTCTTTTGAAAAAATAACTGTGGAACAATTCCCTCCAAAACCAAGGGAGTTGGACATTACAGTGTTTAACTCTTTTTCCTTTAATTTCGTTTGCGGAATCATTGAAAATTCCTTCATCGGCGTTTTAAAATTTAGATTTGGAAAGATCATATTGTTCTGTAAAGCCAAAACTGAATAAACCGCTTCAATTGCTCCAGCCGCTGCCAAAGTGTGTCCAGTAAATGCTTTTGTGGAACTGAATTCAGGCATTTCTTCGCCAAAAACACGTAGAATCGCTCTTCCTTCCGAAAGATCGTTATTGCCAGTTGCAGTGCCGTGAGCGTTGATGTAATCTATTTCCGAAGGTTTTAAATCTGCAATTTTCAGTGCTTTTTCCATCGCCAAAGTTGCGCCGTCGCCATTTTCCGAAGAAGCGGTTTGATGAAATGCATCGTTGGCGTTTCCGTAACCTTTTACGTAAGCGAGTACTTTTTTGTTTTCGGCTTTTACCACTTCATCACTTTCCAAAATTAGAAATGCGGCTGCTTCGCCAAGATTCAATCCTTTTCGGTTTTCGTCAAAAGGAGTATTGAAAGTATCGCTTAAAATCATCAAAGTTTTAAAACCATTGATTGTAAATTTTGAAAGACAATCTGCGCCCCCAACCAAAACACGATCCAATTTTCCAGATTTTATCAACCGTGCGCCAAGCATAATTGCGTTTGCAGCTGAAGAACATGCAGTACTAATTGTTGTCACCAAACTTTCTTCAATCCCTAATTGTTCGGCAATTTTTTGCGTAGAATCGCCAGCGTGATGGCTTTCAATATATTTTTGAGGTGCTTTTTCAGTAAGATATTCGTAATAGTATTTTTCGGTCATATCCATTCCGCCCACGCTGGTGCCAGAAACGATGCCCGTTTTATATTTTTTTATGTCGGTTATTCCAGCATTAGCAAAAGCTTCTTTCGCAGCGATTGCACCGAGCATTGCGGTTCGGGAATAATTGTTAGAAGGCGGAAGATTTAATTGGGCAATCAATTCATCATTAGTGAATTTTACTTCCCCAACCATAATTTCTTCGCGTTGAATAGTTTCAATATTGTCAATGCGGGTGATACCTTTTCTTTCGTTTATAAGCGCGTCATAGTTTTCCGCCACATTGTTGCCAATGGCAGAAATAATGCCCATTCCGGTTATGGCTACGCCTTTGCTCATATAATTTTATATGGAGATTATTTCGTGCGGTGCTCTTTAATATAATCTGCCATTACTTGTACAGATTCAAAAATCTTCTTGCCTTCTTTTGGGTCGCTTAAGCGAATACCGTAATCTTTGTCTAGCATCACGATTAGTTCCAAAGCATCAATAGAATCCAATCCAAGTCCATCGCCGAAAAGTGCATCATCGTCAGCAATATCAGTAACTGAAACATCTTCAAGATTCAATTGTTCTATAATTTTTTCTTTTAATTCTTGTTTTAAGTCGCTCATAATTTATTATATAATCTGGTTATTTCTTCAGTTTTATGTTCAATTTCTCCTTCATTTTCAACTAAATATAGAAAAGCTTCATAGCTATTTTTATCAAAATCTACCCAACCACAAAGTACTTTTCCAGCCTTTCCGCTTTGCAATAAACCGTTAGCATACAGTTGCAAATGTTCAGCGTTGAAGCGGTCAAAGATAAAAAAACTATTTTCAGAATATAGCTGGTGTTTTATACTTATCTCGCCCAAACAAATATTTGGCAGTGTGTAAACAAAAACCGCTGGACTCGGGAAATATTCAGTTTCGTTTTCAATTGCAGCTTGATGTTTTCTATCCGTATCTAAACTGGAAGCTTTGTTTGAAAAAATGAGGGCAATGTTATTTTCTTCTTCGTTTAAATTTTCACTTTTCAGCAAAACATCTGCTGCTAAAAATGCCAATTTACTGAGGTTATCCATTTTGAAAAACTTGGGATAATCCGTTTTCAAAAACTTATATGCTATTTTTATAAATGTTGAAAAATCTTCTGATTCATCACTAAAAATAGATTGCCCATTCACTGAAACAGTTTGATTTTTTATGTGACAATAGTTTTTTATGTGAAAACTTCTCTTCAAAATTTTACTTCTTTTTGCACATCAACATAGTATGATATTCGCCTAATTGAATATCATTATACATTTTTAAACCTGCTTTATCAATTAATTTTAGAAAAACACTGGCTGGATACATTTTACTGTTTCCATTGGCAAGTACCGTAAAATATAGTGAAGTAGCTTCTAAGATAAATTGTGACGATTTAAAATGTTGTCTGTCAGTGAAAGTTTCCACAATAATCAATTCAGCATTTTCGTCCATAGATTCTGCACAAGTGCTTAGGACTTTCAATATTTCATCTTCGGAAAAGCAATCCAAAAATTGACACATCCAAATTATATCTGCTCCTTTTGGAATCTGTGGATTTTCCGAAAGCCAATCAATTGGATAACCAGAAATTCTATCCTTAAATCCATTATTTTCTGCATTTTTCAACGCAACATTAAGTTGGCCTGGCAAATCGATAATTTTTACATTCACGTCTTCATTAAAATTACAGCATTTCAATGAAAATTTACCCGTATTTCCACCAATATCAAAAAGTGTTTTTGGTTTTTTTTCGAAGATTTTCTCAAGCGCTTCTTCAAAAATACCGTCCGAATAATGATGATCAAAATCAAACCAAGACTTTTGTTCTGCAGGTTTTAACTGGGACAGTCCTTCATAAATCGTTGGCCATTGCCCAAGTTCCTTCAACCCTTCTGGCTTTCCCGTTTTGATGGATTCGTCCAAATAAAATAATCCCTTATAGCAAACATCATGTGTGAAATTCAGGTTCACACTTGCGGTAGTATTGTAATTCAGGAAATAACCTACTTTAGTCAATTCAAATTTATTGTCACTGTTTTTGCTAACAATATTTGATGTTTCAGCAATTTCTAACAAAACCCCAACTCCATAAGGACTAAGTGAAAGTTTTTCGGAAATATCTTCAACAGTAGGGCCACCGGCGTCACGTTGGTCAAAAATATAATCGAGTATCCCCAGTTTCCGAAGCGATACTGAAGCTTGGAAAACAAAAGGCGCAAAGGCAATCCTGTGCGCTTCTTCCAAAGCCTCCATAGCGTTCATTTTTTTAGTAGTTGTTTGCATTTATGGTTGGTTAGTTGTTTGTTTTTTGAATATCACCGCCGTGTTGCACCCTCCAAAACCCGATGCAGTTTTAAGGAATATGTTCAACTTTTTTGGTGTATTGGTTTTGATGATATTAATATTTTTTGAAACGCCAAGTTCGTCAAATCCTTTGGAAATAAAAAGTGTATTTTTTTCCATAGAATACATTCCCACAATGGTTTCCAGCAAGCCAGAAGCTCCTAGCGTGTGTCCAAAAAAACCCTTCAAACTGTTCAATGGAACTTTTCCCATTCCCAATCTGCTGAAAGCAATTGCTTCCATTTCGTCATTAAAAGGCGTTGCCGTTCCATGTGCAGAAATATAATCGATTTCATTAGGCGCTATATTTGCTTCTTTTAATGCGCGCTTCACACTTCGGAAAAGTCCTTCGCCAGTGCGGGATGGGCCCGAAATATGGTTGGCATCATTGCAAGTTGCATCACCTAAAATTTCAACGACTTCCTTTGAGAGATTTTCTGCGGAAGAAGTTACCAAAACACTTGCAGCAACTTCCCCGAGATTTATCCCCACCCTATTTTTATCATAAGGTTTGCAAGGATCTGGTGATAATGCTTGAAATGAATTGAAACCCGAAAGAATAAATTTCGTAACCAAATCTCCACTAGTTATAAAAACGTGATCGTATTTTCCTTCAGAAATAAATCGTTTTGCGGCAGAAATTGCCAGAACACCGGAAACACAAGCATTTGAAAGCACAATCGCTTCGTTTTTAAAACCGAAATAGTTTTGGATTGTTTTTCCCAATTCGCTTAAATATACTCGGCTTTCTGGAAAATCACTCTCTTTTTCAAGCACATCAATATTTCCTTTTGTGGTAGAAATTATTAATCCCACTTTTTCATTTAATGAAATATTTGAAGCATCTATTACATTTTTTAAAGAAAGAATTAGCATTTGCTCCAGCCTCGTAAACATTGAGGCATCACCAATTTTGTAAAATTCTTCCTTTATTTTTTCCGAAGAAATTAGCGAAGCGCAAAAAGGTTCGGGCAAAAGGGAAGAGTCTTCTTTTTTTTCAAGACCAGAAATTCCTTTGGAAATATTTTCAACCACAGTTTCGCTGTCAAAACCAAGACTGCTTAAAATATTGTTATATGAAATAAAGGTTTTGGCCATTATCTAAAGTCCCATTTTTTTCTTCCAATTTGCGAAAAATTCAGGCTTTGTAAGTGACAGTTCGCCTTGATCGTTTAAAAAAACTTGTATGGTTTCGCCTAAACAAACGAGCCTACCTTTTGGATCAAAAATTCGATAACGAAAAATCATTTTTGCCGCTGGCGATGGAAGAAAAGTTGTTTTAATCGTTGCTACATCTCCATAACGCAACGGTAACTTGTGCTCGCAGGAAGATTTCACAATTGGGGAAGTATAGCCGTTAGCTTTTTGTTCCAAATATGAAATACCGTGTTCACGTCCAAAAGCCTCTCGTCCATCCTCAAAATATTGAATGTAGTTGCCGTGCCAAACAATTCCCAACGGATCTGTTTCGGTAAAACGAACACGAATTTCAGAAGTAAAGCTTATTTCATTTTTAGTTTCAGACGGCATTTTTTCTTCTATTATAAATTATTGCTATTGCGGTTGTTGTGAGGAAGAACAACAATAATAACAAAATTTCGGGAAGGATTTTAGCAAAACCCACATTTCTTAAAAATACATCGTAAAACGCTTCTAAGCCCCAGTTCATCGGGGAAATTTTGGCAACCAGTTGCATAAATTTGGGCATTACAAAAACTGGAACCCAAACGCCGCCGAGTGCTGCTAAAATAACTACCGAAATAGCTCCAAATGGCGCGGCTTGTTCCTGTGTTTTTGCGATTGTTCCCAAAAGCAACCCTAGTCCTATTGCAGCCAAACCTGAGAAAATTGCGACTAAGTAAAGCATCAACAATTTCCCCGAAACATCCACTCCCGGAAGACCGATGGCTGGAAAAAGGTAAATTCCAACAAGCAACATTAACGTAAATTGTATTAGACAAACACCCAAGTAGACAATTGTTTTTCCGCTCAAAACTGTGGCGTAACTGACCGGATTGGTTCGCAAACGAATAAAAGTGCCTTGATTTTTTTCTTTCACTAAATTAATTGAAAGCGGAACGATTATAAAGAAAATAGCAAACAGCGTCCAAGCAGGTACGTTATGCTGGGCTGAATTTGGGATTACTTCTACGTTGTTTTTTGTGGGAAGAATTTCTTTAAAAGCGATAAAATTTTCAGTGTCGAAAATTGGTTCTGCTTCGTCTTCGCCTAATTCCGTTTGAAAAGCTTTGTAAATGCTTTGCGTTTCAATTTTTGAAATCATTTTATCGATGCCGTTTTTCACCGAAGATTTAAAACTTGTTTGCGTTGCGGGATCGAAATACAAGCGAACTTCTTTTTGTGGAATGCTTTCTTTTGCAACGGCCAAAGTATCTTCTTCCAATCCAAATTTTAACAGAATTCCTTCTACATTTTGATCTACTTTCTTTTGAAGTGATGCGGAAAGATTTTCTGGAATTACAATAGCAAGTTGATATTTTCCGGAGAAAACAGCTTCTTTTGCTTCTTCTTCGGAAGCCTTTTGAAGAATTTTGAACGAATTGGATTCGGAAAGATTTTCTATAATATTTTTTGAAACTTCACCTTTGTCATTATCCACCAAAAGCACCGGGATTTTTATATCGCTAATGGTTTTAAAGGTGCTGTCCTGCACTAAAGTGATTACAATTAAAAGCAACAAAGGCATTATAAATAGAATTGCAATTCCGCCTAAATCGCGAACTAGCAAAAGCATTTCTTTATATGTCGATGCCCAAAGTTTATGCATAATCGCGAAGGACTTTGCCTGTTTTTGCCAAAAATACATCTTCAAGATTGCTGGCGTCAGTTTGGTTTTTTATCAATTCTGAAGGAATTCCTTTTATGATTATTTCGCCATTGTCAATGATTGCAACGTGGGTACAAAAAAATTCGGCTTCGATTAAATGGTGTGAAGTATAAACGATTGTGGTTCCTTGCTTGTTTAGCAATTTTAAGTGGTCGATAATCACGTTTTTGGACTGTACATCCACGCCAACCGTGGGTTCGTCCAAAAACAACACTTTGGGTTGGTGCAGAATTCCGGCAATTAAGTTTACACGGCGCTTCATTCCACCAGAAAAAGTATCAGTTTTTTTATTGGCGAATTTTGAAAGCCCCATAACTTCGAGATGCTCGCTGATGGATTTTTTAAGGCTTTCACCCTTAATACCGTACATACTTCCGAAATATTGCAAATTTTCAAAAGCAGTGAGCGTGGGATACAATGCATATTCTTGTGGAACGATACCAATCAATTGCTTTAATTGATTCTTGTTTTCTTTAAAATTTAATCCGTTGATGGTGAATGAACCCGAAGTAGGTTTCATTAAAGAAGTCAGCATTGAAATTAGTGTGGTTTTTCCAGCGCCGTTTGGACCGAGCAACCCGTAGATTTCACCGTCTTCAACTTTCAAATCAAGGTCTTTTACCGAAAAGAAATCGGCACCTTTGTATTTTTTTGAAAGTTGATTTATTTTTATCATTTTATTTTTAAACCGCTTTCTTCAACTTCTTAAAAAACACTTTTTCCAAATCTGCAATGTGATCCAATTGATCCGCTACTTTATTATAACTATCTGTTTGGGCGCTACGGTTTTTATAAATTCGGGAAGCTTCCAAAGCAAAATCACGCCACAAATCACCAATTTCAGTCATTTCTTTTGAAAGTTCAATTAGCTTTTCATTTCCTAATAACTTACCCGATTCCTGTAAAAAAGCTGCGTAAATATAGCGGAATCCACCGCCGCCAGTGCCAATTTCTTCTTGCATTCTCACCACTTGTCCTAAATAATGGTTTGCTGTTTTAATTCCTTTTTGCTTTGGCCATTTACGGATTAATCCCGCAATTTTGTGAATTCCTTTTACGCCAACAAAAGATACCGGGGCGAGCATAGCTTTACAAGTATCTTTAATTCCTTTTATAATTGCTCCTTTAAGCTCAAGTTTTTCGGGAAAGGCAATTGGGTAATACATATGTCCTTTTGGTGCGAAAGCACCTTTTGCAAAACGCACTTTTTCCAATTCCTTGTCAGTAAGTGAAGTAACGTTTTCCATAACAGGATCACTGATTAAATAGCGATTGTCTTGCTTCCCATAAACAACCATATTGTGGGCGTTGAAATGAAAACGGTATTCATCCGGGAAGTAAACCAAATTGTAAACACCAACCTGTAACCCAACAGGATTGTTCTTTTCTAGATTTTCATCGAGCCGAGCTTTAGCATCTTTTGGATTGCTGAACTTTTCGCGTTTCATTTTTACTCCAGTTCGCTTTGCGAACTTTTTAAAAATATGTCCTGGCAACGCACGATACGTAATTACTGGAGCGTGATTCACTTTTAATAAAGGAATGTAACAAAACAACAAACCGCTGCCAATACCAAAAACCATCGGTTCACTAACGCTGAAACCATTGTGCTTCATTAAATTTGAAACAACGCCGTTTTCACAGTGGGCAGATTGATGGTGGGTAAAGTTTATTTCCATTATTTTGAAATGTTCTGAAGTTCTTCTACTGAAATATCGAAAACCTCAGCATATTTTTTCAAAGTTTTATTGCTTAATTTTTTAAAATTAGAAGGCTTAAAATGTCGTTTCACTTTCCATTGCCAAAACCCCACGTAGCTAGCTAAAATACCAATGTCCATTTTATGGAGTTCCATATAATATTCTATAGGGCTTGTTTCGCCTTTTATTAAGCGGTTTTTTGCATCTTCAATGCGTTCGTTAATATCTTCGATTGCATTCTTTAAAGCGACGGTTTTTGGTTCCCAACCAGTACTATTCTCGGTGGTGTATTCACCATTTTCGTCAACGGCATAGCACAGTTCACGGAAATTTGCAGATTCCAGATTGCTTTTGTCTTGTGGCACTTCCTTTTTCTTCATAATCAGACTTCATGGATTAAAAAATTCATGGTAGAAGATACAATTAATTTTTCTGCGAGAAATGTTTCAGTTTCCAGACTGCACATAGTTACTGCGCCAGTATCAAATCTTGAAAGAAGTTTTGCTTTTGTAATAATAGTTTCGCCAACTTTTGGAAGTTCAAAAATTTCAACTTTTTTGATGGCGCTAATGTAACCTACCAATTTATTGCCGGTTCCTTCTAAATCGTCTTTTTCAAAGAAACTTTGTCCAACTACACCCGAAGCGGCTTGGGCAGCATTTTCAATAAGTCCAGTTTCAGAGAGATTTCCCTCTTTTAAAAACACACACTTTTCTGAAATATGGAATTGGGTTGAAACCGAATCGTCGTCAATTTCAAGAACAGAAGTAACCATTAGCATCGGTTCACGATGTGGCAAAAAGTTGGAAATATCGATATTTGAAATATCCATTGCTTTCATCTATATAAAATATTCGATAAAGCGGAAGATGGAATGCCAAAATTATTCATCCTAGATTGATTTATTATTTTTAGTGGGCATTTCATCCTTAACTTGCCAAAACGGTTTTCATTTCGCTGGAGGCAATTATTTTTCCATCGCACTCAGTTTCAGCGGTTACCAAGGTAACGCCCATAATATCGTGAAGAATTATTACGGTAGTTTTTAATTCGTTTCCAACGGAAGGAAGTTCAAATATTTCTGCTTTTTTTATAGCACCAATATAGCCCGTAGGAGCATCTTCTTTCATAAGAAAAAATTGATACCCAGTATAAAGCGCCACAGTTTGAGCCATGTGCTCAATCAAACCTGGCGCAGTGAATCTATTGTTTTGTGTAAAAATATTTTCTTCGGAAATGGTCAATCCCGCAACCACTTTTTTCTCTTCAAAATGAAGCAGTTTGTCCACCATAACGAAAGGAAATTTCTGTGGAATCAATTTTCCGATGAAATCTTTATCCGTTATTTTTTCGGTGAAATCATTCATTTACACAACCGTTAAATAAGCGTAGGAATATGCAAAACGTGCACTCTCTGGAACTTGTAGAAAAATTCTGTCGCCTTTTTTAAGATTTCCGGAGTGTACTAATTCTTCCAACATTAGGTAAATGGAACCAGCGCCAACATTCCCAACTTTTTGAAGGTTCAAGAACCATTTCTCCCACGGCAAATGCATACCTTGATTTTCAATTTCGTTATAAAGATTCTCCTTAAAATAATAGGAAGAAATATGTGGCAAATAATAATCAATATCGTCTTCAGTGATGTTGTGCTTCGCCATTGCAAGCTTCATACTTGCAACGCCTTTTTGAAGGATGTTTTCACCCAGCAATTTCACGTCTTGCTTCATTGCAAAAAGTGATTTTTTACCCCAAACATCCGCTGGATATTCACTCCACGGTTTTAGACTTCCATCTTCAAGTTTATCGCCACCAGCATACATGCACGTGTCAAGCTCAAACGCGTAACTATAGCCTTCCATCCATTCAATTTTCAATGGTGTTTCTCCGTTCGGTTCACTTTCCAATAGAAATGCGCCCGCTCCGTCAGAAAGCATCCATCGCAAAAATTCTTTATTGAATGCAAGAATAGGATGCTCTTCAATTTCCAGCAAATGTGCCACTTCGTCTTCAAATATATCAGACTTCATCCACGAGGAAGTACGCTCAGAACCTGTGCAAACAGCATTTTTTACTTGTTCAGATTTTATGGCCATAAAGCCATATTTTAGCGCATTCATTCCGCTACAACAAGCACCGGATGGTGAATTTACTTCCAGATTTCCATTCTTTAAAAAACCGTGAACCATGGCCGCGTGGCTTGGCAAAATCTGGTCTGGGCTTGAGGTACCACAGGAAAGCAATTCAATTTCGTTTTTGTTGAAAGTTTCGTCGCACAATGCTTCAACAGCTTTTGCCGCAAGTTGTGCGTTATTATGGGTTACATTTCCATCTTTATCAATGGCGTAATAACGTGTTTTTATTTGGTTGTTTCGAAGGATAATGCGGCGAGCCTTTGAGGTTTTCCCATTAATGACTCCCAGTTTTTCTTCCATCGCCTCATTCTCTACAGGCTCATTCGGCAAAAACTTCGCAATCCTTGTAATATATACGTTCTTCATTAATCTTGCTTTAATGCAACTGATGAATAATAGGCTTTATCTCGTTGTATTTTACGGTACATTGGAAAATAAGTGACCAAAAATACAACAAATACAATTGGGGCTATAAGCCATATTGCAAATAACAAATAATATTTAAAATAAACGAGCCATTTCTTTCTTTCTTCACCTTCTTTTTTGATTAAATGGTTTGCCCATTTTGTAAATACAATATTTCCTCGAACATCTGTTGCTATTAGTGATGGATCTACTTTTACTGCACCAACGGATAAAAGACTTTGTTGCAGGTTTGAAAACTCATTTTGATGCAAAGCATCTTTAATGTAAGCTCCAAAACGAGAAGCTTCAAGAATATCTTCATCAGATATGCCAGGTTTAGGAAATATGCCCAACATCTTTGTTTTCTTTCCACCCATTAACCAATGGACAATTGTAATAACGCTGATATGGTTAAGATTTCTGTCTACCAAAGCGATGTTTCCAACTAAATTAGCATTGTTTGCCGCCAGCAATTTCTTCACTTTTTCCTGTGCCATAATCCACATATTCCGGCTGGCGGAAACTGTTACAACTGGTGTGTTGGCTAGCAATGTTTTTGCTTCTTCAGATTTTAAAAATGAATTGACAGGGATTGAAGGCGTTAAATACCAAGTGGTATATCCTAAAATCACCAAGTCGTATTTTTTCTGAAGAATTTCATCAGAAATAGGTTCCAACGAAGTAGGAATTTGAAGAAAAGTTTCTGGAAAGGCACCATAAAATTCTTCCTGTTTCCAAGGAAAAGGAAATTTTTTCTTCGGAATAATTTCGCAATAGGAAATATTTACTTTTTCATCTGAAATAGTTGATGATATATTCTTTAGTATATCAAAAAGCTGCCCCGTTTGCGAATAGTAAATTACTAGTACTTCCCTCATTTCTTAATCGTTTGTATCCCAAAAATCAAAATAATTAAACCACTGCAACGGATATTTTTTAAGCATCCACTCTACGCTTTCGGTGTATTTTTTTAGCAAACCTTGTGCATCACGGTTTTTCACCTCAGCCTTGCGTGCGTACAAATGATAATGTTTGTTGGTTTCCTTCATTACATACACAAACAAAACTGGTACGTTCAACCTACTTGCCAATAAAAATGGACCGGCAGGAAAGTTTGCTTCTTTTCCCATCAATGATTCGGTCAATAATTTTTGGCCTTTCATATATCTATCTCCCGTAAAACAAACTAGTTCACCATTTGTCAAGGCATTGTTTATTTCAAAAATATGCGACAAATCGTCCTTAACTAAAATAAATTTCACTTTGGAACGCACGGTTACTTTCTCCATGTATTCCTTAATATTTTCGTGTTCGGCGTCTGTTGTAACAAGACTTATTTGAGAACGCGTGTCAATTTCCTCGAAAAAAAATTCCGCTATCTCAAAATTACCAACGTGGGCGCTGATCATAATTCCGCCTTGCTTTTTATCTAAAAGATCGGTTATATTTTCAACCCCGTCACATTCGTAGGTAAATTGATTTTTTAAGCCAGAGGAAATGGCGGCTTTGTCAATAATTGTTTTGCCGAAAGTGTAATAACTTTTATAAATGCCGAAAAGGGCTTTTGAAACTGGATATTTCAGCCTTTTACTTAAATAATAATAAATGGAGCGCGTGCTTTTTCCAGCGAAGAACACATAATATAAAGCAACAAAATAAAGCAATCCATAAGCAGATCGAACTCCCAATTTTCTGATAAAGAATATAAAGATTTTATACCCTAAAACGGTTCCCTTGCTTTTGCCTTCCCATTCACCTGCCATAAATTAGTATTGCAATTTCAGGCGACTTTCTTTTCAATTAGATCGTAAAAATCTTGAAGTGTTATAACATGAATGAAATCTTCACCAGTCAATTTCACACCAAAATTAGCCTCTATAGCAACAACCAAATCCACAAAGTCCAAACTATCCAGCTCTAAAGTTTCCTTTAGGTTGGCCTTGGGCTCAATATCTTCGGTTTCTACCTCAAACTCATCTACCAGAAAGTAGTTTATCTTCTCAACTATAACTTCTTTATTCATTTTTAATGTGTGCACTTTTTAATAATTAATGCGGAATTGGTTCCCCCAAATCCGAAAGAATTCGACAAAAATACATCAATTTTTCTATTTAACGTTTTGTTAACAAGGTTTAATTTTGATGCAGCTTCGTCGGGCGTTTTAAGATTGATATTGGGCGCGATGAAGGAATGTTCCATCATCAGCATAGAATAAATTACTTCGCTAGCCCCAGCCATCCAGCATTCGTGACCGGTCATGGATTTTGTAGAACTTACATACGGGCCATTTTCTCCAAAAACATCAGTAATTGCAAGTGCCTCATTTGCATCGCCAACAGGAGTTGATGTTGCATGCGCATTTACGTAATCAATTTCTGATGATTTAATATTTGCTTGTTCCAGTGCCATTTTCATTGCTCGAGCGGGACCGTCAACATTTGGGGTTGAAATATGATCTCCATTTGAAGAAAAACCGTAGCCAATAATTTCTCCCAAAATTGGTGCACCACGTTTTAAAGCGCTTTCGTAGCTTTCAATAACCAAAGTTGCTGCGCCGCCACTTGGCACCAAACCATCGCGATCTTTATCAAACGGACGGCAAGCTTTTGTGGGATCTGCTTGTGTTGAAAACACGCCGAGACCATCAAAACTGCCCATTGCAAGTTCATTAATTTCTTGCGCACCACCAGAAATAATGCAATCCTGCAAGCCGTTTTTTATAAGAAAATATGCCATTCCAATCGAGTGAGAACCGCTAGCACAGGCTGCACTTATTGTGAAGTTAATTCCTCTTAATTTAAAAATAGTGGAAAGATTCATCGTAACAGACGAATTCATAGCCTTAAAAATTGCGCCCGAACCAACGAGAGTGGTGTCTTTCTTTTCACGAATTTTATCTACAGATTCAATTACTGATTTTGCAGTACTATCGTTTCCGTAGAGAATGCCAACTTCATTTTCGTCGAGAAATTGTTGATCAATTTTAGCATTTTTAAGTGCTTCAATTGTTGCGGTATACGCAAATGCACCTTCTTCGCCCAAGCTTACGCGCTCTCTGCGGGAAAGCAATTCTTTCAAGTTTGGTTCTTCCACCCAACCTGTCAAGCTGGAACGGTAGCCGAATTCCTTTCGTTTTTCATCCGAAATAATTCCAGATTTTCCGTTGTATAAAGACTCCTTAACTTCCTGCAGGTTTTTGCCGATGCAGGAATAGATACCCATTCCGGTTATTACTACTCTTCTCAAATCTTATTCAATTTAGGAATAAATTCCTCCATTAATATTTATTACTTCTCCTGTAATATAGGAAGCTTTTGAAGAAGCCAAAAAGCTCACAACATGTGCAACTTCCTCAGCCTCCCCAAAACGGTTGGCTGGTATCATTTTTTTAAGTTCCTTTTCGTCAAGTTCTGCGGTCATATCACTTTTAATAAACCCAGGAGCTATTGCATTTACGGTTATATTTCGTTTTGCAACTTCTTGTGCCAATGCTTTTGTTGCGCCAATCACAGCTGCTTTTGCTGCGGAATAATTTACCTGTCCGGGAGTTCCTTTTAATCCTGAAACTGAAACCATATTGATAATTCTTCCATATTTATTGACAAGCAGTTTTTGAATTAACGCATTGGTAACATTGTAAAAACCATTCAAACTAGTATTGATAACACTATGCCAATCTTCGGGTTTCATCCACATAAACATTCCGTCTTTGGTAATCCCAGCGTTGTTTATAATTACTTCAATGATAGCATCTTTGTTGGTTTCGTGCCATACGTCAAATGCCTTATTAACAGCTTCAGCATTGGTAACGTCGAATTGGATTATCTCTCCTTCGCCGCCCAGCGCTTCAACTTCTTTCAATGTTTGTTGCGCAGCTTCTTCATTGCCGTTGTAATTTATTAGAAGGTTGTATTCCAAATCCTTTGCGAGTTGGATGCAAACTGCACGACCAATACCGCGCGAACCTCCTGTTACTAATGCATATTTTTGTTTTGTTTTTTTCTCTTCCATAAAAATTTTTCTCGCAAAGTCGCAGTGACGCGAAGTTTTCTTTTCTCTTTCTTATTTATTCTTTTATCTATTTCGAAGTATCTACAAAAGCTTCGGCATTTTGATGCCATTTGCCCACAACTTGTCCTTTTTCATCTATAAAACCCCACTGTTTGTTTCTTTTGACGCGGGCAACACCATTTATAAAACCTTTTTCTGAGCCACTTTGCAAAAAGCCTAATCCTGATGAAATATCATACTCCATTGGAATTACAACCTTTCCAGACTTATCGATAAAGCCCCATAGTTTTTTCTCTTTTACGGGAGCCAGTCCATTATCAGAAAATATTTCGGCATCGGCGTATGCATTATTGCCTAATTTTTCACCTTTCTCATTAATATAGCTCCACATTTTTCCTTCGTTTACCGGTGCAAAACTAGCATTAAAGGCACGAGCTTTATCATATGTAGGCTGAATAACCCATTCGCCTTTTCCATTAATAAAACCCATTTTTTTGTTGCTTCGGGCGTAGGTTAATGCAGAATCATTTGTGAAATCCCAGATTTTATCAACTCCTTGAATTGCATTAAAAGTTCCATTATTCAATACACCAAAGCTTTCTCCTTTTCTGGCCCAAATTCCATTTTTGCTGAAATCGCCTACCTCGTTATATTCTGCAGGCACAACAACTTCGCCTTTTGTGTTCAATAATCCCCACGTTTCGCCACTTTTAAATTTTGCGTGGCCGTTATTGAAACCTTTGATCTCATCATATGTTGGTTCCAAAATAGTTTTCCCGCTGGTATCCATCAAACCAATTTTATCACCATCGCGTATTATAGCTACGCCGTTGTCAAAATCGTAATATTTTTCTCTTGGAGCTGTATTTAATGTTTCTCCTTTAGTGTTTATGTATTTCCATTGATCGTTTTGAAATACTAAAGCATAACCGGAATTAAAAGATTTCACTCGGTCATATTCTGGCTGGATTACCCACTCGCCGGAAGTATTTATAAAACCCCATTTTTTATCTTTCATTGCTGGGGCCATCTTGCCAGAAAAACTGTCTGCCTTTTCAAATTGTGGTTGGATGGCGTATTCGCCAGATTTGTTAATATATCCAAAGAGGTCATTATCACGAACCATTGCCAGCTCCTGTGCGGAAACAGCGGTAATTACCATTAAAAAAATAAGTGCGGAAGAAAGAATTTTTTTCATAAGATTATCATTTTAAGTTAGTTGAATTTAAAATAAACAATTTAAGAATATAATTCGAAGTTATTTTGAGGAATCCATCAAAAATTCCTTCACTTGATTTACATAGGGATACATTACTACATCTTCTTTAAAAACGGGGACAATCGCACGGATTTCATCATACATTTTTCTCGTTTCGGAAGAAACGCTATCCTGAACCTTTAGATATTCAATGGCTTGAATGATAGTTATAAGTTCTATTGCAACAACTTCAAAAGCATTTTCGATAACTTTTTTTGTGATTAGCGCAGCATTCGTGCCCATACTTACAATATCTTGATTATCGTTGTTGTTGGGGATGCTATGAACGTACATTGGGTTGCTGAGCATTTGGCTTTCTGCAGTAGTTGAAGTTGCGGTGAATTGCACACCCTGCATTCCAAAATTAAGTCCAAGTTTGCCAAGATTCACAAAAGGCGGAAGAATATCGTTCAATTTTGAATTCAATAAATAGTTCAATTGTCTCTCGGCGAGCATCGTCATTTTCGCAACCACTATTTTCAGTTTGTCCATTTCCAAGGAAACATAATCGCCATGAAAATTTCCGCCGTGATAGACGTTTCGTTTTTCAACATCAACAATTGGGTTATCGTTTGCTGAATTTACTTCTTCAATCAATATTTTTTCAACGGAATTAAGCGTGTCCAAAACGGGTCCTAAAATTTGTGGCACACAACGAAGGGAATAATATTCCTGTACTTTTTCAACAAATACCTCTTCATCTTTCGATCCATTATATAAATGGTGTTCCCGCTTTCGAGTCAGGGTGCTGTCTTTTAGATGCTCGCGCATCATTTCAGCAATTTTCCGTTGGCCTTCATGCTTTTTTGTTTGGTTCAATTCATAGGAAAGGTGATCGTCATAAGCTTTTACAATTTCGTTTATGGCTGAAGATGCTTTGATCATCCAATCCATAATTTGTTTTGTATAAAGCACATTTACAACGCCAATTCCCGTCATTACTGAAGTTCCGTTCATCAGCGCTAAACCTTCACGAAGCTCTACTTTTATTGGCTCTAGGTTTTCAATTTTGAAAACTTCTTCTGTATTTTTTCGTTCACCTTTATAAAAAACTTCACCTTCACCAATCAACACCAATGCTAAATGGGCAAGCTGAACCAAATCTCCACTGGCGCCTACGCCACCATGCTCATATATAAGAGGGATAATATTTTTATTCAGTAATTGGGCCATCAATTTAATAACAGATGGATGAACGCCACTATTGCCAAGACTTAAGGTGTTCAATCGTGCAAGCATTGCTGCACGAACGTATTGCGGCGGAATTGGATTGCCAGTACCAGATGAATGGCTGCGGATAAGATTATACTGCAACTGGATGCGCTCATCATCCTTTATTTTATATTGTGCCATCGGGCCGAAACCCGTATTAACACCGTAAATAATTTTATTTTCAGAAAACTCTTTCAGAAAATCGAAACTATTTTGAACCTTTTCTATTATATCTTTGTGAAGTTGGACAGTATCGTTTTTGAAAATTATTTGATCAAAATCTGCTACTTCCAGTTTTCCTTGTAATGTTGGCATTTATTGTTGAATCAATGGTTTGATTAAATTTTTGAGTGCTAAGATAATTTAGTTACTTTAGAATGCAAATTTAGAATTTTTTAACAATCTATATATTAATAATATGAATGATATTGCTGTTGATGTGTTAATTATTGGCGCTGGACCTTCAGGTTGTGTAGCTTCCGCCTATTTAAAAAACAACGGAATAAGTTCCAAGGTAGTAGAAAAAAGTAAGTTTCCGCGCTTTGTTATTGGCGAAAGTCTTTTGCCGCGCTGTATGGATCATTTTGAGGAAACGGAACTTTTAGATTGTTTGATGGAGCAGAATTTTGAAGTAAAAGCAGGCGCCCGATTTTTGAAGAATAACATAGTTTGTAATTTTGATTTTTCAAAAAAACACACGCCAGGATGGGATTATACATGGCAAGTTCCGCGTGCAGATTTTGACAATACATTGGCCAAAGAAATTGTAAAAAAAGGCGTTGATGTTTCTTTTGGGCATGAAGTTACGGCAGTAGAATTCGAAGATAATGGTCATTCCACAACAACAGTTAAAACCGAGGAAGGAAAAGAATATAAAATCAGCGCAAAATTCATTATTGACAGCAGCGGTTATGGCAGAGTTTTACCACGCTTGCTGGATCTAGACAAACCTTCTTCGCTTGAAGCAAATTCTGCAATATACACTCACGTAAAAGAAACCGAACGTCCTTCAGGAGTAGAAGGAACACTTATAACATTTGATGTGGTGAAGGATGAAGTTTGGCTTTGGGTTATTCCTTTTTCAAACGGAAACACAAGCATTGGCTTTGTGGGACCAACAGAATTTATAGAATCTTATGAAGGAACAAATTCTGAAATGTTAAGAGAGATGCTGAAAATTTCTGACTATTATTATGATAGATTGAAAGATCAGGAATTTCTTTTTGAACCACATATTATTAAAAATTATTCCAAAGCAGTAAAACAGCTTTATGGAAAAGGATATGCCCTAACGGGGAATAGCGCCGAATTTTTGGATCCGGTTTTTTCCTCTGGTGTTACTTTTGCAACAGAATCTGGCTTGAAAGCAGCCAAATTGATAACAAAACAACTGCAGGGTGAAAATGTAGATTGGGAAAAAGAGTACACTGGTTACATTATGAGAGGAGTTGATGTTTTTAGAACTTACGTGAGCGAGTGGTATACAGGAAATCTTCAAAAAATATTTTTCCACCGTCCGGAAAACCCTGTAATAAAAGAGCAGATTTGTGCAGTACTTGCAGGCTATGTCTGGGACGAAACAAATCCCTTTGTAAAAAACCACAACCGTCTGGTAAAGACGGTTGCGAAGGTTATTGATATGGAAAATGAGATGGCTAAATAGTTTTATTTAATATCCCCTTTCTATTATTTAACAAAAAAAACCACCTAATTATAGATGGTTTTTTTGTTAAAAATATTGTTTCGCTTTACTTAATGTCAACTTTTATTAGCACATCTTCTTTTTGCTTTTTATAGACCTCCAAAATAAATTGATCGTCAGCTGTTTTTACAATACGGTTATTGCTGAATTGATAAACTTCCATTTTGTCCGTAACTTCTCTAGTGTCTAGTATTGATCCTTTAGACATTGCACCAGTACCGTCATTTATTTTATAGGAAGTAAGGTAGCCACCGTGGCCGTCATTATGTAATGCTGGAATTTGATCCAATTCCAAATCAATGTTTTTCACATTGTCCAAAAACACGATATAATGGTTTCCGTTAGTATTGAAATAGGAATATGACATTCCACCTTGATAGGTCTTACTAGTGTCATAGACTTCTCCCATTTTTGGTTGTCCTACTTGTCTTTTCGGAATTTTTTTCATCCAAGCTAAGTTTCCTGATGCATCTACTTTTGAAACCAAAATATCATTGTTATGATATGTATAATAAACTCGTTTTGTGGTACGGTGTTCCACTATAAAGGATTGCTCACCAATTAACAATAAACCACCATCGTCAGCAATTACAAGGTCTCGCAATTTCATTAATTCAAATTCTGCCTTTCCATCCTCATCTCTGCGTTCGTTTCTTTTTTTAGTTCTGTTTTTAACGTATTGGTTTAAAACCTCCAAAGGAATTTCATATGATTTTTCATCTACCAATTTTCCTTCCTTCGTAACTTTAAAGGTATAAAGTCCATCTGCGTTGTGCAATTCATTATTAAGCCCGTTTGTGTAAAATCCGGAACAAATCATATATCCTTCAAATGATTCGAAAAGGGAAATTCCGTTTATGAATTTATCTCCCAAATCAATTTTGGTTTTTTCTATTTCAGAAGAACCCTTTGAAAGTCTGAAAAGTTCCATGTGATAGTTGGCTTCTTCATCTTTTCGTTTTTTCTTGTCTTTATTGCTATCATCGTGAAAAACCTTTGCTAATAAATACCCATTACCCTCAGAATCAACTGCTAAATCCTCTACGTCCATTCTCCTTTCGGTATAAGGCATTGTGTACTCTTTAGACCACAATTTGTTCAGTGAATTATCAAAAACCTCTGTGCCAATAATGTCGTAACTTTCCTTATCATTTTTTACTTCAGGTTTTCTTCTGTATTGGATAAGAATTTTCGATTCGTCCAGTGATGTTAAAAAATCAAATTTATCTGTAACTCCGAACCCAAAAGCAAAAGGCACATTAATTCCAGCAGTTGAAGCAAGAGTGCCAGCCAATCTACCATCAATATCTATTATTTTTACCGCTTCTCCTGCGAATTCACCAGTTCCAAAGTTTATTTCTCTGTAGAAAAGTTGTTCGTGCGCGGTTTGTTTGCCTGTCCAAGATGAATAAAAAAGATAGTATTTGTCTTGTAACTGTTTCATTCCTTCAACAACATAATTGTCTGGGAAATCTTCATATTCTTTTGCCGAAATTAAATTGAGTGAGTTGACATCAAATTTTTGAAGTACCACGGCTTTTTTCCAGGGTTTTATTGTCAAAATCTGATTCCCGTCAGAGAAATAATATTTTTTTGGAGAATCATAAACTTGATATGGCTCACTTACGGTATAACTGTAATCTGAGGAAAGTTCTTTTTGTCCATAACTATAAAATGTTGCCGTCAACAGCAAAAAGCAGAGTATTATTTTTTTCATTATCAAAAATTTTTACGTGGTTAATGAAGGTAAACATAAGGAAAATAATATTTTCAAAAACTCATTATAGTGCAATGAGGAATAGGTTTTTCTATGATTTAGATTAAAATAATTTCTTAAATACTGAAAATCAAACAGTTTTAAGGCAATAAAAAATCAAATTTTTTACAAATAAAAAATCCCAAACTTCTAAAAGTTTGGGATTTAAGTTGGCCCACTAGGGCTCGAACCTAGACTCTTCTGTACCAAAAACAGACGTGTTGCCAGTTACACCATGGGCCAATTCCAAAAAATAAGACTTTCGCCCTCCTAAACAAAAAAATGTTTTTTTAGTTTAGGAGGTGCAAATTTAATACAAACTTTGGCTTGTACAAATATTTTGTCGGAAAAATACAGTTTCTATTTAGTAAACTTTTCTGTCGTTAAAAATATCACATCATATTACACGTTACCTCAATTAGATACTTGGGGCTATTCATATTATTAGTAAATTCGTCCCATAAAATTTATACGCGCTTATGGGTTCTTTCAACTTTACAAAATGGAACAAAATTACCGGGTGGACTGTCTTTGCTATTGCCCTTATTACTTACTGGCTTACGGTAGAACCGACAGTAAGCTTTTGGGATGCTGGAGAATATATAGCTACTTCCAGTAACCTTGAAGTTGGCCATCCACCAGGAGCACCGCTTTTTCAACTTTTGGGGGCATTTTTCTCCATTTTTGCACCAGACGCATCCTATATTGCGCTTACTATAAACTTAATGTCTGTTTTCGCAAGTGCATTTACCATTCTTTTTATGTTTTGGTCGCTCACCATTTTGCTAACCAATATAGTTTCAAAACACCAAGAAATTGAGAAAACCAATGCTATAGCCATAATAGGTAGTGCTGCAGTGGGCTCACTTGCCTTTGCGTTTACTGATAGTTTTTGGTTCAACGCCCTTGAAGCCGAAGTATATGCAAGTGCTGCGTTTTTAATGGCCGTTTTATTTTATACCGCATTGCGCTGGGAACGTGAAATGCTGGAGCCACGCGGCAATCGCTGGGTAATTCTTATTGCCTTTATTATTGGGCTTTCCTTCGGAATCCACTTTATGGCTTTGCTTACTATTCCTGCCATTGGGTTTCTATACTTCTTCAAACATTACAAAACTATTACCATAAAAAATTTCATAGTAGCCAATATTGTTACTGTAGCTATTCTTCTTTTGATCTTTAAACTTTTATTGCCATGGACAATGAAGTTTTTCAGTGGTTCGGAATTATTTTTCGTGAACAGTCTGGGGCTTCCCTTTAACTCGGGAACTATTTTTGCGGCACTTTTGTTTATCGTTCTTTTTGTCTACGGTTTGCGTTTGACAAGAAAAAAAGGATTTGCACAATTGAATACGCTATTACTTTGTGTGCTCTTTATATTTATAGGCTTTTCAAGCTGGCTGATGCTTCCTATAAGAGCCAATGCTGGGACAGTAATAAACGAAAATAATCCAAACAACGCCCGCGAACTTCTAGCCTATTACAATCGTGAACAATACCCCGAAACCCATTTGTTCTATGGCCCGCTTTTCACTGAAAGCTATGTAGGTCTTGATGAAAACAACCCATACAAAGACGACAAACCAAAGTATGAAAAAGATGACGCTACTGGTAAATATGTAATTGTAAATAATTTCAAAAACGCAAGTCAAAATACGGATGATTCGCAAAAAGCATTTATGCCAAGAATGTGGAGCACCGAGCATGCTTCTAATTATATGGAGTTTACGGGCGGGCTTGATTTTTCTATTAAAAGCGAATATTTAAGTGAGCCACGACTTGTGGATGAAGTGAACAAATTTAAACAAGCCAACAATCAAGGGCTGGTAGATAAAGAAGATTATGACAAATTTTTGAAGAATTTTGGCGAGTATATAGACATTCAAAAACCTTCCTTTTTTCAGAATATGAAATTTATGTTTGAGTTTCAGTTTGGATATATGTACTGGCGCTATTTTATGTGGAATTTTACTGGAAGACAGGACGACGTACAGGGCCAATACACAGATTTGCACGGAAACTGGATCAGTGGCGTAAAATTTATGGATAAGCTCCGCTTGGGCAATCAAGACAATTTGCCTACTGATATGGCAAACAACAAAGCACGGAACACATACTTTTTCCTTCCGCTTATCTTAGGTATTATAGGCTTGGTCTTTCACTTTAAAAACGACCAAAAAAGTTTTTGGGTATTGCTGGTGCTATTTCTGTTTACGGGGCTTGCCTTAAAAATATACCTAAACGAACGACCGTTTGAACCTCGAGAGCGTGACTACGCCTTGGTTGGCAGTTTCTATGTTTTTGCGATGTGGATTGGTTACGGTGTTTATGCCCTTTTCGATCTGATGAAGAATTATTTAAAACCAAACGTCGCACTACCAGTTGTGATTATTTTTTCAGCTTTGGCGGCACCCGTTTTGCTGGCCACTCAAAACTGGGATGACCACGACCGTAGCAACAGATATACTGCACAGTCTATGGGCAAAATGTATCTGGATTCCTGTGATAAAAACGCAATCCTTTTCACCATTGGTGATAATGACACTTTTGCACTTTGGTATGCACAGAATATTGAAGGCTACCGTCAGGACGTGCGTATTGTGAATACTAGCCTTTTTCAAACAGATTGGTATATTGATGATATGAAGAAGAAAGCTTTTACAAGCGATCCAATTCCTTCACAATTAACTCATGACAAATACAAATGGGGCTCGCGCGATTTCTTAATATATCAAAAAACAACGCAAGATACCATTGACATTAAAACGTGGATGAATTTTGTGGCCAATGACAGCCCCGCCACCCAAATGGAATTACCTAGCGGACAGCAAGTTAATACCTTTCCTTCAAAAGTAATCCGCATACCCGTAGATAAAGAATCCGTGCTTCGCAACGGAATCGTAGACCCAAAAGATGCAGATAAAATTGTTCCCTATATAGATATCAATCTTAAGGGAGATATTCTCTATAAAAATCGAATGCTAATGCTTGACATCATTGCTAATAATAATTGGGAACGCCCAATCTATTTTAGCGGTGGAAGTTTTGGTGACGACGATTATTTATGGATGAAGGATTATCTACAATTAGATGGTGTTGTTTACAAACTTGTTCCAATAAAAACTGCTCTTAACAAAAGAAATCCTTTTGATATGGGCCGTATTGATGCAGACAAGATGTACGATATTGTTATGTCCTGGGATTGGGGCAACAGTGGTAGCCCCGATATTTATCACGACACAGAAACGCGAAGAAATGGTATCACATACCGAAGCAATCTTGCCCGTCTTGCTGAAACGTTGATAAACAATAACGAAAAAGTGAAAGCAGAAAAAGTGCTGGATTTAGCAATGGAGAAAATGCCAGTGAAATATTTTGAATACTATAGTTTGTTAGAACCATTCGTTATTGGTTATTATGAGCTGGATAAAAAGGAAAAAGCACGAAAAGTATATGAAGATGTTTCCAAAATGTACCAAGAACACTTAACGTATTATAATAGTCTGAAATTTAATAAGCAACGAACAATCGCTTCAGACATTATCAGCGATATGGAACGCTATAGAAGTCTGGTGCAGCTGGTGGTAGTCTATGATGATGAAGCATTCGGAAGAGAAGAAGCTAAGAAATTTAATGAGTATTTAAAACTTTTCCGTCATTTCTATTCACCAGATGAAGCGATGGATTTGGACAAAGATCTTCAAAAGGATTCTACAGTTCAAATTCCTTTAGATTCAAATCTTCTTAAAAAAATGGAGGAAGAAACTTCTGAAAATGTTGAAAAGGAAGTGCCAATAAATTAAGACAATTGAAGTTCAATTTAGTAAAAATGCCCAAACTCATTCAGCGGTTATACCCTGAGCGAATTTGGGCATTTTCGCGTTCAAGCAATTCGGTATATCTAACTTTTGACGACGGTCCAATTCCTGAAGTAACCCCTTGGGTTTTGGACGAGTTGAAAAAGCATAATGCAAAAGCAACCTTTTTCTGCATAGGCGAAAATGTTCAAAAGCATCCGGAAATTTTTAAAAGAATAATTACTGAAGGCCATGCTGTGGGGAATCACACATTTAATCATCTAATGGGAACAAAAACAGAAACCTCCACCTATATTGAAAATATACTTTTGGCAGAAGCATTAATTGATTCAAAACTTTTCCGTCCGCCATATGGAAAAATCTCTTCCAAGCAAGCCAAAATACTTCAGCAAAAAGGATTCAAAATTGTGATGTGGGATATAATCAGCTATGATTTTGATGCTAATATTTGTGAAGAAGAATGTCTGCAAAATGTTTTGAAAAACACAAAGCCTGGAAGCGTAGTTGTATTTCACGATAGCTTAAAGGCAGAAAAAAACCTTCGGTTTGTTTTGCCGAAGGTTTTGGAATTTATAAAATCTCAACAGTTAACCTGTGACAAGTTTAACTAAATTTACTTTGCATTTAGATTTACTGAGAAAAAGGCAAGCTGTAGACTATTAAGGGTAGCAAGACCCGTTACTCGTTGTCCCCAAATTTCAATATATTCATTTGGACTCAAATCTACAGTTCCAGAGATTGAGACACTTTCTATCTCAGCTCCACCACCCTGAGAATTAAAACGCACTATAGTATTTGTTGGGATTAGTGTAGCCGTTCCATTTTTCCTAAAGAAAAAGGCGAAAAATTCCCCGACGACATTTGCTGAGTTTCCTCGTACCGCTAACGTTGCATTAATTTGAAAGCTTCGAGTCTTTGTACCTAAATACCTAAAACGGTTATTAGCTGACATGTCAGCACGGAATAAGCTTGAACCACTCGTTGTGTTTGAACTTATATTAAAGGCGACATTAAGACCAGTGGGTACATCTTGAGTAAAACCAGATGTAAGATTCCCATTGTAATAAATATTTCCAGAAGCGACATCATCAGACTCTCTTGGAATTCCTGGGCAGTTAACCGTCCATATATTGCTGAAATTATAACCAGGATATGTATTTGCAGCAGCATAGCCCTTTACATAAGTACCTGCACCAGAAAACACAGTTCCCAATAATACGCCGGTTCCCACACTTAATCCTGCTGTACTTACATCTAGACCTGTCGCTCCAGTGGGAACTGTACTAAAACCACTAGCCTTTTCAATCAACCCGAATGTTCCTGTAAATGTTTCAAAAGTTCCTAAATTTGAACCTAACCAAGCTTGATTATTCAAAAGTAAATT